>JBDVMP010000055.1:0-18078 GCA_039970095.1 Cyclobacteriaceae bacterium
GGCTAGCCCGATTGACCCTGTTATTTCACTGGACAAATTAGCTCCCTATAAAACAAACTTTGAAGGACTTTCATACAAAGAGGCGCTCCAAAAACTAGGCAAATTCGTCAAAGAGAAGGGTGAAAATATTCCTCCTCTGATCAATTCGTATATGAACCTGAGCAGCACGATGATGACATTCGGAACTGCACCAAACGACGAGTTTGGTGCTGTGGAAGAAACAGGCATCCTGGTTACCATTGCCGACATATACGACGCTAAAAAGGAAAGACATCTGGACACTTTTGAAAAGGACCGCTCATACAAGGGATAGACGGCAATATTCAAAATCTACATTTAATCACTCTCCGACCATTTCTTCTTCCAATTGCTCGAGTGACTTTCCTTTGGTCTCCGGCATCATAAAGTGCACGTAAACAAACCTGCTATCTGAGCTAGGAACAACCTCCTGTTAGCTGTGCTTATTTAAGTAAGGGGAAACTCAAATCTCATAAACAGGTTACTTTTCCCAGATCGGCTTCTCACTGGTAAACATTAGATAAGATACGTAAAAAAGCACTTACGAAATAACGTAAGTGCTTGATTACAACTACTAAACTCGAAATTTATTTGTTCTATTATTCTATAGAGTCAACTACCCCACCTTTGGTCTTGAGGACTTATGATTAAGGGATTAGTCCTCATAATACGTATACTCCCATGCCTCCGAAAATGAGCCCCCACTGCTAGTTCCATTTTTTGTTTGTGTAGCAACTCTGTTCTTATCATCAAAAGTATACTCATATGTTGCTCCAAAATTTGATGTTGGATCCTCTGTTATATGACGAGTGTAAGTATCTACGAGTTTCTGACTTTGGTTTCCGAAAGTGCCTCCAACATTTTTCCATTCCGAATCAACCTGATAGATCTGATGAATACCACTTAAGTTATCCCCTATTGTATACGTAAATTCTCTATCTTCTCTCACAGTCACTCCATCATCTTCATATCTGATTCTGTTTGTTACATTCCCATCTACAATGGTTAAATCATATTTTAAATGATCAGATCCACCATAATGTTCAATTACTTTCGTCATTCTTCCATCCGAATCATATTCATACGCCTGGTATTCAGAGCCAGCTTCATCCCATAATTCCTTAATCACCCTTCCTTCACTATCCAGCACATATACTGTTGGGTTATCACTTTTTGTAATTGTAAGTTTTCCTGCAACAGAGTAATCGTAGGTAATTACATCATCCAAATCGCCATTCCAATAATTATTAATGCTTTCTATGCGATCATTGTCGTCATAAATAAACTCCCATTTCTCAACTTCATCTCCATTACCTCCAGAGTAATCAATAGCAATTGTCTTAATTAGAGACGGCTCCACAACAGGGGTGACCCCACCCTCATCATCACTACATGAGCTAGTCAACATCATGCTCAAGGCAAGTACTGCCCCACTTAAAACCATTAGATACTTTTTCATAGTTATTTATTTAGTTTGTTATTTAAAAAAATTCGATTCTATAAATTCTTTACCTTAAGGGTTACAAAACCTAGTTTCCACCGGAGATTATGATTAAAACCAATCCCGAAATAAAAAGTAAAAACATAGCGAACAATAATAGGTTTACTGCCTTACCTCCACCTATGAACTCTTTCCAGATAAACACCCCCCACAGCGCCGCAACCATCGTTGCTCCCTGACCCAGCGCATAGGAGATGGCAGCTCCAGCTTTTTCAGCCGCCATATAACTCAACACCGAACCTAACCCCCAAATGAGCCCTCCTGAAACACCGACAAGATGGGTTGAAATGCCGCCGGAGAAATAGTCTTTGTATGAGACCGGCGAGCCCACAAAAGGTTTTTTCATCAATATGGTATTGAAAAGGAAATTGCTCAACACCATGCCTACAGCAAAAATGAAAAAAGCTGTGTAAGGTGTAGCCATACCGGCCGCCGGTGAAACGAAATTATCCAAATCCATAGCAGCAGCAACGAACCTAAAAAAGAATGACATCAAGACTCCAGCCACCAAAGCAATCCATATACCTTTAGAGCTGGATTTAGTTTCACCCTTATTCATTTGGCCAGAGGCTATCCCGTTAAATATAACTGCCACAACAATTAATGCCACTCCCGTAAAAAGTATTATTGGATCGCCTTTCGGGGTGCTCACATAATTGACTATCACACCTAAAACAAGTGCAGTACCGACCCCAAGAGGAAAGGCTACAGACATGCCCGCAATGGAAATAGAGGCGGACAAAAGGATATTAGCCGCATTGAATATAACGCCTCCTATGAGGGCACTTACAACATTGCTCCTGTTTACTTGAACCAGATCGGTCATAAAACTGCGACCTTCTTCACCATGGCTTCCCAGAGTAAACCCAAAAATGACTGAAAGAAGAAAAACTCCAATTACATAGTCCCAGTAAAACAATTCATAGCGCCAGGTTTTGGCCGCAAGTTTTTGGGTGTTACCCCATGACCCCCAGCAGAGCATGGTTACAACGCAGAAGAAAACAGCGAGAGTATAGCTTTCAATTATATACATAAGACTTTGTTTTACCAGTGAAGTTTAAGTTGAACAAATTTTAATGCTTCTGGGAATTGGGCCAACAACCAACTATTGCCTTCCCCATTTTGAGTAACCCGATATTCGTGATATACCCCGGCATCCCTCAGCGACATGTGCGTACAGCCGTAGTTTTTATAGTATTCTGTTTCGGTGTGTGTGGCAAAAAACCACCAAGGTCGTGTGAGAGCTCTGTCACCATTCTCCTGCACTTTTTTTTCGAACCAGTCACAGTCTATGGGGCTGTCGAGCATCAGGTTTACCGTAAACATTGTGGAATCCAAAATCGAGGTTATCAGTTTCTGACTTACGTTTTGACAACTTATAAAGGCCCGAAATCTGTACCCATCACGGCCTCTATATTTCTCATTCACTTCCTTAATAACTTCATTTATAGATCGTTTCGAGGCTACATCCAGAAATACAAGGTGAACTGGTGGTAAATGCCGTGAGTTAATTTCATTTTTTACATATTGGATAATTTGTTGTTTATCCTCGATTTGAAAATCGCCAAGAACATACATGACCGGGTATTGACGCGTAGTTTGATCATATTCCTTTGTTCGCCATATTTCATAACCATCTTCAAAAATTAGAGTTGCATTTCCAACCTCCTCTAATTTGATTTTTTCTTTCACGTCCCCTCTATAAGCCTTCCCATCAAATGCATCACTTATAAACCGAAGCGCATTCGGCATGGCCTCTCTCCAATAAGCAAATTCATGCCCCCCATCCCGCACTCTAAATTCATGCGGGAAATCGATATCGCGAAGAAGCATATGCAACTCCTCATTACTGGCACAAAGCGTCTCTTCTTCATCCCCATTGTCTATGTATATTTTTAGCCCTGTGTACCTCGATTTAGTATCTCGGTTCATAATATGAAATGGTGAGTGCTGCTTGTAGTAATCCGTCAGTCTACTCTCACCCATAAGTCCTACTCCGCCAAACAGGCGCCCCCATTGATCGTCCCACCCTGACGCATCTTCTGTCATGTATTGTTTATCAGTACGCATAGAAATACTCAAAGGAGCGCATACCGAAAAAATCTCAGGGTTTAATAATGGCAGAATGAGTGCACCAAAACCTCCCATAGAATACCCCATAGTACCACGGTGCTCCACATCTGCAATGGTTCTAAATTGCTCATCCACATGAGGAACCAGTTCCTGAACAAACATATCCTGATAGGGGTATTTACCATAGAAATCATTAACGTAGTACGTCTTGAACCCCTGAGGCATGATATAGATCATCGGGGCAATATCTCCCTGATCTACCAGTTGGTAAACCGTCTGACTAACGCGACCATACTCGAGCCATGAACTTTCTGTACCACCAAGCCCATGCAATAAGTAGATTACCGGATAAGTCCTATCTGAAATATGGTAATCCTGCGGTAGCACAACGGAGTACTTAATTTCCTGATTGAGAATTTCGCTGTGCATTGACAGGCTTTCTAGCACAATTGGGCCTTCCTGAGCACGCGTACCCATGCACAATCCAAACACTAATAAAAGATATGTGAATGTCCTTCTCATTCGGATTTCAATTTTGCCTTCATCTCTTTCAGGGACTGGTCAAGCCCATTAAGGAAGGATTGAACAGTTTCTGTGCCCTGCCGCACCCTGTATTCATATTCTCCCGATCTCATTTGAAGATAAAAACCATTGGCTATCTTATACCCACTGGCCTCATCAGTCATATCCAAATAATAGAATGCCTTATCATTATGTTTTGGCATCTCTGACGAAAACTTCGGGTTGAATGCGAAACAGTTGATCAATAAATCAGATAAGTCATTACTTACCTCCAGTGCCAAAGCCGCACCATGACCATTTCCGATTAGCAGCCTACCTTTCGTGGATTTAGCACTTTTGTATTCCTGATCTACATAAGCGATAATGTCCGCTAGAGGCAGGTTTTCTCTAGTTGCGAGCTCAGCTGATATTTCCACAAGAATACTTTTCTCGATCCTGTCATTCGTCATTGCATTGGTCAATAATGAAAACACTTTGATTGTGTTGTCGACCCTGCCTTCTGATTCGTGATCATTCAGAAAATACACCACAGGGTAAGCTTCATCATCGGAATACTGAGCAGGCAGGAGCAGGTTCACTGAGGTATGGGTGCCAGGAACATCAATGGTTTGAAAATCATCGACAGTAATCAACGGATCAATCATCACCGGTTCTGGCTCTTCAGGATATTCAAATTGCTGAACTGCATCACTTATGAATGCCAGCGCCTCGGGGTAGGCCTCTTTCCAATAATTCCAGGAATGTGCTCCTGAGCGGACCCGATATTCATGTGCAATGTTGTGATCGCGCAACAGCACATGCATTTCATTGTTGGTTTTCGAGAGCGACTCTTCGTCATCTCCACAGTCAATCAGAATCTTTAGCCCATCAAAACGGCTAATCTCGTCAGTGTCGAAAAAATAAAACGGACTGTGCTCCTTGTAATAATCCGAAAATCGCGATTCACCAGAAGCGCCAACCCTCGGGCCAAAATTGGGAGCCCACTGTATATCAAACGCACCCTGAGTTTCTTCTAAATATTGATCCCTTGTCCTAAAAGACATACTCAAAGGAATACTGACACTGAAAACATCCGGGTTCATAACTGGGAGAATGAGCGCACCATATCCGCCCATAGAATATCCCATAACAGCCCGTTGAGTTTTGTTCTTTTTCGTTCTAAAAAGCGAATCTATGGTTGGCACGAGTTCTTTCACAAACATGTCCATATAAGGAAATTTGCCATTATATTTATTGATGTAGTAGGTATTAAACCCCTGAGGCATCACATAGATCATGGGTACGGCCACATCCTCATTCTTGTCCACGTTGTACCGCAAACCACCCCCCTGATACCATGCGGTTTCATCATCTCCATAGCCATGAAGTAAATAGACAACCGGATAAGTGTCGGTAGAAACGTCGTAACCATCAGGTAAAAGGACAGCATAATCTAGTGAGCGCTTAAGAATTTTGCTCTCCAATTTTTGGTTGGTCAATAGTCGACTGAACGGAGTTTCCTCAGGCTCCTTTTCCTCACCTGCAGGTACGTCCATATCCTGACCGCCACACCCTGACAACATGATTAGCAACATTATACACCCTCCCAAAAATTTTCTCCAAGCCAGCATATTCATCACATATTAGGTGCAATTGATTTTGCAGGTTGGTCTGCATATACCACAATCGAGCGCATATAAAGTCTGAAATCGGGGTTCGCATTAACCCATTTGATCTCTACATGATGCTGCCCCTGTTTAAGCATGTACTTATGGAAAATATCGTATTTACGAACGATATAATCGAAAGGCATCTTGACTCGTTCAACAGCAACCCCATCAATATAAACATCCAGCAATGCGACATAATCACTTTTCTTTACCCCACAGACACTTTTAACATTTCCAAGCACAACCAGTCCATTCCCTTGAAAATCAATTTTTATTGGATCTTCTAAAAACTCCTGTCGCAGGTACCTTTCCTCCGATGGGTACATTCCTTCAAAGGACTGCTCCAACCTGAGTACTTCAGGTTTTTCCACTTTTATAACCACACCCTTGTCATCTGTTCTCCCTCCATTTTTTCTGATCATTTGGTGTGTGTGTTTCAGGCTCATGTCATAGACCTGATTTAAGCTTATATCCATGTATGGGAATTTGAGATCTTCTACTTTCTCAATGGCGGGCTTCCAAAAGGCGGGCATGGCCTCATACCCATACATCACTCCTAAAATACCAGCAGCAGTGGCCGGGTTGCAGTCTGAATCCTGACCACAACGAGTGGCAATATCCATGGTCCTGAACAAGTCCTTGTCACCGTATAAAAGACCAATAACAACATAAGCAGCATTGAGACTTGCGTCTATGTTGAATGAATTAAAGACTCCCTCAGGGCAACCCACATCAGATGAATGTTTCTTTTCTACCTCAAACCAGGTTTCCTTCCAATCGTCAGGGTATTGCTCGTGCCATTTGATCACATCGGCGATGGTCTGATAAAATTTACTCTCTTTTGGAATGATATTGAGCGCTTCGGATATCACAAAATCCAGGTCGTCGGAAACATAAGCGAGTGAATACATAGCTGACATAAATGCACCTCCATACCATCCATCTCCATAGTTCATAATGTGCCCCACCCGATCACATAAATCAGAAGAGGCATTGACCATACCTGGAGCCATCATACCTATAAAATCAGCTTCTATTTGGAAGTCAATATCATCGGCGTGTGGGTTATTCATCCAATGCCCTGAGCCCGGCGGCATGATGCCATTGAGAATATTATATCTGGCTGCCTGATTGGCATGCCAAAGCTTGTAGTCATCCTCCGCGAATTTGACAGCAAACGAATCTGCCGGAGCATCCAAGCCAAGCTTTTCAATGGTTTCGACAAAAGTCAAATCCATGTATACATCATCGTAGAGACCGGGATCTAACTCAAAAATTTCGCGAATGTAATCATCGTACCAAATGATTGGTTGATAGTCCTGTATCATGGTGCCCCGAAAGCGGAATTCCGTAGGACCACCAAACGTACACCCAATGGTTTGACCGGCCCAACCACCTCTGATTTTATCTTTAAGATCAGCATTGGTCAGGCTTACTTCTGTATTCCAGAGATTAGTCCTGGTCTCGCTGCTAGTGCAGCCCAAGCACAACAAAGACACTACCCCTAATAATCTAACAATGTGTGTTTTCATTTTCATTCGAATCAATTACTCTTAGGTAAATTACTGGCAGGCGGATTTTCTGAATATACAATCAGGTCATTGATCCTATATTCATAATCCTCTTCATGATTTTTCCAGATTAGGCGCAGGTTATGCACTCCCTCTGTCATCTGATACCTCCAGGCCGGTTCAAGTCGACGTGCGGAATTCATCATAGGCAACTTCACTGTTTCCACGACTTTTCCATCAACCTCTATATCCATAATCGCCACATATGGATCATCTGGCTCTGCCAATCCAAACGATTCAGACCCATAAGTCCTTTTTGAGACTCTATCTATGTACTTAATATCCACCTTGGATCTTTTTGCCATATTCCCATATAACAAAAACCCATTTCCATCAAACGTGAAGCTTATTTCGTCCGTGAACGATTTATCAATTTTAACTCGTTCAACAGGATAGGTGTCTTCAAAATTTTGCTCAAAAGCCACCGGCTTAGGTTTTGATAATGGAATGGTTACTTGTGTTTCACCAACTTCACCTCCAGCCCTTTCTATCATCTTTAAGGCATGTTTCATGCTCCACCCATAGGCCTTGCTCAATGACACATCGGTACTTTCAAAGTTGTCATTCTCTATTTCTTTAAGCGGGTTCAACCAAAATTCAGGGATCTGATCATACCCCAGCATAACTCCAAGAATTCCTCCGGCTGTTCCCGGGTTACAATCGGCATCCTGACCACAACGTGCTGCGATATCTATGGATTTTGAATAATCCCCGTTTCCGTAAAGCAAACCTATGGCCACATAGGCCGAGTTGATCTTTGCTTCAATATTGAACCCTAAACTCACTCCTTTAGGGCAACCCACATCATGATTCCATTTTTTTTGGACCTCAAACCATGTTTGTTTCCAATCATTCGGGTACATCTTTTTCCACTTCACCACATCGGAGAGGCAGCTATGAAATGATGTTCCTTCTGGAATAGTTTTAAGAGCTTGCTCAACTATATAAGCGGGATCTGAAGAAACGAAAGCCAGCGAATACATAGCGGACACAAAAACACCACCATACCAGCCATCTCCACTATTCATCACATGACCAACACGATCGGCAATTTCGGTTGCCTCGTTGACCATGCCTGGTGCCATTAATCCTATAAAATCCGCCTCAATCTGAAAGTCAATATCATCGGCATGAGGGTTATTCTTCCAATTGCCTGAAGCTGGAGGTAAAATACCATTAAGGATGTTGTAGCGAGAAGCCTGATTGGCATGAGCCAAATGATAAGCCGTATTAGACCAATATTTCGCAATTACTGCGGAGGAAACATCTAACCCATTTTCTTCAAAAGCTTTGACGAAGTTTAAATCTGTATAGACATCATCAAATAACCCTGGTTTTTTATCCCACCAATACTTCACATAATGTTCGTTCCACGGAATATTTTGATCATCATGAATCATCGAACCATTATATTTAAACTCCACTGGCGCTCCATATACCACACCAATTGTCTGTCCGGCCCAACCTCCTTTGATTTTATTTTGCAGTTCCGATGGGGTCATTTGTATGTCGGATCTCGCGAGCACATCATTAGACTCTGTTATGGTTTTACTGGAATTGGCATTCGAACAGGCGCTCAATACAACCGCTCCGAAAATAGCGTAGCAAAATATCCTGATCACTTGATATAAAATTGGGTTCATCATTGATTATTTAATTGATTCGTAAACACTTAATTCACTGATGGATGTAAATCCAGAAACTGTTTTGGTGTACTTGTTCCAATGATCCTGGATTTTGGCATCTCCGATAATTCTTATTGCGTTTGTCTTGATAGGATCAAACGAAATGACGTATTCAACAAAATGTGGCTGAAAGAAAATAATATCTGTCTCCGGTAGTTCTGGATTAATGGAAGTGTTGGCCGCTGAAACCCACTTCCCCTGCTCATTTTTATATTGGACATTGAGCGAGGTGAACCACCCACCAAACTCTTCCATACCCCCGGTATGAAATCCTATCATATCTATCTCCTGAGTATCATCCCACTCATAACCGTAATAATCGACTTTCGGAAGTCTGGCTCTGTCAGCCAGACTATAGAAAACTGAACCTATCCCATTGATCTTACCATCATTGATCACTTCCACATTATCAGCATACATAGAGTTGCCCAAGGTGGTCCAACAAGAATCTAAAACCGCCTTGTTGACATTGGCAATATTAGAAAGCGGCTTGGCGCTGGAAGCAAGGTTGGTACTGCGCACAAGAAGATCAAATTCCCGTGATATCTTGTCTTTGCCGTTGCTCAGTTGGACAGTTATTTTATAAGTGCCCGCCTTGGTGGGTTTTCCAGATAATTTACCTTTTTCAAAGGTGGTACCCGGAGGCAGTTTTCCTGCGATATGCGACCAATCGTAATTTTTATTTGCACTGCTGTAGAAGTTGAAATCTACTGGCTTGCCTATCTCCATTCGCGGAGCAGGCCCCATATAAAATTCCAAGGGAACGTTGAATACCGCATTGGTTTTAATCACCAGTTTTTCCTTTCCAGCATCACCAATAGTTTTCCCTCCTTTAGCTTCGACCAATGCTATGGTAGCGTCTACAGTGCGGTCAATGATATCCTGAATGCTCGCATCCGGCAACTCATGTCTCGTAATATTTATATAAGTATCATTGAAAGGAAGCTCCCAGCCGTCGATTGGCAGATATAACTCTCTAGGAAGCGCATCAAACCCATAGGCAACACCTAATATGCCCGCTACAGTAGCAGCCTGGTTATCTGCATCAAACCCCATGGCACAAGATAGGTCGAGGGTGCGCTGAAAGTCACCTTCACCATACAACATGGCCAGGATTCCGCATGCTCCATTCAAATTGGCATTCCATATGGTTTTGGTCATTTCTGGTTCATCGATATAATACTTTTGAGCCATTTCTTTCCAGGCGTCCTGCCACTTGTTAGGATACTTTTTGTGAAGTGCAATCATGTCCCGGATCGTCTGTGCATACCTGCCATCTTCAGGGAGTTCCTTTAGTCCTATATCAATCAATTTTCGCACATCCGTTTCAAAGAATGCCGCGGCATACATGGCACCATAATGAACAGTCGGTTCGGCACCCCATTCATCACTTGTAATTCTGGCAGCCCAGTCAGATTTTTGAGCGGCATATTTTATCATTCCGGGAGCAGTGTAGGCCCATATCTCATTTATCAACTGTGGATCTATTTGAAACCAATGAGGGTTGATGTCTTTCGCACCTGTGAAGGGTGGAGTAAAACCAAAATGCATGAGTCCCAATGCTCCCCTGTTGGCAAGCCATACCCTATCTCGGATGTGGAACATCCAGGCCTCCCGCATTTGCTCATAGGTAGGTTCATGGCCGTACTTTTCCATCTGGAGGAGATACATGTATTCTACATCTGTATCATCATCGGAAAAGGCCCCATCGTACGTCTTGAGTTTGTCAATATTCTTAGTATAACCATAGGGCCAGTTTTCCGCGCCCGGTGCGTCTACATACTTATTTTCGTGGGGCAATCCATATATATTACCTATCATCTGCCCAATCCAAGCTCCGGCGATTTTATTTCGAAGTTCCTTTACCGAAATCGATTTGGAAGCCATTGGCACCTTTTCCACATGTGAAGAAGCAACAAGAAACAGACTGGCAAATGTGATGGATGTTATTATTTTTTTATAGTCCATTAATCTGGGTTTTGAGTAAGATTTGGGTTCGTATTTATAGCACTCTGAGGAATCGGGAATAATTTTTTATTAGGACCAGAAGCAGGTTTTTCCCACCAGGGGTTCCCCCATACTCCAAATCGGATTTGGTCTTGACGCCTATGACCTTCCCATGCAAACTCCCGACCAAGCTCATCTAACAACTCAGCATCTGTAATATCTCCTGTTGTATATACAGGCAGACCAGCACGCGTTCTGATTTTTTGTAAATCAGCATCTCCAATAAACTCACTGGTTCTGCCTAATCGATGAAGGGCTTCAAGTTTAGTGTAGAGCACGTCAGCATACCTGAAGAGCACAAAATCGTTCTCCATATCCACCACATCATAACTAAGCTCCTCCTGATATTCGTATTTTGCACATCTGGCACCTTCCCACTCGCCCCTTGAATTGTAATTTTGAATGGTCGGGGTATATATGAAAGGCTCACCTTCAATAACAATCGGGTTGCCGCTAATGTCATTTTGTTGCCCAAATAGAAAAGAGTTTTTGCGGATATCATCGTCAGAATAAATTGCAAAAAAGTCGGGTTGCAATACAAAGCCGTCCCATGGCACACCAGCCAGGTTGAAAGTAGAAGTGCTTGCTGAATTCAGTGTTAAGTTCTGCCAATAGAAATGCTCATCTGTAAGTTGAGCGTGGAATGGAATTACAAATATATTCTCTCTTGATCCCTCATTATGTACTTCGAAATTGGCAGAGAAATTAGCTTCAATTTCATAAGCACCCAAGGCTATCACTTGATCACAAGCCAACACCGCCTCCGCATATTTATTTTCACCAATCCACTCTTGGGCATTCAAATACATTTTCGCCAATAGCGTATAAGCCATTCCTTTTGTCACCCTTCCATAGTACTCCGGAGTTGGCGCCTCTTGTACTTCATCTACATTGTCCAATATCTCCTGAACTATGAAATCAAATACAAACTGTCTGTCCTTTTGCTGTGGTGGCTCTTTTTCACTAAAATCAGTTGAAAATGGGATATTTCCCCAGTAGTCCATTGCCCAATAGTAGTAGAAAGCACGTAAAATTTTGATCTCTGCGAGCACGCGCTCCTTATTCTCAAATTCTATTGGCTCAATAACAAATAGAATTTCATTACACGCGGTTATACCTTCAAAAACCATATCCCAAGATTTGGTCAGAATTTTATTTCCTGCAGTAGTGCTATTGAGCGTGTGTTTTTGAATTTCTTCCCATCTACCCTGATCATACCATTCACCATTATGCTTCTGTGGAATAACCATTTCATCAGAAGCATTCTGCCCCAAAGACCAGAGCCGTTGTTCTTCCGGATAGGGCTGAAGCTTCACATATGCACGTCCAGCGTAGGCAATAATATCCTTTTCAGAATTGAAGAAATTATCAACTGGTATTTCTGAGTACACAGTTTCTGACAGGTCAAAACAAGAAACTGACAGGAGGCTCAACAAGACGAACGTTGTTATAGTAAGAGTATACTTTTTCATGATCCGATTCATTAATAATTAAAATGTCGCGTTTACTCCAAGGGTAATAGAAGTGGTTCTTGGATAGTATGATAATCGGTCTATGCCGGGCTCTAACCCCCCGAGATTAACTTCAGGATCGATCCCCTTATAACCCGAAATCCAAAAAACATTTTGCGCCGACCCTACTAAACTTAATTTGGATACGTATTTAGCATTCAAATCGAAATTGTATTGAAGTGTTACATTGTCAAGTTTCAAGAAAGATGCATCTTCAATGTACTTTGAAGAATAGGTGACGTTCCTTATAAATTCAGGGTTCTCTAATTGCGTATGTACAATATTGCGCAAGCCAATAGCAGTCCAGGATTCATAGTATAACCTGTTAGAATTCATCACTTTACCTCCAATTCCTCCACGAAAAGCAAAATTTAGATTCCAGTTTTTGTACGTCAAAACATTACTCCAACCAAGGACTGCAATGGGGTTAGCACTTCCGATCTTCTCCCAATTACTCTTATCTACATCTCCAACAGGATTTTGATTTTTAAATATGTCGTTACCATGTTCATCAACACCTAACCAAACAGGTCCATAAAAAGTACCGAGTTCTTCTCCCTCCTTGATTCGTTGTGACCACACACCTATAGTACCTCCAAGAAAGGCCGTTTCGTAGGTTGATTGTGTAAACTCATCATTTGAAATTTTATCTAGAAAATTCTTATTATGGCTAGCTGTAAAAGTGGAACTCCAACTAAAGTTTTCACTTTTCATGAGGAGAGCATTTAACGTAAGTTCTACCCCCCGATTACTGATCGTTCCAACATTAGTAAATAAATATGGGTACAAATAAGGTGGAACCGGCACCTGAAATTCCCAAAGTAAATCACTGGTTTTTCTTAGGTAATATTCAAGACTACCGCTGAGCCGCCTATCGAGTACAGAAAAATCAATACCTAAATTCAGCTCTTGTTTTTTCTCCCATTTCAAGTCAGGATTGGGATTCTGCCCTGGCCCGTATGAGTTGATCCACTCCTGATTATAAAACAAGCTACCAACACGCTCCAACAGAATCAATGATCTATACGGACTGAAATCCTGATTACCTGTTACCCCATAACCTACCCTCAGTTTCAAATCATTTATCCAGCTGATGTCTTTGAAAAGTGATTCTTCACTGAGTCTCCAACCGAGGCTTACAGCCGGAAACATTCCCCATTTGTTGTTATCTCCGAATTTAGATGAACCTTCCCTCCTCAAGGAGATCGACGCAAGGTATTTTTCATCATAATTGTACATGACTCTTCCAAAAAGTGCTATCAGCCTACTTGATTCTTTGTAAGATCCCATTTCGGACTTTCCTTCTCTAAAGAATGAACCCGCAGAAATATTATTGTGACGAAATACATCCGTATCGAAATTGTAATTTCCTACGTAAGAACTATTCATTTCGAACTCTTGAAAAGTATATCCCGCAACTACCTGAAAATCATGATCATTTACTGCTTTTTGGTAATTGAACATGCTTTCGTATAGCATATTGCTATTACGACCATTTGATATTTCTGCTTCTCCATTTATGCCGAGAATAGTAGGATAATATTTCGTCTTATAGGAGTTCTCTTCCCATTCGGACTTTTGTGTAGAGATGAAGTTGCTCCAGGAAAGGTTATCTGTGATATCTAGTGTTGCTCTAAGGTTTAGGACTATGTCATTCGTTTGTCCCTCTCGTGTTCTCTCATTCAGCATGGCAACAGGGTTGTAATAACCCAATCCTTGCTGGAATGAATATCCACCTGTAGCCGGATCAGAATCATCATATACCGGTTGCGTAGGGTTCTGAATAAATGCCTGACTAAAAAGGTCATAGTTGGCTGGGCTATATTTTCTTAAGTTGTTAGTGAAATTGAAATCCAACATTAACCTATCATCAAATACCCTCTGCTTAATGTTAGTCTTAAGAAGAATTCTTTCTGAAAGATTATCTCGTAACAATCCCTGATCTGTACTGTGCGTTAGGGACGTTCGATGAGAAAAACTGTCACTTCCCCCTGAAAGCGAAATATTGTGCTGATAGCTAATTGGAAGATCGTTGGTGATTTCATCAAACCAATCTGTCTCACTCCCAAAAAGACTGCCGGTTTTCGAAGGCTGATAAGTTTCTATAGCATGTTTGAATTCACTCGCTGATAAGTTTCTTACTCCTCTTGGTGCCACTTGCGTCGAAACCTGTCCTGAGTATTCCAGTACTTGCTGGCCTTTTTTAGCCGATTTAGTGGTGATTATAATAACACCATTTGTACCTCTCGTCCCGTAAATGGCTGCCGCAGAACCATCTTTAAGAACATCAAATGATTCAACGTCTTGAAAATTAATATTCTTCAAATCAGCTCCAATGACACCATCTATAATAATAAGTGGCCCCTGGCCTGATGTAAGCGTACTTACCCCACGTAGAAGTATTTGGTAACCAGACAATGGGTCCGCGCCATTAGGTTTGGTGATGGTCAACCCTGCTACCTTTCCCTGAATTAACCCCATAGGGTCATTGAACCCTCCCCTATTAAAATTTTCAGATTTCACAGTCGTAACTGCTCCAGTAATTTCCTTTTTGGTGGTTGTTCCATAACCAATAACAACAATTTCATCTAAAGCTTGAGTTGATACTCTCAATTGGATATCAATAACACTTCTGTTATTCGCTGACACTTCTACAGTCTCAAATCCAATCGATGAAAAAACCAATACCGCTTCTGACGGAACATTTAAACTATAGCGCCCATCCACACCTGTAATAGTTCCTATCTGAGTGTCTTTGACGTAAACACTGACACCAGGAATTGAATTGTTTGCGTCATCAGTTACTTTTCCGCTAACAGTTACATCATCAAGTAATTGGGCCTCAGACTCAGTATTCGAGAAAATCAAAACTACTGCAAGAAACAGATAGAGAAAAAGTATTGAATGTTGCCTAGAATATGATTTCATGATCGTTTGTTTTGAAATACCATTATTATTTTGAAACTCCGTTTTCCATCAGTTGTAATTCATTGCGGTATGGGATAGATGATTGAGCACCCATACGGGTTACGGTTATCGCAGCAACCTTGGCAGCAACCTTAACGGACTCAAGAATATTCTTACCTTCGGCAAGACCAACGCATAAGGATCCGGTGAATGAATCACCTGCAGCAGTTGTGTCTATTGCTTCCACTTTATGAGATTCTACAACATGAAACTCGCTACCCTCCATTATCAGTGCTCCCCGTGAACCCATGGTTATCACCACATTGGGAACCCCCTTCTTACTAATTACAGTAGCTGCTTTTTTTGCAGTTTCCCAATTTGTTACTTTCACCCCAGAAAGAATCTCCGCTTCATTTTCGTTGGGAGTAATGAGGTACAAACACTTTAGCAAATTCTCAGACAAACCCTGTGCAGGTGCAGGGTTTAAAATAACAGGAATTCCCTTATTGTTCGCCAATTCAGCAACATATTCTACAGTAACAATTGGGATTTCCAATTGCATCAATATAATCGAGGCGCTTTCAATTTCACCTTGCGCCTTATCTATATCTTTTGGCGATAGGGTTCCATTAGCTCCAGAAGCCACAACGATACAGTTTTCTCCCTGTGCATCAACAGTTATCAAGGCCACCCCAGATGGGTTTTTATCATCAAAATAGATGTGATCCGTATTTATCCCTTCGGAACTGTAAAGCTCAATTGACTGCTTTCCAAAAACATCGTTTCCAGCTTTTGAAATAAAAGTCACTTGCCCACCTTGACGTGCTGCTGTGACGGCCTGGTTTGCTCCTTTACCACCGGGATTCATCAGAAACTTTCCTCCTAGCACAGTCTCACCTGGCACTGGAAGCCGGTCTGTTTTGACAACCATGTCGGTGTTGCAACTGCCTATAATTACGATCTTTTTGTTTAGCATCTTTTTAATTTTTCTCTAACTAATTCTTCATTCAAACTTAATCACTTTAATAAGCCAGATTTTTCAATAATTCAACATAAATCATATTTACTAAAATAGTAATTGAAACTTAAAATACTGATTTACAAGTATTTATATTAAATATTTTTAATCATTATATTAATCATAAATCAACATTCTCTTTCTCCATCTAATAATCATTTTATGTGCTTTTGGAGTGGAGTCTTTGGCCACATAGGATTCAGTCCGATGCTGACTCGCTGAGTCTGCATTTCGGAAACACAACATAATGTTCAGCTAACGTGACACCTTGCGTACAGCATCAATTATGGTTCCATCAACCCATTTCACTACAGCAACTACGTCTTCCTCGAATGCTTGAACTGCAGGGGTACCACAGATCGCCTCGGCTTCTTCTTTAAGTTGATGAATAGACTTAACAGGCAGACCACTTCCTTGGATCATATCTATTAAATCCAGCCTCAATGGATTGATAGCAATACCTCGCTCTGTCACAATAACATCTATAAGTTCTCCAGGCCCACAAATGGTTGTAACACTTTCTCGGATTACAGGGATTCGGTCTCGGAAAAGCGGCACTGGGAGTATTGTACATTTTGAAAAAAGACAGTTCTGCCAACCACCAATCCCATGCCTCAGGTATCCGTCGGAATGGGTTACCACATTGGCATTGAAATTAACATCAACTTCAGTTGCTCCAAGTATGACCACATCCACCAACTGTGCAAAGTTCCCTTTACCATGATAATTGTAGCTAGTAAAAGGGCTGGTGTCCACATGGTTTGGGTTGTCTCGCATAGAAGCTACCCCATCCAGATCAAATGTTTGTCCGTCGAGTATATAATCAACAAGCCCTTCCTTAAGCATATCTACCAAATACTTGTTACTACCACCTCTGGCAAAACGTGCCTTGATCCCCTGGCTCTTCATAATTTCAGAAAAGTAGATACCAATAGACAGGGCCGTCCCCCCCGCTCCAGCCTGGAAAGAAAACCCATCCTTAATGATTCCCGCAGCTTTACAAAACTGAGCCGTTAATTCGGCTATAAGCAGCCTATCTGGACTCTTTGTTATCTCAGTGGTTCCGGATATTATTTTTTCCGGTACCCCAACTTGATCAACTTCAACAACATGATCAACGTAGTTGCCTTGAATTTGCCATGGAATACAGGGAAACGGAACAAGGTGATCAGTAACAACAATTACTTTTTCCGCATACTGTGAGTCTGCCAAAGCAAAGCCCAACAAGCCGCAAGATGTAGGCCCATTCACCCCGTTGGCATTACCAAAGGGATCAGCCGAAGGAGCTGCAATAACGGCAATATCTATTTGCACCTCTCCGTCCTGAATGGCCTGATACCGTCCTCCGTGTGAGCGCAAAACTCCCACACCTTTCATCTTGCCCTCTGAGGTAAAACTCCCAAGGTCGCCGTTCATACTTCCTTCAATGTGATGTATGGTGCCATCTTCCAGAAACCTTGTAAGCACGGCATGACAGTCAAAAGACGCAGACGGAAACCATATCAAATCCTTAACGCCAAGTTTGGCGGCTATCTCAAAAATCTGAACCGCTATAACATCGCCGTTTCTAAAATGATGATGAGTGGAAATAGTCATTCCGTCCTTCAAACCGGCCG
>JBDVMP010000056.1:0-29191 GCA_039970095.1 Cyclobacteriaceae bacterium
ATTGAACAGCTTGGGTTGAAGGTGCTTTTTGCCTTGCAAGAGTTTATTTTAAATATAGTAAATAACTCTTTTATATTCAAACCTTATTATTCCTAAATTGAGTTGTGCAACAGGCACAAACGATGATGTCGCATGGCCTTACTTAGTCTTCTGCCAAGAGTCTGCTAAATATTCCGCTTATCTCCCGCCAATAAACTTGAGTGCTTTCTTCTTCAATCTTTCTCAATGGAGACTGGTGTTTCGCAGTGCATCATGTATACTGGTACAGTCGTTGGGCAGTTTCGCTAGATTAGTGCTTTCTAGCTATCTCGGGACACACGGCGGATAGCTAGTGGTTACAGCAAATAACTGCAATACGCAAAGAAATTCTTAACTTTAAATATGCTAACGAAGGAACAAGTAATTGGAGTAATCAATAAGCTCCCCGAAGAATTTTCAGTTGAACAGGCAATCGACGAACTCATCTTGTTAGAGAAAATCGAAACCGGACTGGAACAGTCAAAAGCTAACGATGTAATTTCTGACGAACAACTTGGCAAGGAACTTCCTGAATGGTTAGGATAAACTGGACAACCCAAGCCAAGAACGACCTAATTTCAATCGCTGAGTTTATAGGCCAGAATTCTAAGAAATATGCCAAAATTCAGGTTCAGCGTATTCGACAACTAACTCAACAACTAAAAGAGCTTCCAAACTCTGGAAGAGAAGTACCTGAACTGGAGAATCCACGTATCAGAGAACTTATACTAGGAAACTATCGAATCATCTATTGCATAGTATCTGACGAACGAGTTGACATCTTAACTGTCCATCATTCAGCTCGACTGCTGAACTTATAAACAACCACATAACACTAGCGGGCATATGTCTCCCGATAGCTATCGGGAGTGCTTTCCTGCTCATGTAAGTGCAACTCCAGCGTTCATCTACCTGCAACCTTCACCACTTCGAAGAAGTGCAGCGGGTGTGCCAGTCAGAATCCCGAGGGTGTGCTGGGCTGAGGGCGGAAGCGATGATTCTGAGGAGCCTTTTTGGCCACTTTTTGGGCGATTGCAAAAAGTGGTAGAATGAAAAAGATCGGATTCACTAAATTGGTGCTCTTTACAACTAGTGGGCATCCTTTCGCTAGTTTGACGTTAGAGCTCATCCTCGCATAAAGAAATATTTCACAATCTTAATAGTAATTCTTACGGTTGGTTGTCAACAACATGTTGAGTACTTTGTGAGCACCCCCTTGCCGAGCGCGGCAGATTCACTATTTTGCTGCTCTTAGCCCGTGAGGCGCACACAGCGCCATATAAAGAGGTTAAACGCACTATGCAATTAAGTGACAAAACCATCGATTTGTTAAATGAAAACGGTTACAAGGTTGTGATCAATGAAAACATCATTAATATTCATCAATCTGGAAGTACAAGGACTTTGATAATTTCATTGGGGATGTTTTTTTGCACAGTTAGTCTTGCGCTAATAGCCGTAACTCCACTGTTTTCGTTCTTATGGTTTTTAATATTTCTCTCGGCAACAGTGTATCAATACAAGCAGGAGAAAGGTAAGTCTACAGTTACATTTAATCTTGAAAAGCAATTTATTTCTTGTGGAAATTTTCAAAGTCAAATAAGTGCAATTAAATCAATAGAATTGCATTCTGACTATGTTGATGAATACACAAGTGCCTGCAAAGAAACATCGGAAGAACATCACATTACGATTTCCATGAAGTTGGAGCCACATTATAGAATAAACTTGCTGATTTTCAAAAGTGACTACTCTGAACCTTCTTCTGAAATATTAGAAACGTATGATTGGGTTAAAGGATTAGCTAATAAAAGCATATGACAACCGCAAATACGCCAAACTACCATTTTGCCAGTATAGGTAAATGCACAATGAACGGGAGATATGAAGCATGGAAATTTCTGTGCAACAGACTTAACCAAAACGGAAGCCTTACTGCAAAACTGAAACCCCAAGTTGTCTGGTCAGGCAAAAGTTTTTTTACCTTCTCAAATTCTGTCCCATGACGTATGCGGAGCTTTATATTTTATTGACACTGTTGTGAAAGTTTGGGTTGCGCACCCCTGGCGGTTTCACTATTTTAGCGCTGTTTACACTGGATAAGGCTGCTTGCCCTATCCGGTCGATTGTGGCAGTTTCCAGCCCAATCAAATTTCTCTACTTTGAAAATGGACGATGAAGTTTTATGGATTGATCAAATAGCTGAGGGGGATGAAAATGCTCTGAAAAAAGTTTACGAGCGCTATTCCGTCAAAGTATTTAACACGGTCATCAGCTACACCAAAAACCAGGAGGACGCAGAAGAGCTTCATCAGGACATCTTTGTGACTATATACAATACCGCTGGCTCTTTTCGCAAAGACGCATCGGTGAGCACCTGGATCTATCGCATTGCCGTAAATAAATGCCTCGACTTTCTGAGAAAAAAGAACAGTCTGAAACGTGGCGGGATTTTCACCTCACTGTACAAAAAAGACTCTGGCGAGCTTGCCATTGAATCAACGGACTTTGTACATCCGGGAATTAAAATGGAGCAAGCCGAAAACGCTCAACTTCTTTTTAGGGTCATCGACACCCTACCCGACAATCAAAAAACAGCTTTTATTCTGACGCAAATAGAAGATTTACCGCAAAAGGAAGCAGCAGAAATCATGAACACCTCACGCAAGGCTGTCGAATCGCTGGTGCAGCGGGCCAAAGGCAACTTGAAAAAAGAATTAGAAAAAGTGTATCCCGAGCGAGGGAAGTAATGTAATAAAACGTCAAAAAAGAAAATGGAAGACTGGAAAGACGATATACTGAATAGCACTAAGGGAATGGCAAAGGCTCACCCACCAGCCGATGCTTTTGATCAAATTTTGCAAAAGATCAACAATCAAGAGCATGCCACCGAGCCTTCACGCACATGGATGGGCATTGCAGCTGCGGTTTCACTCATCGTAATGTTTAACACCTACTTTATAGCTACCTATTCATCTGACACAGACTCATCGTCACAATATGAGGCTGGGTCTTACACCACGCTGGTTACCAGCTATAACCTGTATGAAAATGACAAGTAAGAAAATTTACCAAATTGGGTTTGTGGCACTTCTGCTGATCAACGCTACACTCATTTTTCTATTGGCACAGGGGCGGCCACACAGACCGCACATGAAGCCAGGAAACGCTCAAAGCCCCATTGTTGACATTATCAGCAACAAACTAAAACTTACGGAAGATCAAAGAGCTGATTATCAAATGTTGGCCAGGAAGCATGGTGAGCAAATGAGAACTCTGGATGGCGATCACCGAACGCTGATAAAGGCTTACTTCGAAACGCTCAATGACGATCCTGCCGCTGCTGCGGACAGTATCAAAAATCAAATATTAAAAATAGAATCGGAGAAACTCCAATACACCTATGACCATTTCGAAGAACTGAAATCAATATTGAGTGAACAGCAAAAAGAGCAATTTGGACTTATTGTGAAGGATATTCTAGCTGTCCTGATTGGCGGAGAAAATAGATTACCTCCTCCTCCAATGGGCCCGAGGGATTAGCACAGTGAGTCACGTCTATAGTTGAAACAAAAAGACGAGAGAAATGCAAACACCCCCTTATCCATTTACTTGACGTAGATCAAGAGAGAGATGGTCGTGTTGCTATGATACTGGCAAACACAAACAAACTGCTAGTCAGATGAAGATCCCGATCAGAGATGCGTGCCAACAATAGGGATGAACAATGATAAATTCGCACGAATACTGGGAATCTATATCACTCCGTGGGTCAAGCACTACCACCGGCAAAGCAGATGGGATTTAACAAAATAGCATTCGCCTGACTGCCTAAATCAAAACTTTAAAAATTCGAATACATTTTAAACTTTAGAACACATGAAAAAAATTATTTTAAGCCTCTCATTAATGTTGTTGGTCACACTTGCATGGTCACAAAGACCAGGAGGAGGCCAAAGGCCAGAGAGGCCCTCCACTGAGGAAATGGTAGAACAAGCCACAAAAGATCTAAGCCTGACCGACGAGCAGGTGCAGCAGTGGACAGAGATTCATGAAAAATATGAATCAGACATGAAGGACCAATCCAAGGCACGTGAGACTATGCAGGTCATGGGAAAAGAATTAGAAGCAACACTCACGGATGAGCAATTGGAGAAATTCAAGAAGACGCAAAAAAGACAAGGCCCACCCAGAGGGTAAAATTAAAGCTGATAGAAATAACACTGCGAATGCCTCTGCTTTTAGTTGAATCTAAAAATCCAGAGGCATTTTCATTATTTGGCCGTTTGATAAGATTTCTGCAAATAGACGTATTTTGTATTTTATTTACGGTTCAGGTGATTGTAAAATCCTGCGAACTGCACTCAGTAGAAAGCAACGACCTTTCCCAGCGGCTGATTCATGGTCGAGTTGCACTGAAACCAGCCAGAAAGCACTCCCGATAGCTATCGGGAGACATATGCCCGGTCAGCTTGTTATACTCAGTCTTTTTTGACAATTATTGATTGCGTATCCCTTGGGATGTTTGTTAGTAGGGTATTGATCATGTGTCCAAGTATGTAGGTTTCTGGCATTCCTGGATTGTTATCCCGACAATGAAAGTCGGTATTTCCATAGGGTGACTCGTTCATGTAATCATAGAAGATAAACTCATCGAAAGGGGTCATGTATTTCTTGTCCCTTTTGAAATCAGCAATTATCATTATTGTGTTACCCATCCATTGTTTCCAGTCATCAAATTCGCTAAATGGGATGGTATGAAAGGACCAAAAGCAAGGCCCACCATCATAATCAATATAGAATTCCGTGTCCTTCGGCAATTCAAGAATATCGTGATACATTAGTCTGTTATAAGAGAGTGCTGCTTGAACGGCACAATGTGAGGCAGGAAGAGGGTCATTAATGATCACTCTCTTCGGGAACTTATAAGCTACTTTATTACGACATCTCTTTAATTTCTTCATGTCGAAAATGAAATTATCAGAAGTACGAAGAATTAGGTAATGAAGCTTGAGAAGGGAGTCCAACCTTGTTGATTTGTTATAATCTTCAAGATCAAGAGACACTACAATTGTTTTAACACGGTTCTCTAAGAGCTTAATAATTACCTCATCAAGATTGATTGAAGGTTCTTGTGAAATATCGAGAATCTGAATAACAAATTTTGCATTAGGTTCATGTGAGTCGCTGATAAAATCGAGTATTTCTGTTCGCTGCGCTCGGAGGTTTATTGCAAAGCATAAAATAGCATAGAAAAAAACGTACTTTATCCGCATAGCTTTTGTTTAACCCCTGGAATTCAACTATCATCCGTAAGCTGGACCTTTTAAATATCTACTAAAGTATCTGATAGAACCAGTCTTTGCAAATAGCTCAGTTAGATTATGGATGATAATGTCTGTTGTGCATAGTGCCTCTGCTATTGCTTCAAAAAGGGAAGTATTGACTTCATTATTCGTTCCAAAGAGCTTATCGAAACATCTTCTTGTTTCCCGTCATCAGATGGATCAACAATGCTATTTCCACCAAAATATTTGTCTACTAGTTTTTCTTTTATCTGCTGCTTTTTCTCCTCTGGTAGCAATTCAATAAAAGGTCCAATTGCAGTTAATTCAAGTTCCGCTTTTCTGTTTTGTATTTCAAGCTTTCGGTGTTTGCTGGATTCTCTTGCAGCATATGTGGCTGGATAAGATAATGCCGCAGCGGCTAAAATTCTTATTAGTGATTTAGTCCAATCAAAGCTATCCCCGCTTATATCCCAAATCGTATAAATGAGAATAGAGGAAAGACCAATCATCAATAGAATCGCAATTATTCTAAAAATATCGGCAGTTGTTTTGTGACTGTTCGCTATGTTCTGATAGTTACCTGTTACTGCACGGTCACTGACTACACCGACAATTTTATTTGCTTCTTCAAGCTTAGTATTGAGATCCTTAATAATTTGGTCGGAATCAACATCAATAGAATTTTTCAGGGCAGAAATTTCTTCTGTTAGAACTTCTTTTTTTGTGTCAAACTCCGTTCGGAAAGTTTTCCTGTCCTGCTCATAATTCTGAGTGGCAGATGCCTTTATGTTGTCAAAACTTGTCTGAAATGAACTATTAAGGTTTTGTATTTCTGTTTCCTTTGATTCCAATAGCTTGAATAGCCTCTTGATTTCGACATCTTTCGATTCCAAATCGGTTTGAAAATCAGTTAATTGGGTTTCTAATTCTTTGTTTTCTTTTTCAAGTTCTTGATATTTTTCTTTCACTATCTTTTGAAATTCAGAGACAGCTTTAGAAAAGTTGAAATCGTTCTTGGAAAATGGAAGCGGAAAATTTCTAATTCGGTTAAGAGCGGAGTTGAAATTATTAGTTGCATTATTCAGGTGACCTTCATTATTGTTACCAAGAAATGCATTTATCTGTTGCAGCCCTGCATCAATTTCACTGCTCAACGCATTCATCTCAGCTTCTTGTACAAGAATTGGAATTGTGAGTTTTATTCTATCACTAACATAACGAGCAGTTGATTCGAAAAAAGAGACTCGTTCTAATTCAATTTTTTCTCTGCATTCATCTTCGTTCAACCGGTTTATTAGTTGTTCAAGTTTCTCAAATAAAGGATGGTTTTCGAATGTTTCAGGTTTCATTAGCGGTTCTTCTCATTATGCACAACATCCGGATAAACGCCATTGCGTTTATTTACCTTATATCGGATTTGTGTTATCTAATTTAAAATCAGCCACTTTTCCACTTGCCATCGCTTATAAGTGGTGGCAAGTGGCTAAATAAACTGACTTCATTTCACAATATAATGTTTTTCCTTCACACCTCATTGGTAAAGTATTTGTTGCTTTTTCTTTCGTGAATTTCTCTATCAAATCTTAATTAGTGTTAAAAAGTCACCTTTCGTTTTCGTAGTGTCGTTTCATCATTTGTTATTTCCAAAAAATGATAACATGACCCATAGCAGCACATTTTGGCAAAACCATTTCCGAAACAACTTAAAGCTTCAGCGAGTAGACTGGAGCCTCAAACCAAAAATAACCGAAGCAGAAAAATCACAAATCTTATATTCCTTAAAAGCGTGGCAACTTGGCGAGACCAGTGACGGCTCTCATCTTCTGGCAGCCGTCACAAAATATGCCAGGGAGGTAAATGAACCCGAATACCCCGAAGCAATCAAACTATTCATAAAAGAGGAGCAGAAGCACGGAAACAACTTGGGAAAGTACATCGATCTTATAGGCGAAAAAAGAAAACGAAAAGACTGGGGTGACACACTCTTTCGTAAAATCAGATACTTCAACACGAGCATGGAGCTTTGGACAATCACTGTAATTATCGTTGAGAGTGCCGCGCAGATATTCTATCAAGCTTTGCATGACGCCACAAACTGCAACCTCCTTAAGAGTATATGCAGAGATATTTTACAAGATGAAGCTCACCATATCAAGTTCCAGAATGAGCGCTTGCATAAGATTTTCAACCAAAAAACCTTCTACAACAAAGCATTTAGTATAGGTTGGTATGGTCTGCTGTTCTTTGGAACTATCCATGCTGTCTGGTTCGGACATAGCAAAGCGTTCAGAGTTGGAGGTATCAGCAAGCAAGAGTTTGTGCGTCAAATGTATTTTAAGTTTTTCAGTAGCTTAAAATTTTGTCACGCTCCATCGTCGAACAAAACCAAAGGGGTTTTAGCCTCCATAAAGTCTTCCTGATGCTTCCAAAAACTTAACAAAGATCGCCGACTTTACTATTTTACTGGCATTCGTCCGCTGGCGTGTGGCGCGTCACTCATCGGCCTGAGCCTTATCACAAAACCAACTCGATGTGAATACAGACAAAATAGAATACCAAAATAAGGAGTTTAATTGCTCCCTGGCATTTGCACTGCATCTGATTGGTGACAAATACAAAAGCCTAATCCTCTTTCACTTGCAGGATGGCCCTCAAAGATCGGGTGAACTGCAAAAGAGCATCTCTGATATTTCAAACAGAATGTTTACCTATTCCATCAGAGCCCTGGAAAAGGACAAATTAGTGAAGAGAACGATTTACCCCGTCACGCCCCCAAAAGTAGAATATGAGCTAACCGCAGAAGGTGAATCTCTCATCCCCATTGTGCTACAGCTGGATCAATGGGGTCAGCAATTTGCCAAAGAACATCACTTATATGCCCCTGCCGAATAGTGCAGCTCATAAGAGTGCGAGTATATCTCAAATACAGTTCCAAAAGGATCTTCCACATAACACATGCGGTAGGGTTTGTCTCCCGGATAATATTCTCTGATCGGCATTCTTTGTTTGCCTCCGGCATCCACAATTTTCTTAACCAGCCCCTCAACGTCCGGGTCTTGTACAGAAAAGTGAAACAGACCAGTTCGAAAAGGCTCAAAGCTGGGCTGAAGGTTTTTACTTTCATTAAACTCAAACAACTCAAACCCTATTCTGTCTCCTGTTGACAGATGGGCAATTTTAAAAGTACCCCAGCCCTTGCCAAACACATCTATGCACATCTTACCAATGGCAGTTTCATTTTCCTCTTTTACTACGGTCGGCTCCATGATTACATAAAAGCCCATCACCTCAGTATAAAACTTTACCGCCCGCTCAATATCAGGTACCGTAATACCTATGTGCGAAAAGGTCTTGGGGTAAGCTTTAGCTGATTCATCAAAATTTTTCATCTTCCTTCGGGTTTAAATCTGGGCGCGAAATAAAGACAAATATCACTGTAAACCAACAAGTTACAACGGGTGCATATGGTTACACCAATGTGTATTTTTATGACTGTTAGGTACTTAGAATTGGAAATATTTTTCAAATAAAAACGAGACTGACCTGGAGTGGTGAAGCTCTGCCCACAAATCCCATATAAAACTGACATTGCCAGCTTAACGGCCATTGACTGCACAGCCTTCCATTATTTACCAACTGATTATTGATTAAATTATAAGAGCAAGTTTTTACCAAAAGAACTATAACCTATAATTATACCATCATAAAAATCATAAATACTAATTATATGACCTTTGAATAACAACATATCTTTCAACTTCTAAAACACTCTGAAAATGGAAAACAATGGAGCAAGTAAATGCCCTTTTCACGCAGGTGAAATGAAACACAATGCCGGAGGGGGTACCCAAAACCGTGAATGGTGGCCAAATAAACTCAACCTCAATATCCTCAGACAGCATTCCTCGCTTTCTGACCCAATGGGAGAGAATTTTGACTATGCAGAGGAATTCAAAAAACTTGATTTACAATCGGTTAAAAAAGACCTTACCGAACTGATGACCGATTCGCAGGACTGGTGGCCGGCAGACTATGGTCATTATGGTCCCTTGTTTATACGCATGGCGTGGCACAGCGCCGGCACGTATCGCGTGGTGGATGGCCGTGGTGGCGGTGGCACAGGCAACCAGCGATTTGCTCCCCTCAACAGCTGGCCAGACAATGTAAACCTGGACAAAGCGCGGCTGCTACTCTGGCCTGTCAAGCAGAAATACGGAAACAAACTATCGTGGGGAGACCTCTTGATCCTCGCTGGCAATGTGGCTCTTGAGTCTATGGGCTTTAAAACATTCGGTTTTGCTGGTGGACGTGTGGATGTCTGGGAACCTGAGGGCGATATCTACTGGGGTTCTGAAGGTGAGTGGCTGGGCAATCAGCGACACGCCAAAGATGGTGAGTTGGAAGGGCCTCTTGGAGCCGACCACATGGGACTGATCTACGTAAACCCAGAAGGGCCAGACGGCAATCCTGACCCCAAAGCCTCTGCTTACTTTATTCGTCAGACGTTTGCACGTATGGCCATGAATGATGAAGAAACCGTAGCACTAATAGCCGGTGGACACACATTTGGCAAGACACACGGCGCAGCACCAGACAGTCATTTGGCAGCTGACCCAGAAAGTGCAACCATCGAAGAGCAAGGGCTCGGCTGGAAAAACGCCTACAAAAGCGGTAAGGGGATGGACACCATCACCAGTGGACTGGAAGGCGCCTGGACACAAACGCCTACACAATGGAGCAATTACTTCTTCGAGAACCTTTTTAAATACGAATGGGAAAAATATAAGAGTCCTGCAGGAGCATGGCAGTGGAGACCAAAAGACGGAGCAGGTGCGGGAGAGATGCCGGATGCGCATGATTCAACTGTACGTCACGCTCCCTTTATGCTGACCACAGACCTTGCCCTCAGAGAAGACCCTGACTATGAGAAAATCTCCAGACGATTCCATGAAAATCCGGATGAGTTCGCAGATGCTTTCGCACGGGCATGGTACAAACTTACGCACAGGGATATGGGACCTAAAGCGCTTTTCCTGGGGCCAGAAGTGCCAAAAGAAGAATTGCTTTGGATGGATCCAGTGCCCGAGGTGGATCATGAGCTGGTCAGCGACAGTGATGTGGCCGAATTGAAGAAAATAATTTTGGAATCAGGCCTTTCGGTTTCAGAAATGGTATCTACAGCCTGGGCTTCAGCGTCCACGTTCCGTGGTTCGGATAAGCGAGGGGGAGCCAATGGCGCAAGGGTCAGGCTTGCTCCGCAAAAGGACTGGGAAGTAAATAACCCGCAGCAACTGGCCAGGGTAATAGGCATACTGGAAGGAATCCAGCAAAGTTTCGATAAGCCCGTTTCGTTGGCGGATTTGATCGTGCTGGCTGGGAATGTTGGCGTGGAGAAAGCGGCCAAAAATGCAGGACATCAGGTGAATGTGCCATTCACACCCGGTAGAACTGACGCTACTCAAGACCAAACTGATATAGAATCATTTTCATGGCTGGAGCCTCCGGCAGATGGATTTAGAAACTACTTCAACGCCAAGCACCAAACCAGCGCAGAGGAAATGCTGGTAGATAAATCTCAATTATTGACGCTGACTCCTCCGGAAATGACGGTGCTGGTAGGAGGTATGAGGGTACTCGACACCAACTATGACAACTCGAGGCACGGAGTGTTTACTGATAAGCCGGGCACGCTCAGTAATGATTTCTTTAAGAATCTGCTCGACCTTGGCACTACATGGAAAGCCACTACAGATGCTCAGGGCGTATTTGAAGGAAGTGATCGCAAAACAGGAAAAGCAAAGTGGACCGCCACTCGCGCTGACTTGATTTTTGGATCCAATTCTGAACTCAGGGCTCTGGCCGAAGTTTACGGATGCGAGGACTCTCAGGACAAGTTCCTCAATGACTTTGTGGCAGCATGGACCAAGGTCATGAGCCTGGATAGATTTGACTTAAAATAGATGAGGATTACTTTATGCTAGCATAGAGTAGCATGTTTTAGAGGATAAGGCGGCCACAAGTGGCCGCCTTTTTTATTTCACCTCATAGACATTGTAGTCATTTTCATCCCTATAAATCAAAACAGCCTATTTTTTGATATCCTGACTAATTTTGGAATCGTAGTTATTTTCCTTTTTACCTCAAAGCTTCTCAAGCTTTTTCGGATTCTATTGGTTAGTTTTGCCCTCCATTTTGGATGGTCTATTGACTTTTTCCGAAATTTTCATTTGACGAATTGGAATAAACACAAAATATAACATGGGAAAAACGCTGTTTGACAAAGTATGGGACTCACACGTAGTGCGCAAGATTGAAGGCGGACCGGATGTGTTTTTCATAGACAGACATATGGTGCACGAGGTGACAAGCCCCGTTGCATTTCTAGGACTAAAGAATAGAGGCGTTGGCGTTCTCTACCCCAACAAAACGTTTGCTACTGCAGACCACAACACTCCCACTATCAACCAACACCTCCCTGTAGAAGATCCGCTTTCTGCCGGCCAGTTGAAGGCTTTGGAAGAAAACGCCAAAGAACATGGCATATCTCACTGGGGCCTTGGTCATGAAAAGAATGGGATCGTTCACGTGGTGGGGCCTGAATACGGCATCACTGTGCCAGGTGCAACGATCGTTTGTGGAGATTCGCATACTTCTACTCACGGTGCGTTCGGAGCAATTGCTTTCGGTATCGGCACCTCGGAGGTGGAGATGGTACTGGCTACTCAGTGCATCATGCAGCCTAAACCTAAAAAAATGAGGATCAACATCAATGGTAAACTTCAAGCCGGAGTTACGCCTAAGGATGTTGCACTGTTCATTATCTCACAGCTGAGCACCTCAGGTGCAACAGGCTACTTCGTGGAGTATGCAGGTGATGTTTTTGAAAACATGACCATGGAAGGTCGCATGACTGTGTGTAACCTGAGTATCGAGATGGGCGCAAGAGGTGGAATGATCGCACCGGATGAAACTACTTTTGATTATATCAAAGGCCGTGAGTTTACTCCTAAGGGAGCGGACTGGGACAAAGCCATGGAATACTGGAAGACATTGAAGACTGATGATGATGCAGTTTTTGACGAAGAGTTGACTTTTGATGGTTCGGCCATAGAGCCGATGATCACTTATGGCACCAACCCGGGAATGGGAATGAGCATAAGCAAATCAATTCCTAATGCTGAAGACCTTGAAGGAGGTGTTTCTACCTACAAAAAGTCTCTTGGCTACATGGGCTTCAATGAAGGTGAGTCTATGATTGGCAAGCCTGTGGACTATGTATTCATCGGTAGCTGTACCAACGGACGTATAGAGGACTTCAGAGCGTTCGCTTCACTAGTGAAAGGAAGAAAGAAAGCCGATAACGTGACCGCCTGGCTGGTGCCAGGATCGCACAAAGTAGAAGCGGCAATCAAAGAAGAAGGTCTTTTGGACATCTTCACCGAGGCTGGTTTTGAGCTGCGCGAGCCTGGTTGCTCTGCATGTCTGGCCATGAACGACGACAAAGTTCCAGCAGGAAAACTAGCAGTTAGCACGTCCAACAGAAACTTTGAAGGAAGACAAGGACCGGGATCAAGAACCTTGCTTGCCAGTCCGCTCGTAGCGGCCGCAACAGCAGTAACGGGAGTGGTTACAGACCCAAGAGATTTATTAGAATCTGTGTTGGCTTAAGCCTTTAAGAACAATCCGTCAATGTGAACGGAGCGGGAGCAACCGTGCGTAAAGCCTGCTTCGTACCTCGCAGTGACGACAAAATAAAATATAAACCGTGTCCGGCGTTTAGCGCCGGGTGCACAGCGTATTGACACAATGGCATACGATAAATTTGAAATATTAAAATCATCAGGAGTTCCACTTCCCATCGAGAATGTGGATACAGATCAAATCATACCTGCAAGGTTCCTGAAGGCAACCAAGCGTGAAGGGTTCGGTGACAATCTTTTCCGTGACTGGAGATACAACAGCGACGGCTCTCCTAAAGAGGATTTCATCCTAAACAATCCCATTTATAGCGGAAAAATCCTTGTTGGAGGAAAGAACTTCGGCTCTGGTTCTTCCAGAGAGCATGCCGCCTGGGCGGTTTACGATTACGGATTCAGATGTGTGATCTCAAGCTTTTTTGCCGACATCTTCAAAGGGAATTGCCTAAATATTGGAGTGCTTCCTGTACAGGTTAGTGCTGAGTTTTTGGACAAAATCTTTAAGTCAATTGAGGCTGACCCAAATGCGCAGTTTGAGGTGAACCTTCCTGAGCAAAAAGTAACCATTCTGGCCACTGGGGAGCAAGAGAGTTTTGACATCAACTCGTATAAAAAAGGCAACATGCTCAACGGGTTTGATGATATCGATTATTTGCAAAGCATGAAAGGGGAGATCGAGCAGTTTGCCGAGACCAGACCTTTCTAATCATTTTTAGCACAAAAATACTGACTAGCCATGGTGTACTTCATCATGGCTAATGTCATATAACAGAGATTAGGTTGAAAGTAGAAATCTTAGATACGACCCTTCGCGACGGAGAACAGACATCCGGTGTTTCCTTCACGGACAGTGAAAAGCTCACCATAGCGCAGCTGTTGCTGGAAGAACTGAAGGTGGACCGCATCGAAGTGGCATCAGCTCGCGTCTCTGAGGGTGAGTTTAAAGGAGCGCAAAAGATTCTTGATTGGGCTGGTCAGAACAACTATGCCGGGCAAGTGGAGATCCTCGGGTTTGTTGATAAGAACATTTCAGTTGACTGGATCAAAAATTCGGGCGGAAAAGTTATCAACCTGCTGTGCAAAGGTTCCAAAAAGCACTGTGAAGGCCAGCTCAGAAAGACCGTACAGGAGCATCTGGCAGATATCGAAGGAACCATCAACTACGCTCATGAACAAGGGCTCATTATCAACGTCTATCTGGAAGACTGGTCCAATGGGATGCGAACCTCTCCTGAATATGTAGATACGATGATTGAAGGTCTGCTCAAAATGCCAGTGAAGCGCATCATGCTTCCCGACACATTGGGAATCCTAAACCATAAGGAATCGGCAGACTACTGTGGTCAGATGGTCTCCAAATTCCCAAAAGCCCATTTCGATTTTCACGCTCACAACGACTATGACCTTTCGACCGCTAATGTTTTTGAAGCATTGGAAGCCGGAATCACGGGCGTACACACCACTTTGAATGGCCTTGGCGAAAGAGCTGGAAATGTCCCCCTTTCCAGCGTCATTGGTATTGTGAAAGATCACCTGAAAGGTGAAATGAAAGTCGATGAGACCAAACTTTACAAAGTCTGTAAGATCGTGGAGTCGTTCTCAGGTGTTCGCATTCCTCCTAATAAGCCATTGATCGGAGAGTTTGTGTTTACACAAACAAGCGGAATCCACGCAGATGGCGACAGCAAAGACAACCTCTATCATAACAGTCTGAACCCGGAGCGGTTTGGCAGAACATATGCCTATGCTCTCGGCAAGATGTCTGGCAAAGCCAACATCAAGAAAAACCTGGAGGAGCTCGGTATTGAGCTGAGCAAAGAGGAAACACAAAAAATCACAAGAAAGATCATTGAGCTCGGAGACAAGAAAGAAGTTATCACCAAAGAAGATCTCCCGTTCATCATCAATGATGTGCTCCGGAGTGAAAAGCTCGATCGCAGGGTGAAGATCTTAAACTACTCACTGTCTGTTGCGCAGGGTCTTCGGTCTGTTGCCACATTGATGATAGAGATCGATGGGGAAACATTTCAGAAAACAGCCTCCGGTGACGGTCAGTATGATGCGTTTATGAACTCACTGAATAGGCTTTATAAAGATCTGGGAAAAACGCTTCCAAAACTGATCGATTATGAAGTGCAGATTCCTCCCGGTGGAGAAACGGATGCGTTGGTAATTACGACCATCACCTGGGAGAACGACAAGAAATTTAAGACCCGTGGTTTGGATCCAGACCAAACCGTGGCGGCCATCAAGGCCACAATCAAAATGTTGAATATCATTATATCATAGAATAAATCTTAACCAAATGGATTACAAAATAGCAACCCTTCCGGGTGATGGTATCGGGCCGGAGATCGTTGACCAGGCAATCAAAGTCATGAAAGCCGTAGGTACCAAATACGGACATTCTTTTGATTTTCAGTTTGCCCCTACAGGTGCATCCGCGATTGATCAAGTGGGGGAGCCCTACCCTGAATCAACTCACGAAGTTTGCATGAATGCCGATGCGGTACTTTTCGGTGCTATTGGTGATCCTAAGTATGACAATGACCCTAAGGCAAAAGTGAGACCGGAACAGGGACTGCTTTTGATGAGAAAGAAATTAGGCCTTTATGCCAACATTCGCCCTGTGGCCACTTTCCCTTCTTTGATTGACAAAAGTCCATTGAAAAATGACAGAGTTGAAGGTGCTGATCTTATGGTGATCAGGGAGCTGACTGGTGGTATCTACTTTGGCGAAAAGGGTAGATCAGAAGACATGACAAAGGCTTTTGACAACTGTGTTTACTCTGTAGAGGAAATCGAAAGAATATTGAGATTGGCATATGAGTATGCCGAGAAAAGAGATAAACGGGTGACCGTAGTTGACAAAGCCAACGTGCTTTGTACCTCACGACTTTGGAGAGAGGTTGCACAGAGAATAGAGAAGGAATACCCTCAGGTAGAAACAGACTACATGTTCGTGGACAATGCTGCAATGCAGCTGATCCAGTGGCCAAAGAAATTTGACGTGATGGTGACTGAAAATATGTTTGGAGACATCCTTTCGGATGAAGCCAGTGTGATCACTGGTTCGCTGGGATTGCTTCCTTCGGCCTCTGTGGGTCTTCACACTTCAGTGTTTGAGCCTATCCATGGTTCTTACCCTCAGGCTGCTGGCAAAAACATCGCCAACCCTGTGGCTACTATCTTGTCTGCTGCCATGCTGTTGGAGTCATTGAACCTATTGGAAGAAGCTAAAGCAATCAGAGACGCAGTAAACGCTTCTCTTGACGCCAACTTCGTAACAGAAGACATTTCTAAAGAAGCATCGAAATCTACTTCTGAAGTCGGTGACTGGGTGGCAGCTCAGATTGCTTAATAGTATCAATCCTGCGTGGGCAGGAAACGCATAATCAGTTTTAAATAGCAGAAACCCAGGCCAAACGGTCTGGGTTTTTTGTTTGCCCTACCTTTTCATCCCTGCGCACCCTACCGTAGCTTTATTATCCAAAGTTGGGTATTTCAGCGCTACCTCGTTATAATCGTAGCTCATTACCGACAAACTTCGAACTATGAAATGGTCTGTTTTTCTTCTAATGCTTGGTCTTTCATCCCACCTAAGTGCGCAATCCCCCTATCCCAGATATGACCTGGCATTGTTAGTAAAAGAGCGAACCCTGGCGGTTCAGCTTTTGCATGAAGCAACAGAGGTGGAGCAAGCGATGAATGAGGTACTGAAGGAAGCCTTTGATGAAAATTGGACCATCAGTGAGGCGAAGTACTTTCCACCCAAAGCCTACAGTAAGCTGAAGAAAACCAATCCTCAAGAGTATGCTTTTGTCAATCAAAACACGGAGCTGCACGAGGATCTCACGCTCCAGATAGATTATATCGACGGTTCGCAGTTGAATAGAGTCAGAGCCACCTCCAGCAGTCCTGATCATCTCGCTTTGGATGAGCTGGAATCTTACTCGCTGGAGCAAGTCGATCTGGCGTACTACGATTTTGACCTGATGGTTTTCGATGGAAAAAAAGAAAAATATGTGACCACCGTCAGCTTCACGAATAGTGATTTGGCTAAGCACGACTACCTTTTTCTCGTGCAACAGCTTCACCTTCTTATCGCAAATTGTACCGAAGGATACACCGCTAAAGGTTATCAGGTTGCCGAAGCTAATTTGGAAACATTAGCGGGTTTGACAACCTACTTTTTGGAAGATCACCTGAACGAGGGTTTGGTTTCCAAGTTAGATAAGTACTACGAATATCCGAGTCAGATTGTGTCTTATAAGCACTATGTGGACCTAATTCTTGAGAAAAAGCCCGGCACAGCTTACCTGAAAATTTTCTTCTCAAGACAACATAATAAGTACATGTGGGGTATGGTGCAGACCTCCTCGGGTCGGGTACTTTCCATCAATGAGTGCGGTGATTACAAATTTACCGGCACCTTCAAGGCAAATAACATCATTCGTCCTTCTTACTTGAGAAGTGCCACCAACGTGAATACCCAACTGGTAAATAACTACTATAGAAACGAGTAAAAAACCGCTACTCGAGTATTGGCTTTTGAGAAGAAGGCAATGCACCACTCCACAATTCAGGCTTAAGCAGAAAGTCCGGATCAGGGTTTTTCATCGCGTTGAGCAGACTCGACTTTATTTGTGGATTTTCTTTTTGCAAGGTGGTCATCAGCCCTTTAATATACTGGCGCTTCATACCATCCTGCGAACCGCACAAGTTACACGGCACGATTGGCCACTCGTTTAGTTTTGCGAAATCATCCAGATGTTTTTCTTCCAACGAATAGAGCGGTCTGATCACATTTATACCCTCTTTGTCTGTTTGGTAGTGTGGTGCCATTGATGCCAACTGGCCTGAGTAAAATGCATTCATCAGAAAGGTTTCTATGAGATCGTCCAGGTGGTGACCTAAGGCAATTTTGTTGCAGTTGAGCTTCCTCGCCAGGTCGTATAAAACGCCCCTTCTTAGTCTGCTGCAAAGCGAACAATACGTGTTGCTTCCTTTAATTTTTTCTACCACCACAGAGTAGGTGTCCCGTTTTTCAATATGAAAAGGCACTGCCCAGTTTTTGAACAACTCCGGCAAAATATGATCAGGGAAACCCGGCTGCCCCTGATCCAGATTGACAGCCACAAAATCAAAATTGACAGGTGCCTTCTTTTGAAACTCATTGATAAAATGAAGTAAACAAAGGCTGTCCTTACCACCACTTACGGCTACCAGGACTTTATCACCTTCGTTGATCATATCAAAGTCTGCAATGGCCTTACCTATGTGGCTGGAAATTCTGGTGTTGAGTTTTTTTCTATCAGCAGTCATGAACTGCAAATATGATCAAACCTAAAGTAAAAAAGTCCACCCGATATCGGGCGGACTTTTCATGCTGAAGGAAGAAAAAGCTTACGCCTTTTTATCCAACATCAAAATTTCATTGAGGCTGATTTCTGTGATATACTTCTTCACTCCATCTTTCTCATAACTGCGATTTATCAGCTTCCCTTCAATCGCAATCTCAGCACCTTTCTTCAAGTACTTTTCTGCGATATCCGCCTTCTTTCCCCACGCCACCAGGTTGTGCCATTGCGTGTCTTCTACCTTCTCACCTTTGTTGTTGGTGTAGGTCTCATTAGTGGCGAGCGAAATAGATGCCATTTTCTTTCCCGATTCGAAAGTTTTGATTTCAGGGTCGTTACCTAATCTGCCGATTAATTGCACTGAATTTTTCAATGAAGTCATTTTTGTAAAGTTTAATTAATAAAACAAGTCTCTGATTGGCAGATGACTTTTGTCGATTGACACCCCAAAGGAAGACGAAAGCAAAAGCGGTAGTCGGTAATTAAGGGGCTTATATATCAATTACCACAAGAAAGGAGGAGTATTAAATGAGTAATAAAATAAAAGTTGAATTATCAGTTAATCCTTCTAAAAATCCACCAGAGCCGGAAAACGTATCAATATTGTTAAATAAAATACCTACATTTGTAATGTAAAAACCCCGACAGGAAATGAAACCTGCCGAGGCTTTTAGCCTCCAAATGAGGAGGGCTTTTACTCTGCGGTAACAGAGTGAACTAATAAAATAAGATGGGGAGTTGTGTTTGGATTGCATGCTAATGAGGCATGTCCTCTAACCTTTCAACCGATATACATTGTGGTCGGTCAACCATCTCTTACTAGCAAGATTTTCCGTGTTGAATGTTTGGACACTTACAACACAAGGGAGTTAAATTCTTTAACTCCCTTTTTTATTCTTCATCATCGGATACATATACTTCCAATACATCAATTTGCTTTCTTAATATTTTAATGTCCTTTTTGGACAGGTTAGATGGGTAGGTTAAGTATGCATGTTTGCCATCAGTTAACCTTATTGGTAATTTTTCATCTACACTCTGAACTTCATTATGAGCAGGGAGTTCTAAAACCACCTTTTTTTCTTCAACTACATCATCAGAAGTGTCTTCAATAATTAAATTATCGTTTTCTTCGACAGTGTTAGTTGTTGTTTTGATATTTAGCATACCATTGGAGCTAAGTACCCCCGCTGTTTTAGCACTTTCAAAAAATATTTCGGCAGCTGAATCAGCTGCTTTATCTGCTATGGAATGAAACCGAACTAAGTGCGTTCTTAATTCTTTAGGAACAACATGTCCATCAAACTTTTCAATAAGTTCCTTGTATAGCTTAGGAGAACTGAATGAGTCCACTAAACCTTCAAATAAATCAGCACTACTGATAGGGTTTTGTATGTTCTTGAATAGCTGTGAAATCCTATATCCATCAGTGTCCTTAACTATTAACCCAAACTGCACAGCAGCCGCAACGTCCCTAACAATGGTTCCTTCACTTTTACCTAATACTGCTGCAATGTCTGCGCGAAGAATACTCTGTTTATCAGTGAAATGCAGTGATAACTCTTTAGTAAAATCAATGGCTTCTGAAAGTGTTAGTGCTGGATATGCCGCACTTCTTTGAACCTTTCTTTTAGATGTATCTGTAGTTTCCATGAGGGATATTTTTTGTTTGGACAATACAAAGGTATGGCAAAAAAGAATACAAAAACAAGACATGAATAATTATATAATTGATAAATTTAATAAAACGCTTAAATAAGGCCTTATAAGCACTATTTAGATCATTAAAAGAGTCATTAAAATTAATCAATAAGAATTTATATAATAAAATCTATCAGTTAATTAGGTACTTGTTACCACAATAACTATCTTTACCTAGTCATTTAAATACTACGACGATGAACTTCAAATCACTTCCACAGCTTTTAGACTTCTTCAAAGACGAGCAAGTAGGTATTGAATACTATGAGCAGATCCGTTGGAACGGTGAAGTTGGTTGTCCTCATTGCGGATGTGTTAAGCCTTACAAAACAAAGAGGGGTTACAGATGTTCGGATAAGGATTGTAAGAAGGATTTTACGGTTAGAACTGGCACAATATTCCAGGACACCAAGATTCCTTTTAGAATCTGGTTTGCGGCTATCTACCTAGCAACTACAAGTTCAAAAGGGATAAGCTCAGTTCAATTGTCTGTTCAGCTTGGTATCACTCAAAAAAGTGCATGGCATGTATTGCACCGTATTAGAGAGATGCTAAAGGAGAAAGCGCCTAAGATGTTAGGAGAGAACAATATGGTAGAAGGGGACGAAACCTATGTAGGTGGTCTTGAAAAGAATAAGCACTACGATAAAAAGCGTTCTGATGAAAATCCTGATTTCAGAAATAATGGTGAGCCTTATAAGGCAAAAAAGGTAGTTGTTGGATTGATTGAGAGAAACGGCAAGGTTGTTCTAAAACACATACCGAGCGCATCAAAATCAAATATGGTAGAATTCATCAGCAAGCATGTGCCAGCTGGTTCTAAAATCTATACGGATGAAAGTAAGGTTTATTCTAAAATAGGAAAGAACTACGATCATAAATCAGTGAACCACGGGTTTAAGGTTTATGTTGCTGGAAGCGTTCACACTAACACAATAGAGAGCTTTTGGGCTACTTTGAAAAGAGGTCTTTACGGAATCTATCACCAAGTAAGTGATAAGCACCTAGAGAGATACTTAGATGAGTTTGCGGCTCGATATAACACTAGAGGTGTTACGCCACAGGATAAGTTTGATAGCTTCTTAAATCAAAGTGATAATACGTTAACGTATGAAAGGCTGGTAAGAGGGTGAAATTTTACATTTCATCCTTTTCATCCGCTTTTCGAAGGATTCTTAAATTCCCGTAACCTAAGTCATGTCGTATTTCGGCTAAGTCGCTTCTTATTATATTAACAGAGCTGTCAAGTGTTTCGAGTTTTCCATCAAGTTTATCTAATTTGGTTATGATGGGTTTAAGAGCTTCGGTTAAAATTTGCTCAATGTCTTTAGATGTATCGGACATTTTTAGAAAAGTAGTTTAGTCACCCTAACGGTTATTAGTTGCGAAAGTATGTAGAAAATATAACATAAAATAATGAAATTCGAATATGGCAGAAGACAAAAAGAAAAAAGAACGTACCAAGGAGTACGAAAAGAAGCTCTCTATTGAGGGTTCTTTAGACGATGTTCTAAAGGTGTCAGTACCCAAGGACAAGAACGAAAAGAAGAAATGAATCTTGATTGGTATGATCTAGTTTATGCTTTTGGGTTCGGAGTATTGATATATTTCGCTACTCGGAAGCTACGATCTAAGGACAAGAAGAAATGAACCCTTCAGACCTTCCAGAATGGCTAAAGATCGCATTGATAGTAGTTACCTTAATAGCTACTCAGGGCTTTGGCTATCTCATATGGAGGGCTTGGGAGAAGTATAAGTAAACGAGGGTCGTTTATCGACGTAATGCTAGGGTCGGCTGTATAGACGATATACGGCGCATTAGCTCACACCTTTGTTTTACGCTCTTTGAATAAGTAGTCAGTCTTTAAAGTTAAATCTTTAGGCAGGAGGCTTTAAGTGGTGTTCACTTAGAGATTGACGATTGACAGAAATTAAAAAGCCTTAACTAAGAGGCCAATAGAAAACTATTCAGCTTTGTGGTAATACGTATATAGCCCCCGTAATTAAACGTTTATAGTCGTTTATAAGCGTTGGCAAGTGGGTAACTATTTGTTTTTCAATACTTTAAATAAATACCTTTTTTTTCAAAACAACCCTTTAAACAAAAAAAAATCCCCTCCGGTAAGCCTCCGTAGGGGATCAATAGGCATCCTACGGAAAGTAGGTCATGCCCTTTAATACAGTATCTTTTATAGCTCCAAATGATCAATCATTTGGCGCCACTTGAATAAACACGTTCTCAGTTTTGAGTTTTTAGATCAGTACTTGAAGTATCTGAATCTGTCCTGTCTTCTCATCAAGAATTTCCAAAGGCTCTGGCCAATGTCGTGAAATGCGTACTCTAAAATATTGAGAATGTTTTTTGAATGATTTACAGTTGTCATGGTATTTGTCTTATAGCTTGGTACTAATTGGTAATTAAATATACTAATCATCCTTATAGATAGTTAGTGTATTTCGGCGAACTGGTGGTTTTTATGGATGAACGAGTTATTCTTTCGACTAAACGAGATTGACAGAATTTTTCATCGTTTATTCGTCTTTTTAGCGGTGGTTTTCGAATTAACTAATCTCTCGTTTTTGCACACACTGTGGAGTAAAAAACTAAAGATAACATCCAAATCAGATAATAATTTAGCCAATAATTTTGAAAATTGCCAGTAGCAACTGCCCCTACATGTGCATGTTTAATTTCTCCTAACAGCCCAAAATCATGGCTCAATCTGTAAAAATTTTATAGATTAGAAATATTTTAATTAACTGTTGAGTATGGATAATAAGCAATGCTTAGAATGTGGTCGAGAGTTTTTCGGGCGTGCAGATAAGAAGTTTTGCTCTGATGGCTGTCGCAATGCCTACAACAATAAGGTCTATGCTACTGATGAGGCGATAATCAAAAAGATAAACCGCACGCTGCGCAAAAACTGGCAAATCCTATCTTCCCTAAATCCTGAGGATAAGGTCAAGTTACCAATATTGAAGCTCTCCAAGTTGGGTTTTGATTTTGATCTGATCACATCAACCCGGACCACCAAAGAAGGCAAAGAATATCGCTTTTGTTACGAACAGGGCTACCTGATTCTCGATGAGAAATTTGTACTCCTCGTCAGGAAATTCGAAGACCAATATTAGCTTTCTCTACTGCCTTTGTACATCTCGTACTTTTGAAACTTGCATTCCAAAGCCCCATTAAACAATACAACTTTTTTGGATGGCTTCAGCCGAACGTGCTTGAATGCTTCCATGTTTGAGCTAATGATCCATGCATCGAAACCATCGTAATGATTTTTAAGCGTGTCACCTATTAGTTTGTATAGCTCATTTACATTCTCCCCTATTCTTTCGCCATACGGCGGATTGGTAATCACCATGCCGGACGGTGTTTTTGGGATGTGTTTGTCCAGCGAGATTTTCCTCACCGTGATTGAGTCATTCATTTTGAGTTTACGAATGGTTTTCTCCACGAGTCTCACAGCGGTCATATCTATATCACCACCGAAAAGCTGCAATTTGGCTTTGCGAATAGAGGCTCTTGCATCCGCTACTACGCGGTTCCATATGGTGGGATCATAACTGGCCCAGTTTCTAAAAGCAAAATCTCGCCTATTGATCTGTGGAGGCATGTTCATGCCCATCATAGCCGCTTCAAACAGAATGGTACCCGAACCACACATGGGATCGTAAAGTGGAATCTCCTTGCTCCAGCCTGCAAGTTTCAGGAGCCCTGCTGCCAGCACTTCATTCATTGGAGCCTGATGTCCTGGCTCATGATACCCTCGTTTGTTGAGCGTATCACCTGAGCTATCTAGCGAAATGGTGAACTGATCCTGGAAAGCATGAAGATCAAACTGAATATCGGGGCGCTTGATATCAACAGAAGGGCGCACACCTGTTTTGTCCCTAAACTGATCCACGATGGCATCCTTAGTCTTGAGTGCCGCATATTTTGAGTGTCTGAAAAACTCAGAAAAAACCGTGTTGTCTATGGCGAAAGTCTGGGAGTTGTTTAGGTATTGCGACCAGTCGAATTTGTAAACTTCGCGATACAATTGCTCTTCGTTTCTTGCGGTGAATTTGTAAATGGGCACCAAGATCTTAAGTGCGGTACGCAAGTGCATATTGGCCTTGTACAGAAACTCAAGGTTTCCTTCGCAGGCAACAGACCTTTTCAGGGGCGTGACGTTTTGTCCGCCGATTTCACGGATCTCCTCGGCCAGAATTTCTTCCAGGCCGTGCATCGTTTTTATCAGAATTTTCAAGAGTCGCTTCTTAAGTTATATGTAGTTTTTCAGCTATTGGAAAGTCCAAATTAGTGCTTTTTCCACGCCTTCACTCCCGCTTTTATTTTTGTGTTGAGAAAATTTTCTCTTGGAGGAATCGGGCAGCTATACCTATCGCTATATGCGCAGTATGGGTTGTATGATTTATTGAAATTCAACACGATGGTCTCTCCCTCGGGTTTTTCTACATCCATGTATCGTCCCCCGCCGTAGCTTCCATTTCCATTGGTTTTATCCTTATATGGAGCAAATAAGTAGTCTTTGTATTCTTCTTGTTTGGAAAGCTCCACGTTTTGATAAATCGACAATTGGAGGGTATCAGCACCTATTGTGAATGTAGCTACCCCGTATTTCACATACTCAGGCAGGCGGTCTGTGGAGGTCGGCATTTTGAAAGGTTTTTCGTCTGGTGTCAAACGAAAACTTGCCGTAACGACAAATTTTTCGCTGATCGGGTAAAACTTTAGCTTTTTAAAATGAGCCCTGTCTTTTTCGTCAAGTGGAGACTCTTCCGCGTCGGCAAACTCAGCATTCATTTCACTTTGCCATGTCCTGGTTTCCTCCATGTAATCAGTCTGAGCAGATATGTTCAAACCATAGAAAAATATGGAGAGCGCTAGCATTGATTTTTTCATGGCTTAAAGTTGGACGGTTCGGCAACCAATAACAATAAGAAGATTTCCTTTTTCAATTGGACAATGAAAAGATTGAGTAAATTCAAATCAAATTTCTGACCACTATGAGAACAGTCCTAATCACAGTTTTGATGCTTTACTCGCTGATTGGTCCAGCGCAGATGATCGACTTTGAAGAGCCCGATTGGCAGGTAGCCATGGACAAGGCTAGAAAAGAAGGCAAACTTCTGATGGTTTATATGAACACCATTTGGTGTGAGCCATGTCTGGAAATGGAGCAAGGCACTTTTCAGGAGCCCAACGTGCATGATTACTTTTCAGAAAACTTTGTCAATGTGCCGTTTGATGCTGAAGGTTTTCCGGGTGCAGAAATCGCAGACCGCTATGGCGTCTTGGTTTATCCGGGCTTTTTGTTCGTCAATGCCTATGGCGAACTGGTGCACAAGGGCTGTGGCTGGATGACAGAGCAGGAATTTATCCAGCTTGGCAAAGACGCACAGACTGAGTCCAAAACCCTCATGAATTTTAGGAAAAGGTTTGTGCAGGGAGAAAGGTCTGCTGAGTTTCTGACTGACCTGACTTATACACTTGATGCGGCTTGTGAAAATACTGCCGGACTGGTTGATGTCTATTTCAAAGATCTACCAGAAGAAAGGTGGGTGGAAGAACCTGCCTGGGCCATGATCAACCTGAATGTTTTCAACCCCTACAGCCCTCAGTTTGAATACCTCACTTCTCATTATGATGATTTTTCTGATCTATATGGTAAGGACACTGTCGATGCTAAAATCTACGATGTGCTGCTGGGGCAGTTTATAGAAATATATGAAGGTGGTGATTTGACTTTGTTTGCCAACCAGGCACTGCAAAGCATAATGTCAGACTTGGAGTTTGAGCAGAAGGATGAGCTTAAATCCATGGTCGATTTGCAATACAGCGAGCTGGTTGGTGACTGGGAGCTATACGCCAGCAGTGTGGTGAAAGTGATAGATGAGCAGCAAGTCAAGGATCATCTGCAGCTCAATGAATTTGCCTGGAAATTTTACCTGTATGTGGAGGATCAGGCAAAGCTGGATGTTGCCATTGGCTGGATGGAAGAAGTGCTGATAGAAGAAAAGACAGCCACCAGCCTGGACACTTACGCCTCACTCCTTTTTAAATCTGACAGGGTCAAAGAGGCCATCAAGTGGGAAAAAGACGCTCTGAAAAAGGCCGAAAAAGAACTGGAAGAGCTCACCCATTATCAGTTGCAGTTGGAGAAGTTTAGGTTGAGTACAGAATAGAGAATCAATAATCATTAAACCACTGATTCTGCTTATAGGACGGATGAGGTAAGGCCTCAGGGTTCTCGTATTTAAATTCACTTTTTTCCTCGCCTGTCAGCCAGTCAACCCAGCCCCAGCCTCCATCCCGCTGGCACGCCAGCTTCTTCACTCTGCCATCGTCAAAGCGTCTGAAATCATCATAAATACATGGCACACTCAACGTGGCTTGCTCATCGTATGACCAGCGTGAAAGATAAAAACCAACCTTGCCGTCATTGTAAACAGCAGTGAAACTGGCATTCCATGGAAAAAACCGGATGCTGTCGTACTCCATTGGGATCATTTGGCTGGGATCGCCCTCACCGGTAGCTTGATACATGCCCCACTTTTTTGTTTTTGGGTTTCTGGCTATCAGCGCACCATCACCATTGATATAGTCAAATTCCACCAGATCGCAGTTAAGTCGTTTTTTTACATGTAGCATGGTCTCAATTTCCCAGCTGTCCATCGTTATCAAGGGAACCTCGCCGGGTGTATCGAAGATGTAATCCACGATTAAGGCACCCTCAAACCAATCTATCAAACCCCATTTATCATTTTTCACCAACGCAAAGTATTCACCATCTCGCTCGCGCATTTGTACTTTTTCGTATTTGTATTTCACCTTTTCGGCTGCATCATATATCTCTCCGGGATTTAATAAAAGCCCGTATTTGCCATTGTTCTTCACGATTGTGAAAGGCTCCATGCCTGTAAACCAGCCTATAGAATCAAAGACTGCAGGCAGGATTTCATCCACGTACACTTCATCTCCAAACTCCTCATCTTCATAGACATCAGCCTGATAGACTCCCCACTTTTTCTTGATTTTCACTCTGACATAATCTTCTCCGAAGTACTCGAAATGCTCGATTTTTTTGCCTTTCAGGTGCTTCATGATGAGTTTGTCTGCTCTGGGTTGAGCTTTGCCCGAATGGGAAATAGATACGATGAGAAAAACGCCTATGAGTACGAGTACTTGTCTATTCATGTGGGATGATTTGCGGATAAAACTAACGACTCGCCAATACTTATAAAAATCGCCGGTAAAAGCAAAGGTCAACGCTCTGATGGCAATGGAGGCGACTTTGATGTACTCATGATTTGCGTCCCTTTTGTGCAAATACCGGCCGTGAAGCGACTGAAACCTCGACCTATATTTACTGTATTGTAGCGGTGTAAGGCAACTGTTTAGCGGCGGACTTGTACTAGCCAAATCAGAATTACGGTTCGCATATGCAGTACAGCACTAATATAAATCACCCATTGGTAATCGATTTGCAACATAGGAACTAGTGAAATCTACCTTTTTACCTTACCACTTTTTGCAATCGCCCAAAAAGTGGCCAAAAAGGCTCCTCAGAATCATCGCTTCAGCCCTCAGCCCAGCACACCCTCGGGATTCTGACTGGCACACCCGCTGCACTTCTTCGAAGTGATGAAGGTTGCAGGTAGATGAACGGTGGAGCAGTACCATACAGACGGATGAAATGGTCAAGTTGTATTACTACTTGTAGAAAGCACCAAAGCACATACCTTATACAGATTGTTGTGGGGTCGTTTTTATCACTTTTTGTACGATTTTGTTTCGCTAAAACCCTGTTTCACCAGTTTTCTCATTTCGCCTTTTGTTGGTTTTAGTTTATATCCGATAACTTTTCCACTATCTGACTCAATTGTATTTACATTAGTTATTTCCTGTAGTGAAGTTATGTCTTCAGGTAATCGTACTTTCGAAAAGGTGAGTTGATTATTTTCAAGCGTAAGTCTTCTGACTTTCCAGTTAGTTTCACTCCACATGTAATTAAGAAAGTAATGTCCTTTTAAACGTCTTAAAACCTGACGTTCTGATATTTCAAATAAAGTATCTCTATACGTATAATTTACAAGTATGGAATCTCCATAAGTCCTTAGTAGAAGTGCAATTTTTCGATATTCAACTTTGATGCCATCGCTAGATTGATTTACGATTTTTGTTGAGTCTATTTCGATATCTAGTGAGTCCTTGAGTATTCGTAATTCCGCATTCATACAATCAATAATTGTAACATCATTGATAACTAAATAGGTGCTGTCGGAAGTTGAGAAGTATGTTCCTCTAAGTTTCCTGGGAATTTTTTTAAGGTCTCTTTGATTAGACGGTTGTGGCTCTTCAAACTTAATTCGATCCTCACAAGCCATAAGAGTTAAAACAAGAAGAATTGAAAGTGTTAGTTTTTTCATGTAGAATCTTATCCAGTAGCACCAATGCCCCACAACGTCAACAAGCGAGAGTATGCCCTCCAGTTCTAATGAGCATCAAACTAGTGAAATCTACCTTTTTATCCTACCACTTTTTGCAATCGCCCAAAAAGTGGCCAAAAAGGCTCCTCAGAATCATCGCTTCAGCCCTCAGCCCAGCACACCCTCGGGATTCTGACTGGCACACCCGCTGCACTTCTTCGAAGTGATGAAGGTTGAGGCTAAACTCCCTCAGGGTGACTGTGAGTAGTTCCGCCAGCCGGAGAAGTCAGAAAAAGATCCGTTTTGCTTTCCGCCAGTCAGATTACTCCGAAAAATATATTTTTTGCTTCTCGCAGCTCGGATCAGGCCAAAAAATTTCTTTTTTCGTCTCAGAAAACCGGAGAGGTCCGAAAAATTTCTTTTTTCTTTCGCGCCAGTCGGATTACTCCAAAAAAGATCTGTTCTGCTCTCCGCAACCTGGATTACTCCAAAAAAGATCTTGTCGCCTTTCTCGCTGCGCTGCGCAGATCAAACCAGAACGTGTCGCGCTTCGCGCCGCGCTGAGTGGAGCCAGACGGCTCACAGCTCTAACCGTGCGCATGCGGGTGATGACATACACTCCCTCCTCCACCCTTGTTGGAGTTGCCTCCAACAAGCTTGCGTAAGGTTGAGCCTTTATCATAAA
>JBDVMP010000057.1:0-13321 GCA_039970095.1 Cyclobacteriaceae bacterium
CGGAGCTGTTGGGGTGCTAAATGATACACCTATCGTACTGACTTTCAGTGAGCCTGTTCAATTGACGGGAGCAGGAACGATCAACATCAAACGTGTTTCTAACAATGCGTCTTTGCATAGCATAGACCCGACAGGGGCAGAAGTGGTGATCGACGGAAACGTGGTGACCATAACTCCTGATGGTGGCATTCTTTCCACAGAAGAGGAAGTGCAGGTTTACGTCAATTGGTCCACTACACCATTCGAAGATTTGGCTGGAAACGCTTTTAATGATTTATTCAGCTCTTCTGATTACAGGTTTACCGTAGACAATGATATTGACGAAGTACCTCCATCTCCTCTGACTTTTAGCCCTGAAGATGAAGCTATCAATGTTTCACCTTCTGCTGATTTGGTTATCACCTTCGATGAGGAGGTGGTCAGTACCGGGCAGGTAAGATATGCTCGCGTCAAAAGAAAATCAAACGACGAGGTTTTGAAGAGCCTGGCACTTCATGACCCTGCTGTATCCAATTTCAGCGGAAGCACAGTGACCATTGCTTTGCCATCGGATATGCCGGAGGCCACAGAACTTTACATTGAGATCCCTGCCAGTGCTATTCAGGATTTGGAAGGTAATTTATATGCCGGATTTGCGGATAATGAATCGTGGGATTTTACCACGGCTGATATCACTCCTCCAACCATCACCAACTTCAGCCCTGCAAACGGTGCAGTCAGTGTGAGTAATGATGAGGCTATTGTGCTTACTTTCAGTGAGCCAATTCAGCAGACAAACCATGGCAATGATTTCATCCGTATAAAACGAGTTTCTGACAATTCTACTTTTCACGAAATAGAACCAGAGGATGCCACGCAGGTGACGATAGACGGAAATGTGGTCACCATTCAACCAACTGGAGGTATCATCGACGTGGAGGAAGAAGTCCAGATTTACATACATTGGACGTCTACACCGTTCGAAGATTTGGCGGGCAATGATTTCAATGACCTGTTCAGTTCTTCAGATTATCGATTTACAGTAGATAACGCGCCTTCTTATATTGAATGGACTGGCACAGAATGGAGCAATGGTACAGGTCCTAATTCTGACGATGATGTGCTGATAAGTGGCATGTACACTTACTTTGGCCAAGGCCCTTTTGAGTGTAACAATCTCACCATTGCCTCAGAGGAAATGCTCGTGGTAAATGAGGAAGGTACCCTTGAAGTTAATGGAGATATTGTGAACAATGGCTCCATCAGAATCACTTCGGGCTCTTCACTTATTACATATGAGGAAAACAGCATTACCGGAAATGATATCGAGTTTAGGAGAATTACACGATATGACGATGGTAAATACAGTTTTGTAGGGTCACCTGTAGAGCAAAACAGCGGTACTGTCGGCAGTGAACTGGGCAGTTCTGTTTACTGGTATGACGAGTCAGTAGCCTATGGAGCCAACGAAGGATTAAACAGATGGAAGGATGCATCAAACGCCGAATTGGTTCCGGGAAAAGGATACACTCAGGCGTTCAAAGAAGAACTGGTATTCTTTGGGAAACCAAACACAGGCACTATAACATATTCTGGAACATATACAGAAGATACCGATGATGCCAACGAAGGCTGGCACCTTGTAAGTAACCCCTATGCGGCTGCAATAAGAGTGGGAGCCTTCTTGTCCTTCAATGATCACCTTAGTGGTTCGGTTTATATCTGGGATGACAATGGTTCTGAAACTCAGAGAGGAAGCAATGCAGATTATATTGTTGCAAATGGCTTTGTAGCTACCAATACCACACCAGCAGAAGGCCAAACCCGATATAATGGGTTATTGGGATCCGCACAGGGCTTCTTCGTGAAATTGAGCAATGGTTTTAATACGGATGTCACCTTCAATGAAGACATGCGCGTCACGGATCAAAATTCAGATGATAATTTCTTTAGAAAAGTGGATGATGAGCTATCCTACATTAGAATAAATCTCACCGATGACCGGGGCTTGTTTAAGCAGGCAATCGTCGGTTGGTTAGATGGTGTTTCAGATACTGAACTGGATCGCAGGTTTGATGCCCGTGTTTTCAATAAACAAGCTGATTATGCTCTATACACAATAAAAGGGAACCATCAGCTGGCTATCCAGGGTGTTACAACCCAAAGGGAAGAGGTGCCTCTGACACTTAATGTAAGCGAAGCGAAGAACTATTCCATCGAAATTGATGCGGCTAACTATGCCGGGTCTGCTCTTTATTTGAGAGATGAGCTGACCAACGAAGTAGTGGATTTGAGTTTTGGGCCATACAGTTTCTATTCAGAAGCAGGGCAGATCGAAGATCGTTTTACGCTACTGACCTCATCAGCAGTGCTTGCATTTGAGAATGCAAAGGCCAACATCTACGCATTCGACAAAATGCTCCACATCGAAACCGCAGGGTCACAACCAGCCCAATATCGAATATTCAACTTGTCAGGAGTGAGCGTCATGAATGCATCAGTCATGGGTTCAACCCAAATAGATTTGAGCCACCTGACCAATGGTGTTTACATTGTATCAGATGGCATTGAGACTAAGAAGATTATTATAAAATAAAGCAGGTCGTCATTCTCCGACGCAACGAAGTGGAGATCGGGGAATGACGATCAAAAAAACAAAAATCATGAAAACTTTAATCATAAAAACACTCGCAATATTACCCGTACTGATGATCGCTTTGCCAGCTATGGCACAGGGAGCACCTCCGGCAACACCAATAGATGGAGGACTGAGCGTTCTCCTGGCGGCAGGAGGCATATATGGGATCAAAAAACTTCGGGACTCCCGAAAATAGTACAGCGAGCCAAGCTGCCTAGCAGTTGGGCGATTTATAGGGCGGCTTCATTCCATCTCGGTAGTACCGGGAGGGATGGCTGCCTTTTTTTGATGCGTCTTTGTAAGACGCCTTCATTGGCATGGGGTGTAAATCATCGAGCTACCGGTTGGGGGTTTTTGGGCACAAGCCCGTTTGATATTCGATTGCCTCCTTTTGAGGGATCTAAAACCTAAACATCCCAGTCATGAAGTTTCTTTTGTTTATTACTTACCTCTTTGCCAACCTCTCTGCACCATCAGAAAGTATAATCCATACCAATGTTGTAGGGGAATTGCGACTGGATAATTTTCAAAACGAAGTGTTTCTGGAAGCCATTTTGGATAAACGCTATCTGACCGTGGCACTCAAAAACGAAGGAGATTGTACACCCAGCGAAATGCTTACTGTTTGCGGAAGCAAATATTTTATGGAGCACACAAATGTTGCCGTCAATGAAACGGAGGTAGCACCAGTACAACAGTCTGTGGAAGTTCAGCGTGATTTTGTGGTGTTCAGATACAGCCTCGGAGATCAGGGAGAAGTAAATCAGGTCACGCTGCAAAGCGATTATATGACCGAATACTTCGATCACTCAGAGATCAATGTGTCAGTTGACATCTACGAACTGTCACGAACATACCGCATCACCGAGAAACGCAGTTCAGTCACCATAAACCTATAAACATGAGATACTTTATACTTATTCTAGCTGTCCTTGCTCTGTCTAATCAGGTGATGGGTCAGTGCGACCCATCAGCTATTTACGCCGTGGAGGATGCCAATGCTGTGTGCATTGAGATTGACGACACCAATGACAATGTTCGGATGATTTATGCCAACAACTACCCCGATCATTCGGACAACTACAATCAGCCACAGTTTACTGTGACCGCCGATGATTATGAATACAGCGTGTGCGCCTATCCCGTGGAGGCCGCATCTATAACCCCGCTTTATGAAGAAACCGAAACGTCTGTAGGGTGTACCTACACCTACACCTTTGGGGTGTCAATCAATGGGGTGAAATATGATCCAAGCTCGGCCGTGACATTCGTCAATGATGATGATGGAGATGGAGACAATGATGACTCCAATAATCTGGATTGGCATGTGGAGGCTACCTATACCGGCAACAACATCGGTCAAAATATGGGTACTGACAATGGTGGACACCTAAACCCTTTTGGAGAATACCACTATCATGCCGTGCCTACCAGTTACTTCACAAATGATCTGGCCATAGACGGCACGGCTCACTCGCCCATTGTAGGCTATGCTGCAGACGGCTTCCCGGTTTACTACAAATATGTTTACTCTGATTCGGAAGATGCTGAAAGTAGTATTGTTGCCGCCTCTTCCGGATATAGCTTGCGAAGCGGATCACGTGGTGGTGATGGCAAAACTGCCCCAGACGGAGATTATGACGGCAGCTACTACGAGGATTATGAATATGATGAGACAACAACCATCCTCGATGCATGCAACGGACGCTATGGAGTTACCCCTGACTTTGAGTACGGTACATACTATTACGTATTGACCGATGAATACCCTTACATCCCTCGCTGCTTCCAAGGGAGTGAGCTTGACAATACATTTCGTGTGGGTCCTTCAGCATCATGTGGCAGCTCACAGGCAGCCAGTAGCTGCGCGGCGGCAGTGTACGGGTGCATGGATCCATTTTCCACCAACTATAACCCTAGTGCCAATGCTGACGATGGGAGCTGTACTTATGCCTCCAGCGCCATAACCTGGACAGGGGAGGTTGACTCGGACTGGGGTACAGCCGGAAACTGGGACACTAACGCAGTTCCTACGTCATCTGACGATGTGGTGATACCATCTACTTCAGAGACCGACTTTAATGCGCCAACAATAGCGTCAGAGACGAATTATGAGGTAAACGGATTGACCATAGAAGCTGATGGTCGGGTGGAAATAGGGCCTATGAGTGATGGGTTAGGATCTACCCTTACGGTAAATGGTGATCTGGAGAACGCAGGATTATTGAGGGCGAACGAAAATTCATCATTGGTACTTCTTGGTTCTTATACGGCCGAAGGAAGCGGGGTTTATGCCAATTCGCGTACTGTTTATGGCGACCTGAGCTACAGCATCTTTTCGCTCCCATTTACTGATGGGTCATTTGATGCATTCAATGGAGTAATTGCCTACGAATGGGACAATGAAAATGGCAATTTTATCAGAAGAGATTATGGAGATGCTACAGTACCGGGCAAGGGCTATTTTATTGCATCTGAAATGGGAGGCACCCTGGGTGAGCAGTTTTCACTTGGATTTGGAGGAAGTCCGGTGGGTGCAGATGTGAATATTCCGGTGAAACCTGGGACAGTAGACAATTTCAATTTGGTGGGCAATCCTTACACTGCGGCAATCAGCGTGAGTGCTTTTCTTTCCAACGCTAACAATACGGCCAATACCACGGGAGCTATTTATTTCTGGGATGATGGTGGTGCAAATGCAGGCGCAAATCGCGCTGGGGATTATGTGACTGTGAATTCAATGGGAAACGTGCAGGGAATCAATGACCTGGGAGACGGTGTGGCAGGACTTAAAGGAACGGCCATATACGATGGCTACATTACCACTATGCAGGGCTTCTACGTGGAGGCCACCGCCGTTGGACCGGTTACGTTCACGCAGGATATGCAGGTTGTTGGAAACAACGAAAACGATCATTTTTACCGCACATCGGATGAAGCGTTCAAAGTAAAAATCTCCTTATCCGGAGAAGGACTCTACAACGAGACACTCATTGGTTTTGTAGCGCAGGCAACCGTCGGTATTGACTACAGCCTGGATGCCGTCAAGCGAGAGGCAAGCAACCCGATTTCCATTTATTCGATACAGAATGAGTCAAAATTTGCGATTCAGGCATTGCCTTTTCCGGAGGAGGTTTTGGAAGTTCAGCTTGGCTTTGATTTGGCTGAGGCCAACCAAATTCAATTGAACGTAGAAGAATTGAAAAACCTACCAACGGGTTATGAACTGTGGCTGGATGATGCAATGAGTGGACAATCGGTAAACCTGACCGAACAGAGCCTCTATGAATTTTCTTCTGAGGTTGTGACCTCAGATGATAGATTGAGTCTAAGGGTAGTACCTGCCAATGTCACAGGTTTGGAGAATGCCTTAGCCGGGACCCTTACGTTGATCTCGGGAGATGCTGATGGCATATCGTTGAGTTATTTGCCTGGCAAACATCTGGTAAGTCTCTATGATTTGAGCGGAAAAGTGCTGTTTAGGGATCATGTGGTATTTCAGGAAGGTGTAGAGCGAGTCAACGTAAGCATTCGGGATCGGCAGGTGTATGTGCTCCGTGTAGGCGAAGAAACGATGAAATTTGGTGTGAAATAGTAGGCCAGGTTGGCCTGCATCATGAAGAACACTTGGCGGTGATTTAGTCCTAACCTTGATGAGGTTGGGGCTTTCACCTCCTTGAAAACTAAACCCTTTAAAATATGAAAACGTACTACACAATTTTGTTCACGATTGCTATAAGCACCATTGCGTTGGCTCAGGGCGCTCCACCTGCAACCCCAATTGACGGAGGGTTGAGTTTGCTGCTGGCAGCAGGAGGCGCCTATGGGATCAAAAAACTTCGGGACTCTCGAAAAAAGTAAAGAACTAAAGATGTAAGTTTTATGTGAGCTATGCTCTAGCCCTGAAATGATTCAAAGTGGTGGATTTAAAGGACTGTTACTAGTCTGTTATTTTTCGACTAGCTTTTTCCCATTCCAAGTTGCCTCGTAAGTATCTTCTATACCTGTTAGCTTTATGAAAAGTGAACCGTTTTCTAGTTCCTTCCAGTAGTATGTTTCTGATTCGGGCTCCCAAAATTCGCAGTTACACTCTAAGTCCAGTTCTTTGCTATCGAATTCAAGAGTTAGACCGACATTAGTGTTGTTAAAAGCTAGAAAGTGAAAGTATTCTGGATATCCAACATCATAGTAGTTGTCATACCCTGTATCCTGAGAGGCAATTGCTATGACTTGATTCAGCTTCGTTAGACGCTTTTTTATTGTCAGATTGTGAATCTTAAAGTCAGTGTACAATACTCTGCCGTTGATTTTAAATTTATACCAAACCTCATGAGTCACTTTCCAAGTGGTATCAGGATCTTGGAAGGTCTTTCGATAATCAATTTCAAGGAGTTCGATCAGAGAGTTCGACCTTAGTTGTCCTGCCACATCAGTTTTTGATGTTGGGTTGTTGCTTTTGAAAAGAGTTAGCCCAGTTCCAGGAGTTACCAGATAAGCAGTGTTCTTACTGATTGCTTTAAGTTGGAGTTGAGGTTCAATTTCATTTGGTGTTATGAAGTCGTTGCTCAAGCTCCTTAGTTTGTAAGCTCCTTCAATGATTTCGAACCAGTTAGGTGATTGTTTAATAGTCTGACCGAAAGAAGTTGAGACTGTGAGTATGAGGAGAAATGAGATCAGGGTTCGCATATGATTAGTAACAATCGGCTAACACGCACTCAGCGTATTTATCTTCTCAAGATACTACTAAAACGGTAATTGCAAAAGCAATTTCTGATGGTAGGAAAATGGTCAGGTTCATGAGGGAGGTGCATGAATGTAACATATTGGCAGCTTGGCCATTCGGTGTATCACTTGTGGTGTGGATTATTTCAGTCGATTCTTCAAGTCCATTTGCTCATGCAGTATTCTGGTTATCTCAACTAGTTCGTTGGAGATGATGCGATAGAATACGATATGTCGGTTCACCTTAAAGCCAAATAAATCTCTCCTTATTCCCTCGTAATTTTGCCCTTGTTCTTGATTCTTTGTAATGGATTCAAAGGTGTTAGTAAGTTGTTCGTGATAGTTATCGGCCTGTTGTTCAGACCAGTGATCAAAAGTATAGTTCCATATATCTGATAAATCCTGAACTGCAAGGTTAGTTAAGCGATACTTACTCATTAGCTCTTGATGCCTTCAGTTTTTGCAAATGAGCTGATGGGTCAAAGTCTTCTGCAATTCCACTGTCGATTCCATTTTGAATGGCCTTTTTTAGAGAAAGAACCTTATTCTCTTCTTCTTCCAAGAGCCTCAACCCCGCTCGTATAACTTCGCTGGCGTTCTTAAACCTACCTTCTGTTACACTGTGTTTAACAAAGTTGTCAAAGTAGTTCCCAAGTGAAATGGATGTATTCTTGCTCATAAACCAAAGTTACCAAAAATTGGTAAAACTGGAGGTTGCACTCATTCTGCGTAACAATCGGCTAACACGCACTCAGCGCATTTATCTTCTCAAGATACTACTAAAACGGTAATTGCAAAAGGAATCTTTGACGGTAGGAAAATGGGCGGTTCAAGATGATGCGCTGCTGCAAGTGTCCAGAGCTGACATCAGTGTGGTAAAGCCAAAAATGTCGAGTTGATCTCAACCGACTTTTTCATAATTATGATGTTGTAAAATTCCACCTCCTGACAAACAGGAGGTGGAAGGATTTGTTTAGTGCGCTACTAAGCAATGACTTCTGCCGCATTCTTTTCCCAGACGAATTTTTTAAACGCATCGTCTACCGGAGTTTGGGCAACATGGTTGGTGTAGTTGCTCAGGATCTTTTGTGAGTAACCTAGAAAGATCTCCAAAAGATGTTGGTTTGTGTAACCAGCCTCATAAAAATCTGTAAGGTCATTTTCGGTCAGCAGTCCGCGGTTTCTAATAACCTTTAATGTAGTCGATCTCAATGCTTCTAGTTTTGCATCCTCAAGCGGAGTTTCATCACGCAAGGCAGTAGTAATCTGAGGATCTACTTTCATTGAGTGCGCGATACCTGTGTGCGCAGGAACACAATAGTGACATGCATTTTCTACATTGATACTTTGCCAGATGACCGTCAATTCATCTGCGTTAAAAGCTGTTTCCTCAGAAAACAAACGGTGAAGAGTTTTGTAGGCTTCAAGCACCGCAGGTGATTCGGCCATTGCTGCGTGTAGATTTGGGATCATTCCAAATGCTTTGAATGAATCTTCCAGTTGTGTTTTGCTTTTTTCTGGTGCAGTTGCTACCGTGTGAAGTTTGAATTTGTCCATGATTTATTTTTTTATGTTTAATAATCTGGAGCAAAATTCCCGCAATTAGAGAGCACAGATATGGACAAAAAGTTCAACTATATGGATAGTGCCTAATTTGTGTTTTGATTTCTAAAAGCAGTAGGAGAAAGGCCTTCTCTTTTCTTAAACAATCGCGTGAAATACAGGGGGTCATTGTATCCAATCTCATAGGCGATCTCGCTGATATTGATGTCTGTAAGTTTCAATAGCTCTTTTGCTTTTTTGATCCTTTGAGAGTTGAAATAATGAGAAGGTGTGTCGTCAAATTCGTTTTTGAACTCTCGCTTGAAAGACGAAACACTGAGGTTTGAGAGTTGGGCTAGCTCCTCAATGGAAAGGTTGTTATACTGATGCAGTTGCACAACGCTCTTGAGGTCCGTATTTCTGTTAGAATACAAATCTTGAATGAGCTCGAGTATGGACGAGGAGTTGTTGGTTTGAACAAGCAACAGCAGCAATTCTCTAATTTTTAATTCCAGCAGATCATCGTTTACCAGAGACGGGTTTTCGAAGTAAAAATCAAGCGATTCTATAAACCGAGTGATGGTTGATCCATCGGCTATCTTCCTTGTTTGTGGGTTTAAGGCATTTTTTTGGATGATGGCCGGGAGCTCATTTGCGTAGAGCCTTTTTAAAAGATCGGGGTATAAATGAACGGCAATGAGTTCTACTTCTTCTTCAGAGGTGGATTTGACAAAGTCAAGAAAGTAGGCGTCACATTTTAAAAGGATGGCCTCTTTTGGTTCGGCGTTAAACGCAAAACTGTCTTGAGAAGACATGAGCTTGCCTTCAGCACCTTTTAAGTGAATAAAGCAGCCTTCATTTTGGAACACCCTGCCGTGCTTGTACGGGGGTTTGATAAAAGCTTTTTCTATCACCACCTTATCCTTGTACTGAAAACTTTCCTGCTTTATGATCATTGATGTTTTCTGATGTCTCCTCAGCGGGAGTGAGCTGGCCAGTTGTCAATGGCACTAAACTAGTTAAATCTGTGGAGCCTCAAAATGGTTCCAAATGGCAGTGCGTTCTGAACTATGAAAACTACAAGCAGCACAAAACTTTCTTGGCGGCAGACGAAACAGTATTGTTTATCAATACGTCCACCTTTCCAAAAGCGTCTATCGTTTTATCAAAAAGATGGGTGACCCCATTTCTTTGGCTAACGTCTGCTTTTATGACTATATCCGTTCCGCCATTTTGAATAATGGTATCCGCGGTTTGTTTGGCTTTCGTTTCGCTATTAGAATGGTTGAGGATCACTTTTGTGCCATTTTTGGCTAATAAATGGCCACTTCTTTCCCAATTCCCCTCGAAGATCTGGTTACTATAATCACTTTGTTTTGAAGTTTCATTTTCAGTGAGTTTTTACCGGTTTATTTCGAAAACTCTTCTTTTGTGAAATTGTTATGAAACCTGATATTTGACCAATTTACAAGAACCCAAGGGGTGTCCATTACTTCAGCTTCCCAATTAGATTTTTTGTATTTACGTTTAGTTGGTAATAAAAACCCATCTACTTCTTCGTATTCCAGTTGCATTAGTAACGGAGTTTCAACTACACCATATTCTGCCACAGTAAATAAAAATTGGTCAACAATGCCAGTTTCTTTATTGATATAAAGTTGATAAATGTCGGTTGGCTTGTCGTCATTCAATTCGAATGAAACTTTTACAATATCAAAGTTTTTATTGTCAATTATCGTTTCGCCCAAATAGTCGTATTTCAAACCTGGATCGGCAAGTTTTTGAAACATCGTAAACCAGTAAAAGTTTGTAGGCCTGTTAAACATCACTTTTTTTAATGCCGTACTATCGTTTACTAATTCTCCGTTTGATTTTATCCAAAATTCATTTCCATCATACCCCTGTTCAATTGGCCCTTCTATGTGAGGAATAGTTCGTTCGTGTTGGCTATAATTTCCGTAAGATAGTTCTCCTTCAAAAAGGTATTTTTCGGTTGATTTATCAGTACTTCCGTCTGGAGTTATGTACGTGTAAGTGTAGGTAACATCTTTTTTGGATTTTAGCTTTTCATAGTCACCTACTTTTTCAATCATCTTATAGACTAATTCGTGACCTTTATTTTGAAAGCTAACTTTGGGTTCTGTTTGTTCAGACTCTTGAGTCACTTCTTTTGTTGAAGAACTGTTACAGCTTATAATGGTAATTGCTACGCCTAACGCTAATGCAAATGGTTTTATATTCATATCAATGGTTTTTATTTTGAATTGGTTTGTGTTCGTCATTTATGAAGTACAATAACAAGAATAGAAATCCTATGTAGGTAGATTGTAAACCTACCAGACCCCATTTTTGAGCAAAAGAACTTCCGATTACCAGAACATTCATAAGGGCAAAAGTCGCTATGAGCGTCTCTCGCGTGAATTTATTTAGGATCAAAAGGGAGCCAATGGTTAATTCGACAAACGGAATGCAGTACGCTAACGGCGTTACCAAAAAATCAGGTAGCAGAGTGTTTTGAAATGTGTTTTGCATTCCAGCAACAAACTTCTCCAAGTTGGGCATTCTGACTAATCCGTGGAAGAAATAATTTATTCCGAACGATATACGAAATAGGTGAACGGCAAGTGTTCTATTGTCTAAATTGGCTAACGTCATGCGGAAATAATCTTGATGGTTTGACTGATTACTTTTTTCATCTTAGTGCGATTAACTTTTTAGCGGTTAATGTCAAGTCAGTTTCATTGATTTCTGGTATTGGTGCCAATGGGTATAATTGTGCGCCCGGTCTGCTGATAAATGCACCTCTCCAACCTGCCCAAATTGCTCCTGCTATATCCCAACCGTGAGCGGCAACTAATAGACATTCGGATGGTTGTACACCCATTTTCCTTGCTGCCCAATCGTATGCATCAGTATGTGGCTTAAATTTCCCCATATCTTCAATGCTCAATCTTTCTTCAAAGTATTCTGTTAATCCTGCGTTTTCAAATTGTGTTTGCACTCCTTTGTTGGATGAGTTGGTGAATGACACCATTTTATATTCAGCATCTTTCAAAGCCTGTAAAGCGGACTTTACTTCCGGGTGAGCGGGTAGGGAACGTATTGGACCCAAAATAGCTTCTTGAGCTTCTTTTTCAGTTACTTTAATGCCATTATTTGCAGCGACCATTTGAAGAGCAGCTGAACCAATAATTCCAAAATCATTGTATTGTCTTCCAACAGTAGAAACTAAGGAATATTGAAGCATTGTAGTAAACCAAAGTGGCAGTAATTCGCTTCTACCACCAAGTAGGTTGCCAACACTTGTTTTCATTGCGGTTAGGTCTAATAATGTTTCGTTTACATCAAAGAACAAAACCTTAGGTCTCTTTGTAGAATCCTTTTTTGCTTTTCCTTCAGCATTGTTTGCTCCAAACCCGAAGGCAGGAATTGCGGCTCCAGTAGCTCCGAGTAGTGCTGTTTTTTTTATAAAATTCCTTCTGTTGTTTGGCATGCTGAAAAGTGTTTACAAAACATACTAACTGGTATGTTTTGGGTTAAAAAAATTATGTTTTTAATTGATTGATATATAAAGACAAGCCAGAGAGGTACTGATCCAGCACCACATCATCTGCATATACTTTTCTAATTCCTCTAATTCCTTCAAAAGCACTGATAAAATAAATAGCTACTGCTTCACTGGGAATAGTGTGTTTAATACAGCCCTGCTCTTTCCCTTTTTCCAGCAGGGTAACCAAGGCCGATTTCCATTTTTCGACAATACTTTTTAAGGCTAATTGGTAGCCGGTTTCATAATTGCCAATTTCATTAATGAAGTTATTCATTGGGCAGCCATTTTGTTTGTCATACATCGGAAATGACTTGATTCTATTTAGAAAAGTGCTTTCTAAAATGCTGATCGCATTGCCGGGTTGTTTCAGTGGAGCTATCATCCCGTCATGCACTCGTTGTTGTATTTTTAGTTGTATAACCTCTAGCCCAAGTTGTTGTTTGCTTTCATAATGATGGTAAAATGCCCCTTTTGTCATTTTGGTGGCCTTCATTACATCATTAATACTGGTAGACTTAAATCCGTTTTCGTAGAACAGCTTAAACGCTTCATGTACAATATGCTGCTTAGTTATTTCAGATTTTAGTTCTTGCTGCATGTTGCAAAGTTATAAAAAATACCGGTTGGTATGTTTATCTATCTAATTTTAAATTTTTTTGTAATAGATCAAGGGGAATAATTGGATGCAATTATAGAAATCTAAGAGATTGGAGTTTGTTGAAAATAGTACTTTTTGCAGTTGAGATTTTAGCTTGCGTCCGCTATATCCAGCATTCATTATGCGTCCTATTCGGCACTTATGTGCATTGGGGCCAATAAACTCAGTTAGATAACCTGCCGAATATAGTTTCTCCCATAGCGGGAAAAGGTAACTTTTATTCTCACCTTTT
>JBDVMP010000058.1:0-4822 GCA_039970095.1 Cyclobacteriaceae bacterium
TTGTCCAGTGAAATAACAGGGTCAATCGGGCTAGCCAGTCCTTCCCTGTCAGGAAAGAAATGGTTCATGAAAGATAAAATCCAGTTTCTGGCCTCCACGTCATACGAAGGGTACATGGTGTACTCTTAGTTAGAAGTGAGCCTTGGTTGATATACATCACCTCATGCAAGGATTTATGGGCCCATTTTATTCCGAAAAGGGCTGTTGAGTTGTTTATAACATGTAAACTAAGACGGTGTACTCATATCACTCAAATGGCAAACGCATTTCCTTGCTTATTTGACTGTATGTGTTTTGATTATAGTATGTGTTTAATTTGTACAGATTCATTAATGCACTGGGATAATGGGATTCTTCTCACTTTACTTTCAATCCACGCTGAAAAATCGAATAATTTTAATGTCTGATGTTCAAAAGGATCGTGCCGAATTTGCTCAAAATCTTTTGAGATTTTAGACCAAAGCTCTTCTCTTTTTTTTGAAGTCAGTGGAAGGTTAGGCTTGTTGACAAATTTGATAATCTTTAGTTCGATCTTATATCCCTTGTCTTCTGTATTTATTGTTCTTTTGATAGACCGGGTTTCATATTTGATGAGGTCAAACTCCTTCAATTCGAAAAGAATAATGAGATTGGTAAGCCTTATTGTTCTATATAATGGCAATGAGGAGTATTTCTTTCCGACGAAAACAATTGCATTCAGGTTTTTCTTGGCTTTCTTAAACTCCTTGAGCCCAAGGTAAATCAGCGCAGTGTAGAGGCTTAGTTCAGCGGTTCTACTTAAGCTAAGGAGGTGCGTTTTTTTAAGCAGATTTTCGTTGTATGACCTCATCAGATCCTCTGCTGCTTTAAATTTTCCGGTATCCAACTGTGGGAATAGTTCATATAGAAACACCAGGCATGTTACGGTGGCATTGAAGTTAGGAGACTTTGTCTTTAGTTTTTTCATCTGTGAAATGAAATGAGTCATGCCATCATAATTTCTTAAACTTCTCAATGTGTCCAAAACACCCTCAAGTGTCATTAGGTAATAGATTGGCGGGTTTGACCAAAGGTGCCGGTTGCGTTCCAGTAAATCATTGAGTTCATAAAATGAATGAAGAGCTGATTTGTAATCCCCAACGCTGATTAGATAGTTGGCTTGAAATAGTTGATGAAGTTTCTTGATTTCAAAATTCTCTACGCTTGAAGAAGCCACTAGACTCATTTCACTTGTTACAAGATCATTTAACTCGCTTTTCTGGTGTTCGGATCGAACATTTCCTTTGTGAGTAACTCGGTGTTTGAGTAACTCATATAGGGAGGATTGCTGATTCATTTTTTGAATTACCCTTATTACCTGATTGATTTTGAATTGTTTGTTAAGCAAGCTTTTCTCTTCGATATTCGGAAAGTTGAGTGCCAGAAGGTACTCCAATTCCTGTCGCGATGCGATGAGTAGTGCGAAGTGGTTTTCTGATTTCCCCGCTTCTATTATAACCTTTCTGAGTAGATCTAAACTTTCATCGAACAATGACTTTTCATATAGGATTCGAGCTTTCATGATTTTATCAAAATGAGAATAAAAACTGTCTTGTTCCTTTTGCAATTGGAGCATTACGTCCAGAAGAACTTTATAGAGATATGTGATAGTAGTGTCGTATGATACATTTGGGTTCAAAGATGAAAACTCTGCCTTAATTGAATCTGAAGTATTGTTAACGTCTTTTTGGACCAACTCAAATAATTGAACATAGTAGGGTTTTCGCTCTTGGTTTGATATTAGAAGTTTGAAGGCTTTTTTTTCAGATCTTGACATTGAGTGTATAAGAGAAATTAGTGCTTCAGATTTGAACATGTCATTATAGTTTTGCTAAATATAAATATTGTTTTGTGTATAAAAAATTCGTAATAATTAGTGTAAAGGCTATTTATTATGTATTTATATATTTTGAAATTATTGATTTGGTGTATTTTTAATTTTTTTCAAAGACATGGCTCCTCTACTTTTGAATTCTTTACACCAAAGAGATTTAGAGATGAGTTCAACAAGCAGACTCGGTCTGGCGGCAGGTATTCTTGCTTTTATATTGATAATATGTTTACCGCTACCATACAGCATGAACGTTCAGGCAAAATTCACAGCTGCGGTGGTTGTGCTTATGAGTATTTGGTGGATAACAGCCGCGATCCCAGTTTATATAACGGCCCTTGTTCCTCTGCTACTTTTTCCGATTTTAAACATTCTTTCTCCATCAGAAACGGCTGCAAATTATGGTCATAATTACGCCATCATGTTTTTGGCTATTTTCTTTTTGGCCAAAGCAATGGAGACCAACAACCTACATAAGAGGATAGCTTTAAGTATCATGAGTTTTTTTGGTACCAGTCGTCCTCGTATAATACTGGGTATGATGGTGGCCACAGCTATGGTTTCAATGTGGATTGCCAATGTGACTACAGCGCTTATGATGCTGCCTATTGCCACGGCCGTCTTGGCCAAAAATGAACAATCAGATGGGGCTGATTCTTTTGGCCCGGCCCTTATGCTGGGAATAGCTTACTCGGCATCAATTGGTGGTTTATGTACATTAATAGGTACTCCAACAAACATGATTTTTGTTGGAATTTTCACTACGCTTTTTCCTGACGCGCCTGCCATTACTTTTTTGAACTGGTTAAAAATTGGTGTGCCTATTTTGATCGTTTTTATTCCTTTTATTTGGTATTTCATTATTAGGTACTTCGCTGTAAAGGGCAACCTCAACAGCAGTGATGAGGTTATTCATAAGGAGCTGAAACTTCTTGGGCGAATGAGCTATGGAGAAAAATCTGTGCTGATAATTGCATGTCTCACTGTGGCTTGTTGGGTTTTTAAGGATAACCTGGTTTTCGGTCAGACCGTGATTTACGGGTGGACCCATTGGGTGGGGTTGGAGGGGCAGATACATGATAGCACCATTGCCATGGGTTCTGCTATATTGGTGTTTGCATGGCCCTCAGGTAAAGCTGGTCAGTTGCTTACATGGAAAGATGCAAGTCAGGTGCCTTGGGGTGTCGTACTTATTGTTGGCGGTGGGTATGCAATGGCTCATGCATTCGAATCTACAGGCCTGGCTGACTGGCTTGGTGGAAACATGACTTTCATTCAGGATTATCCGTTTTTCATTGTGTTAACCATTGTGGTGGCGTTTGTCCTAATATTCACTGAGTTCAACTCTAACACTGCTTCTGCTAACATTTTATTGCCTGTACTGGCGAGTACGGCAGTGGCAGCTCAAGTTAACCCGCTTTTACTCATGATTCCGGCAACTGTGGCATGCTCTTGTGCCTTTATGATGCCTGCGGCTACAGGTCCTAATACTGTTGTTTTGGCCAGCGAGAGGCTGTCCATAGCGCAAATGGCAAAATGTGGGTTATGGCTTAATTTGATGGCTGTGGCTCTTCTTACCATTATTTTGTATTTCATAATTGTACCTTGGTTGGGGATAGAAATGGCACTTCCTGCATGGGCGGTTTAGTGATGAAATTAACTTACAATACGAAATGGAAAACGAGATCGCAATATCTGGAAAATTGGCCGAGAAAGACCGATCTGACTGTCAGGTAACATTGGAAATAACCGACTCAGGTGGAGTTGTAATTGATTTGGTTAGTAAGGTTAGGGCTCTCTACGGAGATTCTATCCGAGAGCTTTGTATGGATGTGATGCAGTGCTTTTCGATAGAAAATGCGAAGATCCAAATTTTAGATAGAGGAGCATTAACTTATGTGATTAGTGCGAGGTTGGAAGCGGCGGTAAAACAACTAATAAGAACCAGAAAGGAGTTTTTACTGGATATGCGAAAGGAGTGCCAGTTTGAGTCAAGTTTTGATCAGCCCAGAATATCCCGATTGTATATTCCAGGTAACAAGCCAGCCCTGATGATAAATGCTGGCGTGCACCGACCGCACGGAATTATATTCGATTTGGAAGATTCAGTGGCATATCATAGAAAAGAAGAGGCTAGGTTGCTGGTTAGAAATGCCCTACGAAGTGTTGATTTGAATGGAGCAGAACGCATGGTTCGGATCAATCAAATACCTATGGGTCTGGAAGACCTTGACTATATAGTACCTCATAATGTCAATCTGATAGTAGTTCCAAAATGTGAGTATGCAGCTGAGGTTCATGAGGTGAATAAAAGAATTAGGCAAATTCAATCTAAAGATGTAGCTCCTATTTGGCTGATGCCGATAATTGAAAGTGCTAGGGGTGTAATGAATGCAATGGAAATTGCCGAGTCAGCAGAAAACGTGGTTGCTTTGGCTATTGGGCTTGAGGATTATACGGCAGATCTTGGTGTGAGCCGAACCAAAAATGCTACCGAATCTTTGTTTGCAAGATCATGCATCGTAAACGCATGCGCCGCAGCAGGAATCCAGGCATTGGATTCTGTGTTTTCTGATGTTGGAGATATGGAGGGTTTGGTATGGAACGCTCAACAGTCGAGGGCGCTGGGTTTTCAGGGGATGGGCGTGATCCATCCCAGACAAATCAAATTTATACATGAAAGTTATCGCCCTGGTGAGAAAGAAATTCTTTGGGCTCAAGAGATAGTCGAGGCATTCGATAAGTCAGCCGAAGAAGGTGTGATTTCCATCGGCACAAAAATGATAGATATGCCGGTAGTGCTAAGGGCCAGGAAAACTTTGAAGTTGGCGGAAATCCTGTATTGATGTTTGAAAAAGATTAAGAAGCGATGAATGTAAGTGATCAGTTCATAACTAATGCAGTTGGCCGAAGTGTGCCATCTACAGTTAATGAGAAAACCGAGACACCTTTTAAAGGGGTGGGTCAACATAA
>JBDVMP010000059.1:0-103661 GCA_039970095.1 Cyclobacteriaceae bacterium
AAAGGTGGGGTTTTACATTTGCAGTAATTTTAGCAAACAGATTATGGCATTCGGACTTTTTAAGAAAAAGAAAAAAAATAAAAACAACGACTCAAGATACTTCGATTTGAAGATTAAGGAGGTGGTAAACGTGGCGAAGGACGCTGTGAACGTTGTTTTTGAGAATCCAGGGAGTAGTTTTCAGTATGAGCCGGGGCAGTTCATCACCATCATCGATACGGTAAATGGTGAAAAACTACGTCGCGCGTACTCGCTGTGTACCACGCCGTTTTTGGATTCTAACCCTGCCGTGACTGTAAAAAGGGTTCCCGATGGACGCATGTCCAATCATATCAATGATGATTTCAAGGCTGGAGATGTGGTGCAGGTGATGGAGCCCATGGGCAAGTTCACTACCACTTATGATAACGACACAGTGCGTAAGGCTATCTTCTTTGGTGGAGGTAGTGGTATTACACCCTTATTTTCAATTATGAGGTCGGTGCTAATCAAAGAGAGCTTCAGTAAGGTGGTGCTGGTATATGGGAATCGCAGTGAGGAATATGTCGTTTTTAGAGACGAACTCAATAAGCTCTCAGAAGAGTATGGGGGCAGATTTCAATTGATTCATATCCTTGAAGAAGATCCAAATGGCCTTACACACCATCATGGCAAACCAACTACAGATATGATCGGTGATATCCTTCAGGAAGTCGGTTTTGGAGATAAGGCGGAGTATTACATCTGTGGGCCACAGCCCATGATGGACGTGGTGAAGGATGGCTTGATCCGCGCAGATGTTGATACTGACAAAATCATGATGGAGAGTTTCACCGCCGGTGTGACCTCACCTGAGGATCTGATAGATCAGCCAGACCAAACTCCTAATGATGGAGTGGCCAGTGAAGTGACCATTCTGTTGGATGGGGAAGAGTTTGTGGTCAAGGTGTCGGAAGGAAAGCCAATCCTTGATGCGGGGCTTGATGAAAATATTGACATGCCGTATTCGTGCCAGAGTGGACTCTGCACAGCGTGCCGTGGCAAATGCCTCGAAGGAGATATCAGCCTTGATGGAGCAGAGGGACTTACTGAAGAAGAAATCAACGAAAACTACAGATTGCTTTGTGTTGGAAAAGCCTTGACAGACAAGGTGAAAGTGGAGATATGCTAACATGAGTAAGCACTATACCCACTGGGATCGATTCTATCAGAAATTGAATATGATATTCAATGGAGTGGTGGCCAGTTCCATGATACCGTTTGCCATTCTTTTTTTGCAAAACCAAAAAGGAGAGTCCTCTCCGCTAATCGAAGAAAATACTGTGCTCAAGGTTGGGTTGATCTTGGGTAGCCTTGCCATGCTGGCCCTATCCAACTATTTTGGCCCGAAGTGGATTGCCATAGCGAGGGGACAAAACTCAATGGGTGATAAGCTGGGTTCCTACCTGACTCAAAAAATTAAGCACTATGCAACGATAGAAGTAGCCGCTCTGATTGCGTTGATTGGCTTTTTCCTAATGCAAGAGCAGATATTCAGTTTTGTCTATGTGGGCATATTATTTGTCTTTTCTATGCACCGCCCCACATTTTCCAGAGTGAGCAAGGAACTGAATGTTGACGAGGAGGAACTGATAAGCTGGTCAAAAAAATCAGAATAGAAACGATTAATCTGATCTCAGAGGTTATTTGTAAGTTTACTGATGATCTTTAGTAAAATGAAATTCACCCCACTCATATTGGCCTTCTGCCTTCTGCTGGCCAGTTGCAAAATAGGCCAGAGCAGCACCGGTCAGACAACCCGCGTGCCCAAAAGTCCCACTGATACCACGCTGACTCCAGATGAATGTCTAGTAAACGCCAAAGTGCTCTATGAAGCTGAGCCTGGGATTTATACAATCAGGATTTACGAAGTAAAAGAAGTTGGTTTTGGCTTTACCCAAAACGTGAATTCAGGCGACAAAATAAATGTCGTAAACCCAATACCTATGGAGGAGGATGCAACCATTGATATAATAGTTCAATGGATTGACAATTTAGAAGGCGGATATTACCAGGTGAAAACAGGAGCGGAGTAAGCTCCAAAGCCCAAAATGTTATGAAAAAAACTGTTTTAGCAGGACTGGCTATGGCCATCTGCGTGTCACTATTCTCTCAAAATCAAAATGGAGCAGCGCGTCTGGCAAAGCTGCTCAACAAGGCCAAAGCCGAAAGTGGATTGGAAGCTCCAGAGGATGACCTGGAGTCCCGAAACGCTTTCGAAAAACTGAGGCTGCAAAACCCGGAGACAGGAGAAATACCCGATAATATTCGCAAGCGAGAGATTGATTATTTCAACAAAGGTTTAAGAAAGGCCCATCTGCAGGCCAGAGTGGCCGAAGAAAATCTTATTGTCTGGAAGAACAGAGGGCCGTACAATGTCGGCGGCAGAACAAGAGCACTGGCCATCGATGTGACCAATGAAGATGTGATTTTGGCTGGGGGTGTGTCCGGAGGTGTTTGGCGCACAGATAATGGAGGTGCCTCTTGGAGCAAGACTACCAGCACTACTGACCTGCAAAGTGTGACTGCCATAGCTCAGGATACCAGAGATGGGCATACCAACGTGTGGTACTATACCACCGGGGAATGGTCGGGAAACTCGGCTGGTAGCGGCGGAGCACCATACCGAGGCGATGGTGTGTTTAAATCCACCGACGGAGGCCTCACCTGGGCTCAATTGCCATCCACTACCACGGACGAGCCCGAAGTAACCAATGTGTTTGACTACAATCATGAGATTGTGGTAAGCCCCACTGATGGAACGATTTTTATTGCCAATTTTAATGGAATCTATCGATCTACAGATGGTGGTGCATTATGGGATCAATCATACAGTATCAGCGGTTCCGGCTGGACTGATGTTGTCATTGATTCCAATGGTGTTGTCTATGCCTTTCATAGAAGCAACGGAGTGGTGACATCAACGGACAATGGGGATAGCTGGCAAGAGATTTCTGACTCAAACTTCCCTACTTTCTTTTCGAGTGCCAGAGGAGAGTTGGCCATAGCTCCATCTGATGAAAATGTGATTTACCTACTCGCCGAAACAAGTGTGAATAGCTCTGGACACGCCCTTTGGAGATATGATGGATCAACCGGACAATGGTCTGATAGATCAGACAATATTCCTCAGGAAGGTGGGCATACAGGCGATTTTGATTCGCAAGGCGGATACGACCTTTTGCTTAAAGTCAAGCCAGACGATGAGGGTTTTGTCATCATTGGCGGTACCAACCTTTACCGATCTACGGACGGTTTTGCCTCTACGGCAAACACCTCATGGATAGGAGGATATACTCCGAGCAATGACTCCTATGCCACTTATTCTTCTCACCATCCGGACAATCATTGCATGGTTTTTTACCCAAGCAATCCCAATAAGGCGATTTCAGGAAACGATGGTGGACTGCAGGTCACAAAAGATATCACATCTAATCTGGGAGACGTGGAGCCTGTTGATTGGGATCCCATCAACAACGGGTATTTGACTACTCAATCATACGCAGTTTCTGTAGGGCCCGGCGCGATGGTCTTAAGTGGCTTTCAGGATAATGGTACATGGTTCTCTGATTCAGAAGACCCGAAGCACACGTGGGTTGACCCGTTTAGCGGTGATGGTGCTTACAATGCCATTAGTACTGACGGACTCATGGGGTATGTTTCCTCACAAAATGCGAATGTATATCGATTGGAGTACTCGCCGGAAAATCCTGGTACGGCCACAGACTACATCTTCTTTTTCGATGGGGAAGGCAAGAGCCCGCTGTTCATATCTCCATTCTATCTCGACCCGCTCGATAATGATATCTTCTACATGGGTGGTATGACCACTTTTCACGTAAATACGAGTGCGGAAACAGGAACTGAAAATACCGGATGGAAAGAGATTAGCCTGCCAAATGTTTCGGGTAGAATTTCAGAAATCGGCCCTATCGGAAATGGTGATGTTTATGTAGGAACCACAGCGGGTGAATTATTTCTGGTGACTGACGTGAAGTCAAATTCACCAAGTGTGACGGAAGAAACCAGCAGCCTTTTCTCAGGAAGATACATTTCTGGTATCTCGGTCAATCCTGATGATGCTGATGAGATTCTGCTGACAGTTTCTAATTATGGAGTTCAAAGCGTATTTCACTCCACAAATGGAGGCTCCTCCTGGGATGCCGTGGGCGGAAATTTGGAAGAAAATACTGATGGAACAGGTAGCGGCCCTTCTGTAAGGTGTGGCAGAATTGTGGGAAATGGTGAGCTATATATAGTCGCCACTAGCGTAGGGCTTTTTACTACAACTACACTGGATGGCAACAATACGGTGTGGGAACAAGAAAACCTGGATGAATTAGGTGCAGTTGTGGTGGAGCATTTGGCTGTTAGAAATACGGATGGGTTGGTAGTAGCCGGAACGCACGGTAATGGTGTTTATGCCGCTAAATTTCCGCTTTTTGAAACAGACTTGGGTGTTTCGTCAATTGAATCGCCCAATAACGGAGTACTCTCTGCTGCTGAACAAATCAGTGTGGCCGTCACAAACTATGGAGCAAATGAAGTGACGGCTTTTTCTGTAAAATATTCTGTGAACGGAACTGTGGAGCAATCTGACGATCTGGAGGTAACATTGGCTTCCGGAGAGACTTATGTGCACCAATTCTCTCAAACGTATGATTTTTCTGTTTCGGGGAGTTATGATTTTTCTGCTGAGGTCGAAATCATCGGAGATCAGGTTGTTGAAAATGATGAGCTAACAAAGAATGTAGAAAGTTATGTGTTGGTAGGAGATTTCCCTTACGCTGAAAGCTTCGAAAGTGGAGCAGGCGGATGGACCACAGAGGGGCTTTGGGAGCTTGGCACACCTGCCCAAACCATCTTGGCTGGAGCATCGGATGGTACTCAGGCATGGATGACAGACCTGGATGCGGATTATCCGGATAACACTACCAAAAAATTGCTCACCCCAACTTTCGATTTTTCATCTATGAACAGCCCGCAGTTGAGTTTTGATATTAACTACGATATTGAGGTGGGCTGGGATGGCGTGGTGCTGGCATACAGAACTGATTTGGATAATGCCACTTTCACTGTGATAGGTAACGAATATGGGACGGAAAACTGGTACCCTGCACTGGCGGATGTCTTTGGTTTTAATGCCTGGACTGGTACGGTCGAAAGCTACACCAAGACAAGAGCTGATGTGGGTTTTCTGGGAGGTGAGCAGACTGTGCAGTTTGCTTTTATTTTTGCTTCTGATCAATTGGAGCATCAGGAAGGGTTTGCCATGGACGATTTCCGTATCACAGATGACCTTACGGTAAATAATGAGATTATGATTTCCGTTTCGGAAATATCTGAAAACAATAGTATTAATGATGTAGTAGGCGTGTTATCAATACCGAATGTTGCTGAATCTGTGGTATATACGATGGTAGCCGGAGAGGGCGATACTGACAATGGAAATTTCACGATCGTTGGAGATGAGGTTTTGGCGGCAGTTGAGTTGAACCACGAAACTCAGGACCTACACACCATTCGTGTGCAGGGGGTGTCCGGAGCTACTACTGCCACATCAGTTTTTGTGATCTCTGTTTTGGATGTCAATGAGCCGCTCAATGGTGTACTGCTATCTTCGCAAGAGATAGAAGAAAACAGTGATGTTGGTACCACTGTGGGACTGCTCAGTGCCGATGATGAAGATACAGGGGAGGCATTTTCATTTGCTTTTGTGGCTGGTGCAGGTGACGACAATAACGGCGATTTTGGTATTTTCGGATCGCAATTGCGCACCTCTGAGGCTGTAAATTTTGAAGAGAAAGCGAGTTACTCTGTGCGCATAGAGGCAACTAGTGGCGAAACGAACGAAAAAGCCGAAGAGACATTTGCTATTGCCGTTTTGGACGCCAATGATGCGCCGGGTGACTTTGTGCTGAGTTCAAATCTTATCCCCGATCTGGAGCCATCAGGATTTGTGGTGGGTGATTTTAGCGCTACTGATGAAGATGAGGATGCGGTCATTTTTGATTTTACCGATGGTGATGGTGATGATGATAATATCAGTTTTTCCATATCCGGCACACAGTTGATGACATCCGTCAATGCGGACTTTGCTACTCAAGAATTGTACAGGGTTTTGGTGGAAGCAAGCGATGGAAAAGGAGGCTTTACTGTGGAGCCATTTGAAGTAAGCGTGGAAGAAATACTGGGTATGGTTAACCTGGCAAAGCTCGGGGTTTCTATTTCGCCCAATCCAACTGAGGACGTCCTCAACGTCAAAATGGGGAATAAATTTGGTGGATCATCATCCATAACCATAACCACCTTGGACGGAAAAGAGGTTCTGAAAAAACAGTTCAACAAGACAAATTACGTGGAGAAAGATAAACTTGACCTATCGGCTCTGGCCAAAGGAGTTTACATCATTACATTTGATTTTAACGGCAGGACTACCACCGGCCGGGTAGTAAAGAAATAAGAAATGTATTACGTACGTAAAAGAGGTTGCCTTTAGGTAATCTCTTTTTGTTTGTTGGAGTTCACGAATAGGATGTTTCCAACATCATCATACCCATCAAAGACCTCAGTGCCAAGTTGCTTCACTGCTTCACTTCTGAAACCCACGATAGTGAGGTCCGCATCTACAGATTTTTCGTTGATCACCTCTCTGTTGCGCAGGGTTTCTTCCCGTTCTATTACCTCCACATTGTTCGGGGAAATCGGCAGCCTTCCTTCCTTGATTTGCTGCAGTAGTTTTTCGCGTTGTTCTTTGATGTCCTTGGCCGGGTAGATCGCAAAGATCTTTATTTCGGCCTCCTTCCAATCGGGGTGACCCATGATTACAAACCCCATCAGGATCATGAGGTTGGCGTTTTCAAAGTCATTGTGAGTGATCCAGATGTGGATTTCCTTGTGATAGCCAAAGCCCTTTTCGCTGCTTGCCAGCACACAGATATCAAAGTCTGCGGCTTTCACCAGGTGCATGTTCTCTACTATCTCATCAGTGCATCCACCCAATGTTCTCGAGTACTCAAATAGGTACATATTCGACTCTTTACCGGAAACACTTGGCATCTGAATGGACTGTGCGATGGCCGTGGTAAAAGACGGACTGATGATAGTGTCAATATAAACGTTGCTTTTTGATGCTTCAGCTTTGTCTATGAGCCGCTCAAGCGTAGTTCGCGCTTCAGCGTGAGTGTCACGGGACACATAGCCCTTGATGAAATGCAGGAAGGTGCCGAACCCATATCGGTGCGAAACCCAGCGGATCAGATCAAATCCTGCAGAGCGCTTAAATGAATCGGAAGAGATGCAAATAAGCGATGGTCTCCACGTACTCACATGCTCTTTGTCTGCCTTTTGGAGAAAGACCTGCAGCTCTCTGCTGAGCTGAAAAATTACGCCCTGAAAAATCTTGGCCATGCCTTGCTTGTTTTCATTGTAGTAAGTGATGCCAAAATAAATAAGCACCATGATCACGATAGAGCTTACGGCATAGAGCGGATTGATCTTGAACATCAGATATACGCACATCAACGCTCCGAGCAGTGATAAATACCACTTTGATTTGAAGGCAGGGCGGTAAGAAGGGTCTGCCGCAAAATGCTGAAGGAATGAGATCAAACAAATGGCTCCATAGGTTACCATAAAGAACATGGAGATGATTTCAGCAACCGCGTTTACATCACCTACAGACACAAACACTGCGGCAATGATGATGGTCAGCAAAGTAGCATTTAGAGGTTCATTGTTTTTAGCGGTACCTTTTTTCAGCACCTGGTTGACTTGATCTGCCGGAAATATTTTATCACTGGCGAGGGCCTGTAAAGTACGCGGCGCTACCATAATGGATCCGAGTGCTGATGAAACGGTTGCGGCGGCCAGGCCTATTGGTATGATTGGGCCCCAGAGTGCGATCTTGGACATGACGAGCTGGTCGGTGGTCAGATCCTCGGGTGAGGCTGCCATGCTCAATTTGTAAGCAATGAATATGTAAATGACCATACCCGAAACTGTAGCAGCCAAAGTGCCGAGCGGAATAGATTTTTTGGGTTCTCTGAGGTCTCCAGACAATCCCACCCCTGCCGTCATTCCGGTGAAGGCGGGAAAAATAATAGCAAAAACATAGAAGAAAGAATCCGGCCTGTCAATGGTTTTGAACACATCAAATCCGATGGTGGTTTGAGAATACTCCGTAGTGCCGGCAAAGAAAAAGATGAGTGAAACCAACAGAGTGGCCACCACAAAGTAGAGCGCTTTCATGCCCAGGTCTGCTCCTTTGGTGATCATGACAATGCTAATGACAAACAGAGCCGGGAGGCTGATGAGCCGCTTGTCGGTAATGAGAATATCGTATTGAGAGGCTACCCAATCGATGACAGGGTCGAAAGCTTCCGCGAAAGCGATGATATAAAACGCTACACTGATGGCCTGAGATAAATAAAGTGCAATACCGATAGCTGCCCCGATGTTGATGCCGAAAGACCTGGAAATGATGAAATATTCTCCACCGCCTTCTACCTTTTGGTTTGTGGCGATCTCCGCAATGGCCATAGCTGTGGGGATCGTGACCAGGTGGCCGATAATCACTATGGCTACCGTGCCTAAGAAGCCCACACTGCCTACTGCATAGCCAAAACGCAGGAACATGACCGCACCCAAAATGGTGGAAATGGCGGTGAGGAAAACAGGAGCAGTGCCAAAGTTGGCTTTTGCTTTTGCGAGGTTTGTCATAGCTTATTTGAGGACTAAAGCTATGAACTAAAACGGATTATTAAAGTTGCGTTTGGATGTTTTTCGTCGAAATCTTGAAATGAAATACTGCTGCGAAAAAGAAAACCGACAGGTCGGGTGTCTGCACAGACACCCGACCTGTCGGTTTATAGATGGTACTTTAAATGTTATAGCGTTATCCCAAAGCTGATGGCATTCAGTCCAGAGCTGCCTGCCGGGCCTTTGCCTTCGCTGAAAACACTGTTGAGGTCATAATTTGCAAATATGTCCAGGCCTTTGAACCCGAACTGAGCTCGGATTCCATATCGGAAGTTCTCCAGGTAGAAGTGATCTTTTTCTTTGATTTTTTCTTTGTTTCCTTCGTCAGAGTATTTCAGTTTGTAGTTGCCGCCCAGTCGGTAACCGGCATACATGCCAGCACCAAACCGGATACCCTGCTTTTTGTATGTTCGGAAGGTGACACCATCTTTTTCGTGATTGTTCACTCGTCTTTTGCCTTTGGCAAAATCCAGCATCGGAACAAAGGAAACGTTGGCGTAGGGCACACTCAGTCTGCTTTTGGTTGTATTGTACTCTACGGGTACTGGGTTAAATTCCACGCTATTCACGCCTTTTTCGATCATGTAGTCAGAGTCCTGTAGTTTGAAGTTGTACCAACTCGCCCCGAAAGCCCATTCCACAAAGAGTGGACCCGCAAGCCAGGTTTTGTATGTGCTGTTGAGCGCCACATACCAGCTGCCAAAAGGCCTAAGCGTATAAGGCTGATTGTCCGAATCGGGGAAAGTTCCATCCTCGATCCAGTTGTTGAGCCCAATGTCCACATTGAAATTATTGTCGGTGCGTTTTATCCCTGATGATGATTCTTCATAGCTGTATTTTCTAAAACTACCCCCATCTTCAAACGCGTCTTCCAGCGCATCGTCAATGTCATCCCACTCGTCTGCGTCCAGCAGGAGCTCCAGGTTTCCTATCTTGATTCGGGTCTTGGCGCCATCTTCGCCTATTACAATTGTAGTGTCCTTGAGGTACTTTTTGCCGCTTTCATCTGTGAGTTCGATCTTTTCTATTTTCTTCGATCCAAGTGCATCGTTCAGGTCTTTTATCATTTGGTTCAGGTCGTAGCTTTCAATGTTTTCGAGTTCTGCTCTGTCGTCCGTATATATGATGATTTTGCTTTTGTTGGTAAGCTCAATGATTACCGTATCGCTGGCTCCTGTGGCAGCACCTGTGGCGCTCAGACCTGTAAGTATGAAAGTGTACGTCAGTAGTGAAATAAGTATCGTTTTCATGTTTTTGACTTTTTATTTTGAGTGCGATATAGAGCCAGTCTTAAACCTGATGCATCCGTAGAAAATCCAAATGGAAGGTTTTTGCTGATTTCATATCTCTGATTTTCTATTTTGAGTTAATTTCTTCTTAGCAGGTTTGATTTGGCATCTCGCAGGTCAGCAAGTAATTCAGCAGGAGAAGTATGTTTAGCGACTTCCACCACACGGTTAATTTTTCCTACTATGGGCTCTGACTCTGAACCTTCTGATTGGGCTATGTAGGTGATTTTGATAGGTGCCAGAGCAATTTCATTTTCAACATCTGATGAATGGATTGTGATGACCTCCGGTGTTTTGACTTCAGCTATTTCCATTGATATGCTCTTTGTTTCGGGTGCAAAAATTTCAATGACTTCAGCTTTTTCTTTCAGTGGGGTATTTGCTGGCGTGCTTTGCGCTACAAACTGAATGAGTTTAGGTTTCTGTTTAGTGTCTTCCTGTGTTTTTCGTTCGGGAACGGCGATATGCGAAATCTCCATTTTTTCATAAGGTGGATGGTCGTTTATTCCCGTTAGGTAGTTTTTGGTGGTGTCCTCTGATTTGAAGATGATGAGTGCTCCCACAATCAGCAACGCTATGGTGGCAGCCGCGCTCATAATAGGTATAAACCATTTTGCTTTTCCTTGATTCAGGCCTGATTGTACCTGAGCCCAGGCAGCATCAGAAGGCATCATTTCCAGACCTTCGAGGCGGCTGCTGAAAAGCTCATCTGTTTTGTTAGACTGTGCCATTTTCTTTATTCTTTTTCAATTCTCTCTCTTGTATTTCGCTAAGCTGGCTTTGTAAAAGTTTTCGTGCCCGGCTCAGTTGTGATTTGGAAGTATTCTCGTTGATTCCGAGTGTTTCTCCTATTTCTTTATGATTGAATCCCTCGATCGCATACAGGTTAAAAACCGTGCGATAGCCAATCGGTAGTTGTGCAATCAATTTGAGCAGATCCTCCGCTTCAAGCATACTTCCAAGGGCATCAAAATCAGGTAGGGATTGTGCTTCATCCACCTCCACTTCCAATGACATGGACTTGTGTTTTCTCAGGTACATCAGACTTTCATTTACCATGATTCGCCTGATCCATCCTTCAAAATTCCCTTCTCCTGAATATTGATTAATCTTTTCAAAGACCTTCACCATGCCGCCGATCATCACATGTTCGGCTTCTGCCCGATCATGAATGTATCTGAAACATACGCCGAGCATTTTCGGCGCAAACAACGAATACAGTTCTTTTTGCGCCTTTGACTTCCCTTTTCGGCAAGCACTCAGGAGCTCCGTTTCAGAACTATACATATTGATTCGTAGCATTCGTTGTTGGTGTTCATAGGGTAGATGCAGCCAGCACGGCGCAGGTTGCATGACCCGGAAATATTTACGAAAATTTAATGCTAAAGGGCTAGACTAACTCAATTAACATACCACTCAGGGCTAAGAGTAGGCATAAGGGAGCGTAGAATTTGGTGTCTCTACTGGCGAAATGTGTCGTGGTTTCTTTTTTGAAAATCCCAACATATTTGAAATCACCTATCGCACGAAGGAAAAATATGGCGCTGATGCCATAACCGGCGTAATCGAGAATTACGAAGGGAATTTGGATAGATATAAACTCTCCTCTAATAAGGTAAAAAGAAGAAAAGGCAAGTAACCCCAGAGCTATTACCAGTGTGGCAGCCATGCCGGGGTTGAATAGCGGATTTCCTTCGCGATTGGTCGGAATGGCACTTTCTAATGCCCACTTACCGCCGAATAACCAATAGAAGTGAAGCCCACTTACGGAAAATAAAATAACGCTGTTGAGTACGCAAAGGACTGTTTTCATCTTCTCCCGACTACATATTGTGGAGCCCCAATATACGAACCGGTAAGTTCATTTCCATCTTGCAAGGTTACATCGAAGCTAATTGCGTAGTTACCGCTCTTTCCTATTTTCACCACAACTTGTCCGCTTTGTGCCGGTATGATAGCACCGGCTTCAGGCCCAAACCAAAAAGTACGAAAGACATTTTCATCTTCAACCTCGTCAAAGCTATTTTCACCAATAGAGTGGTACACTCCTCCCGCAAATTCTTTGGTGCCTGCTGCAAATAATTCTATGAAAATGTAAAAATCAATGTCTTCACTGAATGTAAAATACTCATCACCTGTGATGTCTTCATGGCGTATGAATGCTGTTTTTTCACCTACAAAGGTGAAGTCCATGTTGTAGTGTGTGCCCGTGTGATCCTCCCAATCCTGCTGGAGGCAATCCGAAAACCTGAAGGCTTCCCCATCGTAATTGGCCAAAGATGGTTTTTCTTTCTCCTCCGAACAAGAGTAAAGGAAAGGGACGATTAGCAATAGAAAAGGTAGTAGCGAGGATTTCATAGTAGTAGGTTTTACGACTTTAAGACAAACCTAACTCTCAAGATACCTACTAATCCCCTGAAAATCTTTTGATTAGAATCAATTGTTCGGTCATTGTGCTCCCCAAACTCTGGGAGGCCTCAGCCATGGACTTACCTCGTTGGCAATACCATCCTGAGCATCTATTTGCCGAATTTCATTGGGGGAGGATTGAAGGAAAACCTCCTTGGGATAGCGCCATCCTACGGCAAAACCAATACCGTAGGTATATAGCCCCAGAACCAAAGTGCCCAGATCAAATTCTCGCTTTATTTGCCTTTCATTGGACTTTGACCCATTGTGCTGCGCGTAAATTTTTGATTTCTGAGGAGGTCCCATCCTTTTAATTTCCACTTCCCCTTTGCCCTTTTTTATGTTGTTGATATAAATATCGGCATCAGGGTGGGTAGCTATGATTCTGGATGTGCCGCAGCTGGCTAGCAAGAGCAAGAGAACGAGGAGTACTGGCAAGAGTTTCATGCTTATGATGTGGGTTTTGGGGGTGCTAAAGCGGTGGGGCTTTAAATCCATCGCTCTGGTTGTATTTGATGTTTTGGTAATCAACACTTTGCTTCTAGAATGAAAGCGCCAGGTTGAACCCCATACCGAAAGGCACTTGGCCTTGCAGTCTGTACATAGCTGAATATGCCGTGACGGTGGCTCTGAGCTGAACATTTGACGTTCGGCTAAAAATGTATCCTGCATGAGCATAGCCGAGCAGGCCTTTTGCATTTTCAGACGGTGCAAAAGATGCTTCGTCCTGAGTTATTCGGTGGCTACCATAACCCAGCCCTCCACCAACGAATGGGGTCTTTCTGCCCTGGGTAAAGGGGTAAAGCGCACTTAGATTGAAATCCAAAACATCAACATCTCCGAAATAAAATTCACCATTGAGGTCTAAAATCAAGTCGCGAAGGTCATAAGATATTTTTGCACCAAATCCGCTGGAAAAGTTGTTTCGTACATTGGGGTGAAAAGTGTGCACGCCTCCTATATAAACACCGAAAGTGCTCGAAGCATCCTTTTTGGTGAGCTCGTTTGTCTCAAACTCAGACACGGAGTAGATGTCCTCCATTTGGGAAGCTTTGGTTTTCGTGCCAACGGCCTTTGAGAGAAGTATCAAAATTGGGTCGAGATCGTCAAGCGAGGCAGCTTTGAGGAGGTCGCTCCAGATCAGCTGACCGTCATCCGTTCTGTAGAGGCCTATGCTCACTATCATGATGTCTTCAAGCGCATTCATTTCTCCTGTGAGGAAAAAGGGTGCGCCCTGAGCTAGGGCATTCTCTCGGGTTTCGGCAAATGTCTCAGGGAAGTAGTCTCCTTCCTCCTGTTTTGGAGGCAGGATTAGCTGGTACCGGCCGGCATTATCAATGTATGTTTTGAGCAACTTGGAAGTGCTGTATTGATAACCTCCATGTACATTGATCATCTCAAAGTATGGGAAGTAAACTTTTTCCTGTGTGTGGGCAGTAAGACCGGTCAGTGCGAGTGCGAATAGCAGTATCAGTTTTTTCATGAAGGCAGGGGTATGTCGTTTACCTCTTTCTGACCCAACCGTTTTAGAAATGGTTGGATTCAGGCCTTGAAATGCCTACTGAGAAAACTAGCCGATCTTAAGCAATGTTGGTGAAAACCTGCTGCACGTCATCGTCATCCTCGATTTTGTCCAGTAGTTTTTCTATCTCTTCCATTTGTTCTTCGTCAAACTCTACAGGCGTAGTGGGTATGCGCTGCAGGTTGGATTTCTTCACATCAATTTCTTTTTCTTCCAGAGCCTTAGAGAGCGTGCCGAAATTGGTGTAGTCACCATAGAGGTAGACCGTGTCTTCATTCTCTTCGATTTCTTCCAGACCAGCATCTATGAGTTCAAGTTCCAATTCTTCCAGATCCAAACCTTCTGGCTTTTCAAATTCGAATACAGCTTTGCGATTGAACATAAATTCAAGGGAACCGTTTGGCACAATACCACCCCCCGATTTATTGAAGTAGGATTTCACGTTTGCCACCGTACGCGTGGTGTTATCAGTGGCGCATTCCACAAAAACAAGCACGCCATGAGGGCCCTTCCCTTCATAAGTTGTTTCAGTATAATCTGCCGAATCGCTACCTGCAGCACGCTTAATTGCGTTCTCGATATTGTCCTTGGGCATGTTCTGAGCCTTGGCATTCTGGATGGCCGTCCTGAGCTTAGCATTCATTTCCGGTTCGGCTCCACCTTCTTTTACCGCTACGGTAATGGCCTTAGCTAGTTTTGGAAATAATTTGGACATTTTATCCCAACGTGCTTCTTTGGCTGCTCGTCTATATTCGAATGCTCTTCCCATGGGGTCTGTTTTGTTATTTGTGTGGCAAAATTAATTGGATGTATCCAAATCCGAAAGCAAGGCTTAACTACATTTTTGTATCGCCTCCTTAAGACGATCCAGGGTAGGTGGCTTTTGGATAAAATCCTGATACTCAACTTCCGGGTAATGTTTCATGAATGCTTCCGTATGACCTGAAATGATCACTATTTTCGGTTTGTAAATTAGCACTTCCACAAATTCCGGCCCTTCAAGTCCGGATATATTGATGTCGAGAAAAATAAAATCCGGTTTTTTTCTTTCAATCTCGGTAGTGGCCTGCACCGTATCGCCGTACGCTCCGAGTACTTCTACGTTTGGTATTTTTTTAAGGTGAAATTTCAGAATTTCCACAAATTCTGGTTCGTCCTCTATTATGATGCAGGTCAGGGTTTTCATTGCACCGCAATAATAGCTTATCTCTATTTGGGAAGGAAAAATTAGACCCTAGAATCTGGCCACTGTGAATTATTGTTGGAGATGTTATTCGCTGAAATTATCCTGAAAACTTCTTCTCTTGTCCAGTTTGAGTTGCTGTAGCAACGGAGATTTTGGTCGGATAGACAGGCTAAATGATTGGTAACGTCCGAATGGCACGTAATTGAAACTGAGCGACCAGCAGTGCAAATCACGACTAACAGAAATATTGGTTGTGGTCATTTCTTTGTTTTCAAAGTCATAACCAGATCGGAATGTTACCTGAGTCTTGTCTGTAAGTGCAAGTGAGCCATTGAAGGACATAGATTGGGTGATATTTGATTCATCAAACCCAACTTTAGTTCTGTTGATAGAATATTGGATATTTAAGCTCCATGGCAGGTTGAAGTCCACATACTCTTGTGGGTTTTGCATGATATAATTCATTTGTTCGGCAGTGCCAACACCGTTCGGATCTCGCATGGCGTTTGGATCGAAGTAGTCATTTGGGCCGTTAAACGTATCGGCTCTATTGTATGGATCTTCGTTTTCTGTGTCTTTTCCATCACGGCCTTGTTTTGGTTTCAGCCTCAGGTTGGCTGAAGTATTGAGTCGGGATAGCTGCCCCAGACCCTGGCCGTGATTCCAGGCATATTGATCAAGCCGTCGATCTACTATCGTTGTACTGCCCAATGAGTTGGTGCTCTCACTCACTATTTTGTAAACATACGGATCGATGGTTCCGCTAAAGTTTAAACTCAGTGCACCATTGAAAAAGGATGTTCTGGCATTCCAACTGATATTGTTGAGCTTGAAGGAATCGGCGGCAAAATTGTATCCCGAACTCATAGACAGGTTGTCGAAGAGTTTCACTTTTTTGAAATCCTTGAGGCTGTCTTTGTCATCCCTTACCTTCATCTCCAGATTGTTGCTCAGCGAGAAACTCATTGTTTTGCTTTTGGATCCACTAGGTGACCCGTAAGCGAAGTTTTGATATTTTGATAGCCGTGTGGTGTTGCCCAAAGTGTCAATTTGCACCTCTTGCCAAACGCCATATTTTTCATCTCCAAAATCGGGGCTATAGCTGAACGACAGACTAGGAGTAGCTACATGGCGTATAGCCTGAACTTTACCTTTTCCGCTGAAAAAGTGAGTCCCATAAAACCTTGTGTTTAAAGAAGCTCCTGAGTTCCAGCTGCCGGCTCTGCTAAATCCATTTACGGTATCTATCCGGATTCCGTTTTCTTCTTCTATGTAAGTATAGTTTAGCTCACGAGTGTACCACAACTCTTGATAATTGAAGCTCGGACTTAAGGTGAAGAACTTCAATACGTTCATTGAAGTGGAAATAGGTATTGTGTGTCTTCCGCCTACTTTGGCTCGGTCATACAAGTCGCCAAGGTTTGCGAACAGGTCGGGTGGATCTTCATCTGATGCTCGAGCTTCAGGGGCATTTACCACATTGATGCTGCCGCTTAGTGTAGGAAAGTCGCTATTGGTAAATTCATTTTTTGCTATGAAGTTGTGACTAAAACTAATCTTGGCTAATGGTGATTTTGAATTAGAGATAATCTTTTTGAAAGGATATATCCTGCTCATATTCAGTGAGAAGTCCGGCAAGGAAAGATTGGCAATCCCAGTGGAGACGTTCTGATTATGGCGGGCATTTAACGCCATGTTGAATGGTGTGTTCGGAAATTTCTGAGTGTAACCAATATTAGATGAAAACTGGGAATTGATACTTCTTTCGAAATTCTGTGCCACAAGGTTGTTGTTGGTGTTGTAGGTAGATGTACCGGCAGATACAGATGCACTGAAACTTGAGTTTCCTCTTGTTTCCGGTCTGTGGCTCCATCTTATCCAATAGTCACTGGTTTCGATTGGGTTTTCTATGTCATCAGAGATGTTTCTGTTGTACGAAAAGTTAAATGCGCCAGAATACTTGTAGCGCTTGCGGTAATTCGAGGTTGCGTCCACTGCATGTCCTCCTTTAGAGTAGATGTCTCCTGTTAATCTTAAGTCCACATATTCGTTGAAAGCGAAATAGTAACCGGCATCTCTTAGGAAGAACCCACGGCGCTGCTCTTCACCGTATGACGGGAATATGATCCCGCTGGCCTGGTGCTTGGGCTGAGGAAACATCCCAAATGGTCCCCAAAGTGGTGTGGGAATTTCTCGGAATTTGAGGTTGAATGGGCCTGTGACTATTTTATTTCCCGGAATTACCTTGATCTTATTGGATTGGATGAAAAAGTGTGGGTCTGCCAGATCGCAGGTACTATACTTACCGCCTTTTATAAATAGCTCATCTTCTTCATTTTTCTTCACATCCTCCCCGTGCATGAAAGCTCCGTCACGTTCGGTTACTACACCTTTGATGAGCGCCCTCTTGGTTTTGAAGTTATAAACGATATCTTCGGTTTCATATACTTCATTTTTCTGCGTAAAAACCGGCTTACCCACCTTTCTGCCAGTAGAGTCCACGACATATTTGGAGCTTAACGTTCTTTTGTCCCAGTCTATTACTGTACTGTTCCCCTCTATACTCATGATATCATAATCAATATGAGTCTTGCCGTATAGATACAATTTCTGTCCTTCCACATCGAATACCATGGAGTCTCTGGCACTGTAGTTGATAGTGGTTTCAATGTCGCCGGTTTGGGTGGCAGGGGGAGTGTTGGCAGATCTGGAGGCAATAGAGTCGGAACCGAGAAAACCTGGAATGGAATCTTTTGAAGCAGGCCTGAGTGGAGGCTCGAAAACCGCCGTAGAGTCCGGAAATTCTACGCTCACAGTGGTGCTGTCCACTTGTGCCAGAACCGCCATCGAAATCGCTGAAAGAAAAAATATTAAAACAAACCTCCTCAAGCCGACGCGGATTTTAATTTCAGGTGAAAAATTTACAATTTTGCGTAAAATTATGGGATTTTACTATATAACCGGATAGTCGTGAGAAATATTGCAATACCATTTTGTATTTCACTCTTTTTGGTTTTGGGATCGTTTCACAATGCGGGACTGACAAAGTATAAAATCAGGAAGGTCGTTATTGACGCTGGTCATGGCGGCAAGGATCCTGGTACGCATGGAGCCATTTCCAAAGAAAAAGATATAGCGCTCAATATTTCCAAAGAGCTCGGACGGATAATAAATGAAAATATCCCGGATGTAGAGGTGGTGTTTACCCGCAAGGATGACAGCTTCCCTACGCTGGAGTCTCGTCCTGAGTTGGCCAATAAAGTAGGAGCCGACTTATTCATATCCATCCATGCCAATTGGGTAGGCAACCCCAATATTCACGGAACGGAGACCTATGTAATGGGTGTTCAAAACTCTGGAAGGAATTTTGAGGTGGCAAAGCGTGAAAATTCTGTGATTCTTTTAGAAGAAAACTATGAGGCTCGTTACGATGGGTTTGACCCGACTTCCCCTGAATCATACATCTTATTTTCATTAACACAATCTGCTTATCAGGAAAGAAGCCTTCAATTGGCATCCATGATAGAGGATCAATTCAAAAATCGCGTAGGTCGCAGGAGCCGGGGAGTAAAACAATCGAGCCTTTGGGTGCTATGGAATTCAGCAATGCCTAGTGTTTTGGTAGAAGTGGGCTATCTTAGTAATCCTAAAGAGGAGAAGGAGCTGAACGACGAATTAAATCAGGTCTATATCGCGTCAGGAATCTTCAGAGCCTTTAGAGATTACAAAGAGGAAATAGAATCCATGAATTAATTCCTGGTATGTCAAAACAATTCAAAGTAGGACTAATTGCCCTTATTTCGGGAGCCATTCTGTATTGGGGTTTCAACTTTCTAAAAGGAACCGATTTTTTCTCACCCACAAATAGATACTATGTGATTTATGATAATGTGGATGGGTTAAATAAATCAAATCCAGTCATTATCAATGGCCTGGCCGTTGGCCGGGTGAGTGCTATCCATCTCATGCAGGCCAGAGAAAATGCAATCCTGGTTGAGTTGGATATAGATGAAGATATCGTGCTTGGAGAGTCCACACAGGCGGCACTTTCAAACACTGATTTTCTCGGGAGCAAAGGAATTATTCTTACAATAGGAGATATCAAAAACCCGTTGACCCCCGGTGATACTTTGGTTCCCGTTGTTGATAAAGGGCTGAATGAAATAATTGAAAGCGCAACTCCCGTAGCAAATAACCTAAATACAACCATTACGCGGGTCAATGAAATCTTAATAGGACTCAAGGGTAGTGGAGAAAAGATCAACAGTACTATTGGAGAATTGGAGCAGATGATTATTGGCGTGAATGGTATGATTGCCGATAACCAGAGAGACATAGCAAAAATTGTTGCCTCTACTGCCGTATTGGTTAATAACGTCAATGATAAGGTGCAGCAGCTTGATCCTCTTTTGCAAAAGTCCAATGGCGTGCTCGACTCACTCAATAACCTGGAGATTCAGCGTACGCTTTCAGGTGTTGATACAGTTTTGTTTACTTTAAATGAGACACTCCAGGCTTTTAAAGAGAGCGATGGGACATTGGGTAAGCTCATCAACGAAGACTCAATGTATAATAACATCAATAAATTACTTATTGATCTGGACAAGATGGTGATCCATTTTGATCAGTACCCTAAAGACTTCCTCAAGCCGCTTGGGCGAAAGCATAAAAAGCTGAAAGGCTCCACTACGGAAGAATAAGGACAAACCTTATCTTGCCGTCAATCATCAAACACCCCCACTATGGATGAAAGACAAAGGCAAAATGCCTCCCAATTCACTTCTCTATCTGCAGACCTGAAGCAAAAGCTGGAACAGGTTTATCTAGGTGGTGGAGAAAAAAAACAAACCTCACACAAGGCTAAGGGTAAAATGACAGCTCGTGAGCGTATCGCCTATTTAGTAGATGATATGTCTGATTTTCTGGAGGTGGGGGCATTGACAGCCGATGGTATGTATGAGGAGTGGGGCGGATGCCCGTCTGCCGGAGTAGTCGTTGGTATAGGCAAGATATCAGGCCGTCAATGTGTGATTGCAGCCAATGACGCCACCGTAAAGGCTGGCGCATGGTTTCCAATGACAGCAAAAAAGAACCTTAGAGCTCAGGAGATAGCTTTGGAGAACAAATTGCCCATTGTTTATCTGGTTGATAGTGCAGGGGTATTTCTGCCTATGCAGGATGAGATTTTTCCTGACAAGGAGCACTTCGGACGTCAGTTTAGAAACAATGCTAAAATGTCTGCTGAGGGAATCGTGCAGATAGCCGCGATCATGGGCAGTTGCGTGGCGGGTGGAGCTTACCTGCCTATCATGTCTGATGAGGCTATGATCGTGGAGGGGACTGGTTCTATTTTTCTGGCGGGGAGTTATCTCGTAAAATCGGCAATAGGCGAAGATATTGATAATGAGACTCTGGGGGGCGCAGATACACATTGCGAAATATCCGGCGTGACGGACAACAAGTATAAGTCTGATGAAGAATGTCTGAACGCAATAAAGGGTGTTTTTGATAAGATGGGCTACCCAGAAACTGCCGGGTTCAATCGAGCGGACCCGAAGCTGCCAGCGCTTGATCAGGAGGGGTTGTACAATGTTTTTCCGGTAGATCGCAATGTTCCGTATGACATGCTTGAGGTGATCAAAAGGATGGTGGATGAGTCGGAGTTTGAGGAGTACAAAAAGGATTATGGTAAAACGCTGGTCTGTGGCTATGCCCGGGTGGATGGCTGGAGCGTAGGGATAGTGGCTAACCAAAGGAAGGTAGTTAAAGCCAAAAAAAGTGGAGGCTCTCAAGAGATGCAGATGGGCGGAGTGATCTACTCAGACTCAGCTGATAAGGCCGCCCGGTTCATCATGAACTGCAACCAGCGTAAAATTCCCCTTATATTTCTTCATGATGTGAATGGATTCATGGTGGGCAGTAGGTCAGAGCATGGGGGGATCATTAAAGATGGTGCCAAAATGGTCAATGCCATGGCCAACTCCGTGGTGCCAAAATTTACTTTCATTTTGGGAAGCAGCTATGGAGCAGGTAACTATGCCATGTGCGGCAAGGCTTATGATCCACGATTGATCTATGCATGGCCCACAGCACAAATGGCTGTGATGAGTGGCAAGTCCGCTGCAAATACTTTGCTTCAAATAAAAATATCTTCACTCAAAGCCAAAGGAAAAGAAATATCGGAGGACGAAAAGCAGGCACTGCTTTCTGAGATTGGCGAGTCATATAATAAAAAACTGAGCCCCTATTATGCCGCCTCCCAGCTCTGGGTAGATGGTATTATAGATCCGATGCAAACACGCAAAGTGATCTCGGTAGGGATAGAGGCAGCAAATCATGCCAAAATAGAAAAGCCCATGAATGTGGGAGTAATTCAGACTTAAGCTTAGATTCGCTTTCTTGTTTTACAACAAATCCTTAATTTGATTTTTCAAACACAACATTGAGTATTGATTAAAGAAAGTGAACTAAAGGCGCTCGTTACCCTACTGGAGGATGAGGACGAAGAGGTTGTTTCTCATGTAGAAGCAAAGCTGATGGAGATAGGTACAGGGGTGATCCCGCTGCTTGAACATGAATGGGAAACTAATTTCAACCCACTGATCCAGCGTAGGATAGAAGACCTGATTCACATGCTGCAGTTTGAGCTCGTACAGGAGCGGCTGGTGGACTGGAAAGAGAATCGGCAAGGTGATCTTCTCGAAGGTCTCTGGCTGGTGGCCACATATCAATACCCGGATATAGACTTGGAGGAACTCAAACAGGAGCTTCATGAGCTGTATATTGAGGTTTGGCGTGAATTTAAGGACGAAATGGCGCCATTCGATCAGGTAAGGGTATTGAATAGCGTGATCTTCGATAAGCTTAAGTTTAGAGCCAATACCAAAAACTTTCATTCTCCAGCCAACAGTATGATCAATGCTGTGCTGGAGTCCAAAAAAGGAAACCCCATTTCGCTGTGTTCGGTTTATTTACTCATTGCACAAAAACTCGAGCTCAATATCTACGGTGTGAATTTACCAAACCTCTTCATTCTCACTTTCAAAAATGACGTCAGTGAGTTTTATATCAATTGCTTCAACAAGGGTTTGATCTTCACCAAAGAAGACATAGATAACTACCTCGAGCATCTCAATATTTCTAAGCAAGACCTTTTCTATGAGCCTTGTTCGCACCTTGATATTGTGCTTCGCTCGCTTAGAAACCTGGTTGTGTCCTTCGAAAAGCTGGGGGACTACCACAAATCTGACGAAATCAAGGCCATCCTAAAAAAACTAGACGATCAGTATATCGGGTTTGATTGAGGTGCCGTGGAGGTAAGGTCTATACCCTCTAATATCGGTTATCCCATTTTTCTCAAATAGCAACGGTGGTTATCTGAAGTTTGCACTAATCGTAAGATGGCCAGGGCATCAAATGGATGATTTAGCATTAATCCCGTCGGGGTTTGGTATGGGTTCGATTCTTTGTTCAGGCTTAAAAGCTCAACCCTAATAGTCTTATCTGATTAATGATTGTGATAGGGTTGTAGAAAAAAGATCATTTCGCCGAGAGGGATTTTATCAACCTTGACGTCTAATAGGTTTTACAACAAATAATCAGAACATGAAAAGTAACAACCTTATTCATTTGTTTACCCTGGGGCTACTCATGGTTAGTATATCCTGTGGCAGTGATGATGTCGATCTTAATATTAATGATGAAGAAGAGTTGGTAGCGGATGACAATGATTCAGAGTCGAACTCTACACCAACACTTGCATTCGATGAGTTTAATTCAGAATCGGTAACCATTTCTTTTGATGGAGATGAGATCACTATTGAATCAAGCGCGCTTCCAAATCACACATCACCTTACTGGTCTGCAAATAGTGATCTCCATATTGATGCTACAGTCGCCAATGAAGATCAAATGTCGCCTGGTAATATTACAGAAGGGAGTTATTCTCTCACAGTATCTGCTGCGCCATCGTTCGCATCCAGAACTACAGAGACAGGATTAGGTGCCATCGGAATTTCTGTTACGGGTGTTCCTATCTTTAATGGGTCAGAAGGACCGACAGATGTAACTGCCGGTGTGGCTTCTGGCTTTGATTGGGCTGGTGGACACAGTGGGCCTACAGGCTATCATTATCATACGGAAGCCCAGGATGTGGGCGAGGACTCTCCATTGACCATAGATGATGATCGCCTTCTTGGCATCATGTCAGACGGATTTTTGATATATGGAAGAAAATGCAGCTCCACCGACGATTATCCAACCGATGGAGATGAGTCTAATGGTCACTTTTCTACTACAGAACATAGTGATGAGGCTTTTTACCATTATCATATTGTAAATGAGATCTATCTGGATCAATATTATTTGCTATTCGGATTTGTTGATTTGCAGGGCACACCGAGTGTAATCATGTAACCCAAACATAATATATGAAACCCTCCATAATACTTGTTGTGCTATTGATCATCATAGGTTGCAATCGTCCAGACGGTCGTCCTGCCAGTGTTGATCTGATAAAAACGGTTCCAGATATTGAATGGAAGACCGAGGAAACATATTATGATCGAATGACGAGCACTTGGAGGTTTAGCGCTGATTCCAATGTGGTCTCAGGATATATAATATCCTCCTTCGAGAGTGGTGCTATTGAGAAAAAAATAGGATTGGTTGAAGGCCGAAAAGAAGGCCTTCAACTCACTTATTACCCCAACGGTCAGCTGAAATTTTCTGAAAGCTATTCTGATAATAAGCTAAACGGGACAGTGAAGAGATGGGGAATAGAGGAGGGTTATCAGATGTTGGCTGAATTGAATTATAAGGACGGGAAACTTCATGGAGTGCAACGGAAGTGGTACGCTACCGGAGAACTACACAAGCTCATGCAGGTTTATAACGGGGTTGAAAATGGCATGCAAAAGGCCTTCAGAAAAAATGGAGCATTATACGCTAATTATGAAGCTAAAAACGGTAGAACCTTCGGTCTTAAAAGGTCAAATCTTTGTTACGAATTGGATAATGAACAAGTGGTATATGCACAATAAAGTTTTTGTAATCATTGGGTTTTTAATAACCATAGGGTGTACCCCTACAAAAAAAGAGGAGAAGACGAGCAGAGTGGAGGAGTTGCCTTTTTACAGTGAGGCCACTTACACGCCGCAGTGGTTAGATCCCGAAAATGTGCCGGATGATTTTCATCAAATACCCGCATTTCAACTTTCTGATCAGAATGGAGAGATAGTTTCAGAAAAAGACCTTGATGGAAAAGTGACTGTGGTTGATTTTTTCTTTACTACCTGTCCGGGTATCTGTCCCAAGATGACCTCTAATATGAAACTGGTTCAGGATGCCTTTTTGGAAGATGATGAAATCCTTATCCTTTCTCACTCTGTCACGCCTGAGTATGATAGTGTGGCAATCCTACAGGAGTATGCCAAAAACAAGGAAATAGTGAAAAAGGAATGGCATCTTCTCACAGGCGAAAGATCATCAATCTATGATCTGGGTAGAAACCAATATTTCGTAGAAGAGGATTTAGGCCTGTCAAAGGATCCAGATGATTTTATCCACACCGAAAACTTTGTTTTAGTGGATCAAAAGCGAAGAATTCGGGGGATTTACAACGGGTTGAATAAATCATCAATCCGACAACTGATAGCGGACATCAAAACATTGCAATCGGCCAGTTAGTGGGCTAATATACCTTCATTTACACAACTAAAGGAATGTCCTCACTAATTGTGTTTCGGCCTATTTATCACTGAACTTAACCCCGTTCATGAAGGAGGCCATAATTCAGGAGTTGTAAGCCAGTAGGTAGTCCTTCACTTCCTCCACGCTTATTTTATAATTTTTTGGAGAGCCGTTGTTAGGCTTGTTGATGGTGCCTGTGAGGTCAAAATCAGAAAGAAACTTGATGTAAGTGTCATCCTTCAGGCTTAGTTTTTTCCTGCTGTAGATTTTGTAGAGCACCTCTTTGGCGCACCAGATAGCGCAGAGCTTGCGTAGGTCGTCCCCGTACCTCACTTCCGATCCGTTTACAAACTTATCTCTGACCTGAATCATCTTATGTCTTGGTCGCTCCAGATCTATACCGCATGGGTCTTTCAGGCTGATCATGGCTGCCGCCATGGGAAAAGAATGCGATATGGAGATTTCGGCTTTTTTATTTCTTAAAATGGGCTTTCCTGTTTCCAGGTTTTCCATTCCTTCATACGGAATGTCATACTGGTTGCACAAATGACGGATAAGGATTCTCCCCACCATCCACTCTGCAGCTTTCACTGTATGCATGTGTTGAGGAGCCTGTTCGGCCAGCATTTCGGCTAGAGCTTCGTTCGTTTCCTGAATATTCCAAACAGCGTATGCCGAGTGATCGCTGATTGACTTGGATAATAGTAATGGCATACTGTTTTCGTTTAGATGTTAATTTAGCACGAAATCTATGTTTAGTGATATGAATAAGGAATTTTGAACTAATTTCTTGTCGAACGTATTTCACATAGTCAATCAACAAAAGTCATGTCTCCAATCAACGTCCATAAACTCAAAACCCTCACGGGGCACAAAGATTCGCTTTATACTCTGGAGCGGTTAGATAGTCAGCGTTTTCTCTCCGCTGGAGGAGATGGCATGGTGGTCCTTTGGGATGTGCAAAATCCGGATGTCGGGCAGATGATCGTCAAGGTGCCAGCGTCAGTTTATGCTTTGGAGTTCAATCCAGAAAAAAACCTTTTGATAGTGGGGCAAAACTTTAGTGGCATTCATCTGATAGATGTTGAAAGTAAAAAGGAATTGAAATCACTGAAACTGACTTCCGAAGCGATTTTTGACATTCAGTCCAACTCCGAAGCGATTTTTGTAGGTACTGCCGGGGGCGAGCTGATACAGGTAGATTGGGATTTCAATATTGTCAACCGGGTCAAATACTCCGATAAGAGTGTCAGAGCCATTGCAAAGAGTCCGTCGGGAGGATTTTTGGCTGTTGGTTATAGCGATGAACGTATCAGGATCATCGATGCTCGTGACCTTACAGTATTGGATGAATTTGTAGCTCACGAAAAGTCCGTTTTTAGCGTACAGTTCCACCCTGAGATGCCTCTGCTGATGAGTGCGGGACGTGATGCCCGTATCAAATTTTGGGATATTGATCGAAAATATGAGCTGATAGAGGAGATTGTTGCCCATATGTACACGATCAACCACCTGGCCTTTAGTCCCGATAGCCAACATTTCGTATCTTGTAGCATGGATAAATCCATAAAAGTCTGGGATGCTAAAACCTTCAAATTGCTAAAAGTAATTGACAAGGCCAGGCACGCTGGGCACGGAACGTCCGTTAACAAGTTGCTGTGGCTCAACCATAAAGAAACATTGGTTTCTTGCAGCGATGATCGCACTATTTCCCTTTGGGATATTAATTTTGCAACCTGATATGAAGATCACACCAATAGAGATCAGACAGAAAAACTTCGAGAAGCAATTACGAGGTTTTGACAAAGATGAGGTTACGGCCTTTTTGCTGTCGCTTTCCAATGAATGGGAAAGAGTTCTCGACGAAAACAAGGAATATAAAATCAAGCTGGATCAGGCCGAAAAAGAAGTGGGTAAACTCCGTGAAGTGGAGAGTTCGCTTTTCAAAACGCTGAAGACGGCCGAAGATACAGGTGCCAACCTGGTGGATCAGGCCAATAAAGCCGCAGAGCTACATCTAAAAGAAACGCAGATGAATGCGGAGGCCATGATGAGTGAAGCCAAAACAAAGGCCAAAAACCTGATAGAAAAAGCTGAATCTGAGGCTCGAGACATCATTGATGAGATGCAGGATGCCGTGAAGGATTTGGAGCAAAACTACCGCACTCTTGAAAACATGCGTGAAAACATCATTGCTGATCTGAAGAATCTATCGGCGGATCTCATTGAACGTGTGGACCGTACCAATAAGCAGAAGAGCGAGTTTAAGCTGGAGGATCATGCCAAAAAGGTGAAGGAAATCGTGAGAGAGTCTGAGAAGCGCATCGATAAAGAAAACCTGGAGATAAAACCAAAAACGGTAACGCCGGTGGATAAAGTGGAGGTGAAACAAAAAAGTGTAGCCTCTAGCAAACCAGCTCCCCCAAAGGCCAATACCGTCAAAGTGAAACAACCGGTCAAAGAGGAGGGAGGCTCATTCTTTGACGAATTGGAAGATTAAAAATGGGCAAAGTTTCTTTAGAAGGCATGGAGTTTTACGCTCGCCACGGATATTACGAGGAGGAGCGCATCATTGGCAATAAATACAGTGTGGATGTGACCATAGAGGCAGACCTATCCGATGCTGCTGACACTGACAAACTCGAAGGCACCATCAACTATGAAGTGGTTTATGAGATTGTGGCCAAGGTAATGGCTGTAGATGCACTGCTCCTGGAGCACCTTGCCGGGAAAATTATCAAAGACCTCAAATCGACTTTCCCTTCCATCAAAAAAACCTGTGTCAAGGTATCCAAATACAACCCCCCGATCAAAGGCCTGTGCCACCGTGCAGTGGTTGAACTGGAGGGATAAGTAAGACTGACCTGAGCCAGTCTCTTACCTAATCACGATATTAATCAGTCAACTTAGGAACGATGGCTATTTTATGAGAGACATCACTAGCTATGAAGTAGCCAAGCCCATTGTTGCTTATATTTCCTACTGCATTAGCCGGAGGTCCGCTGAACCCAAGTTCGTCTGGGCCTTCTAATTCTGTAGCTAATGCATCAATGAAATCAATGTATTGCTCTTCTATGGAATACATAATCAGCGTCACAGTATCACCAGACATAAGCTCTCCACCAGACCATATATCTAATTCTTCAAAGTACTCATCTTCAATGAGAAAGTCATCCCAGGTGATGTAGTCTATTACCGTGTAAATGATAGAAGAGCCATTGGACAGCACATCAGCTTGGTAGAAGCTTTCTTCTCCTTGCACCTCCTGTCCTGAAAAACTGATAACCCAGAAAATATCTTCGGTACCAAATCCAATGACTGTATCCTGCCTTATGTCGATAGAATCGATGGGGATTACCTTGCTGAGGTAGGAGGATGCTTTAAAATGACTTTCTCCTCCTATTGCGCTATTCAGTTCAATAGTCAAAGTATAGGTTTTGCCAATTTCCCCTGCCATTTCGTTGGTGAGATATAGGCCTTTTTGAGATTCACTTTCGGTTAGATCAAAGGTGTTGGTGCCATCACCAATACTTACATCAGCGTTGCTTACTCCCTCTGGCAGTGCATTGGAAAAGTAATCGGCCGTTTTTGTTAACAAAATCTCGTGTTGTTTGAGTTCTGTGGTTATCCTTCCTTCTACCACAATCTTTGTGTCGTTCGGATCCACCTCCCAGATAATAGGTTCTGTACAGGAAACTAATAAGATCAGTATTGATGTCGTAAATATTATTTGTGATTTCATGTTATTGATTTCTTAAAATTCAAAATTCCAGGTGACAGTGGGTATAATCGGGAATATAGAAACCTGGTTAGCGCTGGTTTTCAATGGGTCAAAAGCACTCCGTTCGAAGCGGATTAAGTTGGGGTTTCTTCTGTTATAGGCATTGTAAACGGACACATTCCATGTGCTTTTAAACTTTCGATTTCGGTTTTTCTTAGGATCATAGTTAAGCCCCAAATCCAATCGATGATAGGTGGGAATTCGGTCGCCATTGCGCACAGTATAGGTGGGTAGCACATCTCCTCCGTACACAAACCTTCCTGATGGGGCTGTGAATGGTAATCCACTAAACATTACCCAGTTTCCCGATAGGGAAAATTGTTTGTTTAGTTCGTAGTTTCCGACGATGGAGATGTTGTGGGTGCGATCAAAAGGAGAGAGGTAAGGTTTGCCATTGGCAATGTCTTTGAACTTTCTCTCTGTTCTAGCCAGTGTATAACTGATCCAGCCGTTAAAGCGACCGCTTGGCTTGCTTATCTTAAGCTCTGCTCCTACGGATTGAGCCGTTCCGAACCTTAGTTCACCTTCTATTTCTTCATTTAAAAATAGCTCAGCATGATCTTTAAAGTCGATCTGATTGTCCATGTATTTATAATAGGACTCTACAGATATTTCTATTTTGTTATTGAGGAAATTACGAAAATAGCCAGCAGAGATTTGATCAACCACCTGTGGCCTCACATTGGGAGAGGAGGGTAACCAGATATCTAGCGGTGTTCCTGAGATAGAGTTAGAAGCCAAGTGCAAGAACTGTTGGGTGCGTGAGTATCCAAGCTTTATAGATTGCTTTTTGTCTATGAGATAGCTGGCATTGATTCTGGGTTCCAAGCCAAAGTAGTGATTATATATTTCACCTTTCTTGTAATGAAGGGAGTCTTTCATTTCGAAATTCTCATCGAAAGTAAAAGCTTTGGTTGCACCCATATTTTGCATCAATGTAAACCTGATGCCGTAATTCATGGTGAACTTTGGGCTTATTTTCTGTTCATTGCCTACATATATGCCATGCTCCAATGCTCTATTCTTAGGCATGTCCAATTCACCGGTGAGTTCGTCCGAATTAATGGTGACCAGCCCTGGTCTGATTGTATGCAGGGTGCTGATAAAGCCAAATTCGAAAGCATTTTTATCATTGAGGTTGTATTCAAAATCCATTTTTGCCGAGTAATCTTTCAGCTTGGATTTCCATGAAAATGACAAATCATTGGATCCATAACCTAGCTTGTAATCGTATTTGCTATAAATCAGCGAAAGGTTAGAAAACAGCCTGCTACCGTAAATGTGATTCCAACGTGCTGTGGTGGTGATGTTTCCCCAATTGAATTCAGGAGATTCTGTGCCTTCGTCTAGCGACAGCACATCTCGACCAGCATATGAAGAGATGTAGACTTTGTTCTTTTCATTGATCATGTAGTTGGCCTTGCCATTGAAGTCATAGAAGTATAGGGAGGTGCCTTTTTGGTCGGGGTTTACCAGACCATATACAACATCGGCATAGGTTCTCCTGCCAGAGAGTATGATTGAGCCCTTGTCTTTTACAATGGGAGCTTCTATTGTTAACCTTGAGGAAATGATGCTTACACCACCTTTTGCGCTGAACTCCTTATTGTTTCCATCACGCATCCTTACATCTACTACAGATGAAACACGTCCACCGTATCTGGAAGGAAACACACCTTTGTAGAAGTTCACATTTTTTATCGCGTCATTGTTGAAAGTCGAAAAAAGCCCCAAAAGGTGAGATGGGTTGTAAACAACAGCTTCGTCGAGCAGAATCAGGTTTTGATCAAAATTTCCGCCACGGACACTAAACCCGGAACTGGTTTCGCCGGTCATTTGCACACCAGGCAATAGCTTTATTACTTTCACCAAGTCGACCTCTCCAAAAAGAACCGGAATACTCTGAATTTGCTTCATATTAAGAGTCTCTGTTCCCATGCGCACTGCAGTTACATTGGCATCTTGCCTTTTGTCAGAAACGATTACAGCATCTAATTCACTGATGTTCTCCACCATTTCTACAGAAATGGACTTATCCCCGTCTAAAACCAGATCAAGTGTCTTGGTTTCGAAACCCATATACGAAAAAGAGATACTGTGATTTCCACTTGGTAATGTGAGTGAATAATACCCGTATACATTGGATACCGTACCTGTGGTCGGCGTGTCAATGAGCCTGATGGTAACACCAATTAGAGGTTCACCAGTGGCTGCATCTTTGATGAGCCCAGAGATGGTCGCTTTCTCATTACTCAGTTCTTTTTTTTTGATAATGATTTGCTTGCCAGTTTGTTGATAGGTTGTTCCTGAGTTTTGAGAGAGTGAGTCCAAAATTTCTTTTACAGTTGGGTTGCTGTTTTTGAAAGCTGGAATCAGCTGTTCTAAATCCAAATCCCGTTGATTGTAGGCAAGGTTTACTCCATCGATGGTACTTAGGATTGTGAGTAGTGACTTTACCGTTTGGTCTTCCGTACGTGTTAAAACCACTCGCTGTTCCATGAGATTTTGTTGTTTTGGGAGTGGACTTTGGGCGCTGAGAGGGGCTATCTGCCCGGTACATACACAGATAAGACACATTTTGAGTAGCCATTTTCTTTGTTTGGGAAATCGCTTTTTAGTGCTGTAGCGAATTGTTAATGTGTTTTTCATTAGTGGTTTATTTGTGTTTTATTAATTGGTGCTTGCTCCAGGTCGAACCTGAGCCCATCCTCGGTTTTTGATAAAGTCAGGTCTAGTGTGAGTGCAATTACCTGCACTACTTCGGTCAGTGTTTGATTATCAAATGTTGCAGTGAGCTTCATCTCAGGTCTCAAGTCAGGACTGATAGAAATGGGTTCTTTGTAATGATCCTCTAAAGTCTGGCAGACCTCCGGTAGACTGATGTCATCAAAAACAAGCAAGCCGGTTTTCCACGATAGAAAATTGGGGTCGTCGCTTTGAGACTCGGAGAGAGTGTTGTTCAGCAGGTTTAGAAGACCGCTTTCATTTTTTGTCAATATGACCTTGTCACTTTTGTTTCCAAAAGCGACTTTACCGTGAGTTACATCTACAGAGATCTGATCCGGACTTAGAGCATTGATATTGAATGCCGTTCCCAGTACTTCAACTCTGGCTTTCCCAATATATATTTGAAAAGGCTTAGACTCATCACGAGCTATTTCAAAATAGCCTCTCCCAGTCAGGGTGACTTGACGTTTGTCTTTGTTGTCAAAATTTTGATACGATAACGAAGCTCCCTGATCGAGCCAGATTTTAGAGCCGTCTGACAGGCTGATGGTTGATACTTCTGTACTTGAACCTTCAAAGGTTTTTATTTTGCGTTGGGATAATTCGGGAACAACCCATATAGAACCCAATACTAAGATGGTCACAGCCGCAGCATATTTGATCCAGCTTTTGTTAATAGCCATAACCTTTCCTTTTTTGTCGGTGGAGTTGATGCTTTGGGCAATGTTGTTCCACACAAGATCAGGATTCGGGTGGTCAGCTATATCCATATTGCCAGACTTTTCCCAGTCTGTTTTTATCTTAAGATATAAATCTTGATTTTTACTATCTGACGCTATCCATAACTCAAACTTGTCATGCTCTTTTTCAGTCATTTCCTGTCTGACAGCCTTCATCAGAAGCAGCCATTCTTCATCTTTTGGTTCTTTCATAAAGTATCTTGTTCAAGGTCTTCAGTTACCTTGACAGGAAAACAGGAGACTACCCTAGAAAAAAAAATGAAATTTTATTTGATAGTGGATGATTGGCCTGACTGGGGAGTAATACAACCATCCTCAATGGAGTAGAAGTATGGGTTGGACGAGAAAAACTATTGTGCTAACGAAACAAGAAGTAGGGAATAGCCGTGATTGGCAAGAAAATGGCGAAGATGCCTGAGCGCGTTGGTCATGTGATATTCCACACCTTTTTGCGTAATATCGAGTTCTTCCGCAATTTGCCTATGACTTAAATCAAGGTTTCTACTCATAGAAAAGATGAGTTTTGTTTTAGCCGGAAGACCATTGATCCCTTTTGTAATTAATATTTGCAGTTCGTCTTTTTGTAGCATTTCATGAGCGGAACCTGTGTGCATTACTGCGGTGATATGATCATCGTTGTTAGTCTCTAAAACGACGTACTTTTTCTTTAAATGATTGAGGCACCTGTTTTTTACAGATGTTTTTAGATAACCGACTAACGAGATATTTATGGTCAACTCGTCTTTTTTGTTCCAAAGATTGATGAAGACATCCTGTACGATTTCTTCGGCTACACCCGTATCGTTGACTATACGGCATGCGTATTTGTAAAAACTCTGAAAGTGATTGTCAAACAAATGTTTGAGTGCGGATTCATCGCCTTGCCGTAACTGAGACAAGATTTCATTGTCAGGTTTAAGAATCATTGCTGATTGGGCGGTTTTTGCAATGTTTAGTTTTAATCCACAAGGATAAGGAATTTTAGAAGATAAGAATATAGAGGGGTTGTGAGGATGCCAACATATTATTGAAATTCCTATAATGAGTTCCTTATTCTTTCAAGCCAAGCTTTCTCCATTCAAATCTTTAGTATCAGTTTCATCTTAAGAAAGACAAATAGAGATTTTGCCAATATAAAATCTTGAGTAATCGGCTAAACTAATATCAAGGCTTACTTTGTAAGTTTGCCGTTTTAGTTCTTGCGTAAACCTTTATTGTATGAAAATAATTCTTATTTCCGTTGGTACGCGTGGAGATGTTGAACCATTCCTGGCGCTCGCCGAATACCTCAGGGAGGCCAACCATGAGGTAATCGCAGCATTTCCAGAACAATTTGCTGATTTAGCGGCAGACGCAAATATTCCATTTTTCGGTTTAACCCGAAAGTTTTTAGAACTGATCGATAGCGAAGATGGTAAGATGCTCATGGGCGGGAAAGGTTCGCTATGGACAAAAGCACGGACGCTATTCCGCATGTACAAAGTTGGAATGAGGGTGAACAAGGTTTTAGTAGATGAGCAACAGTTCCTTGTTGAAAGAGAAAAACCTGAACTCATACTTTACAATGGAAAGTCCACATTTCCGATTATTTGGTCAGTGCTCAACCCGGGAAGAGCAATCATGGTCAGTCCTGTTCCATGCCTGATTCATCCGGTTAATGAATACCCGCACATTGGGATTACCCTTAGAATGGGGACTATACTCAATCGTTTTTCTTACAGACTGGGAAATCTGGGATTATTTAAAAGTATTCTGAACCCTACCAAAGACATTAGAAAGGAATGGGGGATAAGTAATAAAAAGATCAGGGAAGCAGTCTTCCAGAACAAAATGGTATTTACTGTCTCTCCCTCCTTATTTCCACGACCCGATTATTGGCCGGATCACGTCCGCGTTATGGGCTATCATGAAAGAAATAAGAAGAGTAGCTGGAAGCCGGATGATGCACTGTTGGGATTTCTTGAAAAATACCCAAAAGTCATATTTATCACCTTTGGAAGCATGACAAATCCAGATCCCGTGGGTAAATCTGCCGTAATCATAAGCGTTTTAAAGAAGCATCAAATCCCGGCGATCATCAACACGGCCGCTGGGGGTTTGATTAAACCCAAAGGTGAGCATTCAGACCTATTACATTTTGTTTCCCAAATTCCGTATGATTGGATTTTTCCTAAAGTTCATGCAGTCATACATCACGGAGGATCAGGCACCACGCATACAGCTTTAAAGTATGGCTGTGCTTCCATGATTATTTCACACATCATTGATCAGCATTTTTGGAGCAGATTGATAGGTGATATTGGCGTAGGACCTGAAGGAATACGTTTGACAAAACTGACTCGGGATAGACTGGAACCAAAGCTGTTGGATTTATTCACTAACCCCATATACAAGACCAACGCAGTGAATATTGGTCAGCAAATGGCGGTGGAAAATTATAAATCACAGCTAGTTGATTTTGTAACCTCCTGATAGCTGTTTGCAATTAGTTGAACTCTCCGAAACTTTCTAAAACCTTAGTGTACTTCAGGTGTTATGCATGTATAACTGAAAAGCATGAAAAAGTATCTTATTGTTGGCGGGAGCACCGGTATTGGCTTTCAGCTGGTGAAATCTCTCGTGGAAGAAGGCCATGAAGCGATAGTAGTCTCTCGAACCTTCGGTAATCTGAATGAAATACTAGATGTCCAGTACATTTCCTATAACGTTACATCCGACGAACAATTTTCTCTCGATGAGGAGATCATTGATGGGTTTGTCTATTGCCCGGGTTCTATCAACCTCAAACCCTTTCAAAGAATCAAACCAGAAGAGTTTGTAAATGATTTTGAGTTGAATGTTCTTGGCGCAATTCGGGTGTTGCAATGTGTATTACCAGCTTTGAAGGAGTCCGATCAGGCTTCCGTTGTATCCTTTGGCACTGTTGCTGTACAGCAAGGCATGGAGTTTACGCTCGCCACGGATATAACGAGGAGGAGCGCATCATTGGCAATAAATACAGTGTGGATGTGACCATAGAAGCAGACCTATCCGATGCTGCTGACACTGACAAACTCGAAGGCACCATCAACTATGAAGTGGTTTATGAGATTGTGGCTAAGGTAATGGCGGTAGATGCATTGCTCCTGGATCACCTTGCCGGAAAGATCATCAAAGATCTCAAATCGACTTTCCCTTCCATCAAAAAAACCTGTGTCAAGGTATCCAAATACAACCCCCCGATCAAAGGCCTGTGCCACCGTGCAGTGGTTGAACTGGAGGGGTAGTCCTTCATTTTTCCTTCCTACTGATAAAAACCAATTGATGCCGGGTTGGTAACAATAGTCACCAAACTCGATTTTTCTTCACTCTACGTTTGCTCAAAATTACTTGAGACAAATGACGAAGAATATATTGACGCTTGTAATGATCGCTGGGCTACTAACAAAGGCATGGGCCCAGGATACATTGCACATTTCCTTAGAAACATTACAAGCCAAGGTACAAGAGAGGAATCTACAGGCCCGAATAGCAGAGAAACAACTTGAGTCAGCAAATGCGGATTTTCGGCAGTCCAATGCACTGTTCTTGCCGAGTATTTCTGCTTCTCACACTGCTATTGTGACTACCAACCCATTGATGGCTTTTGGCTCTAAGCTCAATCAGGAGATTTTGACCCCTGCTGACTTTGATCCAAACTTGCTCAACGACCCAGATCGCACAGAAAACTATGCTACACAGATAGAGGTACTTCAGCCTCTGATCAATGTAGATGGCATCTATCAGCGACAGGCAGCCAAGTCTAAAATGGAAGCGTATGGACTACAAGCTGAGCGAACCAAGGAATACCTGGAACTTGAAGTAAGCAAGGCATACATGCAGCTGCAACTTGCCTACAAAGCTGTTGAGGTGATGCAGCAGGCCAACGCTACAGCTCAGGCTAATCTGAAAATGGTCAATGATTTTTATGATCAGGGGATGTTGCAAAAGACAGATTTGCTCGATGTGCAAGTGCGGGTAGGGGAAGTCTCCAATCACTTGCAAGCTGCCAGAAGTAATGTGCAAAATGCATCTGATTATCTCGCATTTCTCATGAATGAGTCAGGCGGAGCACAGATTTATGCTCCTGCTGATAAGCTAAATGGGACAATTGAGGCAGTCGTTTTTGATGTTTCCCTTTCGGAAAGTAGGAAAGACATTCAGGCGATGGACAAGTCATCTGAGGCTTACGAAAAGATGCTGCAGTCTGGCAAAATGACATTCCTGCCCAGGCTCAATGCCTTTGGTAGCTACCAGATGTATGATGATAAATTGTTTGGTACAAACGCTCAAGGATATCTCATTGGGGCACAGCTTTCATGGACTTTGTTTGATGGCTACAAGTCAATTGGTCAACTACAAAAGAGCAAAATCGAATTTCAAAAAGCGGAAGCAGAAGCTGACCAGTACAAGGCGAAAAGCCAGATGGAGCTCAATGCAGCTTATCGCCAGCTGAAGGATGCAGAAAACAAAACTGGTAATGCTAGTCTGGCTCTGGAGCAATCACAAGAAGCATACAAAATTAGAAAAGACAGGTTCGAGGAAGGATTGGTGAAAACCAGCGACCTACTCATGTCTGAAACTCAGATGTACCAAAAGGAACTGGAGTATTTACAGACGGTCTTTGAATACAATTTCACAAAGAACTACTTAGAATTTTTAACAAAATAGAAAATGAAGAAAATCATATATACAATCATGGGAATGATGGCCGTGACGGTGATGAGTTGCGGAGGAGGAGAATCACCCGAGGTGGCCCAGCTAACTCCAATTGCCGTGAAAGTTGGCAAGACGACTGATGTGGGGGTGTCAAACTACGTATCGGCGAGCGGCAAAATAGCGGCAACAAATAGTGCCAATCTAAGCACACGCATGATGGGTTTTGTGCAGCGGATGAATGTGAAAGTGGGTGATGATGTGAAAAAAGGTGAAGTACTGGTGAGCATTAATAATGCAGACTTGCTAGCCAAAAAAGCGCAGGTAGAAGCCTCTATCATTCAGGCGACTGCTGGCTATGAAAACGCCAAAAAGGACTTTGAGAGATTCAAAACGCTTTTTTCACAGGGAAGTGCCTCTCCAAAAGAGCTTGATGATATGACTACTCGCTATGAGATGGCCAAAGCTGGTTTGGAAGCTGCCGAGCAGATGAAAGCTGAGGTGCAGGCGCAGTTTGCCTATACCAATATCAAGGCACCCTTTAGCGGTGTAGTGTCCAATACATTTATTAAAGAAGGGGATATGGCCAGCCCGGGCATGCCCTTGGTGGCCATAGAGTCACCGGCCGCACTGGAAGTGACCGCCATGGTTTCAGAGTCTGATATAGACCACATAGAGACAGGTGTGGAGGTAAAGGTTTTTGTGAAAACAGTAAATCAGGTGCTACAAGGTGCAGTGACGGAAGTAAGCCATTCGGCAAAAAATACAGGAGGACAATATCTGGTGAAAGTGAATTTACCAAAGACTGATGAGGATGTCCTTCCGGGCATGTTTGTCAATGTACAATTTCCGGTATCGGAAAAAGCTGCAAACACCAAAGTACTCCTGCCAAACAAAGCACTGCTGAAGCAGGGACAACTCACAGGAGTATATACTGTGGGAGCAGGTAATGTGGCGATCCTGCGCTGGTTGCGCATAGGCAAAGTTTATGGCAGTGAGGTGGAAGTTTTGTCTGGTTTAGCTCAGGGTGAGGAATACATCTTGTCTGCCGAGGGCAAATTGTTCAACGGAGCAAAAGTGACATTTTAAAAGAGATTGAAATAGGTGTCACCTTGAGGTTCTCGAAAGGTAGGGCACCTTAAACATATAAAATATGCAAGAAGGAATATCTGGAAAAGTTGCGAACTTTTTCATCAATTCGAAGCTGACAATACTACTCATGGTGGCGCTGATGATCATCGGGGTGTATAGCTCTACGCTGATACCACGGGAGGAGGAGCCTCAGATCAATGTGCCAATGGCCGATGTGATGGTGGGGTACCCGGGTGCGAGCCCTAAAGAGGTGGAAAGCCGTGTGGTAAAGCCACTCGAAAAAGTGATTGGCAATATCAAAGGCGTGGAGCACATCCACAGTATGGCCATGAATGGCCAGGCTGTGATGATCGTGCAGTTTTATGTCGGTGAGGATGTTGAGCGGAGCTACGTGAAGTTGTATGACGAGATCATGAAGCACCCAAACTTGCTGCCGAAAGCGGCAATGGGACCGATGGTGAAGACCCGATCCATAGACGATGTGCCCATGCTGGGACTCACGCTGTGGAGTGAAACTTACGATGATTTTCAGATCAGAGAAGTGGCCGAGGAGCTGACTAGCGAGATTGAAAAGATCAAAGATGTGGCGATCACTAGGGTGATAGGTGGACGTAATCGTGAGTTGCGCGTAGTACTCGATAAGGACAAGATGGCCGAAAATGGAGTGGATGCCTTTGGTATTATGCAGATGATACAGGCCAATAACCAGAGCGCTCAGTCCGGGAGTTTTGTTCAGGGAGATAGGGAGTTTTTGATTACTACCGGCCAGTTTTTGGCATCTGCGGAAGATGTAGAAAACCTGGTTGTAGGCGTGAATCAAAACCTTCCAGTGTATCTGCGTCAGGTAGCACAAGTCCTCGATGGTCCGGAAAAACCGTCGGCCTATGTGTCCTTTGGGTATGGCAAGGCCAATGCATCCTTTGGTGAAAACAGATCAGAATACCCTGCCGTCACGATCTCTGTGGCCAAAGTAAAAGGAGCTGATGCCATGAAGATATCAGAGAAGATCATCAATAAAGTTGAGGGTTTGAAACTCACTTTGATTCCAGATGACCTGCACGTAGAAGTGACACGAAACTACGGAGACACGGCTTCTCACAAAGTAGGGGAGTTGTTGCTGCATCTTGGCGTGGCAATCATTGCAGTGACAGTACTCGTGATGCTCGCCATGGGCTGGCGAGGCGGTTTGGTGGTGTTTTTCTCTGTGCCGCTCACGTTTGCACTGACGCTTTTCAGCTACTATATGTTGGATTATACACTTAACCGAATCACGCTTTTCGCACTGGTATTTGTGGTAGGTATTGTGGTGGATGATAGTATCATCATTGCAGAAAATATGCACCGCCATTTTAAGATGAAGCGTTTGCCGTTTAAGCAGGCAGCTATCTATGCCATCAACGAGGTGGGCAACCCAACTATCCTTGCAACTTTCACGGTGATTGCGGCCATTTTGCCGATGGCTTTTGTAAGTGGAATGATGGGGCCTTACATGAGCCCAATGCCGATAGGAGCTTCTATCGCCATGATGCTATCATTGTTCGTAGCGCTGACAGTCACGCCATATTTGGGATACCATTTGCTTAGAGAAAAAGATGAACAGGCGCACAAGGAAGAGCATGGCATGGAAACAGGCTTTATTTACCGGCTTTATAAAAAAATCGAACAACCGCTACTCGATAGTAGCGTTAAGCGATGGGTGATGCTCGGCATCACGGTGTTTTTATTATTTGGTTCGGTTGCGATGTTTTTCACCAAATCTGTAGCAGTGAAAATGCTGCCATTCGACAACAAAAACGAGTTTCAGGTGGTGATAGACATGCCAGAAGGAACTACCCTGGAGCGAACTGCAGGGGTCACTAAGGAGATAGCTCAGTATCTCACCACCATACCTGAAGTGGTGGACTATCAAAACTACATTGGCACGTCTGCACCCATTACATTTAATGGGTTGGTGAGACACTACGACATGCGAGGTGGTAGCAACATGGCCGACATCCAGGTGAATCTGCTCGATAAAGGTGATCGCTCACTTCAGAGTCACGATATAGCCAAAATAGTGCGGCCAGAGGTTCAGAAAATAGCCTCTAAATATGGTGCCAATGTGAAGATTGTAGAGGTGCCACCGGGTCCTCCGGTATTGTCCACTCTCGTCGCAGAAATCTACGGGCCTGATTATGATGAGCAGATCAAAGTTGCTTATCAGGTAAAGGAAATCCTTGAAAACACCGACGATGTGGTGGATGCAGACTGGATGGTGGAGGGCATGCAAACGGAATACAAACTGGAAATAGACAAAGAGAAAGCCATGCTCAGTGGCGTGGCGCCAGCTATGGTAGTAGGCAACCTGACATACCTGCTCGGGGAGCATCCGGTATCCAACCTGTACGATGAGCGATCCAGTGATCAGATCGGGATCGTACTTGCATTGGATGATGCGGACAAGTCGAGTCTATCCGAAATCCAAAGTCTGAAAATCAAGAGCAGTCGCGGGCACGTGGTGTCAGTGAGTGATCTCGTAAAAGTAAGGGCCGACACTCTGCAAATGTCCATATATCGCAAAGATCAGAAGCGAGTGGTGTATGTGCTGGCCGATATGGCGGGAGGTTTGGAGAGTCCTGTTTATGCCATTCTTGGAATGAACGAGAAACTTAAAGAGATGAAATTACCGGAAGGCTATGACGTAAACGAGCTATACATGGAGCAGCCATCGGACGAAAGTGATTTCACTGTAAAGTGGGATGGAGAGTGGCAAATCACCTTGGAGGTATTTCGTGATTTGGGAGCTGCCTTTGTGGTGGTAATCATTGTCATCTACATGTTGATTGTGGGTTGGTTCCAAAACTTCAAAACACCGATTGTGATGATGATAGCCATTCCGCTTTCATTGGTTGGAATTGTATTGGGCCATTGGCTGCTGGGTGCATTTTTCACGGCGACTTCATTTATAGGGATGATTGCCCTGGCAGGTGTGATGGTAAGAAACTCGGTACTGCTAATAGATTTTATTGAAATCAGACTGAAAGAGGGCGTGCCTATGAAGCAGGCCATCATTGATGCGGGGGCTGTACGAACGACCCCAATTCTACTTACCACGGGAGCGGTTGTTATCGGAGCATCTATCATTTTGTTTGACCCGATCTTCCAGGGTCTGGCGATTTCGCTGGTAGCTGGAGCGATCGTGTCCACACTGCTCACCTTGATCGTGGTGCCGCTGATCTACTATATGACTGAGAAGAAAAAATGGGAAAGGCTCCAAAACAAGAAATAAACACGGATAAAAAATGAAATTATTACTAATAACAGCAGTGAGAGAGTTTGAGAAAGATATCAAACAAATCCTCAAAAAGGCCGGAGTGAGGTCGTTCTCGTATCAGCATGTGATCGGTCATCATGATGCTGACGGAGAAACCATAGACGGCAACTGGTTTGCCGGGGAGGCAGCAGAGTTTGATTCTGTTTTTTTCCATGCTTTCGTAGCTGATGAACTTACAGATATTGTTTTTGAGCAGGTCAATATTTTCAATGACTCAATCACCGAACAATCGCACATTCACATAGCACAGACGGACATCCAAAAATCATATTGAAATGAAAAATAGAATTGTAAGAGCCATTGCAGGTTCGTTCATATTAGTCAGCCTACTTTTGGCCATTTATGTCAACATCAACTGGCTGTGGTTCACAGCATTCGTTGGGGCTAACCTACTCCAGTCTTCACTTACCAAATGGTGCTTGTTGGAAGATGTCCTGGGCTGGATAGGAGTGAAGGATGAACATTGCTGTTGAAAATTTAAGCTTGTAAAAACTATAGATTTGTTTTGGCCTTATACGGGAGTAAGATGGGATAGCGAGAAATCCGTCATTCATATTCGATACAAAATCAGGTTTCAGAATGCAACATGACCTGATAAAACATTTTCTACACTGCTTGAGGTGAGTTCATTACAAAAGGGGTCAGGATTTTATTGCAAGGTTATTCTTCAAATAAAACACCCGCCCTAGAAGGCGCGATAAAGATTCTTGTAGAAAATGTATATTGTGTTTAATTGTATCAATGACTAATGGAAAACCTAGAAAGGTCTATTAAAAAAAGGTCTGTAATATTTATATCGACTATTACCTTGCTCGTTATAACCGCTTTGATAATGGTTCAAAGCAAAGTCAATGATCAAAAAAAATATGCTTATTTAATTAACAAATCGGGTAAGCAGCGTGCACTAAGTCAGAACATAGCCAAAATAGCATTCGCTCTTGATAGCAACCTGGATGAGAGTTTGAAAACGCAATTTTCAAACTCTTTAAAAACGGCCTTAGATGAATTGGAAAATGCGCATGACTACCTGCATTCAGAAAATCAGCAAAATAAAAACGACGCTACAATTGATTCCTTGCTGAAAGCCGCCGAGCCATACTTGGAAAGCATGCTAACGTCTGGTCGAAATATCATTACCAATGTTGACTCAGGGGCTATTCATCTGGATGTAGCAATTATTGCCGAAGCAGAGATGTCATGCTTGATGATAATGGATGCAATGGTGAATGAATATCAAAGCGAGTCAGAAAATAGCATTCAAAAATTGATTGGGACTATTTACCTGCTTGTATTAGTGGCGGGGTTAATCTTTGTTGGAGAATTTCTATTTGTTTTAGCTCCTGCTTTTAGGCAAATGCGTAAGCAACAAATTGTTGAAAATAAGTTTAGAGGCCTTTTGGAATCTGCACCAGATGCCATGGTGATCGTAAATGAGAATGGCAAAATACAACTGATCAACAAGCAAACCGAAAGACTTTTTGGATATTCAGCTAATGAGCTAATCGAAAAACCAGTCGAGCTTCTCATTCCTAACCGGTTCGTTGATGATCATGTGGTACATCGCTCTAGCTTTTTCGTCAACCCTAAAGCAAGAGCCATGGGGGTGGGAAGAGAGAAGGAACTATTTGGAATAACCAATGAGGGAAAAGAATTGCCAATAGAGGTTAGACTCAGTCCACTTCAAACAGAAGAAGGTTTGTTGGTTTCTGCAGCTATACGTGATATTACTGAGCAGAAATTGGCGGAAAACGAATTATTACGAAAGAATCACCTGTTAAATTTTGCAGAGAAAATCACCAAGATTGGTACCTGGAAATGGGATATAATCACAAATGCTGTGAAATGGTCTGCTAACCTTTATCATGTTTTTGGGCATGAACCAAACACAGAGCTAACCTACGACACATACTTTGGTTATGTTCATCCCGATGATAAGCAAAGAGTGACTGATCATGTAGAGAAGTCATTTGCGGATAAAAAATTTATTGATTTGATGCATCGTATCAAACTCACAGACGGAACCGTAAAAACGATCCAACTCCTTGCTGAAATTATCACTGATAATAAAGGTGATGTCATAGAATTGATCGGTACATGTCAGGATGTGACCGTGCAAAGAATGGCTGAAAACAAGTTCAGAGGGTTGTTGGAGTCAGCGCCGGATGCCGTGGTTATTTTGGATGAAAACTATTCAATAGAGATAGTCAACTCTGGAGTAGAAAAAATATTCGGTTATTCGAGATCAGAACTTATTGGTAAACCGGCAAATATCCTTTTAGACAAGGGTTCTGTAACTAATCCCCTTCAGAGTCAAGGGAAATCTCTGGATCAGTCTAAAACAGTCAAATTAGGAGTGGATTCGGATATCCTGGCTGTAAAGAAAGACGGCACGAAGTTTCCTGTAGAAATTAATTTGGGTACTCTGAAGACCGATGATGGACTGTTGATTTCAGCAGTAATTAGAGACATTACCAAGCGGAAAGAAACAGAGATTAAACTTAGAAGCATAGCTGCATTGCAAGCCAAAAATGAGGAGATGGAGCAGTTATCTTATATAACTTCTCATGATCTGAAAGAACCTCTACTCACAATCAAGAAGTATTCCCAGGTACTACAGGAAGATGATACGACCTTGGGCGAAGACAGTAAATTTATATTGGGAGCAATCGTAAGGTCTGCTGAAAGAATGGAAACAAAGATTAAAGATCTGCTAGACTATTCGCAATTAGGCCAAGCTAAAAACCTGGAAACGGTTGATTGCTCGCACATTGTAAAAACAGTGGTAGAAGATCTTAATTCATTGATTGAAGCCAACAATGCCGAAGTAATTGTTGATGAATTACCTACCGTAATCAAGGCATACCCTACAGGGTTGGAGTTGATATTTCAAAACTTGATTAACAACGCAATTAAGTTTAGAAATAAGGATATTGACCCGAAGGTTTCTATTACGAGCAAACAGAAAGAAGAAGGTTGGGAGTTTGCCATTGAAGACAATGGTATAGGGATTGCTGAAAAAGATTTTAAGAAGATATTTTCAATCTTCAAAAGGCTCCACAATCACTCAGAATATGGTGGATCGGGAGTTGGGCTTGCTCACGTAAAAAAGCTCGTGGAGCTTCACAACGGTGAGGTGTGGGTAAAATCGACGTTGGGAAAAGGAACGACTTTCTTTTTTTCCATAATTACTGAAAACTTATGAAACAGAAATTCAAATGTCTATTACTTATTGACGATCAGGAAGATTGCAATTTTTTGCACAAAAGGACCATCAATGCTATGAACTGCACGGAAAAAGTGCAGGTTGCTCTTAACGGGAAAGAGGCGATAGAATTTCTTAAAACTAAAGTAGACGGCAAACTTCCCGAACCAGAAATCATCTTCCTCGACTTGAATATGCCCGTAATGGATGGGTGGGAATTTTTGGAAGAATATGACAAATTGGGAGAGGAACAAAAGGCCGGAATTGTGCTTGTTATGCTCACCACATCTTTGAACCCGAAAGATCAAGAGCGTGCCGCCGATAATAAATATATCAAGGAATTCGTGAGTAAATACCTGGATGAGTCTGGCCTTATGGATCTCATAAAGAAATATTTTAGTGATTACCTCTAAAAGGCCATGGAATGAGGTGTACTTTGTTGTTGCGAAAGCCTGGTGGTTTTATTCTTTGGTAAACTCAATCACAGTGTTTAAAAGCAAACTCTTTTTGAGAATACAGACATTATAAGGGATCAATTCTTGTTCTTGCTGACAATCGGCAGTAGAAGTTAACATAGCCCCTTGCTTGGTCTACATGCCCAAAGAATGGCACATGAAGAGTTGTGATTGTTAATTGTTTTGCCGTGAACTAGCAGCCTTGTGCCTTTTCACTTTCTCTCCAAGCGTTTTTCTATCAATGCCCAGAATATTAGCAGTTCGTGAAATGTTATTTTGATTGGCGGCTAGTACATTAATAACATATTCCTGGATGACATCTTCAAGTTTTCTGTCCAGACCTTGAGATGTGGATGCTGAATACCGAAAGGCTTCAGGCAAGTCCGGTACGTCAATTGTGGTGTCATCAACAAGAATAACCAGTCTGTGAACAAGGTTTTGTAATTCCCTTACATTTCCAGGCCACCGATACTTATTCAGTGTACTCAAAGCTCTAGATGAAAAGCTCATAGGTGGTTTGGCTAACTCTTGAATGTATTTCGAAAGAAAAAAATTAGCAAGTAGTGGAATATCAGAACCTCTTTCTCGCAAAGGAGGCAAATCTATAGATATGACGTTTAACCGGTAAAAAAGGTCTTCCCGAAACATGCCTTTCTTCACAAGTTGCAATAAATCGACATTGGTAGCAGCTACCACTCGTAGGTTTACTTCGACGGGTTTCTTTGATCCTACCATATAAAACTCCTTTTCCTGCAAAACACGGAGGAGTTTTGCCTGCATAGCTAAACTTGTATTGCTAATCTCGTCCAGAAAAATTGTCCCTTTATCAGCCGCTTTAAAAAAACCTTGCCTTGTTTCGTTGGCCCCTGTAAACGCTCCTCTTACATAGCCGAAAAGCTCACTTTCCAAGAGGGCGTCAGGTATCCCACCGCAATTAACCGGGACAAAGGGTGTGGCGGACTCTCTCCCTCCATAGTGCAATGCACGCGCGACCAACTCCTTGCCTGTGCCACTTTCTCCCTGTATCAGGACTGTAGCATTGCTGTTTCTGGCCTTGGTGATGGTGGTGAACACGTTCACCATTCCCTCAGAAACTCCTAGAATCCCAAAGTTCTGCATTGAAGTGTTTTGTCGTGCTTTCTTCTTATAATTCGTTTTATTCAATGCACTTTCTACAGCCCGAAACAATTCTTCGTCTGTAAATGATTTTACCAGGTATTCTTCCGCTCCAATTTTGATGCTTTCCACGGCTCCCTGGATAGAAGGAAAGCCCGTGATAACCAAAATCGCTACCCATTTGTAGTTTTCAGAAACATGACGTACCAACTCCAGCCCGTTTTCTCCTGGCATCTTCAGGTCAGTGATAAGTAGGTCAATATTGATAGATTCTAATAGCTTAATTGCTGACGTTACGTTGTGGGTAGTGTATGTCCGGTAGCCAACAGATTCTAAGTTTCGTTTGATCAATTCAACCGTTTCAGGAGAGTCATCTACGATCAGGACTTCAGGTTTTTCCTTCTTATTGGCTTTCATCATTTGAGTTGCTCCACAGGCAGTTTAATTTCAAATTTGGTTCCTTTTCCTACTCTACTCTTTACTTGCACTTCACCTCCATGTGATTCCAGAATACCCTGAACCACAGATAAACCTAACCCCGTTCCTTGGCCAACTGGTTTGGTAGTGAAAAAAGGCTCAAATATTTTTCTAGTGACGGACGCAGACATGCCCGTTCCTGTGTCCCTCACCTCCAAGATTATGTGGTCTCCTTTTTGTCGTGTACTCACAGTCACCTTTCCTCCGTTGGGCAGAGCATGGATAGCATTGGTTATAAGATTTACCAAAACCTGACTCATCTGTACAGAATCAGCTTGAATCAAAGGAAGGTTGGGATCCAGCCGCTCTGTGATGGTAATCCCTTGATTCTGAAAACGAATATCTATGAAATACAAAGTGCTAGAAACAATTGTGTTGATATTGACGGGCACAATCTGTTGCGGCATTTGCCGTGAAAAAATCATGAGCTTTTTGATAATTTCCCTCGTGTACAAGGATGCCTTTATTATTCGCTCAATATCTTCTTCTTGTTGAAAATTTAGTTCGCCTGCCTTTTTAATCAACTGAGAAAATCCAAGGATTTTTCCAAGCGGTTCATTGATTTCATGCGCAATTCCAGCAGATAGCTCCCCAACAAAAGCCAGCCGCTCCGCATGCTGAAGCTGTTCTTGTAGTTTCTGTTTGTCCTGCTCAATAGATGCACGTCTGATGTAGAGGGAAAGCTCTCTCGCCACGATTTTGATAAGTCGCTTTTCTTCCTGCAAAAAAGGGGTGTTATCTCCCTTTAAAGGTTCTTCCGGGCGATATCCTATTTTGATGATCCCATATTTTCTCTTCCCTATGGTTAGGGGTGAGGCAATTTCCCAATTGCATCTTTCAAAGTGTGGTGTGGCGTAGTTCTTTTTGAAAATAGTGATAGAAACCTCTGCCAATTCTGGGTGCAACATGGCCTCCGGTAAAATCAGCAATGTTTTGGATACAATAGCCTTCAAATCATTCTCCTCTTCCCAGGCAATTTTGGATAGCTCGTAAAGGCAGTTTAATTCTTTAACACGCTCTTTGAGTTGGAAGTCTGTAGAGTTTTCTTTCATGATCTGAATGAGCAAAGCTAAATGGTATAGGGCAGAGTTGTAGCTAGGTACATCATATTAAATCGCATTTTATGAGTGTAATTTATACCCACTGGGTAATTTATACTCATTTAACAGGATGGTAAACACCTTTTTGGATGTGTAAGGGGACTTTGTATTCTGGCACACTTCCTGTATAAGTGCTGACAACAAATAGAAATAAAATGAAAAAAAGACTGATTACCATAGATGATTACGAACGACTCATGGCCATTAAGGATCTGGCTTTTCTGACATCCGAAAACTCGGAGAACGTAAGGAAGTTGTACATGGAACTAAGGCATGCACATACTCTTAAGCCTGGATACATTTCCGCAAGTGCTATCACCATGAATTCACAGATACTTCTGCTCGAGCTAAACTCCTCGCGCCAAATCGAATTAACGTTAACCTATCCACGCGACTCCAACCTGCTGGATCGCAAGGTCTCGGTGTTTTCGGATATTGGTATTGCACTACTTGGCAGATTGGTGGGTGACCGTGTTTCCTGGCTTATTAAAGGCCGAAAAGCACAATTTGAAATAATCGAAATCATTTATCAGCCTGAGGCCGTTGGCCATTTTCATTTATAAATATTTTTTAATAAAAGACTCAGTGAGGCGGTCTGAAATGATCCTGTTGGAAATTCTGAGGGCTGTCAAGCCACTAGGACTCTCAAGGAAAGGAGTCTTTAAAATATGTTTTGACTAAAATTCATCCTGAGAGGATGAATGAAACCCATATGTTGCTAATAAAAAATCATGTATCCATGAAGTCAAATTGGAGCCACTATTGTCTTGGAAATCTTGATCTACATAAATCTGTATTCATGAAAAAACAGGTTGGCATTGAATTTTCGGCTAATTGGGTTGGCCTCTAGGAATATCAGAGCATGCTGAAATTAAGTAGGATAATATTGTCCGACATAGAAGAATCATTTACATTTGGCGCAAATAAGTGTTTATGTTTTCTAAGGCGTGTGAATATGGAATCCGGGCTACAATACACGTGGCGCGACAATCTCTGGAAGGTAACCGAGCCAGTTTAAAGGCTATTGCCACAGAAATTGAGTCACCAGTGGCTTTTACAGCTAAAATATTGCAAAACCTGGTGAAAATGGGGATTATAAACTCAGTGATGGGTCCAACAGGAGGGTTTGAAATAGAGAAGGAAAAATTGGGCAATATCAAGCTAAGCCAGATTGTAGATGCCATAGATGGCGATGCTATTTACAAAGGATGTGGGTTAGGGATGAAGCAATGTGATGCTTCTAAACCTTGTCCAGTTCATGATAAGTTCGCAAAAGTGAGAACTGATTTAAAGGAGATGCTTGAAGGAACTAGTCTGCTAGGGTTAGCTACAGAATTGGATAACGGACTTACATTTTTAAAGCGGTAAAACGTTTGTGTATAACTAGGATAAAAAGGTCTTTATATCATAGATAATGAAAGCAAAAACAGTCATAGCACTACTTCTGGCAACCAGTCCCGGTGTACTCTTTGCCCAGACCGAATCAATTGATACAACAAACTGGGCCTCCAGTCCTGGTGTTGTAGGCACACTAGTCCTTATTTCCCTTGTGCTGATTTTAGGGATTATCATCGTAGTATTCAGACTAAATAGATATGTGGATGTCCTTTCAAACGTCAGAAGAAGACGCATGAAATCAGAACTTACCGATGAACTATCCAATTTGCCAGAAGCAGAAATAGACCGCATTCTCGAAAAGCGGAAAAGGGGTTTTACCTATCAACTAAAGGGCAATGAGTTAGGGGGAGAATCAACGGCAACTGATGTAAAAGGTCTGATTCGAAAAGTAACTCATGAGCCCGGCAGCCCGTTGGCTGACGAAAAAAAGAGCACCAATGAACCGTTGAAGATTCCTTCTGAGCTCAGAAAGCTGGTCGTTTTCTATTTGGGGGCGGCCGTTTTTTGGCTCATTTTCGGAACGTTAGTGGGCCAATATCTGGGTATGAAATTTATCTGGCCAGAGATGGATCAGGTATCGTGGCTCAGTTTTGGTCGGTTGCGTCCGGTTCACACCAATGCCGTTTTTTGGGGATGGGCCTCTTGCGCCATGTTTGGGCTCGGCTATTATGTAGTGGCAAGAACCAGTAATACCCGCATTCATAACTATCAATGGGGATGGATTGCTTGGGTACTGATTAACGCTGCTGTGTGTTTCGGTTCGCTCAGTCTGATGGCGGGCATTAACAATGGTGGGGGGGAGTACAGGGAGTACATCTGGCCCATCATGGCGCTATTCGCACTCGGCTTAATCATCAATTTCTGGAATTATTACAAGACCATTGCCAACCGAAAGATTGTGGAAATCTATGTCTCCAACTGGTACATTCTTGGAGCAATGATCTGGACTACCGTCTTAGTGGTCATTGGTTACTTTCCCGGTTTTCAGGACGGACTTGGCGAAACCGTAATCCAGGGATATTATATGCACCAGGGGGTGGGCATGTGGTTCATGACTTTCACCTTAGGCCTTATTTACTATTACCTCCCGGCATCACTCAACAAACCGATTTATTCCTATTCGCTAGGGGTGCTGGCGTTCTGGACTCAGATGTTTTTCTATACGATGATTGGCACGCATCATTTTGTGTTCAGCCCTTTGCCATGGTGGCTGCAAACTGTGGCTATTGTATTTAGTGCAGGCATGTTCATTCCGGTGATTGCCGGCACCACCAATTTCCTGATGACCATGAAAGGAAGCTGGCACCAAATAGCTAAGAGCTATGTGCTTCCATTCTTTTTAGTTGGAGTGGTGTTTTATTTTGTTGGATCCACCCAGGGTAGTTTTCAAGCCTTTCGGTTCACCAATTACATCTGGCATTTCACCGATTTCAACGTGGCTCATTCACACATGACTATGTATGGCATTGTCACCTTTATCTTGTGGGCTTGCATCTATTCTATACTGCCTCGCATTACCGGCAATGAACCTCCACAACTTTTGGTAGGGGCACATTTTTGGCTTGCATTTATTGGCCTGTTTGCTTACATGATCTCCCTAATGGCAGGTGGCACACTGAAGGGGCTGAGCTGGGTCGAGGGTGTGCCATTTATCGAATCGATCATCATGATGAAATCCTACTGGGTTTCAAGGGCTATTGGTGGATCCTTGATGTTTCTGTCTCACCTCCTTTTTGCCTATAACTTTTATTACATGGTACGGCACACAAAGCAAGGAATAAGTCAGCAACAACCGCAAAAGCAATTGGAACAACCTGAAATAGAAGCACATGTTTAATTTCCATAAAGATCATCAAAGCCTGGTACTCCTTTCCTTTTTGGGTTTTCTCATTCTGAGCACAGGAGTGGCCATACTGCCTGCTTATCAAATGCAGGAAAATACCCAACCACTTCCTGAAATGGAACCCATGACCGAAGCTGAGTTAAATGGTTTGAAGGTATTTGTCAGGGAAGGATGTGTGGCGTGTCACACTCAGCAAGTAAGAAATATAGCTATGGACGAAACCTGGGGAAATCGACCATCGATTCCTTCTGACTATTATTACAGCAAAAAGCGGTTAGATGTTTGGAGACAGTCCCCTTCGCTGCTGGGCAGTGAGCGAACAGGGCCAGACCTGACTAATGTAGGCGAACGACAACCGGGAGCTACCTGGCACCTCCTTCATCTATACAACCCAAGACTGGTTGTTCAAGCATCCATCATGCCTTCATATCCATGGCTATTTGAAGAAAAAACCAAAGTTTCGGATGATGATCAGGTGATCCCTGTAGGTGTCGAAGACAAAAAAAAGGGAGTAGAAATAGTAGCCGGGCAAGACGCTCTTGATTTGGTGGCCTATCTGCAATCTCTAAGGCAAGCTAACCTAATGAGTGAAACACCCGTGACGTTTATTCCTTCTACAAAAAATGCAAATAAATCGAAGATGTCCGAACAGGGCAGTGTTTTACCCGATGGTCAGCAACTCTACCTTGCAACCTGTGCTGCTTGTCATCAAGCAGCAGGTACAGGACTTTCCGGGGCATTTCCACCTCTAGCAGGAAGTCCAGTGGTGAATGACCCGGATCCTGATTTGCTGGTACGAATCATTCTTCAGGGATATGACGCTCGCCCTGAATACGCACAAATGCCAGCCTTTGCCAGTAGTCTCAACGACCAGGAGATTGCAGCCATCGTCAATCATGAACGGACCAGTTGGGGCAATTCTGCACCGGAGGTAACGGCAGATCAGGTAAAACAAATCAGGAGTTATGTAACACAGCTAAACCAATAAATGAAATGAGAACCCCTCTTTGGTTAAAAATTAATTGCGTGATGTTGATCCTTATGATCATGCCTTTACAGTCATTTGCCTGTGAGCTTTGCAAACAAAACCAACCCAAGCCTTTACAGAACATCACTCATGGTGCGGGTCCGCAAGGTAACTGGGATTACCTCATCATTACTGCCGGGATTATCATCGTGTCACTGACACTTTTCTACAGTATCAAGCTACTGATCAAACCTCAAGAGAATGGACCAGATCATATCAAACGCATTGTGGTAAATACAACCCCTAAAAGGGAATCCTTAACATGAAAAAGCATAATTCACCTGAAAGTAATGTAGCCAAAGCAGGCGAGCGTCTGGTTAAGTTGTTTTTGGACGATGAGACCAAGCCATTTGCTGAATTTCGGTCTCCGGTCAAATTTAGCATGGATACCACTAAAATACCCGATGGCCCACATCGGCTGAGGATCGTAGCTAAATCATCAAATAATGTAGAAGGTGTCAAAGAGATTCCTTTTGAAGTCCGCAACGGGCCCGATATCGCAGTGGTAGGCTTAAAACCGAATGAAATAGTCGACGACCAGATAGCCATCACGGTAAATGCTTATGGAAGCGAGCATGAAGATGAGTTTGTAGTGACTGGCTCTGAGACACCAAAGGGCATTCCGGCTTGGGTTTGGGCACTACTTATTGGCTTTATCGGCTTTGCCTTGTTCTATTTTATCATGTACTCCACACCGGAGTTTTATAAATCATTCTTCTGATGAAACAGCAAATAATACAACTTGAAGACATCAAACTGCTGGTTGATCATTTTTATGGAAAGGTAAAATCTGATGCAGTTCTTGCGCCGATATTTAATGAACGTATAGGTGATCAATGGCCGGCACACATGGAGAAGATGTATCGCTTTTGGCAAACCGTATTACTGGGCAAGCACACCTATCTGGGCAGTCCTTTTACTCCACACGCCACCCTGCCTATAAACGAGACGCACTTCACCCGATGGCTCACACTGTTTTGCGAAACCATGGATGAACATTTTGCAGGTGCAAAAGCAGATGAAGCAAAGTGGCGGGCAAAAAAGATGGCCGAAATGTTTCAACTTAAAATTAGCTATCATCAACAAAACCAATCCACACCCCTTAAATAATCATGATGTCTAACATTAACACTTTAAGAGCTACCCAAACCAGCAATACTTCATATTGGGAGTATATTCAAACTGATGCATTGCTTTCTCTACAAAATCCCAAAACGGACTTTAAGGATGAGGAGATCTTCATCATGTATCATCAGGTAACCGAGTTGATATTTAAAATGATCATTCACGAGTTGCAGCAATTGGTAGAGAGTCCGTATGCTGAGGATCGGATGATCAACAAACTCGATCGCATGAACAGGTATACGGAATTACTGACCACCTCCTTTAGTATCATGAAGCACGGCATGGACTATGAGCAATACAATGCTTTTAGAAAAGAACTGGCACCTGCCAGTGGCTTTCAAAGTGCGCAGTTTCGTCACATTGAAATTTACTGTACCCGCATCACCAATCTATTAAGTAAAAACAGAGCTATCAGCCAGCATGCATTTCCTTCCATAGAAGCATCTTTCGAATATCTCTATTGGAAAGATGCTGGACTAAACAAGCATACAGGTGAAAAGACAGCAACACTCAAGGCTTTTGAAGAGAAACACGAAAAAGCACTCATCCAACTGGCTAAAGATGTCTGCGGAAAAACCATTGAAGACATGCTATTGAACCTGCCGATCACCCAGGCATCAGTTCTTAACAAACTCAAAAGGTTCGACTATTTGTATAATGTAAAATGGCCGCTGGTGCACCTGCAAACGGCTGCTCACTACCTCGACAGCCGTGGAGAAAACAAACCTGCTACTGGTGGGTCAGAATGGAAAAAGTATTTGCATCCAGGACATCAGAAACGTTGCTTTTTCCCTTCGCTCTGGAAGGGGGAAGACATACTCGACTGGCAAGATCCCGAACAAGATCAAAATACTGTGATATGAATACCACCACCATTAAAATTCCAATAGCTGCAATGACCACTTTCTGTTGGATCGGCTTTGCATGCGCCATTAGCTTCATGGAGGCATGGCTCAAGTTTCAAGCTGAGGGTGTGTCACTAACTGTTGGATTAATATGATGATGGATGAACATGACAATGAAGGTAGCCGATTTCGAAGCATCAGCGTACTGAGCAATGGATATACTCCGCCGACTGATGCCTGTAATACCTACAAGTTGACTTATAATTTGCTCAAAGAATTTGAAGAAGACCTGCACGTACACATCCACCTTGAAAACAACTTCCTGTTCCCAAAAGCGGTAGTATTGGAAACCCGTCTCACTATGCAATGATTTTTTAACTCCAAAACATCTCAGATATGCAAACAATAAAACCCCTGAAAAGGGATAAAGCCTTACACCCTTTGAGTCACGGACATCATCACAGCCTTCTTTTTTGTTGGAAAATACGAACAGGCTTGAAAAATAAGGTTGAGGTATCAAGAATAAAACGCTATTCGGACTGGTTTTTTGAACAGCATGTACTTCCGCATTTCCAGCAGGAGGAGCAATATCTGTTTCCGATTTTGGGCAATGATCATTTGTTGGTAAAACGGGCCCTGGCCGAGCACCGCAGGCTTACAAGGTTGTTTACCGGAAACGAAAAAATAAAACGAAACCTGAGTCTGCTAGAAGAAGAGCTGGAATGTCATATCCGGTTTGAAGAACGCATATTGTTTCAGGAAATTCAGGAGGCAGCTGAAAAGAATCAAAGTAGCTTCCCTGACACCTTAGTAGCCGAGCATTCATTTAAAGAGAACACAGAAGACCTGTTTTGGGAATAAAACGCGCAAAAAATATGAACAAGAAAAAAGTAGCGGTTTGGGATACTTATGTGAAAAGACAAAACGGAAATGTCATGCATTTCGATATCCTTACAGATTCTGACAACTTGAATACAGCAGCAATATTCGAATATGGAAAAGCCTATATCACCGCAAAGGGAGAGCCTGAGGGAATCATAGATTCAGAACATTGCCAGTTCTGCCACGTGGAAGAAGTGACCTCTGAGATAAAGAAGGCAATAAATCAGCAAGGTTATTATATTTTGGAATTGGAGGAAATCCCTAAAGACTTAGCGTCATCTCCAACCAAAAGACAACTGGTATTTCACCTGAAGGGTCATTATAAAGAACATCGTTTCAAAAATTTTTCCTTTGTAAGCGTTGAGGAAATACAAAATTTACTCAACCTGGCCGAACAGGAAGCATAACCTGCGCCCTGACGGTTTGTGGAAATATATTGGAAACATCTACACAGACAACTTCAATTTTTCCCACTTTTGCATTTTCAATAGCAGGGTGTCATTAGGCCATCCTCAATCAGTTGCCAAGTGGGAGTCAAAAGGAAGCGAAAGTTGTTAAAAACGGCACAAATTCTGGATGGATCAAACAAATCCAACCCTTTTGTATTTAGCCGTATGTTTTTACTTTGGGCCGCATTGGGTCTTATTGGCGGGCTCATCGCCGGAGCCTACTGGATAGCCCTGGAGTTCCTCACACATCAAATGGGAGTATTCCAGGGGTGGCAGGTTATCCCGTTAATGGCCTGTGCCGGTCTGCTAGCCGGGCTGATCATCCATTTTATAGGTGATCCCGGAGAGATTCAGTTGATCGTCAATAACATCCGCTTCAGAAAAGGTAAACTTGACCCCAAAAATAATCCGTCGATGATACTGTCTTCACTTCTGTGTGTAGCATCAGGAGGAAGTCTTGGGCCTGAAGCTCCATTGGTTCAGGTTACCGGATCTACGGGAAGTTGGCTCGGCAAAATATTGCACCTAAAAGGAGAAGAGTTACGATCGTTGAGTATTGCCGGAATGGCTTCTGGGTTTACCGCACTTTTTGGAGCACCTCTTGGTGGAAGCCTGTTTTCTTTAGAAATACTCCATCACAAACACGTAGTAGAGTACTATCAGGCAATCATCCCGGCATTCGTAGCAAGTTGTTTCAGCTATATAGTTTTTGCGTTGATCATTCACATTGGCGTGGGCCCTATTTGGGATCTGCCAGCCTACGAAATGGCGGATAAATTTGATTTTGCTTTCGCCGTATTATTTGCACTTTGTGCCACTGCTTTAGGCTGGGTCTTTATTTTTTTAACCAAAAGACTTAAGCTGCTTTTGCTAAAAGTCCGGTTTCCTATTTATGTGAAAACGTTCATGGGAGGGATTGTACTAGGCATCATCGGCTATTACTTTCCATTGACCAGGTATTTTGGCCATGAGCAAACAAGCCAGCTTTTGGAGGGCCAGTTTACACTCCAGTTTTTAGGCCTGCTTTTGTTATTCAAAATTCTGGCAATCTCAGTTACGGTTACTTCAGGATGGCGTGGGGGGTTTATTATTCCGCTTTTCTTTACAGGAGCTACGCTTGGCCTGATCATCCATCACTTTATGCCTGATGTCAGTGTATCACTGGCGGTAGTCAGCTGCATGGCTGCCATCAATGTATGTGTTACCAGAACACCCCTAAGCACTACAATTTTACTGGCCACACTAACCGGGTTTTCCTATTTCATTCCAATTTTATTTGCAAGTCTTACGGGGTATTTTCTAGCACCTAAAACACCATTTATATCTTCACAAATGGAAGAAAACAAAGCGCAGAAGCGTGCTTGATGTAAACCAGAATTCACCTAATCCGCTGCATTACAAAATTAACAACCTTGTCACATCGGGCATTGCCAAACTCAAAGACCGAGGCATCTCTGGATAAACTAAGCAGTTCATCTTTAAGTAATTTTCTTGCTCGATGTAGTCTGACCTTCACATTGCTTGCACTGATGTCCAGGCACTGGGAAATCTCCGAATGATCCAACCCTTCCAACTCATGAAGTACAAAAACAATCTTATATTTTTCGGGCAGTTGGTCTATCGCTTTCTCGATCAGTAGCTGCATTTCGGGGTTTACTTTATTCATGGGTGGTGGAGTATCAGGTAACAACTTTATTTTCTTCCGGGCTTCACTATCGTCCTCTTCTAATATGAATTGTTTCGACTTCCTCTTTTCCTTCAACGCTTCGTTGATGCCTATTCTGATCAACCAGGTAGAAAATGTGGCGGCTCCCCTAAACTGGTCCAATCGCTCAAACGCATGGAGGTACGCCTCCTGCATAATGTCCTCAATTTCATTCTCAAATCTGCTATAACCGCGAATAACCCGATATAAGGTGCGGTTGTACCGGCGCATCAACACCTCAAACCACTCCTTTTCTCCACTCAGTACCCGACGAATCACCTCCTGATCTGAGAGCTGCCTGGTTGCTTCATTTTTTATACCAATGACTTTCATCCTTCTTTTTATTAGTTAGATGTCGGGCGATGAAGAAAGTTACAAATTTTGTAACCTCCGGGTTTCTCAACCATCTAATCACCAAATAAACATTTAGAAATCATGACAAATTCAAGATCAACTTCCGACTTAAACAACATTCAAACCTTATTGAAGTTTACTTATGGACTCGTCCCTATCGTCGCTGGGGCGGACAAGTTTACCAATCTACTGACTGATTGGGGAACCTACCTACCAGAGTCAGTGGCCAACCTACTCCCGGTGAGCACCTCTGCTTTTATGGTGATTGTTGGAGTAATTGAAATAGTGGCCGGAGTGATTGTACTTCGAAAAACCACCCTGGGAGCATACATCGTCTCTGCGTGGTTGATCCTCATTGCACTTATACTTCTCGTCCAAGGTTCTTTCGACATTGCCGTAAGAGACATTGTAATGGCTATCGGAGCATTTAGCCTGGCCAAAATCACAGACATCATCCAACAACCAGGCTAGAGACAGGGAGTCCTGACTTATTGGTGCATTCTCCTTCGGAATGCACCCATTTCTACGCCTTCATCATTATGAGCCTTTTATTAGTAAGGATTCCTTACTATATTTGTCAAAGCAATATTGCTATACTTTAAACCCTATGAAAATGAGTAAATCGATCTTTTATCACGCCGGATGTCCTGTATGTGTCAGCGCTGAACATGATATCCTCAATCTAATCGACCAAAAAAATGTCGAAATAGTCCATTTAGGAGAGGACCGCTCCAAAATTGCTGATGCCGAAAAGGTTGGTGTGAAATCCGTTCCGGCCCTGGTTACGTCCAATGGCAATGTGCTGCATATCAATTTTGGTGCGAGTTTAGCTGATGTAAGAGGTTAACCTTTTTTTGATCTTAATAGTTAGGAGTCCTATATTTACAAGTACTCCTAACTATTACCACCATGCCCAATTCTGTATTTGACCCGCTGCATCAGCTTAGTAGTGTTGAAAGTAAGATCATAGTATCACTAGAGCGAATATCCGAAGCATTCAAAGTATTGCTATGGGAGGACAGCAAAACCCACGCACTAACGCCTATTCAGGTGCAGATACTGATCTTTTGTTTATTCCAAAATGCTCATAAGCGCAAAGGAAAACAACTGGCCTCAGAGTTGAATGTAACTAAAGCAACCGTGAGCGATGCTGTAAAAGCTTTAGAAAAGAAGGGCCTCATCTCAAAAACGATAGAAACTGATGATGCACGCAGCTATATTATTGATCTTACTCCTGAAGGTAAAAAGATAGCTCAAAAGGTTTCCTTGTTCGCAAACCCGCTCCATTCGCCGATAGAGGGTCTGTCTGAAGAAAAAAAAGGCATCCTGTTAAGGAGTCTATTAGACCTGATTTCCAACCTGCAGAATGCTGGCATTATCTCCATCAACCGCATGTGTCTTTCTTGCCAATATTATGAGCAAACAGACGAGGGGCATTTCTGCAAGCTTCTACAACAAAGCCTCTCTGATCAGTCACTTCGTATTGATTGTCCCGAATATGAGTCTGCCTATTGAATGAAATTAATAAATGTCACAATCAAAATATTCGATCGTAATGATGAAGGCATTTCATGCTTATTTCTGATCTATCACAAATCGATCATCTATTTTTGAATTATGGAAATTAGGTACTTAAGACTTATCAAGGCGATAGTAGAAGAGGGTGGTATCACCCGCGCAATAGATAAGTTGCACCTTTCACAAAGTGCCATCAGTTATCAGCTCAAAGAGGCTGAATTGCAAGTGGGAACCCCTATTTTCTATCGTAGAAACAAAAAACTCATCCTCACACCTGTTGGCAAAAAGCTGTATGCTACGGCCAATACTGTGTTGAAGGAAATTGATTTTACAGAATCCGAAATCAAAAAGTTAGTCACCGGTGAAACTGGCGTAATACGAATAAGTACAGAATGCTACACCAGCTATCACTGGTTGCCTCCGGTGTTAAAAAAGTTTAACAATGAGTTTCCAAATGTGGAAATACAAATTGTGTTTGAGGCAACACATCAGCCAATCCAAAAACTCAAGGAAGGCGAACTTGATTTGGCAATCACCAGCAATCCGGATCTTGATGACCAACTGACCTATATCGAGCTTTTTACTGATGAAATGTTCGCTGTGGTGTCTCCCCAACATCATTGGGCTCAGAAAGAGCAGATTGAAGCAGAAGATTTTGGAGAAGTGAAACTGTTTATCCATTCGCTCCCGCTCGAAACAGTTTCCATATTCAGGAACCTGCTCACCCCAAAAGGTATCCATCCAAAAGAATTGATAACACTACCTCTCACAGAAGCTTCTATCGAAATGGTTAAGGCCAATATGGGTGTGCTCGTGATGGCGAGTTGGGCCTTAAAACCCTATAGAAATGACAATCTTAAAGCCATTAAAATTGGACCACAAGGATTCTATAGGCAACAGTACCTGGCCAGAATGGAGGACAGGGAGTATCCGTTGTATTTTGACTATTTCATCAAATTTTTGAGAGAAGAGCTAAGGCTTGATAAGCCAGCTCCTGCAAAGTAAGTTTAACTAAAATTAATTCAATTATGAGTTTAAGAATCGGAGACGATGCGCCCAACTTCATTGCGCCTACGACTAAGGGAGAAATTAATTTTCATTCCTGGCTCGGGTCAGGCTGGGGTATACTCTATTCGCATCCGGCAGATTATACGCCCGTTTGCACCACAGAACTGGGCCGAACAGCCCTGCTTAAAAGTGAATTTGAAAAAAGAAATACCAAAGTACTGGCCGTAAGTGTTGACGACCTGCACTCTCATAATGGGTGGATCAAAGACATCAACGAAACACAACACTGTGAAGTCAACTTTCCCATTATTGCAGATGAAAACAGAAAAGTTGCCACACTTTATAATATGATTCATGAAAACGCATCAGCCACGCTCACTGTGCGGTCGGTGTATTTTATAGGGCCAGACAAGAAGATTAAGGCGATTATTACCTATCCGGCATCTACAGGTCGCAATTTTCAGGAAATACTGAGGGTGATTGATTCGCTGCAGCTCACAGCCGAACACAGCGTAGCTACGCCAGCAGACTGGGTGGCTGGAGAAGATGTAGTCATTGCTCCGGCCATCAAAGATGCAGATATACCTGCCAAATTCCCAAAAGGACACAGGGTTGTTAAGCCATATTTAAGGTTTACCCCACAACCGGACATTAAATAAACAAGCGTGGGCCCCAATAACAATTCCTTACTTATCCTATATGCCACACAGACTGGAAAAGCAGAAAAACTTGCATATCGGATGAATAAATTAGCCCAATCCAAAGACCTGAAGTCAGAGTTATGGAACATGTTCGATTTTGATGAGACGAGACTTTCATACTACAAAAACCTGGCGGTTATAGTAAGCACCCATGGTATAGGTGAGCCTCCTTTTCAGGCCGAAAGGCTATATAAATTTTTATTTAGCCCAAAGGCTCCAATGCTCCCTGAGCTTAACTATTCGGTATTGGCTCTGGGCGATAGGAAGTATTCTCTTTTTTGTCAAACTGGGAAGGATTTTGATCAAATTCTGGAGAAACTTGGAGCTACTCGTTTTACGGGAAGGGTTGACTGTGATCTGGATTATGAAAGGGATGCACTTCAGTGGATGAAAACTGTAGTGGGAATAATCAATGTGAAATAAGTCATGAAAAAAGAAACAGCATGCATACATCCATTAATAGATCAGAGAAGTAAAGAATTTGGGGTAACCGTACCGATCAACACTGCTGTTGCCTATGAATATGCAGGTAATGAGGAATTGAAATATCCCGGCTTTCTTTCCACCCCTAACCAAAAACGGTTGGGGATGATAGTAGCACGTCTGGAAGGTGCGCAGTATGGAATTGCCTTTAGCTCGGGTATGTCAGCTATTACCTGTAGCATTCTTGCTATGATCAAGGCTGGAGATCATGTGATTTTTGCCAAAGAAATTTATGGAGGTACCATGAAGTTTGCAGAGGAGGAACTCATCCAACGAGGAGCCGCTTGCAGCTTTGCAAAAACCAACCTCAAGAATCTGGAGTTATGTCAACAAAAGAATACCCGAGCGGTCTTTATAGAGTCTCCATCCAACCCTCTTTTAAATATCTCCGATTTAAAGGCAATATCTGCCTGGGCAAAAGCACAAGGTATAGTCACTATCATTGACAATACTTTTGCCACTCCTGTCAATCAACAGCCGCTAGATATGGGAATAGACATAGTAGTTCACAGTGGCACGAAATATCTGGGTGGTCACAATGATTTGATGTTTGGAGCTATAGCCACCAATAATGAAGCTTATTATCAAGATATCTTGGCGATGGCAAAAATATATGGAGGAGCGTTGGATGCAGCATCATGCTATATGGCCGAGCGAAGTATCAAGACCTTGGGATTGAGAGTTAAGCAGCAAAATGATTCAGCCAATAGGATCGCACATTTTTTAGAAGAGCACCCGAAAGTAAAGCAAGTTTATTATCCGGGTTTGATCTCACACCCTAAACATGCTACTGCAGCTCGACAGATGTTGGGATTTGGAGGAATAGTTTCTTTTGAGATAGAACAATCGGCCGGGACAAGTGACCACTTTCTGCCAAGGCTCAAGGTCATTCAGCATGCCCTTAGCCTGGGCGGTGTGGAAAGTCTGATCTCCGTTCCTGTGCTCACTTCGCACGCAGGACTCAAACCCGCACAAAGACAGGAACTTGGAATCAATGATAGTTTGCTGAGATTGTCTGTGGGAATAGAAAACACGGAGGATCTTATAGAGGACTTGAACACGGCCTTAGAAGAATTATCATCATAAGCGCACAGGGAAGGTTGTGAAGCATGAGTGCCGTATGATATAGTGCGTGTCTTGTGCTGCCTGATTCACGCTTTATACGGATCAATAGTCAATTTGTAGGATGGTATAATTGTTCTGGTGTTATCAAGTTTAACCTTTTCATCCATGCTAAGTATTTTTTCATGACTTTGATATCGATAACATTGATACAATAATCTTGCAGTATATACTAGCTTATGGATGCAACTGCAGGTTCTAGCCTTTGATGTCGGTTTGTCTTTTTCAAGGATAATAGAAGTTCTACTTCAAAACCTCGTTCATCTCCGCTTCCAGCACTTCGTCTTTCGTGATATCACTCAAGTTAACTCCTCACCATTCAGGTCAGTAGTCAGATACATGCTCATCACATCGAAATAAGGGCGCATAGCTTTAAAGCTTTCATTGACCATCGATGCATAATCAGGTTTCAGAATTTCTTCATCAGTGAAGTTGCGATAAACTAAGAATTGCTTGTGTCGCAATAGGGCTATGGCCGGGTCGTCAATGGAAAAACCTTTCGGAGAGGTTTTGACTTTTTCTCCCTTGAGTTCACCAAAGTGGTCTTTGAACGCCTTACTGTTGAGCACCTCAAGCAGAGGTTCTGAATCCTGACTGATCTGCTTTCTGATGTGGAGTAAATCCTGGCTATTTGGCCCGAAAAACCCGCCAGCAACGAATGAATTTCCTGGTGAAACCTGGTAATAATATCCTCCGCGAAGCTGAGAAGTAGCTCGTTTGAAACCTCCTGACCAATTGTTTTTGTATGGGGTCTTGTCCTTAGAAAACCGGACGTCTCTGTAAATTCTGAAAGCCCGGCTTCCACTTATCTGGTCGTGTTGCTCCATCAAAGAGCCTACAGATTCGTGAAACTGTTTGAATTCTTCCTTGTATTGCAGAAAATCAGGCTTGTGAGCTTCAAACCACTCCTTGCGGTTGTTTTCTGCTAAATCTTTGAGGAATTGTAGGTTTTCTGAGGATATGCTCATTGCATTTAGGGGTATTGGTTTTTTCTAAAGGACTTGTGCAATTGGAGTCGGTAAGTCATGATTGCGGAGAGTTAAACACAAAACCCATTTCATCTTTTCCTTCGTGCCAATCTATCTCTTTTCCTATCAGAAACATTGTTTCGCGTTTTTGTACAAACACGGGTACACCGTCAATTTTATACGAGAGATCTCCATCTTTTTCCTTATCAAAACCCAGGACAAACGATACGCCACATCCTCCGCCTTTGACACCCACTCGCAATCCATATTCTGCCGGAATGTTCTTATTCTTCAAAATGTTTTTGATCTCAGCGACGGCTTTTTCTGTTATTGTTACTGGTTGCATCTTGTGGCCAAAGAAAATGGTTATTTTTGGATTGTCACATTGAGCTTGTCGAAATGTAACACTTGAATATAATCTTGTCATCTAGCTCGAAGGAGTCTTAATCTTTGATTGCCCCATGGGGAAAATTAAGAAAAGATACCCTCCGCGATAATATGACACTAAAACAGAACTAACAGAGAAAATATGGAGATGGTTTACGACCTCTTAAAAATTACGCTTCCGGCTTTGATTGTGCTTTATGCCGTGCTGATGGTGGTGAGATCAATTATGCAGAAGCAGCTTGATGAATACAGCATGTCCATTCGTCAAAAAAACCAGGAGGTAGTCACCCCAATAAGGCTGCAAGCCTACGAAAGAGTGTGTTTGTTGCTGGAGAGAATTTCACCTAACAACGTGATTCCACGTTTGAATCATCCTGAAATGACTTCAAAAGATCTGCAGGGAGCTCTGGTGGCCGAAATCAGAAGTGAATATAACCATAACCTGTCTCAGCAGGTTTATATGTCGGATGATGCCTGGTCCTTCGTGTCAGGGGCAGTAGAGCAGCTCATATCCCTGATCAACGAAGCTGGCAATGAGGTTAAGGCTGATGCGCCGAGCATCGAATTGGCACGAGCCATCTTTGAGAAATCCATGAAAAACGAGCAGGATACCATCAAGGGCGCGATCAGGTTTTTGAAAGAGGAGATAAAAGACGTATTTTAATCATATGGCTGAACAGGAAAAGAAGAATAAAAAAATCGAGGCTATGATGGTCAAGGCAAAAGAGACCATTTCGAGTAACGAAAGGGTGAAAAAACTGCTGGAAGCCGGAAAAGAAAAGCTTAATGAAATGTCTGGTAGCACGGAGGATAAAAAAACTTTCGTGTCTCATGTTCAGAAGGTCATTCGTATGATTCGTGCCCATGTCACGGGAGAATTCAAGGCTTTTTCTGTCAAGTCAATGGTGCTTTTGGTATTTTCACTTATTTATTTCATAACACCTCTTGATCTTTTGCCCGATTTCATCCCTGCATTGGGTTTTACCGATGATTTATCCATTCTGCTGTTTATCTTCAAGAGCATACAGGAGGATGTAGCCGAATTTGAAGAGTGGGAAGAAGCTGAACTGGCGGAGTAGTGAGGGCTGTTATCCAAAGAGTATCTGAAGCTTCCGTTACAATCGAAGGGAGCATAAAATCACAAATAGGCAATGGGTTGATGATCCTTCTCGGAATAGAGGAGGCCGATGATCAATCGGATATTGAGTGGCTAACAAAGAAAATCGCCAATATGCGTATCTTCCCCGATGCTGATGGTGTGATGAATGAAAGCATTCTAGATCATAAAGGAGAGTTTTTGGTGGTTAGTCAGTTTACCCTTCATGCCAGTACGAAGAAGGGGAATCGTCCGTCCTACATCAAGTCTGCCAAGCCGGATATTTCTATTCCTCTCTACGAAATATTTGTCGAAAATTTGTCAACCTATGGCCTCCCTGTTCATACAGGAGAGTTTGGTGCAGACATGAAAGTGGCGCTTATCAACGATGGCCCGGTCACTATTTTGGTTGATACCAAAAACAAAGAATAAAATCCTTCATCCTTGTTTGTCAAAGGGATAGAATTCAGATATCAAAATACTACCTTTGCAGACTTTTACATGATGTCAACGAGACAATCCTGTAAATGTGTGCACCCTGAGATTCGTCGATGGGCGTACTCAAACTAGATTTTGTAACAAGCTTATATGGATCACATTAGGAATTTCTGCATCATTGCCCATATTGATCACGGTAAGAGTACGCTGGCTGATAGAATGATACAGTCCACGGAAACTGTGGCTGACAGGGATATGCAAGCGCAGCTTTTGGATGATATGGATTTGGAGCGTGAGCGAGGAATCACTATCAAAAGTCACGCGATTCAGATGTACTATCCTTACGAAGGCAGAGAGCATGTGCTCAATCTGATTGACACCCCTGGTCACGTAGATTTTTCCTATGAAGTTTCCCGGTCTATAGCAGCTTGCGAAGGAGCACTTTTGGTTGTGGATGCAGCTCAGGGTATCGAAGCGCAAACTATTTCCAATCTTTATCTGGCACTTGAACATGACCTGGAAGTGATTCCGGTTTTGAACAAAATCGACTTGCCTGGAGCCATGATCGAAGAGGTCTCCGACCAAATCATCGATTTGATTGGCTGTGAAAAAGAAGATATCATTCATGCCAGCGCCAAAGAAGGCTTAGGAATAAAAGAAATATTAGATGCCGTGGTGGAAAGAATCCCGGCACCAAAGGGAGATCCCGATGAGCCGCTTCAGGCCATGATTTTTGATTCAGTTTATAACACCTATAGAGGGATAGAAGTATTCTTCCGTGTTTTTAACGGGACACTCAAAAAAGGAGAGCACGTAAAATTTGTCAATACTGGCAAAACTTACGAAGCTGATGAAATCGGAGTGCTCAGGCTTCAGCATGAAGAAAAAAAATCGATTTCGGCCGGAAATGTAGGTTACCTGATTTCAGGTATCAAAGTGGCCAAAGAAGTGAAAGTGGGAGACACCATCACACATGTTGATAAGCCAACTCAGCGTCAGGTCAAAGGGTTCGAAGATGTAAAGCCAATGGTTTTTGCTGGTATCTACCCTGTTGATACTACAGACTTTGAGGAGCTCCGTGCTTCCATGGAAAAACTCCAGCTGAATGACGCATCCCTGATCTGGGAACCTGAAACCTCAGCTGCACTTGGTTTTGGATTCAGGTGTGGTTTTTTGGGGATGCTGCATATGGAGATTGTGCAGGAGCGTTTGGAGCGAGAGTTTAATATGACCGTGATTACCACTGTGCCTTCAGTGCGGTTTCATGCAGTGAAAGAAGATGGTGAAATCATCAAGGTAAGTGCGCCTTCTGAGCTTCCCGAATCAAACTTTATTTCTCACGTGGAGGAGCCATATATCCGAGCACAAATCATCACTAAGTCTGATTTCATTGGAACTGTGATGGCTCTTTGTATTGATAAGCGTGGCGAAATCAAAAATCAGGTTTACCTGACCAGTGACAGGGTGGAGCTCACATTTGAGTTGCCTCTGGCAGAGATTGTATTTGATTTCTTCGATAAACTCAAGACCATTTCCCGAGGTTATGCTTCACTTGATTATGAACTGATTGGTTACCGAAGATCAAACATGGTTAAGTTGGATATCCAGCTAAACGGTGATAAAGTAGATGCCCTATCTGCGATTGTGCACAGAGACAAAGCCTATGAGTGGGGGAAAAGACTTTGTGAGAAGCTGAAAGAATTGATTCCAAGACAGATGTTTGAAATTGCTGTTCAAGCATCAATTGGTACTAAGATCATTGCCAGAGAATCAGTGAAAGCAATGCGTAAAAACGTATTGGCCAAGTGTTACGGTGGTGATATATCGCGTAAGCGAAAACTTCTTGAGAAACAGAAAAAAGGTAAAAAGCGAATGCGACAAGTTGGTAACGTGGAAATTCCACAGGAAGCATTCATGGCTGTATTGAAATTGGATTAGCATGACACAAATTCTGGACGGTAAAAAAGTAGCTGGTGATATCAGGTCAGAGATATCTGAAGAGGTTAAGCAGTTAAAAGATAAAGGGAAGAGAGCTCCAAATCTTGCTATTATTATTGTGGGGGATGATGGAGCCAGTCACACTTACGTGAGTGGAAAAATCAAAGCATGCAAAGCCGTAGGCTTTGACTACACCCTTATGCATTTTGCAGGAACCATCTCGGAGCAGAAGTTAATCAAACACGTTGATCAGTTGAACGACGATGAGGATATCGACGGCTTCATTGTTCAGCTGCCTTTGCCTGAGCATATATCTGTCGAAAAAGTAACCGAGAGAATTCGTCCTGAAAAGGATGTTGACGGTTTTACCAATCAGAATTTCGGAAGTATAGTTTCGAAAAATCCTTTACTGCTACCAGCCACACCTTTTGGAGTAATGGAGATTCTTCGTAGATACGATATTGATGTAGAAGGCAAACATTGTGTGGTTGTTGGTTCTAGTCGGTTGGTTGGTGCTCCATTGAGTATGATGCTATTGGAGGAAGGCCGGGCCACAGTAACAGTTTGCAATAAATACACGAAAGATTTGGCCAGCCATACCAAAGAGGCTGATGTGCTCATTGTAGCAGTAGGCAAACCAAACCTGATTACCAGAGACATGGTGAAAGAAGGTGTGATTGTAGTGGACGTTGGAACCACGAGAGTAGAAGACCCTTCCGCAAAATCTGGCTTCAAGCTTTGCGGTGATGTGGATTTTGCTGCCGTTTCAGAAGTAAGTTCTTATATCACGCCAGTTCCAGGAGGAGTTGGGCCAATGACTATCGCTTCTCTCTTACTAAACACATTGCGCGCTTATCAGCAGCAGCAAACGGATGTCTGATTTCGATCCAAAAATCGAGTTGCCTTTGATGGAGTCCTTCTATACCATTCAGGGTGAAGGGGGGCATTCCGGTTCTGCGGCATATTTTATTCGGCTTGCAGGGTGTGATGTTGGTTGTGTGTGGTGCGATGTGAAAGAGTCATGGCAAGCGGATGATCATCCTTTGGTTGCAATCAATCAAATGGTGGGAGATGCCAAAGCATCTGGAGCCAATATTGTAGTGGTTACAGGAGGAGAGCCTCTTATGTATGACCTTACTTATCTGACTGAAGCACTTAAAGCGGAAGGGTTACAAACTCACATTGAAACAGCCGGAGTTTATCCCATAACAGGAACATGGGATTGGATTTGCTTTTCGCCAAAGAAGTTCAAGGCTCCAGTTGCCGAATACTACAATAAATCTAATGAGCTGAAAGTTGTAGCTTACAATAAGTCTGATTTGGACTGGGCTCAAAAACATGCTGAAAAATGTATTGATCGCATAGAGCTTTTCATTCAGCCCGAATGGTCAAAAAAAGATCAGATGACGCCTTTAATCGTTGATTACGTAAAGCAAAACCCTAAATGGAGGATCTCTTTGCAAACACACAAGTACCTCAATATTCCCTAACGCGGAACTTCTGCCTTTTTATCAGCTTCATCCTTTTGATGGCGCAAGTTGACCTGTCAGCCCAAACCCTCTCCACCGATAATAAGAAGTGCATTAAGTTGTATCATAAGGCAGAAGAGGCAGTGATCGATCGCGATTTTGAAGCAGCAATAGAATTATATAAAGATGCTATCGATCGAGATCCAAATTTTCGAGAAGCATATCTCAAACTTGCTGCCATTTATAAAATACATCAGCTGAAAGATTCAGCTAAGGTTTATTATCAGGGATATGCTGATGTCACAGCCAATGAAAAGGTTAGTTACAAGATTTGGAGAAACCTCGCATATCTGCAATTTGAATCAGGTGAGTATGACAGAGCGAGGTATTCATTGAATGAGGTTTTAACTCAAAAGCCAGAACACAGAAATGATCCAGATTTAAGCTGGCTGGAGCAAAGTGTAGATTTTTCGAGGCAAGCGATCAAAAATCCATGGGAAATCACCATTGATGCCATGCCATCCACGATCAATCAATACCAACTTCAGTACTTCCCCATCGTATCGGTAGATGGCAATACAATCATTTATACCAAGCGTGACTCCAATCGACCTGATGCAGATGAAGACATTGTTTATAGTATAAAGCAAAACTCCGAATGGATACCAGCAACTTCTATTTCCAAACGGATAAACACCGAATTAAATGAAGGAGCATGCACCATATCGGCAGGTGGACGAATATTGATTTTCACCAGTTGTGATGCTGGGCGTACATTTGGTAATTGTGATTTGTTTGTGACCTACAAACAAGGGGATCAATGGAGTAAGCCTGAAAACATGGGAGCTGTTGTCAATTCCAAATATTGGGATTCGCAACCTTCGCTAAGCCCTGATGGACGTGTGCTGTATTTTTCGTCCAATAGAATCGGAGGTTTTGGCAAGAGAGACATCTGGATGACGGTCAATGATGGTAAGGGCTGGGGAAAACCGAAAAACCTGGGGAACACAATAAATGGTTTTAGAGATGAAACTACCCCTTTTATCCATGCAAACAATGACGTATTGTTTTTCTCATCCACTTCACATCCCGGGCTTGGAGGCTATGATCTGTTTTTCTCCAAAAAAGAGAACGGCAAATGGAGCAAGGTTAAAAACCTGGGATTTCCCATTAATACCTTCAACGATGAAGTTTCCATCTTCATAGCAGCAAATGGCCGGGATGCTTATTACTCACAAGAGGTGTTTGAGCAGGGCATGCTCACAAGTAGTGATATCGTTCGTTTCAAAATCCCACGGGACTCACTCGGGCTCAATAAGTCAAGTTATATAGCAGGTAGGGTCTTTGATGCTGAAACCAGCGTGCCTCTTAGCGCTGATCTTAACTTGATGAACCTGAATGATAGCTCGGATTTATATATAGTTAGCTCTGATGGGCAGACAGGTGAATATTTTCTGACAATTACGGAAGGACGGGAATATGGAGTGTTTGTGGATAAGGCAGGTTATTTGTTTGAAAACTTGAGTTTCGAAGCTCATAGCAACTCAGCTCTTGATCCCGATACCATAGATATCCCATTAAAGCCACTACGAGAAGGAAACACAATCATTCTTCAAAACATTTACTTTGATTTTGACTCACATGTCCCCAACAACAGGTCATATCATGAGCTAAGAACAATTGCCAGGTACATGAAGGATAACCCTAAAATCTCTTTCGAAATAGAAGGACATACCGACAATCGCGGCAATGCAGCGTATAACCTTGAATTGTCTCAGAAGAGGGCAGAGTCAGTACAGACGCTGTTAGTATCACTTGGAGTAGCAAAGAACAGACTCAGACCAATTGGTTATGGAGCCTCAAAACCATTAAACACGGCAAATACAGAATCTGCTCATCAAAGTAACCGCAGAATTGCCTTTCGGGTGATAAATTAATATCCAAATCAGAGGGTTGCGTTTTTTTGTACTTTTTTTCAAAAAAAAACTCCAAAATTTATTCGCAGTATATCAGTCTTTCATAGATGATTATTCCGCCATTTCCATAAAAGCGCCGGATAGATAAGTTATTCTCCTTTTTTTCGGGATATATTCATGAAATAGGCCTTTTGATGCTGATCATTAAAAGTTTTGAGTGTTTTGTTGAATCCGATATAATTAATATAAATTTAATATTTGAAATATAATGTACAATTTAAACAGTATGATATGAAGAGGATTCTACTACTCAGTTTCATGTCTTTAGTTGTTGCTTTCGGAGCAATGGCTCAAAGAACTGTATCTGGTAAAATTACCTCAGCCGAGGACGGTGAAGGTATACCGGGTGTAAACGTGGTTCTAAAAGGAACTACCACAGGTACCACCTCAGATTTAGAGGGTAACTATCGTGTTAGTGTTCCTGAAGAAGGCGGAACTTTAGTTTTTTCATTTATTGGTCTTTTGGCTCAGGAAGTCGAAATCGGAGCTAGATCGGTAATTGATGTTAACATGGAATCAGATGTGCAGCAATTGACAGAAGTTGTTGTAACTGGTTATGGTATCGAAAGAACAGCTCGGGAAATCACTTTCCAAACTGAGCGTATCGATGCAGACGCCTTGATGGTTGGACAGCAAACCAGAGCAGCTTCTGGTATGGTTGGTAAAATCGCAGGTGCTCAGATCAACATTCAGGATAATGGTGTAAATCCTCAAACTCAGATCATTCTTGGTGGTCTAAGATCAATCTCTTCTAGTAACGAAGCGATGATTGTTATTGATGGTGCGGTTTCTACAAGTGCTGCTTTCAGCGCATTGAACCCTACAGATATAGCAAACATTGACATCATCAGAAGTGCAAGTATGGGAGCTCAGTATGGTTCTCGTGCAGCCAATGGTGTTGTAGTTGTTACAACGAAAAGAGGTAAAGTTGGTGACAAGTTTACTGTTGGTTTAAACAGCTCAGTGACGTTTGAAGAAGTGGCTTACATGCCTGACTTCCAAACTCAAAACGGTATTGGTTGGGACGGACACTATGACAGAATTGAGAACACTAACTGGGGTCCAAGATTTGATGGTGTTGAAAGACCGGTAGGTCCTTCATTTCCTGATGGCCATGCGCTAGACGATCAAATGCTAGCTTATGCTCCAATTAAGGATAATTTGAGAGATTTCTACGATAGAGGTCAAACTATCCAAAACACTGCTTACTTCAGCGGAGGTACGGATAACTCAAAGTATTACATGTCAATTGGACATCAGGATGTTAAAGGTATTGTGCCAGATGACAAGTATGAAAGATACATGTTCAGGGTTAATGCTGATACAAGAATTAATAAGCTATCTCTTGGTGCTTCTGCATTTTTCACTACAGACGAAACTGACGTTGTAGGTAGCGATATTGGTGATCAGGACAGAACACTTTATTGGTTTGTTCTAAACACACCAGCAAATATTCCTTTGTCTTCTTATAAGGACTGGACTAACCCTGAGAGCTATGCTCATGCAGATAACTATTATAATGCATACTATCAGAATCCGTACTGGGCAATCGGAACGAACAGAGATACAAGACAGAGTAATTACTTTGTTGGTAACATAAATGCTGACTTTGATATTCTTGACAACTTATCGTTGAGAAACAGAATTGGTGTAAACAACAGGTCAAGAACGGCTCAATATTGGAGAGATGCTCAAACATACGATGCAACTTTGCAGCCAGCGCACTCTGATGTTTCTTCTTTCTTGATTGAAGGTGAGTCTCAGTTTACGGAGATCAATGCAAACTCTATTTTGACGGGTAACTTCAATCTTGGATCTGACTTCACTTTCAAACCGATGGTGGGTATGGCGATTATTAGCAACCAGTATAGAAGAAGTAAGACGCGTGTCAATAACTTGAGTATTCCTGGTTTCTATGATGTTTCTAACGGTACAGGTCTTGTTGAAGCACAAGTTGATCAGACTCAAAAGAGAACATTTGGTGTATTTGCTGATTTAAGTTTCAGTTTCAGAAATTGGGCTAATTTGACTTTGGCAGGACGTCAGGATTATACTTCTACTTTGCCACTTGATAACAACGGTTATTTTTATCCGTCAATAAGTGGTAACGTAATTTTGACAGACGCAATCTCAGCTTTAAATGATAATGAGATTCTTTCTTATGCTAAGCTTACAGTAACTAATGCTATTGTTTATAATGACCTTGGTGTATATGCACTTAATGAAAGATATCATCAAAGTGCTGTAGCTGATATGAGAAGCATAACTTCGACATTCCCATTCCCTTATGGTTCGGTAAATGGTTTTGAAGTTTCTACTACAGCTGTGGATGCAGATATCAAAAAGGAAAAATTGAACAACTATGAGCTTGGATTGGAATTAGGTCTCTTCAATGATCGTCTTAATATTCAGGCTTCTGGATATAAGACTTTCTCAACAGACTTGATTACCTATACAACTCCTTCTGTTGCTTCGGGAGCTCAATCTTACCTTACTAACATTGGTGAGCTAGAGTTGACAGGGTTTAGCGCAAGCGTTCAAGGTACAATCCTTGATGTTGCTGGCTTTACTTGGAATGCCAACTTGAACTTTACTACTTACAATACTGTAGTAAATGAGATTGATCCAAATAACCCAGATGCTAAGGAAGTTGCCATTGAAAATTATGGTACTTATGGTACTTATGCCGTTGAAGGAAAGACTTTCCCTCAGTTGAAAGCTCAGGCTTACGTGAGAGATGATCAAGGTAGAGTTGTGATTGACCCTACAAATGGTAATCCTCTAGTAGGTGATGTTGAAGCAATGGGTAAAGTAACTCCTGATTACATTTTGGGTGGTACTACTCAGTTGGGCTTCAAAGGAGTAACTGTTTCAGCTACTTTCGATTACAGAACCGGACACGTTTACTTCTCTCAAGGTAACAACTCAATGGAGTTTACAGGAAGGTCAATAGAAAGCGTTTCTTCTGGTCGTCAGGAATTCGTTTGGCCTAATTCAGTTTATCAGACAGGTGACGGATCTTACGTAGTGAACGAAAGCATCCAAACCACTGGTGCAGTGATGGGCTTCTGGCAGAATACTTACAATGAGATCAAAGAGAACTACGTAAAAGATGCAACTGCTTTGAAAATAAGAGAGTTGGCCATTAGATACGCTGTGCCTTCTGCGATACTTTCTAAAACTAAAGTTGTTGAGAAATTGAGTGTTGGATTCGTGGCAAGAAACCTATGGACGTTCCTTCCTAACAGCCAAAGTAATTTCTCAGATCCTGAGTTTAGAAATACTAGAGCTACGGAGTTTGGTACGACTAACGTAAGTGATGATGCAAACGGAATCGGAATCGGTGGTTACCTACAAGGTCCTCCTACCCGTTCATTCGGTTTTAGCTTAAATGTTGAATTCTAATTAAAGTCGAGATGAAGAAATTTTTAATAATAAATATAATATTCGCAACCCTCCTAGTAGGGTGTGACGATTGGTTGGATGTAAATACCGACCCTAACAATCCGACATCCATTGGGCCTGACTTGGTGCTACCAGTGGCGCAACACTACACTGCTAGAATTATGCAGGAAGATAGAGGTGTCAATCATCTTGGTAACATGATGATGTATAACTGGAGTGAATCAGCTGGATTCTCTTGGTACAATGATGAATTCCTATATCTGTCAACTTCAACTTTCTATGATCAAATTTTTGATCATACATACCATGATGCGTTGAAGCAATATTCAGATTTGGATGGTCTGGGAGATGATTATGCTGCGTACAAAGCGATTAGCATGATTATGAAAGCTTATCATTTCCAATTGTTGGTGGATTTCTACGGTGATATTCCTTATTTTGAGGCATTGGGTAGAAGCTTAAATGCTACGCCGGCTTATGATGATGCATCAGCTGTTTATGATGACCTAATTGTGCAGTTAACTGAAGCAATATCGATGATCGATGCTGCTGATGCTGTAACTACGAGTATTTACCCTGCTGATGATGACGTCATCTTTGGAGGCGATATGGCCGCTTGGAAGAGCTTTGCAAACAGTATTAAACTTAGAATTCTAACAAGAGTTTCTGATGTTAAGGATGCTGCTTCAATTACAAGCGAATTAGATGCAATTGCTGCTGAAGGTTCTGGATATATTACCAGTGCTGTAATGGTAAACCCAGGTTACGCAAATCAAGAGAATCAACAAAGTCCGCTTTGGTATTCTTTTGGTCAATCAGTGGCTGGGAGTGCAACGCTATCGGGTGATGCAACATGTGCAACGGATTACATGATTCAATATCTAACGGATTCAAATGATCCTCGAATCGATGTATTGTATGAAGAGCCTACATCAGGTCATTTAGGTGTTCCTCAGGGAATTACATCAGATCCTAATACACAAGGACCAACAATGGTTTCAAACATAGGCCCTGGTGTGTTGATCGGTCCTGATCAAGGTGCCGTAGTTATGACTACAGCAGAGGTGTATTTTAACCTTGCAGAGCTTGCAGACAAAGGGTTTGCTGTTGGAGATGCTGGAACGCTTTATACACAAGGTGTTACTGCTTCTTTCACTCAATTGGGTTTAACTGCAGCTGATGCTTCAGCTTATTTGGCTCAGGGTGGTAATCTGATCGCTTATAGCGATTTGGAAGATATCATCACTCAAAAGTGGATCGCTACGAACGGTCTTACTGCTGAGCAGTCATGGTTTGATTGGTCAAGAACTGGATTCCCGTCAAACCTTCCTGTATCGCAAGAAGAGGCAAATTTGGTGAGACCTGTTAGATTGGCATATCCTGCAAGTGAAGTTGGAGGTAATGCCAATAATTTACCAACCCAACCAGATCCTTTTACAGCAAAAGTCTTTTGGGCAAACTAAAAATTTGACATTATGAAAAAATTGAAATATCTATTCATAGCAATATTTGCAGCTGCACTTGTCACCTCTTGTGGGGATGACGAAGATATGCTGGCAGATCAGATTACCGCATCGCCAAACTTTATAGGGTTTGTTGATGGTTCGGCTAACGTGAGTGGTATAGCCGATGGCTCTACATACTCTGTTATGCTTCCCGTATATGTTTCTGGGCCAACTTACAAAAGTTTGGACGGATCATTTTCAGCAACGATAACAGTAGATACTGAAAACTCTACTGCTATTGAGGGAACACACTTTACAATTCCCAATAAGTCAGTAACACTTTCTTCTGAAGGTAACTATCTGACTGAAGTGGAAGTGGTAATGACAACTGAAGGTATTGAAACGCCTTTGGCTAGCAACCCTGTTATAGCAATCTACCTTACTGATGCTAGTGGAAGTGGAAAATTGATTGCGAGTGAAAGAAGAATGAACATCAACATGTTGTTCCTATGTCCTTCTGAGCTTGCAGGTACTTATGCAGCTGAGATGGAGTATACTCCGGTAGGAGGGTCTCCAAGTGATTACACCTTTACGGATGTGATCAATGCAGTAGCTCCAGGCGAGTACAGAACTTCGGTTGATCACCATTGGGGTAGTCTAGGAGTTGGTACTCCTGGTTTTACTTTCTATGATGTATGTGATGTATTGACAGTTCCTGGTCAATTGTTAGTAGAATACTATGGAAACTGGGTAGAAGGAACAAGCGAAGGTGTGTCAGATACTGACGCTGGAACCTTGTACTTTGAGTACAGTATCTGTTTTCCTCAGGGTTCTTCTGGGCCAGATAATTGTAGATACTACAAGTTGTTATACACTAAGCAATAATTATTTTAGTTATGAAAAAATACTTTATATATAATATAGCATTTTTCGCCTTGGTGGCACTGTTCTTGAGTTCTTGTTACTCGGGGCAGGATGTATCTCCGATTGATTCTCCGGATGATAATCCTACGGCTACATTGACACCTATGGCTGATTACAGTTCAGTTTCTGAAGGGGATACTTTGAAGTACACAATCTCTCTAGATAAAACTGTTAGATATGACATCCAATTCGGTGTAGTTTATGGTGACAACAGCGATGTTGCGGCAGAAGATATCGAAGAGGTTGGAGGATTACTTACAGCTTATTCTTTGGAAACAGAGCTTTGGGTGATTTTACTAGCAGACGACTTTCCTGAAGTTGATGAAATGATGGATATCGAAATTGGTGCTGGAACAGATTTGGCTTTTAACTGGCAGTTAAATCCAGCTTCTGATGTTGTGACTTTTTCAACGGCTCTACCGAACACTAACTTTGATGGAGGTCTTACAGTAGCAATGTCATGGCCAGACCCTGATCATGCCATAGATTTTGACTTTCTTTTGGAAAGTGAGCTAGGTGGGTCATGGGGCGCAGCTGCAACAGCTGATAATCCTGAGATCACAACTGCTCTATGGACGTCAGATGATGATGGATCATATTTCTTTGGGTTTGACCCATATGCTGTTCCTAGTGGCGTTGATGTACCTTTTACGATTAGCGTAGGATACCCTGACGGAACTGTTGAGTTCTATGACGGTGCATTCAATAGCAATAATACTGCTGACTATACTGTAGATGAGTTCACGGCTTGGGGTTCCCCAATGTATCGTGCTTTGACCGTAGTTAAGACTGGTAGCACATTCAATGTTACATTTGAATTTTAAATTCTCGTCGTGATTTAGCGACTTGATCATATTTGTTAAGCCGTCTCGATTCTTTTTGGGACGGCTTAATTTTTTACCACTAACACCGGCTAGCCTTGTATTTTTAATGGGCATGAAAGTTTTCAAGTGCTCTCGAAATCGATCCTTCTAACAAAAGACATTACAATGAAAAAAGTACGCATTATTCTAATCGCCTTGGTGCCTCTTTTCATAGCGTTTGTTTATTTTTCATTAAACGATGACATAAATTCTACCCGTCCAGATACGGAGGGGCGACTGTTGTCGGAAAAGCAGCGCTTGATTAAGACTAAAGGACAATCTCCAAACGGGTTTGTGGAGTATTTCCAAGCCATTACTTCCAGGCCAGGGAAAGAATATCAACCTAATTATAAGTTTAAAGAATTTAATAAAGCGAAGGACAACCTTAAGGCATCTAATGCCCGAAAAACCTCAATGGTTAGTCAAGTTGTTTCGCGTGGGCCGGGTAATGTCGGAGGTAGAACAAGAGCCATTGTTGTTGATCCGGATGACAATACACATAGCACGTGGTTTGCTGGTTCTGCATCAGGGGGTATTTGGAAAACATCCGATAGAGGCCAGACTTGGATAAATTTAACAGAAGACCTGCCAAATTTATCTACTAATTCACTAGCCATTGCTCCTTCCAATCATAACGTGATGTACGCTGGTACGGGAGAGGTGTTCGCTGGCAACCTTTCTTTCGTGAGGGGTAATGGAATTTTTAAATCAACTGAAAAAGGAGCCGCGGGTAGTTGGATACAACTGGAATCAACCACAAATGATTCTAAATTCAATAGTGTGAACCGGATTGTGATTGACCCGACCTCTGAAGATGTGCTGGTTATTTGTACCAATGATGGGATTTATAGATCGGCCGATGGCGGGGATTCATGGACAGAAGTTTACAAGAGCCAATCTGAAGTGCAGGACTTAGTTGCTACTGCGGATAATTTTAATTTACAATATGCAGGTGTCAATGGCACTGGTATCATAAAGTCAGTTGATGGAGGACAAAGTTGGGTTAAGTCTTCAGACGGTATTGGAGAAGGGGAGAGGTTTGAGATCGCAATTGCTCCTTCAAATCCAGATGTGATTTACACCAGTACATATAATAGCGTAGATGAAACACTTATTTATCGATCGACTGATGCTGGGGAGAATTGGGCGTTGTTAGCTTTTTCTAGTGACGAATATTACCTTGGAGAGCAGGGCTGGTATGATAATAGTATTGCGGTAAATCCTTATGATGAGAATGAAGTTTATGTTGGTGGGGTTTATGTAGGAAAATATCTGGTTTCGGGAGAAACGGCGACAACTGATCCAGATTTCATTGGAGTGGATTTGGAAAATGTAGCTTTTCTGTCTTTTGTAAACTTTGGTCAAACTGCGTTCGGAGGTGCTCTAGCCTTAGGTGATGGTTCTGATTCGTCTACCGAATTCTTCAATGTAGAAATCCGTTTTGGGTCGGGGATGTCACAGAAAGCCCATCGTTTTCAGGTGCCTGCAGATGGGGGAACCAACAGTAATGGTGGACCTGGTGTACCAGATGAGGACTATGCTTATCAGGATTATATAGATGTGCCTTTTGAGGTTTGGGATATTGATAATAACCGTCAATTGATGATTTCCTTCAGAGATCAACAACGAGATGGTACATTCAATTTGAATCCTCGGGATGATACCAACGACCCGGATTTACTTGCGTCACGGGAATATTTATTTATTAGTAATATTGATTATAGTGAGTCTCCTGATTCTCAAATTACTGTTGACGGAGGACATCTCGCAAAGAATATGTATTTTTTCTGGCCTATTCTAGCTGATGATGAGACCTGGGATCAAAATGAGGCGGGTATAATGAGAATCAAATATGGTACTCTGATAACGGTTGATGCTACACCTGAAGCTATTTCTGATTCAAGAGGTACATACGGAGGTAAAAATAGCGGCCTACATGCTGATCATCACAATTTGACTTTCATTAAGACAGATGAGGCTAATGAAACCTTTATGATAGTAAATGGGAATGATGGAGGTCTTGGACTTTCTGAAGACAATGGTGAGACATGGACTCAAATATTGGATGGTTATGTTACCACGCAATTTTATGGAGCAGACAAGAAGCCTGGAGCTGATGAGTATTTTGGTGGCATGCAGGACAATGGCACGTGGTTGTCTCCAAGGGGTGAGTCTGCTTCGGAAGAATCTCTATATTCTGAAAAAATTGGCGGGGATGGATTTGAAGTTATTTGGCATGCACAGGATGCCAATAAGCTTATTGGCGGATCGCAAAACGGAGGATTTAGTCGAAGTATCGATGGTGGAGTTTTATGGCAGGGAGCTGGAGTTAGTTTCAGGTCGGGTAGTGCTACAGTACCGTTTATTAGTCGTCTAGCGTCATCAAGATCCAATCCTGATGTTGTTTACGTGCCATTAGCCGAAGGTGTCGCAAAGTCTGAAGATTTTGCCGAGACATGGAGCAGAAGAGCCATTAGCGCTACAGATGGATGGACTCAATTGGATGCAGAAGGGACACCAATAGCATATAGTACTTTCGATATGGAAGTATCCCTTTCCAATCATAATATTGTTTGGGGAGGTTGTGCCATGACTGGCAACATAAACGTTTTTGTTTCTGTCGATGCTGGGGAGGTTTTCAATCCTGTAACGAAATATGGTGTTATGGGTAGTGTTAGTGGAATTGCCACACATCCTCATCAGGATAGTACGGGCTATCTGTTATTTTCAATTCAGGGTTTACCCAAAGTACTCAGAACAGAGGATTTAGGAGCTAGTTGGGAAGATATTTCGGGGTTTGAGGGTAATGAGACTAGCGATAACGGTTTTCCTGATGTGATAGCTCATAGCCTTCTTGTTATGCCACATGAGCCTGAAACCATTTGGGTTGGAACAGAAATAGGTCTATTTGAATCAACGGATGAAGGTGTTTCATGGCATTATGCGGATATTGGTTTGCCAGCTGTTTCTATTTGGTCTATGAAAGTAGTTGACGATCAGGTAGTGTTTGGTACGCATGGCAGAGGCATTTGGACAGCCACAATTGATGAGTTGCCATCATCGCAATCCTTGGTTAAAACTGCTGAGTACAGTGGACAGCTTTCACTCCAGTTAGCTGTTGGTTTTGCTTCGGATCACGATAAAGTTGACTTTTATGTAGACAAGAAGTTGGTGGAAAGTCTTACAGATGTTTCTGCTGGTGACGCTGATGTTACCTTAACGATAGAGCCATCTTTACTAGAAAATAGTGAAATATATATGATCACAGAGAATGGAGGCAAGAGTGTAAGGTCAATTAAGCAGTTTGTAGATGTGGATTTTACACCTGAAATTTTAAGCGCTTCTCAGGGTGACCAAAGTGCGCTGGAGATCAGTTTGACCCTTGGTTTAAATGAACTTTACAGTGAAGTTGATGTAATTGTTGATGGAGAGGTGGCAACATCACTTGGAGCTATTACAGAGATTGGAGAGGTATCAGTAAATATTCCAGTAGCTCAGTCAGGAGAAAAAGTAATCTCAGTAATAGGACATCTTGGTGATTTCACGTTTGCTTCTGCAGAGACGACAGTAGATGTTACCGTGCTTGGTCTAAAAGATATAGCAGAGAATTTCTCAATATATCCGAATCCAACTCAGCGGAATGTAACAATAAATGCCTTAGGTCAAAGTAACATTCAGTCTGTAGAGGTATTAACGCTTTCTGGAGCGAGCTTAATGAATCTGGATGCGACTCAGAGCAATGGAGTCATTAGTTTGGAATCCGTTGAAGCAGGTGTTTATTTCTTGAAAGTTGCTACGGATAATGGAACATTCACTCAAAGGGTAATAAAGAAATGAAGAACTTACTGATTTTATCGATCACTTTGATTTTCGCTTTTGCTTGTAAACCTTCTCAGAAAGGGGGACTTACCCTTGAAGAGGTTAAGAAATCGTTGCAAACGGAAGAAAGTGATGAAATAGTCTGTGACGGCAATGAAAGCCAAACATTTGAGCTATGTCAAACTAATCTTAGTGATTCTCAGGTAGATGCTTTGCGTAAATTTCTCGTTTATGAGAAGAGCACAGGTAAGGTCGTATTAGAGAAGTCCGTTGTTGGTGGGTATGTGAAATGGGTTGATGACACCAAGGTGGAGTTTTACTCTGTGCCAGGGATCATGAAAGATGGTCAGTCAAAGAATGATTTTACTAAAATTTACGACGTGACTACCGGACAGACATCTGGTAAGATCACTGCAATGTGATATTAGTTTTTATTAAAATATAGTACAAGCCCAGCCGGTATCGGTTGGGCTTTGTTTTTGAAAGGATTGCTTCGAGGTAGGTTATTGCACAGAGTTCATAGCTCACATTCAAACTTAGGGGAAGACTGGTAATTGAGTGAGATTGGTTTTTGCAGGAAATTAACTGTAGTATCTTTGCGTTTTTATTAGAATCATGGTTTACGTTAGTCGAAAGGAACATTTTAATGCCGCTCATAAACTGTACAACCCGCAGTGGAGTGAAGAAAAGAATATTGAGGTTTTTGGACCATGTGCCAATGTCAATTGGCACGGACATAATTTTGAGTTAATTGTGACCGTAAAAGGTGATCCAGATCCTGATACAGGGTTTGTTGTAGATCTCAAAAAGTTGAGTCTATTGATAAAATCTGATATTACTGAGAAGGTGGATCATAAAAACCTGAATCTTGATGTGGATTTTATGTCTGGAAAAATGGCTAGCTGTGAGAATTTGGTGATGGAATTTTGGCAAATTCTAGAGCCCAAAGTCAAAAAATTAGGGAGTAAATGCGTCCTTCACTCCCTAAAACTCTATGAAACTCCTCGTAATTATGTGGAGTATTTCGGGTAATATTTATATCAATTTAAGCTGCACGTAGCTTATTGAATTTTGATTTCTCAAATTTCTCAGCAGCATATTCTCTTGTTACTTCTACTTCTTTGATGTCCTTTGAAGAAGGAATGTCAAACATCGCGTCGGTTACAATTGCTTCACAAATCGACCTGAGCCCCCTTGCTCCAAGTTTGAATTCTATGGCTTTCTCCACAATATAGTCTAACGCTTCCGGGAGAAATTTTAATTCTACATCTTCCATCTCGAATAGCTTCTCATACTGCTTGATGAGAGCGTTTTTTGGCTCGGTAAGGATCATTTTTAGTGTATCCTCGTTAAGAGGATCCAGGTGTGTTAACACAGGCAAGCGACCAATAAGCTCAGGGATAAGACCAAAACTCTTCAAATCAAGTGCAGTAATATATTGAAGTAGGTTCTCCTTATCTACAGGTGAGTTTTGATAATCTTCCTTATTTGCAAACCCGATAGGCCTTGTATTTAGCCTGTTAGCGATATGACGCTCAATACCATCAAATGCACCTCCACAGATAAATAGAATGTTTTCTGTGTTCACAGAAATCATCTTTTGATCCGGGTGTTTTCTGCCGCCCTGTGGGGGGACATTCACCGACGTGCCTTCCAATAGCTTCAAAAGCGCTTGCTGAACCCCTTCACCACTTACATCTCGGGTGATTGAAGGATTATCTGATTTTCTGGCAATTTTGTCCAGCTCATCAATATACACTATGCCTCTTTCGGCGGCTTCTACTTCGTAGTTAGCAGCCTGAAGAAGTCTGGTTAATATACTTTCAACATCTTCTCCTACATAGCCCGCTTCTGTCAAGACAGTAGCATCTGCAATGCAAAAAGGTACTTGAAGAATTTTGGCAAGCGTACGTGCTAGATATGTTTTCCCAGTTCCTGTCTGCCCAACCATAACGATATTGGATTTTTCGATCACAACATCATCTTTGTGCTCAGTTTGCATTAAGCGTTTATAGTGGTTGTAAACAGCAACGGAAATGAATTTTTTAGCTTCATCCTGACCAATTACAAACTCGTCAAGATGCCTTTTCATATCGGTAGGCTTTATTAGATTGAATTTTGGCGATTCAACAGTACTCTTGGTTTTCAGTTCTTCACTAAGTATTTGCTGAGCCTGAGATATACATTTGTCACATATGTGAGCATGTATTCCTGAAATCATTAGGTCAACATCTTTCTTATTTCGTCCACAAAAACTACAAGTAACTTGTGCCATTATGCTTTAGGATTTTTTTCCAAAACTTCATCAATGAGGCCGTACTCTTTGGCTTCAGCTGCCCTCATCCAATAATCACGGTCTGAGTCGCGTTCTATATCTTCGTAGCTTTTGCCAGTATGGCTAGACAGGATATTGTATAAGTCCTTACGTAATTCCTGCATTTGCTTCAGGGTGATCTCCATATCTCTCGACTGACCCTGCATGCCACCGGATGGTTGGTGGATCATGATTCGTGAGTGAGGTAGAGCTGAGCGCTTTCCTTTGGCTCCCCCTGCCATCAGTACAGCCCCCATTGATGCGGCCATTCCAGTGCACACTGTTGCCACCTCTGGGCCAACGAACTGCATAGTGTCGTACATGCCAAGACCAGCATATACTGATCCTCCCGGGCTGTTTATATAGAGAAGAATGTCTTTTTTGGCATCCACAGACTCGAGAAAAAGGAGCTGTGCAGTGATGATATTTGCAATGTTTTCCTCGACTTGCATGCCCAGAAAAATAATTCTATCCATTATTAAACGAGAAAACACATCGATTTCTCTAAAATTGGTTGGTCGTTCTTCTATAACCGCTCTGGTCATATTTTCTACGCGTTGAGCATAGCTGTCGAACGTCAAACCATTAATGCCTTGACCTTTTACTGCAAACTTTCTGAACTCCTCTTTATTGATCATGTTTCAATTTAACTTAACTCTAAAAAATAAAAAAGTCCTCAACTTAAGTTAAGGACTCCATAGTAACTTAATTTGAGGCAAGTAAGTTCGTTAAAGTTTTCTGAAATCATCCAGACTTACAGCCTTTTCCTTGATGGTGATCTCTGATTTGATGTAGTCAAATACTTTGCCGGCCAGTACCTGATTATACACTTTCATGTAGTTTTCACCGTTTTCTCCTTGAAGATAGTTGTTTGCAAAAGTTTCAAGTTGATCTTCTAACTGCCCCATTACCCCTGCTTGTCCAAATTGAGCGCGGATCATGTTTTTAGCTTCGTCCATCACCTCATTATTCTCTGCTGTGATATTTTGAGCCTTTGCAATTTTATTTCTAATCAAAGACCATTTGAGCTCCTTAGAGTAGGCTTCATACTCAACTTCAAGCATTTCATCAGTAATGTTGTCATTGGTTTTCATCAGCCATTCTTTAAGGAATGCATCAGGAAGATCTATCTTGGCCTTTTCTACCAAGGTGTCTCTCAGTTTATGAGTGAAAAAGTGATCTTCTTCCTGTTTGTAATTCACACTTACGGCTTCTTTCACTTTTTCCTTAAACTCTTCCTCGGTTTTCACAGCGCCTTCTCCGAAAGTCTTATCAAATAGTGCTTGCTCCACCGGCGCAGGAGTGGTCCTGTCAATAGCTTTCACTTTGAATGTAAGCTTGCCTTTTAAGGCGTCAAAGGACTCATGAGAAAGCCCCAGCTGATGATGTAGCTTGTGACTATCCTTATAAAGTTTCTTTGGATCAAATTCTACTGAATCCTCAGGCTTTGACCCGATTAGTTTTTTTGTAATTGCCGATTCAGTTTCATTTAAATCAATTGCAATTTCTTTATCAATTTCATTTTCTTCAGATATCACAGTGCCATGAAGAACGTCATCAGCTGCCGCCTCGTCCGGGTTGGATATTTCACCGAATTGCTTTTGAAGGTTTTCGATGGTTTCTTTCAATACTTTGGCATCAACTTTAATGGTGTTCTTCTCAACTTTTAATTTGCTGTCAATCGGAAGGTCAAATTCAGTTGCGAAACCAATTTTATACTCAAAGTCAAAATCTTTTTGAGTGTCAAGATCCAATGCTTCAAAATCATCCTCTTTTGGCATGGGTTCACCTAAAATCTGAAGATCACTTTCGCGGATGTACTTATTCAGTTCGTCAGAAAGGATTTTGTTCAATTCTTCAGCCAGTATTGATTTGCCATACATTTTTTTGACCAACCCCATGGGCACCTTACCAGGTCTGAAGCCTTTGATGCTGGCTTTTTTGCTGTACTCCTTGATCTTTTGTGTAACAGCAGGTTGGTAATCACCCTCCTTTAAGCTAATTTTAATTGAGGCTTGTGTCTTGTCTTTTTTGTCAAGTACGATTTCCAAAATATTGAAAATTAAAGTGTAAAATGTATATAAAAATAAAACCCTCTTTCCCGTCCCGATTTTTCGGGAAATTTGAAAAGAGGGTTGCTTTTATGTGCGGATGAAGGGACTCGAACCCCCATGCCTCGCGGCGCTAGATCCTAAGTCTAGTGCGTCTACCAATTTCGCCACATCCGCTAAACGGAGTGCAAAGATAAGTTTAATTTTAAATTCTCAAAAGGGGGAGAAAATTTTATTTTATGATTTTAGAAGTTGATTTAGAAGAGGAGCGAAAGGAGATCATAAGAAGATACGGCCGATTACTCCGGAGAGCGAAACCTGTACTCAAAAAAGGGGACTCAGCTATTATCAAAAAAGCGTTCACAATTTCGGCTGAGGCGCATAAAGATATGCGTCGAAAATCAGGTGAGCCATATATCTATCATCCATTGGAGGTAGCACAGATTTGTGTTGATGAAATAGGACTGGGTACTACTTCTATTGTGTCTGCCCTGCTGCACGATGTGGTTGAGGATACTGACATGACCCTCGCAGATATAGAGCGGATGTTTGGTAGGAAAGTTACCAGGATCATAGATGGCCTTACCAAAATATCCGGGGTTTTTGATCAGGGGAGTTCGCAGCAAGCTGAGAATTTCAGAAAAATGTTGCTCACCCTCTCAGAAGATGTCAGGGTAATTTTAATCAAGCTAGCTGATAGACTCCACAACATGCGTACGCTTGCGAGCATGCCCAGGGATAAGCAGCTCAAAATCGCAAACGAGACCATTTATATCTATGCACCATTGGCTCATAGGCTTGGCTTATACACTATCAAGTCAGAATTAGAGGATTTGTATCTAAAGTATACAGATAAAGAGACCTATATACATATCGCCAATAAAATCAATGCTACGCGAGATGTTCGAAATAAATTTATCAGAAACTTCATTAAGCCAATAAAGAGTGAGCTCAATGCGCAGGATTTTGAATATGAGATAAAGGGAAGGCCAAAGAGTATTCACTCCATCCTCAATAAAATGCGTAAGCAAAATGTGCCGTTTGAAGAAGTTTACGACCTTTTTGCCATTCGAATTATAGTAGATACAGACCTGGAAAACGAAAAAGCTGCCTGCTGGCAGGCCTATTCTATAGTGACAGATCATTATCAACCAAACCCCGACAGGCTGAGAGACTGGATTAGTATTCCGAAAGCCAATGGGTATGAATCCCTCCACACTACGGTAATGAGCGGACGAGGACAATGGGTTGAGGTGCAGATACGCACCAGGAGAATGGATGATATAGCAGAAAAAGGATATGCCGCCCATTGGAAGTATAAGGAGAGCAAAGATGGTAGTGGAGATCAGGGGCTTGAAATGTGGATAGGTAAGGTGAGGGAGATTCTGGAGCAGAATGACGCAGACGCAATTGAGTTTGTAGATGATTTCAGGTCAAGCCTGTTTCAGGAGGAAGTTTTTGCATTCACTCCAAAAGGAGATCTAATCACATTGCCACACGGTTCCACGGCGCTTGATTTTGCGTTTGATATACACTCAGAAGTAGGCGCGCACTGCCTGGGGGCAAAAGTGAATCAGAAGCTTGTGCCTCTTAACTATGAGCTGAAAAATGGAGATCAGATAGAAATACTCACCTCTAAGAAGCAAAGACCTAAGGAGGACTGGCTGAAATATGTGGTTACCTCCAAAGCAAAAAATAATATCAAAGACTCTCTGAAAGAGGAGAAGAAGGAGTTTGCCGCAGAAGGCAAAGAAGTGGTTAAGCGAAAAGTCAAACAACTAAAGCTCACTTTTAATCAGGATATCATAGAGCAGTTGGTGGCTCATTTTGACACGAAGACTCCCACGGAGTTGTTTTATAGGGTAGGCAAAGGCAAAATTGATCACAATGAGATAAAAAAATTCAAAGAAAAGAAGACAGAATCTGTTAGACGTGTGGGTCGTGTTTCTGACACCAAAGCTTTTAAGGAGCAACTCAAAACTGTACGCAAAGAAGATTTTGACTTATTGCTGATAGGTGAGGATATGGATGTGGTTGAGTATCAGTTTGCAAAGTGCTGCAATCCAATTCAGGGAGATGATGTTTTTGGTTTTGTGACTGTTAATGAGGGCATCAAGATCCACAGAACTAATTGTCCAAATGCGGCCTCATTACTTTCCAATTATGGATATCGCATTGTAAAGGCCAGGTGGACCTCCAGTCAGGATAATTCATTCCTTGCTTCACTCAAGATTATCGGATCGGACCGCATGGGGCTTATTAAGGATGTCTCCGGCATCATATCATCTGAGCTTAAAGTAAACATGAGGTCAATGTCTATCAATACCGAGGGGGGTGTTTTTGAAGGAGAGATTAAACTTTATGTGAACGATACATCCCACCTGGAAACGCTCATTCGTAATCTCGAAGCGGTGACTGGAGTGTTTTCTGTTTCCAGAGATAGTTAAGATAAATCGATTGACTAGCATATATTTGCGGAGAAATGCAGCAAGAGGCCATATTCGAAGAGGTAAAGAAAATTTTCACAGCTTTTCTGGAAAGAAAAGCCCTAAGAAAGACTCCTGAGAGATTCGCTATTCTCGAGGAGATCTACACCCGGTCTGGCCATTTTGATGTGGAGTCTCTTTATATCAGCATGAAAGAGAAAAACTACCGTGTGAGCAGAGCTACGGTATATAATACACTTGATTTGCTGGTAGAATGTGACCTTGTAACCAAGCATCAATTTGGAAAAAACCTTGCTCAGTTTGAGAAATCTTACGGTTTTAGGCAGCATGATCATTTGATCTGCACAGACTGCAACAAAGTATCGGAATTTTGCGATCCACGTATCCAGAATATACAAAACACCGTAAGTGAAGTCCTGCAATATGATGTAATTCATCATTCATTGATCCTTTACGGAAATTGCAAAAAAGAAAATTGCGAGAATAAACCATCATCAAAATGAACTATACAAACGCCATAGATGGCGATATTTTGAGATTGGTCTTTTCAGGGGATTTGATTGGGGAAAACAACGGGCCTGATCTGGTTGAGTTGGTAAATGACGCTCTTAATCAAAATGTAAAAACCTGTCTGATCAATATAACTGACGTTCGCTATATAAATAGTAGCGGCATAGGTGTACTCATAACCATACTCACAAAGTTTAGAAACAAATCCGGTGAGCTATATCTCATCAACCCCTCGGAGCACGTTCAAAAACTTTTAATCATCACTAAACTACAAGCCATCTTCAATATTGTGAAGACAGAAGAAGAGGCTTTATCCAAAATTTCAAAATAATATGTCATCGGTAGATATTCTGTTGGGCCTTCAGTGGGGAGACGAAGGTAAAGGAAAGATTGTGGATTTTTTGGCACCAAAATATGATGTGGTGGCCAGGTTTCAGGGAGGCCCAAATGCGGGACATACCCTGGAGTTTGATGGGCACAAACACGTGCTGCATCAGATACCGTCAGGTATTTTTCATGAAGGTATTCTCAATGTAATCGGAAATGGAGTAGTGCTTGATCCTATTACTTTCAAAAGAGAAATTGATGATCTGGCTCCATTTAACCTTGACCTTAAAAGGCACCTGGTTATTTCTAATAAGGCTCAGATGATTATTCCTACACATAGAATGTTGGATAAGGCCTATGAAATAGCAAAAGGCGATAAAAAAATAGGATCTACACTAAGGGGAATCGGGCCTACTTATCAGGATAAAGCTGCAAGAAAGGGCCTGAGAATAGGTGATATAAATGAACCGGATTTCGAATCAAGATATCAGCAGTTGAGAGACTTTCATCTTCAAATTTTGGAGAGGTATGATTTTGAGGCGGACCTGGTAGAAGAGGAAAAGCAATTTTTCGAAGCTGTAGAGGTTGTCAGGAGCTTTGATATTTTGAGTACGGAGTATCTTATCAATCAGGCGATAGTCGATGGACAAAGTGTATTGGCAGAGGGTGCTCAAGGGTCGTTGCTGGATATTGATTTCGGAAGTTACCCGTTTGTTACCAGTAGCAATACCATAGCGGCAGGAGCTTGCACGGGTCTGGGTGTAGCACCAGGAAAAATTGGCGAGGTTTATGGTATTTTCAAAGCTTACTGCACACGAGTTGGTAGCGGACCATTCCCTACGGAGTTGTTTGACGAAACCGGTGAGGATCTGCGCAAAGCAGGGAGCGAGTTTGGAGCTACAACTGGACGACCGAGACGTTGCGGATGGTTGGACTTGCCGGCACTGAGATATACGGTGATGCTCAATGGAGTCACCCAGCTCTTTATGATGAAGGCCGATGTGCTGGAGCAAATGAGTGAATTTAAAGTGGGGCATAGCTACGCTTATAAAAACGAAGAGACTGACGAACTTCCGTTGTACCTTGATAATAAGGATTTTTCAGTCAGTTATGACTCATTCAAGACCTGGGGCAAAACAGAAGCAACCACCTTCGAAACACTTCCTCTGGGATTGAAGGAATATATAGGATACATAGAGTCAAGAGTAAATGCCCCAATCAATTTGGTTTCTCTGGGGCCTGATAGAACTGAAACTATCCTAAAGGGTATGATCTCTGAATAAGATTTTTGGAATGAAAGTGAAAAGCTCAGTAACCTTGGTTATTGAGCTTTTTTTGTTTTGAGGCTTAGATTTTCTAAAGAAGAAATAAGCTTGCTATGCAAACGCTGGCAGTAGCTGAAAACCTTAAGTCACCCCATTGAGGTAGTTTTTTAGGCGGAAATAGTTGGTGCTATTTTCTCATGCTGCTTTCCCTTTTCACAACTTCAGAGCTCAGTATGTGAGTGTCGTTCATTTGGTTCTCGGGGTTTTTCACTTGCTCAATAAGTAGTTCCGCAGCTTTGTAGCCCATTTCATGTCCGGGCTGAGAAACGGTAGATAAACTAGGCTCGTATATGCGGGAAATTGTCCAATTGCTAAAGCCAATTACCGCGATATCATCAGGAATTCTTATCCCTGCAGATTTGATGCTTTTCATCGCTCCTATGGCGAGCATATCTGTGGTTGCAAAAACACCATCTATCGAATGATCTTGTATCAGCTTTTTACTGAGTTTCATGCCCTCATCATAATCTTCGCCACTTGATGCATGTAATTCCCAGTCGGTATTCGCTTTGAGTCTGGCCTCCTCTATGGCAGCTTTATAGCCCTTCAATCTGTGGCGATTGGTGTAAAGTGATGCTGGCCCACCTAAGTACGCGATTTTGGTGCAACCCTGGTCTATTAGGTGCTTTGTTGCCTTGTATCCTGCATCAAAATCGTCTATGACTACTTTGGGTGATTCTATATCATTGCAGATGCAATCAAAAAATACCAAAGGGATATTGCGCTGCTTAAATTCAGCAAAGTGATCAAAATTAGAAGTGCCCTTAGAAATGCATGCTAAAAGACCATCTACTCGACCATTGATGAGCGTTTTGGAGTCGATTACTTCTCTTTCGTATTCATTGTGGCTGGAGCATATTATTACGCTGTAATGGTTGGCATAAGCAAAATCCTCAATGCCTCTTATTACCAATGCGAAAAACTCATGCACTAGCTGTGGGATTATCACGCCGATAGTTCTGGTTTTGCTGTGTTTTAAACTGAGAGCGGTTAGGTTCGGTGTGTAATTGTATTTTTTGGCTAGCTCCTGCACTGCGATTCGGGTTTCCAGCTTTACTACTGGACTATTAGACAGAGCTCTCGACACTGTTGAAATGGATATATTAAGCTCCTTTGCAATGTCCTTTATGGTGACGTTACCATTCTTCATTTTAATTGGGTCGATTGAGGTTAGTTGCTAGTAACGGTTAATTATTTTATAGCAGCGTTTTTGTAAGATAATCACGCCATATTTACTAATCTACAATTGGCTTTAAAAATTGAATTATTTGTAAATGTCAAAAAACCGTAACTAATACAAACGTTTTCATTTCTGAAATATTGAAAAATCCGATTAAATAATAAAAAAACGTTTTCTCAAGTCATTTTATTTCCTTTTCTTGGGTGTTCGGATTTGATGTCATAATGGAAATTCATGTCCGAATGTTAAAGTTTTTTACTAACCAAATGTTGTAATATGAATAGAAGTTTACTCTATGTAATGACGCTTCTTTTGACTGTATCCGTATGGGCGCAGGAGCGAACAGTTACAGGAACAGTGACAGATGCCGGAACAGGAGAGACAGTTCCAGGTGCTAGTGTCCTCGTCAAGGGAACATCTAGCGGTACGATCACCGACTTTGATGGGAAATATAGTCTATCAGTAAGTGATAACACAGTCCTTCAATTTTCTTTTGTGGGTTACACTGCGCAGGAAGTTGAAGTTGGAAACAGGTCAGTTATCAATGTTTCAATGGAATTGAATGTTGAGGAGCTTTCTGAAGTAGTTGTTGTTGGGTATGGTACTCAGGATAAAAAGGAGATCACTTCTTCAGTGGTGACCTTGGATGAGGCACAATTCAACAAGGGAAATGTGAATGACCCTTCGCAATTGCTTCAAGGTAAGGTTCCTGGTCTATCTATCTACAATAAAGGTGGCGACCCAAATGCGACTTCTACTATCCGTTTGAGAGGTATCTCAACTGTAGGGGCAAATACTGAACCTTTGGTGGTAGTTGATGGAGTTATCGGTGCTTCTCTTAGTAACGTTGATCCCAATGACATTGCAACCATCAATGTTCTAAAAGATGGTTCTGCCGCAGCTATCTACGGTAGTAGAGGCTCTAGTGGTGTTATATTGGTAACTACCAAGTCTGGTAAAAGAGGCTCTGGAGTAAATGCCTCATACAATACCTACATGGCGGTGGCTAAAATTGCCAATCAGCAGCCTGTAATGAACAAATCTGAATATATCAGCGCAGGAGGTAATGACCTGGGCTCTGAAACAGATTGGATTGATGAAGTAACCAGAAATGGTATTTCTGCGGTTCACAATGTGGCAATATCAGGAGGAGCGGAAAATACAACTTTCCGTCTATCTACCAACTTTAGAAATGTAGATGGTATCCTTAGAAAATCAGGATTTGATCAAATCAATGCTCGAGCAAATATCAATCACTATGCGCTAAATGATAAGTTGAATATCAACTTCAACATGTCGCTGACCGAAAGACAGTCTAACTACTCTTTCAATGAGGCATTGAGATATGCGGTGCTTTACAATCCTACTGCCCCAATTACCAATGATGATGGTAGCTACTTTCAGGCGATCTTATTTGATAACTTCAATCCGGTTGCAATCGTAGAGCAAAATCAAAACCTTGGTAAAAAGAAAGATCTAAACTTCAACACTCAAATTTCTTACAATATTCTTGAAGAATTATCTGTAACTGCAAACTATGCCAAGCAATACGGAAATGACATTCGCGGTGAGTATTACCCTAGAACATCTTTCTTTAGAGGATTGAATAGAGGTGGTTTGGCAAGAAGGTCTGTTTCTGATAAGGAATTCACATTGTTCGAGTCTTTCGCTACATATACCAATTCATTTGGTAAAATTGATTTCACTGCTTCAGCAGGTTACTCTTTTCAGGAAGAGACCGATGAGTATTTTGTGCTTCAGCTAGGTGATTTTCCTTCTGATCAGCTTGGATTCAATGCCCTGGAAGACTCAAGAAATATTCTTACAGGTGGAGCAAGCTTGATCGAAATTTTGAGTAACTCATCTCCTGATGCGAGGATTATTGCATTCTTCGGAAGGGTTAACATGACATTTGATGACGGTATTTTCTTCAACGCTTCATTGAGAAGAGAAGGATCGACCAAGTTGGGAGCTGACAACCAATGGGGAATTTTCCCCGCTGTTGGTGTGGGAGCAGATGTTACCAAGTATGTTGATTTAGGCCCAGTTAACCAATTGAAGTTTAGAGCAGGTTATGGAGTGACGGGATCACTTCCTTCACAATCTGGTCTTGCTCAGGATTTGTACGACTACACATTCCAGGCGGGTGATTATGAGTATACAAGAGGTGCTAACCCTGATCTTGGTTGGGAAGAAAAGGCTGAGATCAACGTAGGTATTGACTTTGGTATGATGAACAATAAATTGACAGGTTCAATCGATGTTTATACCAGAGATATCAATGACTTTATTTTAGAAAGAGAAGTTGATATCGCAGTTTTCGGATTTGAAAGACAATTCCAAAATGCCGGTAAGTTGAATACCAAAGGATTCGAGGTTGCTTTGAATTATGCGGCTATCGAAAATGCGGACTTCACCTGGAATACGGGAATTGTTACTTCTTCTTACAAAACTACACTTGAAGAATATGTAATTGACGAGTCTATGAGGGGTAACCTCGGAGCACCTGGTCAAAACTCAACCAACATGGTAAGAGTGAAAGTAGGTGAGGAAATTGGCCAAATCTGGGGACCTGTATTTACAGGAAACATAGACGATAGTGGCGCTCCAATCATGAAAGATGTGAATGGAGATGGAACTGTAAATGCGGCTCAGGGATCTGCACTTGCTGATGATGGAGACTTTACGGAACTAGGAAACGGTATTCCGGATCTTGAACTAGGCTGGACTAACCAGGTGACATTCAAGAACTGGGATTTGAATGCTTTCTTTAGAGGTGCCTTTGGCCATAGCCTTGTAAACACTTACAGAGCCTTTTATGAGCCAATAGATCCAGGTGCGATCAATTCATACAACAGGATTAAGTCTGATAAGCAGATTCCAGAATTGACTTCTGCTCAGTTTAGTTCACTATATGTGGAAAAGGCGAACTTTATTAGACTGGATAATATCACACTAGGATACAACTTCAATCTAAAAGACGGATCTGCATTTAAGAGCATCAGAGCTTACGGAAGCATTCAAAATGCTTTTACAATCACTGACTATGCTGGTATTGATCCTGAGCCGGTTTTGGCTGATAAAGGTCCCGTTGATAATGGTGGAAGGTTTGAAGACGAATTTGGTTTGGAGAGACTTTCAGATGTATTGGTAACTGGAATTGACAGGAGAAACAACTACTTCACAGCCAGGACTTTCACAGTTGGTATCAATGTTGAATTTTAATAAAGCAATCAACGATGAAAAACATATTTAAAATAGCATTATTATCTTCCCTACTGGTATTCGGCTATGGCTGTACAGATTTGGAAGAGGATTTGAAAGGGGATTACAGCGAGGATCCGGGAGAGCCAGCTGCAAGAAAGGGTAATAGTCCCAATGTGAACAAAGATCAACCCGCAGATGGTCTTGGCGCGGCTTTCGGTCGTTTGTTTAACGGTACCGCTAACCACGGTAGCTACTTCTCTATTTCCGAGATATCTTCAGACGAAGCGATCATTACCCAAAAAGGTGGAGACTGGTTTGATGGCGGTATCTGGATAGATATGCATCAGCATACATGGCAGTCAACAAATGATGGATTCAATAACGCATGGAATGATATCTATGGCGGTATTGGTCAGTGTAATGACTTGTTGGATGCTGGGCAAAACGCTGAAGGAACAGCACAACTGAGAACGCTGCGTGCTTATTACTATTGGAGGTTGCTTGACCTTTACGGTAGAGTAAAGATCACAACAACTCCTGGAGTGGATGTGGCTCAATCCGATAGGGCTGACGTATATGCCTTTGTTGAGACTGAATTGTTAGCTGCTATTCCAGACCTATCTACAAGCCTGCAAGGTTATGGTAGAGTAAACCAGGCTGGTGCTTATGCGTTGCTTTCAAGATTGTACCTGAATGCTGAAGTATATACAGGAACAGCAGAGTGGCAAAAAGCCATCGATGCAGCTGATGAGGTGATCAACTCAGGTCTTTACGATCTTGACAGTGATTATGCGTCAGTTTTTGCTCCCGATAACGTTGAGAATATCGAGCATATTTGGGTGGTTCCTTTTGATCAGGCAACTGGCACGAATATGAACTTCGCGCAGATGACGCTTCATTATCCAAGTCAGTTGACTTATGACCTGGCCTCACAGCCATGGAACGGTTACTCTACCATGGAAGAATTCTACAATTCTTATGAGGATGGAGACACTAGAAAAGAAAACAACTTCATAGTTGGAGAGCAATTTTCTCTTGATGGTACTCCTATTCTTGATTTGGCTTTTGATAAAGCAGATCCGGATGGAGCTCCAATCAATTACACACCAGCTATCAATGAGTTGTTTCCTAATGGAAGCCGTCAGGCTGGAGCAAGGCTTGGTAAGTTTAGTTTCAAAATTGGGCAACAAGACAACATGGATAATGACTATCCGCTATTCAGATATGGCGAGGTTTTGTTAAACAAAGCTGAGGCTTTGGCTAGAATGAACGGGTTTGGTGATGGTGATGCATTGGCGTTAGTTAACCAACTAAGATCCAGAGCAGGTGTAAGTGCTTTTGGTACGCTGACAGAGGCTGACCTCCTTGCCGAAAGAGGCAGAGAGATGTTTATGGAAGCGAGCAGAAGAACTGACTTGATTAGGTTTGGCACTTGGGGAGACGCATGGGAGTTTAAAAACGCTCACGGCAACCCTAACCTGAATGTATTCCCTATTCCGAATGCGGCGATCCTTGCAGCAGATGCAGCGTTCCCGTTAACTCAGAATACTGGATATTAATAATTAAGTTATTGAATAACCAAAGGGGTTACCGTAGCTTTACGGTAGCCCTTTTTGTTTGGTCATGCTAGCGAAAACCTCTCGATTTTTCTTTGTTTTATCTGTATTGATTTCAGCATGCTCGGTTTCTGAGCAAGAGTCGCCCCTCTTCGAACTGATGGGGCAGGGTTCATGGATGACTTTTAAAAATGACCTTGCCTACACTGAAGAATTTAACCCTTATACCTATCGCAATTTCTACAATGGAGGAGGAGTTGCATTAGCAGATATTAACAATGACGGACTGCTCGATATTTACTTTACAGGAAATATTCAAGACAATAAACTTTACCTCAACCGAGGAAACTGGCAGTTCGAAGATATTACTGAAAGCGCCGGTGTAGCCTGCTCAGGCATATGGTCTTCTGGAGCCACATTCGTGGATATTAACGCGGACGGATGGCTGGATTTATATGTTTGTAAATCGGGAAAACCCGGAGGAGCAAACAGGCACAACGAACTCTTTATCAACAATGGGGACCTCACATTTTCGGAGAAATCACAGCAATACGGGTTGGATCTTACGGGATTGTCAAGTCATGCGGCTTTTTTCGATTATGATAAAGACGGAGATCTGGACTGCTACATATTGAGTAATTCAGTAAGATCGGTTGGTGCTTTTGATCTGATTGAAGATCAAAGAAAAAGACCTGATGAAAGCGGTGGAGGAAATAAATTCATGAAAAATAACAATGGCCAATTTGTAGATTTTACTGATGAGGCCAATATTTATTCCAGTGCGATAGGTTTTGGACTTGGGATTACTTTGAGCGATTTCAACGGAGATAGCTGGGTTGATATTTTCATATCCAATGATTTTTTCGAAAAGGATTATTTGTATCTCAATGATCAAAATGGAGCTTTTATAGAATCTTCAGAATCAGAATTGCAAAGCACAAGCATGGGCTCTATGGGGGCAGATGCCGCTGATCTCAACAATGACAACCTGCCTGATATCATAGTGACAGAAATGCTGCCCGCTACATTGCCCCGTATGCGTACAAAAACTGTCTTTGAATCGTGGGATAAACATAAGCTAGCTAAAGAAAAGGGGTACGCCAATCAGTTTTCAAGGAATGTGTTACAAAGAAATCTGGAGTCTATAGGTTTTGCCGAAGTGGGAAGATATTCTGGTGTTTCAGCTACTGAGTGGAGCTGGGGCGCACTGATTTTTGACATGGACAATGACGGCTTCAAGGATATTTTCATTAGCAATGGTATATACAAAGACTTGCTCGATCGCGACTATCTGGCCTATACCGCCAACGACCAGAATGTTCGCAACATCCTGCAAAGCGAAGGTCAAGGCATTATAGATTTGATTGATTTGATGCCATCGGGAGCTGTCTCAAACTTTGCTTTCCAAAATAAGGGAAGTTTTGACTTTGAAAATAAGGCCGAAGATTGGGGGCTTGCTCAGGAAAGCTTTAGCAATGGCAGTGCCTACGGTGACCTGGATAATGACGGTGACCTGGATCTGGTGGTGAACAATGTCAATATGCCGTCTTGGGTATATCGCAACAATACTGACACAGCAACCAATCGCAGTTTGCAGGTTTTGCTGAAGGAAAAATCAAAAAACACTTTTGGCGTTGGGGCTAAGGTGACAGCATATGTTGGGGAAAATTCACACACGGTAGATCATTTTCCGTCACGCGGGTTTGAGAGTTCCGTTGATTATACCCTTCACTTGGGTTTGGGCACTGCCCAGATGGTAGATTCATTGGTCATAATTTGGCCAACCGATGAAATACAGAAAATCTACAATGTGGCCACAAATCAAAAACTGGAGATAGAGAAGGCGGAAAACCTGCCTAAAAAGCGAATAAATACCTCTCTAAATTCAAACGCTCTGCAGACCTCCGGGGTTGAAATACCTTTTAGCCATCAGGAAAACAATTTTGTGGATTTCGACCGGGATAGATTATTGCCGCAAATGCTTCACAATCACGGCCCGGCTATTGCAAAAGCAGATGTAAACAGCGATGGCCGTGATGATTTTTATATAGGAGGAGCAAAAGAATCTGAGGGAGGGCTTTTCATTCAAACCAATAGTGGATTTGTACAGTCCTTTCAGTCCTCATTGGTGAACGCGAAAACTTCTGAGGATACAGATAATATATTTTTTGACTGTGATGGTGATGGTGACATGGACTTATATGTGGCCTCCGGTGGGCGTGCATTTTCTAAAAGCTCGTCTGCGCTCAGGGATAGACTTTACATCAACGATGGTCGGGGCAATTTCTCCATAGAAAAAGACAGACTTCCATTCAAAACCTATTTTAGTACAGCAGTTGTCATCAATGCAGATTTTGATAATGATGGTGATCAGGACCTTTTTGTAGGTGAGCGATATCACCCTTTCCGCTACGGAGAAAAGGTAAGGGGCTACCTGCTGCAAAACGATGGAAACGGGTATTTTAAAGATGTGACAAAACAAATGTGTGCTGATTTACTCACTCTGCCCATGATCACGGATGCGGCATGGTCTGATATTAATTCCGACGGGAATTTGGATCTAGTGCTTAGCACAGAGTGGGGAGCCGTTCATATATTCTTAAATAATGATTCCGGTTTCGCCAATAAAACAATGTCGCTTGGCATTTCGGACTACTCCGGCTGGTGGAATACAATTGCTACTTTGGATATTGACCGGGATGGAGATCAGGATATTATAGCCGGAAACCATGGTCAAAACTCCTTCTTCAAGGATTCTACTCGACTATATATGGATGATTTTGACGATAATGGAACCACAGATTATATCGTTTGTCACAAAATTGAAAATAAGTTTTACCCCATTGCTGATCGTGATGAACTGATCAAGCAACTGCCCGGGCTTAAGAAAAAAATACTTCACTTCAGTGATTATGCTCACATGGATGTTGTGGATCTTTTAGGTGAAGACCATTTGAAAAACGCTGAGGTATTAGAAGCATCAACACTGGGCTCGTCCATTTTTATAAATGAGGGTTCCAGATTTGTCAGGAGAAATCTTCCGGCTGAACTTCAATTATCCCCAATCTATTCGATTGTGTCCGAAGACTTGAATAACGATGGTTTTGAAGATGTGATTTTTGGGGGGAATCAATATTTGGTAAAGCCACAATTCGGAAGATATGACGCACTACCTGTAACTATTTGGTACGGAGATGAAAATATGCTGGATACTCCAAACCTGGAAATGACAGGGGTGTTCGGACAAATCCGGGATATTGAATTTATTAGTCACCCGGAAGGGCAGTTGGTTTTATTTGGAATTAATGACGAACAAATAGGAGTTTATGAAATCAAAAAGTAGTTGGATAGTTTTTTTGGGAGCCATGTTTTTGATGTTCGGGTGTGTTGAGTCAGAGTACTCCCGCACGGTCAAAAGAGAACTAGCGTCTGGGGAGAGGTATGATTCACTGTTTCTCACTTTTCAGTTTGGCGATCAGCGAAGAGCGTTCTTTTCCAAAGGCTGGATTCAAAACAGTGAAGGCCTGATCAAACAAGGGCCGCAAAACAAAAACGTGGAGTACATGCTTGGCGAAAGCAAGCCGGGGATTTCTCCCATCAGAATGCTGTTCTATCCTCGGTTTACCGAAGATGACCAACTACATATCATGGACTTGTCTTTTCAATACCTCACATGGAGCCCAACCACTGATAAGTTTAATTCAGACAAGCTCGTTCCGATCGTTTGCGATACATTGATGAACTGGTATGGCGGCAACCCTTTTATCCAAATAGATGGGGAAGAGGGGCAGGAAGACATTTGGGTGAAGGTGGACGGAAACAGACAAATATCCTTGAGTGTTAGCGATATCCAAACATTGGAAGGAAAAATAGAAGATCTATCAGTGAAATATAAAGACGGATTTTAGAAGCAGGAATATCATGAAATTATCCATACAAAAAATTACTCCTATATGTTTCGGGCTTTTGGTTTTGGCGTGTTCAGAACCGAAAAAAGATACGGTATTTCAGCTTTTGCAACCATCAGAATCAGGGATAGATTTCCGAAATGACCTGACCTATGACGAAGAGTTCAATGTTTATACCTATCGGAATTATTACAATGGTGGTGGTGTTTCGGTGGGCGACATCAATCAGGATGGACTGGTTGATATTTACTTCACATCTAATCTGAACGCCAACAAACTTTACCTGAACAAGGGCAATTTCAAATTTGAAGACATAACCGAATCTGCAGGTGTAGCGGGAACCCGAGCCTGGTCCACTGGAGTGACCATGGCTGATGTAAATGGCGATGGGTTGCTTGACATATACGTGTGTAACTCCGGAGACATCAAAGGGGATAACAAGCAGAATGAGCTTTTTATTAACAACGGAGACATGACTTTTACAGAGTCGGCTTCTGCTTTTGGTTTGGATGACAATGGGTACTCGACCCATGCTTCGTTTTTTGACTATGACAAAGACGGAGACCTGGATGCCTATATTCTCAACAACTCCTATCAGGCCATCGGCTCGTTTGACTTGCGTCGAAATGAGCGACCAAAGCGCGATCTTCTTGGTGGAGACAAACTCATGAGAAATGATGGTGGATTGTTTGTGGATGTAAGTCAGGATGCTGGAATATATGGCAGTATTATTGGATTTGGGTTGGGAGTCACTGTCGGTGATGTCAACGGAGATAATTGGGATGACATATACGTTTCCAATGATTTTTTCGAGCGAGATTATCTCTATCTAAACAATCAAGACGGTACATTTAGCGAACAGCTCACCAATCAAATCAGGTCGATTAGTGCGGCCTCTATGGGAGCGGATTTGGCAGATATAAATAACGACGGTTACAACGATCTATTCGTCACTGAAATGCTGCCTTCAGACCATGAACGCCTCAAGTCGGTGACCACTTTTGAGGATTGGACTAAGTATGAATACAATATTCAAAACGGGTATTATCATCAATACACCCGAAATACGTTTCAGCTAAATAATGGGGATAGCACGTTTAGCGAGATTGGAAGATTAGCAGGTGTAGAAGCTTCGGATTGGAGCTGGGGGGCACTGATTTTTGATTTCGAAAATGATGGAATGAAAGACCTTTTCATTGCCAATGGCATCTATCAGGATTTGACAAATCAAGACTACCTCCAGTACATCTCAAATGAGGAAGTGCTCAAATCTGTAGTTACGAAAAACAATGTCGATTACAAAAAATTGATTGATATCATACCTTCCAACCCAATCGAAAATCATGCTTACCAAAACCAGGGAAACTTAAAGTTTGAAAAACGAACGAGCCATTATGGTCTCAACCAACCCGGCTTTTCGAACGGGTCAGCTTACGGAGATTTAGACAATGACGGGGATCTTGATTTGGTGGTCAATAATGTCAACATGCAATCCTTCATCTATAAAAACACAACTGCTGATAAAGCCCAGGGTCACTATGTCAAATTTCAGTTTGAGGGGAATGAAGGAAACAGGTACGCCATTGGAGCAAAGGTCAAAGTGCGGCAGGGAGATGAGACATATTATGTGGAGCAGCAGCCTATCCGCGGGTTTCAGTCTAGTGTAGACCCAAGGCCAAACCTCGGGCTAAAAACCGCCGACCCGATCTCCATTTCCATTGTGTGGCCCAATGGTCAGGTATCCGAATTAACTGATGTGTCCGTTGATCAGACCATTACCATAAATCAGGCAAACGCTGGCGAAATGAAAAAAACACCAAATACTAAGTCGGAGAAAGTATTAAGGAAGGTTGATGCTCAGATGGATTTTGCCCATGTGGAAAATCGATTTGTAGATTTTAATAGGGATCGGTTGCTTTATCACATGAATAGCACCGAAGCACCAAAGATCGCCGTGGCAGATATAGATGGTGATGGTTTTGAGGATGTTTTCATTGGCGGATCCAAGGGTTTTGCCGGGGCAATTCTAAAAGGCTCCAAAGCAGGCTATACTCGTGCAAACATCTCTGTTTTTGATGATGATAAAATCTCCGAAGATGCACAGAGTGTGTTCTTTGATGCCGACGGTGATGGTGATATGGACTTATATGTTTGTAGTGGTGGGGTTGAGTTTTCACAATCATCTTCTGCGCTCAAAGACAGGCTTTATTTCAATGATGGTAAAGGAGGTTTTGTCAAGTCTGACCAAAATCTTCCTTCAGGAACAGCTTATGTGAGTTCATCTACCGTCAGTGTTTCTGATGTTGACGCTGATGGAGACATGGATTTGTTCGTGGGCGAGCGCATGAAGCCATTAAACTATGGAGAGCCATGTTCTGGGTTTCTCTTGATCAATGACGGAGCTGGAAATTTTGTGGATAGAACGGCTGATCTTGCGCCGGACTTTTCTGGCTTAGGGATGATCACTGACGCCACGTTTTCAGACATAGATGGAGATCAGGACGATGACTTGATGATTGTGGGTGAATTTATGGTCGTGACCATTTTTGAAAACAATGGAGGGGCATTCGTTCAGAAAACCACCGCACAAACAGCGGCCATGAGCGGGTGGTGGAAATCTGTTCACGCCGTGGATATTGACGGTGACGGAGATCTGGATTTTGTTTTAGGCAATCATGGACTCAACAGCCGCTTTCGTGCTTCCCGCACTCAACCGATTTCTCTTTATGTCAGCGATTTTGATAATAATGGATTTCGAGATCCCATTCTTACTGGATATGCCGCTGATGGCAAGGAGTACCCATATGCGCTTCGTCACAATCTCATCGATCAAATCAAAAGCCTGAAAAAGAATTTCCCGGATTACGAGTCTTTCAAAAAGGCCACCATCGATGTGGTATTTACACCTGAGCAGCTCAGTGCAGCTACCAAACTTACTGCCACTACTCTGGCTTCTACCATTTTGATCAATGATGGCAACTTCACTTTTTCCGTGATAGAGCTTCCGGTAGAAACTCAGCTTTCTCCAGTTTATGGCATTGCCTCTGGCGACTTTGATCATGATGGCGATATAGATATTATAATGGGTGGCAACTTGTATGGAGCCAAGCCCGAGGTGGGTAGATATGATGCGAGCAATGGTGTGTTTTTAGAAAACCTTGGAGATCAGAAATTCAAAGCCTACAATGGCGGAAGAGGCTTTTATGTAGATGGGGAAATCCGAGATATCAGCGTTTTCGATGGAAATGTGCTGGTTAGTAGAAACAATGATTCCATGATTCTTTTCCAGTTCTAGGCTGATCGAATGAGGCATATCCATCATATTGTTTTAATAACTTCATTGCTCACCTGCGCTTGCAGTAAGCCGGCAAAAGAAGAAACCCTTTTTAAGCTACTTGCACCTGAGGAGACGGGCGTTTATTTTTCCAATGATCTGAATCCAACGGGTGATCTCAATATCATTGAGTATTTGTATTTCTACAATGGTGGTGGTGTGGCCATTGGCGATATCAACAATGACGGATTGGATGATTTGTTCTTCACAGCCAATTTGGGAGAAAACAAACTTTACCTCAATCGGGGAAACCTCCTGTTTGAAGATATTACAGAATCCGCGGGCATTAATCAGACGAAAGATTGGTCCACGGGAGTTTCCATGGCCGATGTAAATGGCGATGGACTGCTGGATATCTATGTGTGTAAAGTAGGTGAATACAAAAACCTGAAATCTACAAACCAGCTTTTCATAAACAATGGAGACCTCACTTTCACTGAGTCGGCAGAGCAGGTGGGGCTGAATTTCTCAGGCTTTTCTACGCAATCCACATTTTTTGATTATGATCAGGACGGTGACCTGGATATGTTTCTGATGAACCATGCCGTACACACCACAAGGAGTTATGCTTCTGTAGAATCCAGAAATGATGCCGACCCTTTGGCTGGCGATCGCCTGTTTCAAAATCAGCTTAGCCAAGGGGAGTTTCGATTTGTCGATGTGAGTGCTGAGGCCGGTATTTACAGCAGCCCTCAGGGATACGGACTGGGCTTGGTCGCGGCAGATGTCAATCAAGACGGCTGGGTAGATATTTATGTTGGAA
>JBDVMP010000060.1:0-17483 GCA_039970095.1 Cyclobacteriaceae bacterium
ACACCCGAAAGGACTATTACAACATTTATTTCAACGATATGGCCTCCTTCTCACTGAATATCATGTTTTACATCTTCTTCGAAGTTCCCGACTGGTCTGCCGAGCTCAAAGCACGCCATGAGGTGCTCATCGAGATCATGAAACTGGCCTCAAAACTCGGAATCAACTTTGCCTTCCCTACTCAGACACTTCATATGGAAAACTTTCCGGGACAACCATCCCTTTCTCCTTCATATGTTGGCAAGGATGAGATGAAGCTGCGAATGAATGAGTATTTTTCAAAAAAATAATTTGACCTACAAGAATATGAAAGCCTATTACCTTATAAAAAACGGATCTGCCGACAAAGCGTTTGAACTGCGAGAGGAAGAGCCGCCAAAACCCGGTCATCATGAAGTGCTGATCGAGTCGGAAGGTTTTGGGCTCAACTTTGCAGATGTGATGGCTCGGCTGGGTATATACAAAGAATGCCCCCCTCTACCAACGGTAGTAGGGTATGAAAATGTAGGAAGGGTAAAAGAAATTGGAGAGAAGGTTACCTCTGTAAAACCTGGGGATCGTGTTTTGGCTTTTACAAGGTTTGGTGGCTATGCAGACCACATTGTGACTCCTGAAATGGGTGTAGCCAAGATACCAGAAACAATCTCTCTGGGCGAGGCTACAGCTCTGGCCACTCAATACATCACGGCATATTATGCTGCTGAAGAATGTGGAAACCTTTATAAAGGTGATCATGTGCTAGTGCACGCCGCTGCGGGTGGAGTAGGCACGGCACTGATACAGCTGCTAAAGAACAAAGGATGTGTCGTTTTTGGCACGGCAGGGTCTGATGAAAAAATGGAATATCTCAAGAGTCTTGGGGTGGATTATCCGATCAACTACCGCAAGGTGGATTATCTCGCAGAGATAGAAAAACTTGGGTTTAAGAGAAAAATGGATACAACGTTCAATCCAGTAGGCGGTGACTATGTCAAGAAGGACATGCAATTGCTCAACTCAGGCGGCCGGGTGTTGCTGTATGGCGCTTCAAAACTGACAGATGCTCGCGGAAATATTTTCAAATTGCTGAAAATGGTATTCGGTTTCGGGTTTTGGAGTCCAATCGGATTTGTAAGCAAATCCACCTCGCTCATTGGCATCAATATGCTCAAGATCGCCGACAACAAGCCGGAGATACTACCCAGATGTATGGAAGCAGTTATCAAAATGTACTCCGAAGGAAAAATCAAGCCTACGGTTGGCGGGGAGTATGGTCATGACCAGCTAGCGGATGCCCATGCCTTTTTAGAGTCAAGAAATTCCATGGGGAAGATCGCCGTGAAGTGGTGATTCTATTCTCTGAGAGCAATTCTTTAAATCAGGGTTTTAACGGAGGGGGGTTAAGTAATTTAGTCTTAAATTGGGATCGCATTTTTACCGACCTAATTCATGAGACACACCTTTTATGTCATTGCTCCGCTCGTTCTACTCGCCATCGCTGTAATTGGGTATTTTTACCCCGAATGGTACTATAGTTACATAGTATTGGTTCCTCTAACTTTGATTGGTTTCTCCAACAGAGTGCAGAAAAGCCATGCGATTCTTCGAAATTTTCCACTATTGGGCTACTTCCGGTATTTTTTTGAAATGATCTCTCCGGAAATCCAACAGTACTTTATAGAAAAATCTACTGATGGAAAACCATACAGCAGAAACCACAGAGCCCTTGTTTACAGAAGAGCCAAAAGCGTAAATGACACGCATCCGTTTGGGACTCAAATGGATCTCGATAGCGAGAAATACGAGGCTATCAGACACTCCATTTATGCCATCCCCCCGTTTGAGGATTTTCCAAGAGTCATGATTGGAGGTTCGCTCTGCAAGCAATGCTATTCGGCCTCCGTGCTCAACATATCGGCCATGAGCTATGGCTCGCTCAGCAAAAATGCCATTTTAGCTCTAAACAAAGGAGCAAAAAAAGGCAACTTCTATCACAACACAGGAGAGGGAAGTGTTTCGGATTACCACCTGGAAGGCGGTGGAGATTTGGTCTGGCAAATTGGTACTGGATACTTTGGATGCCGAACTGAAGAAGGTGATTTCGATCCCGATAAGTTCAAAGAAAAAGCTGCTCATGAGCAAATAAAAATGATCGAGATCAAGGTGTCCCAAGGTGCCAAACCCGGTCACGGTGGCGTGCTCCCTGCATCCAAAAACAACGAGGAAATCGCCAGAATAAGAGGCGTAAAACCTCACACCACCATCATTTCACCTCCCGGACACAAAAATATCAATGGACCAGAAGATTTGCTCAAATTTATCCAGCAGATGCGTGAGCTATCCAACGGAAAACCTGTTGGTTTTAAGCTTTGCGTGGGCAGAACAGAGGAGTTCATCGCTCTCGTGGAAAAGATGGTTGAGACTGGTTTAAGACCCGACTTTATCACTGTTGATGGTGCTCAAGGAGGAACGGGCGCTGCTCCTTTAGAATTTTCTGACTCAGTTGGGTTACCGCTAGAACCAGCATTGATTTTTGTTCACAAGACACTTCAGAAATATAAGCTACGTGATGAGATCAAAGTTATAGCCAGTGGCAAGGTACTGACAGCATTTTCCATATTGCGTATGCGAGCCCTTGGGGCCGACATCTGCAACTCTGCCCGTGCTTTTATGTTTAGTGTTGGGTGTATACAGGCGCTTCGCTGCAACTCTAACGATTGCCCCACCGGAGTAGCAACCACCAACAAAATGTTATATAAAGGACTGGTTGTCAGTGATAAGGCAGAGCGAGTTTACAACTTCCATAAAAACACCATTCACGCAGTATTAGAACTGCTGGGTGCTTGCGGCATTACGCATACAGATGAGATTACCATAGACATGTTTGTCAAAGGCGATGAGATGGTCGCGCTGAGCAACAAATACTTCCCTGACTCTGTACTAAACCGTGTCGATGATTGACATCAATTGTGCAAGTGGTGTGCCTTGATAAGTTTGAATGATTTGAGCTCAAGTAAGTTAACCTCTTGCTCGCTAGCAAAAATTTCCTCGATGGCGATAAACTCGGGGTGCCCCCGTCGGCCTACGTAACCTAAGAGAATAAAATCCTCTTCGATACCATCGACAGCAATTTTAAACTCATAAACCGTTTCCACTTTTTCTTCTTCTCCAAATTTGGAAATGATTTCCGTTGCTCTCTCACCCGTGATCATGGTAGCATCTAACTCCCATAACTCTCCATATTCCGAAAACCCCTTCACCGAAAGATCTCCATGGTACTTATCATGTTTTAAATGGTGGTGATGCACCTTTAGATGTTCAAATTCATCCATGGGAGGATCACTAACATAATACCCTGAAAAAAACTGAGCGGATAATGCGGTGGCGGTAAATAGCTGGATGAAAAATACAGTTGCATATTTCTTCATACCATTGTTGTTGTTGTAAATGCAAAGGTAGTAGTAGGGCTGTGGTTCTAAAGTTTTGTTCGATCAATGCCCTTTTATTCTCTATTAACCGAGGTAAAACCACAATAAACGGCACAAAACATAAATTCACATCCGTCAGGGCTAATTTAGCCGTCTAATATTGATGCTATGATAGAAATTAAAATTGGAGGTGTTCCTGAGTATTTTAACCTACCCATTTACAATGCAATAGAGGAAAAGGCTTTTGAAAAAGTGGGGCTAAACCTGAAATGGGTTACTGTTTCTGAAGGTACCGGTGCTATGGCGCGTCAGCTTGCCACAGGTGATCTTGATATGGCGGTTATACTAACCGAAGGGATCACAAAGTCTATCATAGATGGTAATCAATGCAGAGTCATTAAAAACTACGTTGACTCACCACTGATCTGGGGAGTACACAGCCCTCACCCCGCATCGCCGGCTCCATTTTCCAACAAAAACATTGCAATAAGCAGGTACGGGTCAGGGTCACACCTCATGTCTTTTGTACTTGCTAAAGGAAAGAAGTGGAATGTGAAGGATCTAAAATTTCATGTGACAAATAATCTCGATGGAGCCAGAGAGTCCTTTCGAAAAGGTGAAACGAACTTGTTTCTATGGGAGAAGTATACGACACAGCCTCTGGTGGATACTGAAGAGTTTGATCGCATTGATCAGGTGCCTACTCCCTGGCCCTGTTTTGTTATTGCAGCCAGTGAAAAGGCTCTGAAAGAGAAAAAAGAGTCGATTAAAAAGACCTTACAAATTATCAACTCCTATTGCGAGTCTGTTCAGCATAACCCCAGACTATCCGAAATCATCGCAGAAAAATTTGATCTGAAAAAATCAAACACGGATCAAATCGTAAAGGAGGTGATGTGGTCAACGGCAAATGAAGTTGATTTTGATGCTATTGATACGGTGATGGACACTTTGCTTGATTTGAACTTGATTGAAGCCAAAAAGCCAATCGATGAAATCATAAAAGTGATCCGATGATCACCCCGTTTTGAGATAGGCAGAAGGTTTTTTACCAAATCGCCTTTCGAACAAACTGGAGAAATAAGGCGAGTGTTGGAACCCAACTGCAGCTGCCAGTTCACTACTACTCATGTACACACGCTTTTGGGCAAGATCCATCGCTTTGTTGAGCTTTATCTCCTGTATAAATTGTAGGGGCGTGAGCCCGGTAGTATTTTTTAAATAACGATAAATCTGTCTTTCGCTCATGGCCGCACAATCTGCCAGTCTGGCCACACTGAAATTAGAGTCAGCAATGTTTTGCATAACCTCGTCTCTTAGGTTCTTAAGAACTTTATCTTCAAACGAAATGGACTCTTCTTCCTCCGGCACCACCTCCATCCGCGCAAGCGAATTTTGAAATAGATTTCTAACACGAATGATTAATTCCTCTGGGTCGAATGGCTTCTGCAGATAATCGTCCACCCCAACCATAAGTGCTTCTTTTCGCGTTATACCTTCGTTGATGGCAGACAAATGAATAAACGGAATATTCTTCCATTCTTCGTTTGATTTGACTTTTTTGGAGAACTGCAGCCCGTCCATTTCGGGCATCATCATGTCGCAGATGATCACGTTTATTTGATTGTTTTCAAGGCTTTTGAGACCTTCCAACCCATTTCCTGCTTCCTTGATTTCAAAGTAGGGTTTCATGAGCCCTTTGATATACCTGCGCATATCCACATTGTCTTCTACAATCAGCAACGTTGGTTTTTCACTTAGGCGTGATAGTACATTTGTAGACACGAAGTTATCCTCAAGGGCTTCACTCAGATCAACCGTCTCAGGTGCTGATTTTGGCTTAGTAGCCAATATGCTTTTCGGCATACTAAGGGTAAACTCAGTGCCTTGTCCAACCTGACTGGTGGCCGTAAGATCACCGCCATGCAGCTGGGCAATCTCTTTTGACAGGGCCAGCCCTACGCCTGTACCTCCCGCGTTTTTATTGGTGGATGCCTGGTAAAAGCGATCGAAAACGTGCTCAAGATCTTCAGGATCTATGCCGACACCCGTATCTTTTACTTTGATATTCACCGTTTCCTCCACGCATAAAGAAATGCTGATTGAGCCGCCAGGATTTGTAAATCTCAAGGCATTGGATATGAGGTTGACCAATACCTTAGATACTTTGTCAGGATCAATCTCCATGTAACCCTGATCCGTGTCCCCCCACTCCAACTTCACTTCTGACTCCTTCGCTTTCGACTCAAAAATAGAAATGACCTGCTTCACCAGAATATTAATATCCACTACCTGTACCTGAAGGAGCATTTCTCCGTCCTCCAATTTCGACAAATCCAAAATTTCATTGATTAGCTTGACCAGGTTTTGTGTGTTTTTATATACCAACTCCAGATCTTCTTCTACTTGGGGGGTCAAACTTTCACTTGTCAAAATCTTCTGAACAGGACCTTTGATCAAAGTAAGAGGAGTGCGCAACTCGTGAGCCACATTGATAAACCAGCGGTTTTTCATTTCGTCCACCGCCTTGATTTTTTCGTTTTGAAGGGCAATCTCTTCGTTCTTTACTGTCAACGCCTCATTGGCTTTCTTTCTCAACATGTATCCCCGGTATATAAGAAAGATGATAACTGCGAGCGAGCCCAACACCAGAAATAAAATCGTCATGATAGTCTTATGACGCTTCAGGTCATAATCTGCTGCTTGGAGTTGCAGGTTCTTTTCAGCAAGTTGGTGTTCCTTTTTTTCTGTTTCAAATTGCGTTTTGATGGACTCAATGAGTCGTGAATTCTCAATATTGTACAGCGAGTCATTCTTGGCTACTTCTTTGGCATAAAAATCGAAAGCCTTTTTGTAATCACCCTTGGCATAATACGCTTTTCTGAGACCTTCATAGGCATTAGTGACTATTTGTGCCATGTTGAGATCGTTTGCCAAAGCCAGTGCTTTTGTTGAGTAATAAATACTGGAATCGTAGTTTCCCATCATCAAGTGATAGGTGCCGTGATCCTGGTAAGAAAAGGCTATTCCAACCTGATCTTCATCCAGTTTAGCAAAGTAGTGCTCCTTTTTTAAGTTCGTGTATGCTTCTGACTTGAGCTCCATTCGCTTATAAGTCAGGTATAGCCCTTGATAAACTCCCCACAACCCGTCATAGTCATTGTGATCTTCAGATATTTTTCTGGATTTATCGTAGTAATCCAACGCCAACTGGTGGTCTCCCTCATCCGCATATATACCTCCCAGATTATGATAAGCCGACGCTTCGCCCAGAGTATGACCAACATTTTTGCAGATTTCAACGCATTCTTCATAATACTTAATGGCAATCTTATGATCGTCGAGGTAATCATGATTTATAGCAATATTCATCAGCGCATAGTAGATTTTGAGAGAATCTCCTAAGCCAACATATATATCATACGCTTCATGTGAGAGCTGCTGAGAGGCTACCCTGTTGTCTTCATTGGCATAAATATCGGCCAATTCCAATTTAGCATCAGCCAAAGCAGATTTGTTTCCGATCTTCTCATAAAGTATGATTGATTGCTGAAAGAGTGACCTTGCCGAGTCATAACTTCTGTTTTCCTGCATGTACTCACCCCAAATGGCATAGGTCTCTGCCAACTCGGACGGGTCATCATTTTGGATAGACTCGAAATATCTGGAGGTGACATCCATAGAATCCTCACTTTTGGCTTTACTGAGGAAGGCTCTCAGGTCATCCAAACCTTGCGCAGCAATGGTTGTGACAATCCCGGTATTCAGAAAAATGATGACGAGTGCTTTTATACTTTTCAAATCCAGTCTACTTGCGTTCTATGCGATGAATCGCTCAATTTCTCTCTCTTTGGATTTATTGAGTTCTTGTTCGAAATATAACTCCGATCAAGTCAAATAAAGGGGTCTGGTTGAAAAAATTGTAAGAAATACCACAAAAAGGGTAGCTTCTAAATCAAGACTATTTGATGATCTTTCTGATTGCTCTGCCTTTTTCTAAAAAGGCCTGTATCTGCTCTGCATCCCCATCCATGAGGTGTGATTTTAGCAACAAAACCTGACTGAGGTAATTTTCGATACTTTCTAAAAGCATCTTGCGGTTTTCAAGAAAGATTGGCGTCCACATTTCCGGAGAACTCTTTGCCAGACGTACAGTAGAAGCAAACCCTGAGCCCGCCAACTCGAGTATGACTTCCCCATCCTTTTCTTTGTCTAGCACAGTATTACTCAGCGCGTATGAAGTAACGTGACTCAGATGACTTATATAAGCCAGATGTCTGTCATGCTCCTGTGCACCCATTCTAACAAGGTAAAACCCTACTTCCTGGGCTGTTTTTTCAAACTCTTCTTTCAGTTCGCGATTTGTCTTTTCATCTTCACAAACGATTAGGCATTTGTCTTTGAATAATCCCGGAAATGCCGCCTCCGGTCCCGAATATTCAGTACCCGCAATGGGGTGAGCTGCCAAAAAATTCTTGCGCATGGTGTGAGCTGACACCTCCTCGCAGATGGCTCCTTTAGTAGATCCGAAATCAACAACCAGCTGATCGTCCCTGAGGCTGTTCATAATGCCTGGCAGCATTTTTCTGATCACATCCACGGGTATTGATAAGATGATCCAATCTGCCCAGGCTACTCCCTGATGAAGGTCTGTAAACTTCTGCTGGATAATTCCTAGCTCTTCTGCCCTGTCCAGTGTGGCTGACTTTCGACTTACACCACCAAACTCAAACTCATCTCGCCCTTTTAGTGCCAGTGAAAAAGACCCTCCAATCAATCCGACTCCTACCAATAGTACCTTTTTCATGCTAACCTCTTTATGGCTTTTTGAATTATGGATTCATCCAAACAAAGTGAAACACGTATGTAGTTATTTCCTTTGGGACCAAAAATGTGACCTGGCGTGACAAAGATTTCTTTCTCATACAATAACCTATCGCACAGCTCGTCGGCTGTACCGGAACCCACCTTGGCCCAGACAAACATACCAGCCTGATCTGGCTCAACGTCACATTCGAGAAGGTTGAGAAATTCCTGCATTGATTTTCGCCTACTTGCAAATAAATCACTTTGATTTTGATACCAACTATCTCCCAGGCTTAGCGCCTTCGCTGCTGCCAGTTGCACAGGCTTAAACATACCAGAGTCCATATTGCTTTTGACCTTTAGGATCGGTTCAAGAATATGCTGCGCCCCCGCAATCCACCCCACTCTCCAGCCAGCCATATTGAAAGTTTTCGATAGAGAATTTAACTCAACAGCCACCTCTTTGGCTCCTTCAATATTGAAAATACTCAGAGGTTTATCATCCTGAAGAAAACTGTACGGGTTGTCATGACAAAGCAGGAATTGCTTGTCCTGAGCCAACTTTACAAAGCGTTCAAGAATCTCCAAAGACCCCTTTTGGCCTGTTGGCATATGCGGATAGTTGAGCCACATGATTTTCACATTGGTGAAATCATATTTGTCAAAAAACTCCCAATCGGGCTCCCAGTTCTTGTCCTCCTCCAGTGGATAGAAATCCAACTTTCCCTGGACCATATTGGTCACAGAGCTATAGGTAGGGTAGCCAAGCTCAGGCACCAAAACAACGTCTTCGGGATTAAGATATGCCAGTGAAATATGCGTAATTCCTTCTTTGGAGCCAATGAGCGGAAGTATCTCTTCCGGCGCAAGTTTGACGTGGTATTGTTTTGTGGTAAAATCAATGATGGCTTCTCGCAGCGCGGGAATGCCCTGGTATGGTTGATAACCGTGACTATCCGGCCTGATGCTGGACTCAATGAGCTCAGAAATAACATGCTCATGCGGAATTTTATCAGGGCTGCCGATACCCATATTGATGATGTCTTTACCTTCGGCTTTCAGCCGGGCAACTTCCTTAAGTTTTTTAGAAAAATAATATTCTTGGAGCTGGGAGAGCCTATCAGCCGGACGGATCATTGGACTATGGTGTTATCACGATTGGTTAATCAATCAAGGATCAAATCTAAGGCAAATTAACCAGCGAACTAAAATAGAGAACCAAAAAAGCAAGTACCTGATGGCACTTGCTTTGGTTAATAGTTCCGAAAAATTCAACTTTTCAAATAAGTCTATTTATAGAACTCCCAAACATTTTCGAAATCTCCGCTAACAACTATAAAAAGCCTTTTTGGCCCAAAACGAATACGATTATCATTTTCTGGCTTCCACGCCCAAAAAATGTAGTAAAAATCATTTGTTTGGTAATAGTATTTGGTTTCATCATTAGAAATACTCTGATCAACAGTTTGATATTTCGCATTATTGGAAATGATACTGCTCAAACGTACACATGCCGCCTCCTCGCTAACTGGAGCTATTTCTGAGATTGAAACATTACTCGCTCCAACTAATACACGTTCTGTACTGAAATTATCAAGAGTAAGAAAAAACTCAACGAATTTTCTTCCTCTTGCCCCTTCATAGCCAGTGCAACCATCAGTAACTGGATCAGGGTCTTCCGGGACTTGTGCAAAGCCCTTAATGGTAAACACCAAAAGAAAAATTACGACAAAACTCAGATTATGCATAACTAATCAAACTGGCTAAAAATCTCCTTTTCAATCTATATCGATTTCAGTTTTGTAATAGGTGGTTGCATCCTTAATATACAATTCCAGCAAAGCATGCTCCTCTTTCTTGCGAGTAGCTTTCCATTTGAACTGATCGGCTAGTTCGTTTACCACTAGCTCCTTGTATTGCTGGAGTTGATCTATATCAAAATAAAGTCTTCCGGTTCTTCTTACAAGAAAATCTACCGGTGTGTGTACCATTTCATAGTTTAGGCAATACCAAAGCTCCGCCTTCAGTAATGCTTCCTCATCTTTGGTTTCACTCTCCTCAAACTTTCGCCAAATCAAGGCCGTATTGCTCCCATATGTCATGATCAGATGCCACCCCCAATAAGGTTCTATCCCAGCTTCTGTAAATAGGTCAGCGTAGTGCTTGATAGCCTTCCTGACCATGTCGTAGTTGGTAAAGGGGTGATCCGTCAAAGGAATCATGGAGGTGCGGCACGGGATTTTATATCTCATATCGATCCCTTCCTGCACAAGGTCCACAACCCGCTCGGCCATACGCCTGTACCCGGTCAGTTTACCTCCAGCAATCGCAATCAGTCCATCTTCCATTTCGTACACTTCATCCTTTCTGGAAAGCTCCGATGGAGACTTGCCTTCCTCATCTATGAGCGGGCGCAGACCTGCCCAATTGGAAACGACATCCCTCCTGGTCAGCTTGACATCTGGAAAAACTCTTTTGAGCGCTCCCAGCAAATATTTAACATCTGCCTCTGTAGCTACCACTCGATCAAGGCTTCCTTTGTACTCCGTGTCAGTAGTGCCAATGTATGTTGTCTTACCCCTGGGGATGGCAAAAACCATGCGCTCGTCAGGAGTATCAAAATACACCGGCTGACTAATAGGAAATTTCTTATGAGGCACCACCAGATGAACGCCCTTCGTCAATCTCAACTTTTTAGGCAATGACTGATCCTCTTTGTTGAGAATACTATCAAGCCACGGACCTGCTGCTACCACTACCTTTTTGGATTTAGCAGTATAGGTTTTCTTACTCAGGACATCCTTAAAAGCAACACCACTTACCTTTCCAGAGTCATAGGTAAAAGAGTTTACTTCAGCATAATTAAGCACCACTGTTTCATAACTATGTGCGGTTTTGAGGATTTCTATGGTTAACCTGGAGTCATCTGTTCTATACTCTGAATAAACTCCACCTCCCTCTACTATAGCTTTGTTGAGAAGTGGCTCTGCCGCCAGGGTCTTTACTTTGTCCAGCATAATCCGGCGATCCTTTTTCACTACATCCGCCAAGAAATCATAAACCTTCAAACCAACCGATGTGGTCATACTCCCATATGTGCCATCTGTCACAAAGGGCAACAGCATCTTTTCAGGCACTGCCAAATGTGGAGCTAGCTTGTGCACGATGGATCTTTCCTGGCCAGTTTCTTTTACAAGGCCAAACTCAAATTGCTTGAGATATCTCAACCCTCCGTGAATCAATTTGGTTGATTTACTAGAAGTACCTGAGGCAAAGTCTCCTTTTTCCAGAAGTAGCACATTCATTCCTCGTGATGCAGCATCAAGAGCTATACCCGCGCCTGTCACTCCTCCACCCACCACAGTCAGGTCAAACTCTGTTTCTTGAATTTGTTTTAGATCATTTTTCCTTGAAAATGCCGAAAATATTCTGCTCATATCAATTTTTTAACCAGCCCAGTGTCCGGGACACTGCCTTGCTCCAATTACCATAAAGTTCGTTCCTTTTTCCTTCTTGCATTTTAGGTGTGTAGGATATACCCTGGCTGCTCAACTTGGAAACGTCCACTATACTCCAAAACCCAACCTGCAAACCGGCCAAAAAAGCCGCTCCAAGGGCGGTAGTTTCCGCATTCCTGGCCCTCAATATTTCCATATCCATAATGTCGGATTGAAACTGCATGAGGTACTCATTTGCGGTGGCTCCTCCGTCTACTTTTAATGTTTCCGGTTTTAGTCCACCGTCTTTGATCATCGCCTCGGTTATGTCTCTGGTCTGAAATGCGATTGCCTGCAAGGCAGCCTTCGCGAAATGTGCACGCCCGGTATCACGGGACAAGCCAAAAACTGCGCCTCGCGCATACATATCCCAATATGGTGTTCCGAGCCCCACAAATGCAGGCACCAATACTACATCATCCGTATCGACACTCTCGGCGAGGCTCTGCGTTTCTCCTGCCGTCTCGATTATCTCTAACCCGTCTCTTAACCATTGAATGGCTGCTCCCGCGACAAAAACACTTCCCTCAAAGGCATAGACAGGTTTTTCGTCTAATGAACAGGCCAGTGTGGTAACAAGCCCATGATCGGACAAAGCAAAATCCTGACCCTGATTCATCAATAAAAAACAACCTGTCCCATAGGTGTTTTTCGCATCTCCTTTCTCAAGACAACCCTGACCGAAAAGTGCGGCTTGTTGATCTCCGGCCACTCCTGATATTGGTATTTGATACCCATCTAGTTCATAGCTACCAAAAGGGGAAGATGAGGCTACAACCTCGGGAAGCATGGATTTCGGAATGCCAAAAATTTGCAATAGTTCATCATCCCACTTCAACGTCTTGATATTGAAAAGCATAGTACGCGAAGCATTGGTCATGTCGGTGAGGTGAGATTTGCCACCGGTCATCTTCCAAATCAACCAGGTATCTATGGTTCCCAAAAGCAATTCTCCTTTTTCGGCACGCTCCAATGCCCCTGACACATTTTGCAGCAGCCAGTGAACTTTGGTTGCCGAAAAGTATGCATCGATAGGAAGACCTGTTTTTTCACGAATGGTGTTAAAAAGTCCTTTCTCCTTTAGGTCTTCACAGAAATCCGCCGTACGGCGGTCTTGCCATACAATAGCCTTGTGAATGGGCTCACCTGTGTTCCTATCCCAAACTACGACGGTCTCCCGCTGGTTTGTGATACCAATGGCCCCAATTTCACTGACATCAACACCATCAACCGCCTGGCGTAGGGTTTTTAACTGGGTGTCATAAATCTCCAATGCATCATGCTCCACCCATCCGGATTGAGGGAAGTATTGGTTAAATTCTTGCTGTGCAGTGCTAACAATGTGCCCTTCACTATCGAAGATCAAGCTACGCGAACTGGTCGTTCCCTGGTCTAGAGCCAAAACATATTTCATGGAGGATTATCATTTCGGGTTACAGATGAAAAGATAAGGAAACAATGATGACTATGAAAGAGGAGGTTTTTTAGAAAGGATAGCACCCTACACAACAAGGTGTAGAGCGCATCCGTCCAAACGCTGGTTAAGCGATATCAATTATTTAGGTATTTGCAAGTTATTGGTTTTTGAAATAAAAGCCAATAACTGTGAACTATCATTAGTTACTTGAGAAAACGTATCTGGAAGAGGTCTTATATGTTTCTCCAGGCTCCAATATCACGGATGGAAATTCTGGTTGATTCGGAGAATCAGGGTAATGTTGTGTTTCCAGACAAAGCCCCCAACGATGAGCATAGGTCACACCCTTTTTGCCTGCGATCATTCCATCAAGGAAGTTACCAGAATAAAACTGAACAGCCGGTTCAGTTGTGTAAACGCTCATCACTCTTCCACTTGAAGGTTCGGCCAGAGTGGCGGCCAGAGCCATTTCATCCTCTTTTTCGGCCAAAACCCAGCAGTGATCAAACCCACCTCCAAAAACAATCTGTTGATTTTCAGCATTGATATCATCACCAATCACTTTGCCTTGAGTGAAATCAAATGGCGTTCCATCAACTGGTCTCAACTCACCCGTGGGGATCAAAGTACTATCCACTGGCAAAAACGCAGGGGCATTGATCACTAGATCGTGACCAAGTATATCACTCGTCATTCCCGACAAATTGAAGTAAGAATGTTGAGTGAGGTTCAAAATGGTCTTTTTGTCGGTGATAGCACTGTAGTCAAAAGTGATGGAATTATCATTGCTCAGCGTGTATATTACCTTCACATCAAGGTTGCCTGGATAACCTTCTTCCATATCAGCACTTGTATAAGTAAGCTCGAGTGCCACACCTTCTTCCACATCTATTGGTCTAATAGACCAAATCACCTTATCAAAACCGATATCACCGCCATGCAAATGGTTTTTACCATTGTTAGTGGCCAAAGTGTATTCAGCACTATCAAGTGTGAATTTGCCGTCCGCAATTCTGTTTCCATATCGACCGATGATCGCTCCAAAAAATGGGCTGGCCTCCAAATACCCTTCGAGCTTATTATACCCTAATACAACATCTTCATAGTTGCCATCTTTATCTGGTGCGGTAAGACTAGTAATTATCCCTCCATAGGTGATCACTTTTACACTCATCCCAGCCGTATTGGTCATCTTGTAAACTTCCACTTCTGTGCCATCAGGCATAGAACCAAAAGGTGCTCTTGTAATTTTAGCGATTTCGTTTTCAGAAGTATTGCATGCTACAATGATCATCAAACAAAACAGTCCAGCGTATTGATATAATTTACACATTGGGTTCGGGGTTAACGTTTATTAAAGGAGTATTAATTACTAAAAATGCACTTAAACCATTAGTCCATAAAAACTACTGTTTTAGAAGCCGAAGACTCCTGGAAGCCATAGGCTCAATTCTGGAATATATGTCACCAGCATCAGCACCACGAGAAGGGCTATGAACATTGGGATCAGTGGTTTAAGTACTTTCTCAATACTGATTTTGGCCACACCACACCCGATAAAAAGCACAGACCCAACCGGTGGAGTACACAACCCAATACACAGGTTCATTACCATCACAATACCAAAATGCACAGGATCCATTCCAAGCTTGGTAACGACCGGAAGAAAGATCGGCGTAAAAATCAACACGGCAGGTGTCATATCCATGAAAATCCCAACAAACAACAAAATCAAGTTGATGATCAGCAGAATAACTATTGGGTTATCTGTAAGCGTAATAAGTGACTGACTGACTTCTTGAGGGATGTTTTCATACGACATCACCCAACTCATCCCCATTGAAGTGCCAATAAGCAGCATCACGATAGACGTGGTAGATACTGTATTCAATAAGATTTTTGGGAGGTCGGCTACTTTCACTTCTTTGTATATGAATGCCAACACCAAGGTGTAGAGCACCGCAATAGCCGATGCTTCTGTTGCCGTAAAAATACCAGCCACAATTCCTCCAATGACAATAACCAAGAGCAACAGACTTGGGAAAGCCGCCCAGAACTTCCTGAACGTTTCTCCAATGCTCTCCCAGCTTCCTCTTTTGTATTTGCGCCGAATGGCAATGGTCATGGATACCATCATGAGAGCAAGACCCATCAAAATACCCGGGACATAACCCGCAATGAATAACGCTGCGATGGAAACACCGCCACTGGCAAGTGAGAATACGATCAGAATATTACTTGGAGGAATGACCAGCCCGGTTGTGGCGCTGGTGATGTTCACAGCTGCGCCAAAAGATTTCTCATAACCTTCCTTTTCCATTCTGGGTCCCATAAAGCCGCCAATAGCTGAAGCTGCAGCTGCTGCTGACCCGGAGATTGCTCCGAATAGCATGCTGGCCACAATGTTGACAAAGGCCAAACCTCCAGGTAACCCGCCAACAATGGCTTTGGCAAAATCGACTAAGCGTCTGGCGATACCGCCACTATTCATCAACTGACCTGACAGCACGAAAAAAGGAATGGCCAGCAAGGCAAAACTGTCCAGACCTGTAGCCATCCGCTGCGCGAGCGTAGTAAAAGCCGTGAGGGATGGCATGGAAACCACCAATGTCAAGAGCGATGATAGGCCAATGCAATACGCAATTGGGAGTCCTATACCCAACAAAACCACAAAACTTAAAACGAGGATTAAAATTTCTGTTAAACTCATTTTTCCTGTGGTTTAAAATCAACAATGGTATAATAAATAATAAGCAAGCCGCTCAATGGGATGGCCAGGTAAACGTATCCAAGAGGCACCCTCAGCGTGGCTGAAAGCTGCTCAAGACTAAGTGTGAGATATACTAACCGCATCCCCCCTATGACCATCACGGTCAAAGCGAAAAGCACAGAAAGCACACTTATGGTCACATTTAGTATATGCTTTTTACGTCCCGTCAATTTGTTTGGTAAAATATCAATAGCCAAATGAGCTTTCTGCCCGGCAGCATAAGCCGCTCCAAACAAGCCAACCCAGATTAACAGAAAGCTGGCTAGCTCGTCAGTAAAGAGACTGGGCGATCCCAAAAGGTAACGTGATGCCACCTGCCAGAGCACGTTGATTACCATCACAGACATGAGTACCACAAGACCCCAGGATAATACTTTATCAATGCTATTTCTCATTACCAAAATCTTTTATTCTTTGAATAAGATCATACTTCACCTTGTCGTCCTTGTAAGCGTCATAGAGTGGCACCACCTTGTCCGAAAAGGCTGTTTTGTCTGGCCTGATAATTTCCACACCTGCTTTTTGGACAGCTTCGAGGCATTCCTTTTCAGACTTTTCCCAAACTTCAATTTGATAATCCAAAGATTCCATAGCCGCCGACTTGAGCCATTTTTGCTGCTGGCTGGTGAGACCATTCCACCACTCTAAGCTAACAAGAAGCACATCCGGTAAGCTGGTATGTTCATCAAGCGTGTAGTACTTACAAACTTCATAGTGTCTACTGGAATAGAAACTTGGAGGGTTGTTTTCGGCTCCATCTACTACACCCTGCTGAAGGGCTGTATAAAGTTCACCCCAGGAAACCGGCGTTGGAGAACCCCCTAGCTGATCCACCATTTTCACGGCGGTCACGCTTTTCATGACCCGTACCTTCAGCCCCTTCAAATCAGCAGGTGTATTGATTGGCCTTTCTTTAGTGTAAAAGCTGCGGTATCCCGCATCGTAATAGCAGAGACCTCTGAAGCGATATTTCTCGCCTTTGGAAAGCAACTCTTCACCAATATCACCCTTGAGCACCCCGAAGAGATGATCCTTATCTCTGAACAGATAAGGCAAACCGAGCACCTCAAACGAAGGAACAAAATTTTCCAAAACGCCGCTTGATACTTTGGTCATCGACAAACTTCCAATCTGCAGCAGTTCTAAAAGTTCGCGTTCATTACCCAGTTGACCGGAGGGGTATATTTCCATCGCCATGGTACCGTTCGACTTTTCTTCAAGAACTTCTGCCAGTCTGACCATGCCAAGATGAACCGGATGGCTGATGTCAAGGCTATGTGCAAGCTTGAGCACTGTCACATCGCTTTTGGTAGCACATCCAAAAAGGGTGACTAATGCAAGGGTGAGGATTAATGGGTTGAGTTGTTTCAAAGCTATTATCTGAGTTTTTTGATTATTGCGATGGCCTCTTTACACTTTGCAGTGATTGCTGCAAAGTCTTTTTTGGCCAGCACATCTTTTGGGAAAAGTTGAGACCCCATACCTACACAGTGGACGCCTGCTTCGATCCATCCTTTCAGGTTCTCTTCATCGGGAGACACTCCGCCCGTAGGCATGATGCTCGCATAGGGAAATGGCCCTTTCAC
>JBDVMP010000061.1:0-6024 GCA_039970095.1 Cyclobacteriaceae bacterium
TCAAATTCGTTCCCGCCATTTGAGAACTCCGCCAGGTGCAGACTGGCTTCTTGCTCTCCATCCTGCAATGCGGTAAGCCGACGCTCCAGGGTGGTGCGGATCGCCCGGGTACTGGACACGACCAGACGCTGCATCAGAATCATCAAAAAACCGATGTGACGCTTCTTCTCCCGTAGTGCCTGGTTGTACCCCTCACGGACGTAGTCGGTGACCGACTCATAGAGGAGTTGCTGCAGATGATGCCGATTTTCCCACGCCACCGGGATCATCTGCGTGCGGCGCGGCTTGAAAAGAGGTTTGCCATCGGCATCAAGTGCCTTGCGTTTTTCAGTGCGGATGACATACGGCGCCACCCGGTCGCGGGAGACACTCTCCTCGTCTGGAAAAGCTTCATCATCCAAAAGGTTCATCAGGCGATGAAAAGCGTCGGTTTTGCCCTGGTGTGGCGTTGCCGAAAGCAGCAATACATAGGGCGCGGCCTCCGCCAGGCCCTTGCCAAGCTTGTATCGGGCGACCTGGTCGGTACTGCCGCCCAGACGATGGGCTTCGTCCACCACAACTAAGTCCCAACCAGAAGTCACCAGATCCTCGAAGCGGCTCTGGTTATAGGCGGCGACACGCTCGGCAGACCAGCCACGCCGCTTGTCCATGGGCTTGACCGAATCGAGCGACACGATGACCTGATCGAACACCGCCCAAGCCGAGCTTTGAAGGCCGGTTTGCTTTCCAGACCCGGGAGCCAGACGCTGCAGTGTGCCGATATCGTCGCCCAAAACAAGCTGGAATTGCTCATTGAAATGGGTCTGCATCTCAGCCACCCACTGGGTAGCAATGCCTTTTGGAGCAACGATGAGGGTCCGGCGGACCAACCCGCGCAACTTGAGCTCGCGCATAACCAGTCCGGCCTCAATGGTTTTACCAAGGCCCACCTCGTCGGCCAGCAGGTAGCGCACGCGATCACCTGAAATGGCTCGTGACAAAGCATGGATCTGATGTGGCAGAGGCGTGACATTGGACTCCATGGGCGCCAGCAATACATGGCCGTCAGACAAACTGGCAGTGCCTTCAAGCACTTCCGCCACTTTTGCGGCAGCGGCGATATAGCCAATTCCCGCCGCGTCGATTTCAGAGTCCAGAACAGCATTCAGGGGGCGTAATGCAGAGCGAGGCACGCGCACCACTGTATCTTGGTCCGGCAACCAAACCCGGCATACGGTTTGCCCCCACAGGGTATGTTCTTCGATGACCTTGCAGGTTTGGCTGTGAATGGTGCTGAACTCCCACGGGCTCATGAGATCTCCAACTCACCTTTGCCGCCGATATTGGCAAACTCGATGGTTCCATCTGTATGCCTCCAAAACATTAACCTGAGGCCCACCCCTTTCTTCGTCAAGTGCGTCCTAAAAGCCAAAGCCCCATCCTTCCGGACACGTTGCTTTGCATTCACATGCTCGCTCTCTCGAAATTCTTTGATAGGGTTTTTAGGGATACCCAGAACAATGCGAGCACATGACTCAATAGTGACCATCGCAAAATCAAGCCGAGAATCAGCGCCCCATGCATGGAGTGATTTGACAAAACCGTTTCCAATCGAGAAATCACTCACTACCTCCGGCTGTGCTCCCGATGAGATAATGTTTTTAATGCTTGCTTCGACGCTCAAGCGAACCGCTTCATCGCTGGAAGCCCCATCCCAAATTGCCCCTAAATCGAGTGATTCGATCAATTGCTCGTGACTAAACGCGATAGTAACGCTTTGGGAAAGCAAGAAAGGGAGATTTGTATGTAGGGTGAAATCCGTTGATACTAATTCAATTTCGTGGATATCCGCTTTGACAGAGATCGCCGAAGGAATCGGATCTTCAGTGCAGCTTCCGGAAGCAATCATAATGCAGGCTTCCGACTCCCCAGCAACGCGCTCATCGACCTTTATGCCAGCGATCAGCAAATCATCCTTAAATGCCGATCTGCAGTTAGGTTTCAGTCGACCAAGAAGTCCGGCTGGAGCGACCTCAAACGAGTCTTCCTCAATAAGGATGGCATCTATCCCGAAATGTTCCTCGAGTGTAGGTGTTCTCTCCAAAATAGAATTGGCAACTCTTGAAATCGTGTTTGCATCGGCAAAGGTGCACTCAAATTTTTCAATAAGTTCTACCAATCTGTGCCGATGTGGGAATTCACCATCATCGTTCAACGCCACCCTTGCTGAATCAGATAAAAGAGCACAGGTATCCGGCCTATCAAGAAATCCGCGCCATCCAACTATTGCGGAAATGAAATCTTCTAGTTGGTCTAGAGAATTACATGGATTCGGCAAACACAACAAAAATGGATCAATGACAACATCTTGAGGCAGCATATCAATCCTTATTCTTCTTTGCCCGTTTCTTGGCCAATGCTGCAGTCAAAATCGCTTCGGCCTGCTGCTGGGACTGATCAAAGAACCCTTGCGGCCAGTCTGAAATAGCTCCAAATTCATTGATGACCACCTCTCGAAAGGATGATTCCTGAGATGGTTTTTCCACAAAGTAAATCTTCGCCTGCTCGTTTAACCTCTGCTCCGATGGCGAAGAAGCAATTCGAAATCGGAGTCGATCAATCAAATACTCACTATGAGTCTCAATGATGCATTGTTTATTGCACATCGACATCGAAAGAAAAAAGTCACCCAGTAATGTTTGAACTTTTGGATGTAAATGCAGCTCTGGCTGTTCGAATACGAGAGTTGAGTCAGTATCTGCTAGCAGGCACATAACAAGAATAGGCAGCACCTGGCTCACGCCGACACCAACGTGTGTCAAGTCGTGAGTATCTTTAGAACTTGCCAATCCTACCTTTAGCTCATGTCCCAATTTTCCCTTATCTTGACTATTGATCGAATCCGCAACGCCTAAGTACTGAAGCCAGTCCGTTACTGCTGTTTCAAGAGTCCTGGTAACAGGAGCCATTTTTTTCGAAGGCTCCGAAAAACCGTCAGATGGGAGATATCTAATCTGTTTGTTCTTGTGAAGATCTAACACAGCTGCGGTATGCTCTCCGCGTAATCCCACATCATAGGGATCCGCAGCAGGAGCTAGAGGGTATAGCGGTTTAGGTGCGTCTCTCAACGGCCCGAGGTACTTTATCGAATTCGCCCAGAATGATTCCATGTAGCGCGAAGCTTGAACAAACTGACTCGGTGGGGGCGCCTGTACGATCCTTAATGTATCCGCTGACTCAGAAGTCTCTGGTTTCATCGCCTGCAAAATACGCTCATAAAGGTCGTCGCATTCACCTAACGTCTGCTCGATCTTAAGCCGATCTGATCTTGAAACTGACCTGACCCTTTCATCCCACTCTTCTAGAGTCAGTGAAACTCCAAAGTCATCAAAAAGTGACTCTTGGCGATCGATACCACTCACAAAGCTATCAAAATCTATGGCGCTGGAAAGAATTTTTCTCAACACATCAAGCACTTCAGGCGATAGTCGGATTTGGCGTCTATTCCGCCGCACACTAAACGGACGCTCTCTATAATCCGCTTGAAGTGCGGCCGCAATTTCATTGGCCCCTTCCTCAACTGTATTGACGGAATAAACAATCCTTTCAGGTAAAAAGTGCCTAAGGATTGCGCCAATCGGCTTTGCAGAAACATAGCGAGAAGATATCTCGGATAAGGAAGCTTCATCCCCCTCTACCTGGAAACATAGGCTGTTGCGTATCCGTTCATCAATATCGTCCTCGATGCCTAAAGGCTCCTGCTCGTCTAGCGATTTTTGCCTTATAGAGAATTCTCCGTACTGATCGATTCCATCTTCATCAGCTGAAATGCAGGACATCTGACTGGCAAACAATCTAGGCTGAATCTGAAGAAACTCCCTTTCAGAGACGGTGCTATCTGCATCAAAAGAAATTTCGCAGCTAATCTCCTTCAATGTAGTTGACCTAAGTCCAAGGAAAGATCGTCTCCCTTCGCCAATACCCGCATGAATGCCATCCTGCCTTTGTTGCGGACATGTGGTCCACTTGATTGAGATCTGGTTAGAATCACTACCACTTGATTTGAGGTCGTCAAACTGACCAAGGCTAGTTAGGGCACCATTAAGAACGACAGATCTTGAACTAACTTTATTCGACAGCGTCTGGGCGACTAGCAATATTGACTGGATGAAGGTGCTTTTGCCGCTACTGTTCGCCCCAGCGAAGATTGTCAGCGGAGCCAGGTCCAGTTCGGTTTCTTCCCGAATCGACTTAAAATTGAAGACCTTCCACTTGGTAATCATGCGCTATTCGCCTCCCATTCGCGTTACTGCCTGGTCGTACCACATCAGCAGCTTAGGATCTTCTTCCAACACCTTCTTTGCGATCTTATCCGCAACTTTGGTGATTGTTTCATAGTCACGGTCTTGCCACGCTTTTTTGAATCCTGCGCGGACTGCTTCCAAACGAAAAACCTTTAATTTGCTCTTAGTAGATTTGTATTCTTCGAATTCTTTGAGGAGAGCTTTCTCTCGCAGCTTTTCAAGATCACCCGCTTTGCTGGGATCAGGTACGTACCATCTATCCTTCGCCTTAGCTATGAGACCCGGAGCGTCCTTGCTGAGATTGCGAAGCTCTCTCCAATTGCTGGAAAGGTAGGCGTGAATCTGTTCGGGGACAGCGCCACTTCCGTCGTAGCGAAGAAAATTTTGTTCTAGTAGAGTAGAAAGCTCTAGCGACATTTCATTCTTATGCCACCCACCAAGCTCTTTTAAAAATTGGGGATGCAGCTCTTGGAAAGACTGTGGTTTCCTATTTATCTGCTGTTTCAACCATTGGATAGCGGATGCTTCATCTGAAACAAAAAACTCTAGCTGAAGAGCACCACTTGTAGTTAAGCGCTTCTTATCATATTCGGCTACTTGTTCGGCCAAAAAATACATGCTGTCCCTAACAGGGAAGCGCTGCTCAAGGCCGCTATAAAATTCAGACGCAGAAATGGGTATGGTCACTCCACGCTGTACGTGAAATGCAACCATTCGGTCAAAGAGTAAAAAGCTCTGTCTTTCCGCAACAATCTCTACCTTCTCATTTTTTTCGACGAATACCGGCAATTGGTTTAGATGAGTACGAATAAAATCCCAGACCCCATCTTCTGTACCAGCGATTAATTTGAAGCGATCCTCGAGTCCGTCATTTGGTTTGTAAGCAGAAATGACAAGATCTTGTTTCACGGATCCAGAAGTATAGTACTCTTGATTTATCGTCCCTTTCTTCTTATCAAGGGTTCTTACGTCAGCCACTACAAAACCTGCTTGGCTGATCGCTTCCTGAATTGCCGTCCATATAGAATTCTGTGAGTTATGAAATTCAACAGTCATCCAGCGTCCGGGTTTAAGTATTTCGTAGCATTTTCTAAAGCAGGATTTCATCAATGCGGTGTAATCAAATACATCCTTTTCTTGCGCCTCGCTCACCAGAGCTTCTTTAATGCTATTACTTTTAACACGAAGCCACGCTTCGGTAAGCCCATTCAATTCTGAGTACATAATATTGTGACCAAAGGGAGGGTCAATAAAAATGTAATCAATTGAATTTGGTGGTATATTTACAGAAGATAAATCTTGATTGGAGACGATAGCAGATCTTTTCTTAGATCTAAGAGCAGAAATGACATCTTTACTCTTATAAGCCAAAGCTTCGAGTGGGTTCTGCTCGACGGACAGGCCAGGAACATAAAGGGTATTCGCTAGTGGCCCGTTTATTCTACCTCTTGGGTTGTGGCTATTGACTACGAACCGATTTCTAATGGTTAGGTTTCTGTCAACCATTGAAGTGACTATAAAACGCAGTGCATTTCGAAGCCTATCTGATACCGATGCTAATTCGATTTCATTCCAAATAAATGCTAGTACGTTAAGTGTGCGTGGAAAGTAAAATCTGTGATACTTAGGGAGACTCTGAATAAGTCTCAAAATCAGCGATAATATGGCCATCGCCAACCGCATAGGATTCGTTGCCACCATGGATCAGATCACTTTCTCCGAAGCTGAGTACCAGACCAAG
>JBDVMP010000062.1:0-97150 GCA_039970095.1 Cyclobacteriaceae bacterium
ATAAGATGAACAAGCGAGTAGTAACCTTCGGAGAGATAATGTTGCGATTGGCTCCACAAGGCTTTTTAAGATTTTCGCAAGCCTCAAGCTTCGAGGTAGTATATGGAGGAGGAGAATCCAATGTTGCCGTGTCACTGGCCAACTATGGAGTTCCGGTAGATTTCGTGACCAGATTGCCAAAGAATGACATAGGAGAATGCGCGATGATGGAAATGCGCAAGCGAGGAGTCAATGTTGATAAGATTGTGTGGGGAGGCGACCGTTTGGGTATCTATTTTCTGGAGACAGGAGCCGTTTCCCGAGGTAGTAAAGTTGTTTATGACCGTGCACATTCGGCCATTTCTGAGATCGAGTCAGGCATGATAGACTGGGCTCAGGTCTTCGAAGGAGTAGATTGGTTTCACTGGACAGGCATTACCCCGGCTATATCACAGGGAGCAGCAGACGTTTGCCTGGAAGCAGTCAAAGCCGCCAGCGACCTGGGTATCACCATCTCTACGGACCTCAATTACAGAGCTAAGCTTTGGAAATACTGCGACGCAAAGAAAAGAGAAGAGATCATGGCCGAGCTAACCTCTCACTGTGATATCGTGCTGGGCAATGAAGAAGATGCCGAAATGCACTTTGGCATTAAACCCGAAGGTATCAGTGTGCAGACCGAAGGTCACAACGTAAAAGCCGAAGCATTCCTTTCGGTCTGTCAGCAGATGATGGAGAAATTCCCGAAAGCCAAGAAAGTGATTACCACGCTACGAGGCTCTATATCTGCATCGCACAACACATGGGCTGGCGTTCTTTACGATGGAAAGAAGATGTATGAGACTCGTCAGTACCAAATCACCGATATCGTGGACAGAGTAGGAGGAGGAGACTCATTCATGGGAGGGTTGATCTACGGATTATTGAAATACCCTGAAGACGATCAAAACGCACTCGACTTTGCAGTGGCAGCCTCTTGCCTGAAGCATACCATCAAAGGAGATGCTAACCTGGCCACAGTATCAGAGGTAGAAAAACTTATGGGCGGAGATGCATCCGGCCGGGTAGCAAGATAATATTGGAGATGTCCTTCGTTTCGGCGGAGGACATTAAGATTTTTAAAAGTCAGAAAATAAACCAAAAAGAAAATGGCAAGATTTAGCCGAATATCAGTGGCAGTAGCCATGAAAGAAACAGGCATGGTGCCTGTGTTCTACCACAAAGACGTAGAGCTGTGCAAAGGAGTAATCAAGGCCTGCTACGAAGGAGGCGTGCGAGTATTTGAATTCACGAACCGGGGCGACTTTGCCCATGAAGTATTTGCCGAGTTGGTAAAATGGTCAGCGAAAGAGTGCCCGGAGCTGATCATGGGGGTAGGTTCTGTGATCGATGGCCCTACTACGGCTCTGTATCTGCAGTTGGGCTCCAATTTCATAGTTTCCCCGATTGTAGATGAAGACATGGCCAGGATATGCAACAAACGTAAGGTAGCCTGGAGTCCGGGATGCGGCTCAGTAACCGAGATTGTAAAAGCACACGAGTTGGGCTCAGAAGTAGTGAAGATTTTTCCAGGATCTCAGGTAGGAGGCCCTGCATTTGTGAAGGCAGTGAAAGGGCCATTTCCCTATGCGAGCATCATGCCTACGGGCGGAGTGTCTCCCGATGAAGAGAACCTGAAAGGATGGATCGAAGCAGGCGTCCACTGTGTAGGCATGGGGTCTCAACTTTTCCCAAAAGATGTGCTAGCCAAAAAAGACTTTGCAGCAATCACTGCAAAGTGTAAAGAGGCCATCGCAATAATCAAAAAGTTAAGGAATTAAGAATATTAAATTTTTAAAAATAGGCAAGTGGGTAGTCCTTAGGATTACTGGTTTCTTGAGGATTTCCCCCTTGCTTTCTTCTATGATATAACATATTTATTTCCCCAGTATTAAACCCAGCGAACTTATAAAATGATGAATTATCAACGACCTATACTCTCAATTGCTTTCTTTTTCATTGCTAACCTGGTCTTATCCCAAACACTGATCAATTCCTCTTTTGAGGACTATACAACCGGATCAGTTTTCGGGCAGGATAATTGGATAGAGGGAGAAGATAATGATGCCTCTGTCGAGGTTATTACCTCTTCAGATTACGCTAATAGCGGCTCTAATGGCTTGAAAATAAGTAGCTCCAGCGCTATCACCACGGAGTTGGACTACCAATCTTTTGATAAAGATGAAACCGGATATTCAGGAAATGTATATCTGGATTTTTGGTTTAAAGTGATCAGCTCGCCTTCAGAGGAATCAATGTTCATTCGTGTGTTTGATCATTTGCCCGATGATGGAATCCGCAGAGCATGCGAAATCAGAATTTATCCCAACAGTGATATTAAGGTATCTGATGGCGGATCCAAACGTGATGTGCCCTCAGAATATTTCACTGCCGGTGATTGGATAAGGATCTCTATGAGCGTGGATTATGCCACGTGGAAATATCAGGTGGCTATTAATGGAAACGTGATACAAAACACGGCCGATTCAAATGAATTTTTTGATTTTCGGGAGTCATACGATCCAGCTGATAAGGGGAGGTCGTCAGGCATCAAAGAATATCACGGGTTGAAGTTTTGGATGGAAGATGCTATTGCAGAGTATGCTTTGGATGATATTTATATAGGCACTGATGCTATCAGTGATGTTGGGTTTACGCCTCCATCTAATGATCGAACTATCACTGTAGAGCAGCCTGAAAAAGCTACAATCACCCTGGACCCAGACAAGGAGGTATATCAAGTAGGTGATGTCGTGACTGCCACGGTTACAGACGTTGCGGATCATTATATTTTCACTGGCTGGACCGGATCTTTCTCCGGAACAGATAATCCCCTTACAATCAATATTTCAGGAAATGTTTCTCTTGGGGCAGAAATTATCATTGATGAAAATGATCCCCCAACAGAATACTCTGTCACCATCAACCAACCAACCGGAGGAACAATCACCGTTTCACCAGAAGAAGGACCCTACTACGAAGGTTCTACTGTCAAGTTTACCGTGACTCCTGATATTGGATACACCTTCGATTCATGGACAGGAATATCTGGAACAGAGGCTTCCATAGAAGTAGAAATTGATCAGGATTTAGTCGTATCAGCCAACATGACTCAGGGTGAGTTCACCAAAAGAACGGTACATGTCAGCAGTAGAGAAGAGTTGGAAAATGCGGTGGAAGATATGCTTCCTGGTGATAGTATCGTGCTTGCTGATGGAACATATGATGCATTCAATGAATCGATGATTAATCAAGGAGGCACTGCTGACTTCCCTGTTTACATCATCGCTGCGAACCGAGGGATGGCAAAGATCACGGGGAAAAGTAATTTCAGGATGGACAATTGTGCATACATCAATATCATGGGGCTTGATATTGATATTGAGGATAAGAATAATATTTTCAAATTAACAGATTGTAATAATATAAGGATTAGCCGAAACCAGATCTCAAGTTCGAAAGCTGATGGAACTTCAAAATGGATTGAAATTCAGGGAGTTTGGGACGCAGAGGTAACTACCAGTCACCATAACAGGGTAGACCATAATTTATTTGAAGGTAAGCAGGATGGTGGCGCCCTATTCATAATTGGAGGAAATAGTGGGGAGAATCAGCCCTCTATTTCAACATATGATCGAATTGATCATAATCACTTTAAGAATGTTGGACCGAGAGTGGACAATGAAAAAGAGACTATTCGTGTAGGGTATAGCAAACTCTCCCTGGCTTCTTCTTACACAACCATTGAATATAATTTGTTTGAAGAATGTGATGGTGATCCAGAAATAATTTCAGTTAAGTCTTGTGACAACTATGTAAGAAACAACACATTCCTTCGATCTCTGGGCACGGTTTCACTTAGGCATGGAAACCGTACTGAAGTCAGTGGCAATTACTTTATTGGAGACGATAAAACTGCTGAGTTTGAAGGGAGTACCATTGGCTGTGGTGGTGTGCGGGTTTATGGAAAAGATCACAAGATTTTTAATAATTATTTTGAAGGGCTGACAGGGTATCGGTGGGATGCGGCCTGTACACTTACAGGAGGTGATGCAAGCAATGATAATGTGACACAAGATTCGGATTTAACCAAACACTATCGAATTGAGAACCTTGAATTCACACATAATACGCTTGTTAACAATTTTTCAGATATTGAAATAGGCTATCGGGATGACTGGAAGTTGGATCCTAAAAATGTGCTGATTGCCAACAACATCATTGTTCAGGATAAGAATAAGGTAACTACCGTTCATGAAGCAGGCAGAGAGAGTGATGTTGCCTTTGCAGATAACATTATTTACACAACCGGGAGTGGCTCTTTTGGAGACATCAGCTTCACAAGTAGTCAAGCCACTAATGCAGATCCACTTTTAGAGAAATCGAATTGTATAGTGCCAGAAACTGGATGCGAAGAAGCATTTCCCAATGCCATTTACAAAATTTCCAGTAGTCCTAGTCCAGCGGTAAACCCGACTCCAAGTAACCCGATAGCGGAAGTGACTATTGATGTTGAAGGTCAGCCAAGCGTTGGTGCCAGGGACATAGGTGCTGATGAGTACAATGCTACTGCAAAAATTGCCAATGGCAGATTAGACGAAAGGCACGTAGGTCCCAATGCCGAACCATTTGCCGAAACCAGTTCTAATGAATACACCATCGAATTGCAACAGTCTACAGGAGGCACAATAGCCGTTTCTCCTTCTGCCGACTCTTACGCAAATGGTGCACAGGTTACATTTACTGCAGTACCGGACGAAGGCTATTCTTTTAGCAAGTGGGTGGGCATAGATGGTACAGATTCAGAGGTGCTAGTAGTCGTTACAGCCGATCTCACAGTAAGCGCAGATTTTATCATGGGAGATCAGGAAGTTTTATCTACCACCAATAAATCCATAGGCATATACCCGAACCCCACACAGGATTTAATCCGAATTTCCGGAGTAGAATCTTTAGGAAACTATAGAATCTTCAACCTGTCTGGTAAAGTATTGAAATCAGGGGTGATTATCGCCAACCAACTCGAAATCACGTCTTTGAAAAGTGGTGTGTATTTGTTGGAGGTGTACAATGCTGAAGCCAGTAAAAAACTGAGATTCATTAAGAAATGATAAGTGCTGTGGCAATCAATCGGAATTATGTCATCAACTTTTTCAGCAGCGAAAGGAAGCTCAGTTTATTCAGGAAAACCTTGTTAGACCAAGTTACTCCAACTGAGACTATTCAAGCAAGCCCCATTTCCAATAAGACCGTTGTTGTACCGCTAATGGGTAAAACAAATTGATTGATTTCAAAGAACAAGCTAAGAATTTTAAGACAGTAAATTGATAAAAACATTAACCATGACTAATCTCACTAAAGTAAAAAATACCCTCACCTTTGCGGTCTGTGTTTTTTTGTTCATTTCATGTGGCGAAAGCAGAACTGCCAGCACCACATTCGTCGAAGATTTTGATGAGCTAAATGCTGCAATCAAAAATGCGACTCCTGGGACAGACATAGTCTTAGCCAATGGAGTTTGGGAAGATGTTCAAATTGAGTTTTACGGGCAGGGAACGGATCAAAACCCGATAACGCTACGTGCCGAAACACCCGGAAAAGTGATTATTCAGGGACGATCTGACCTTAAGCTTGGAGGAGAGTTTCTTGTGGTAGATGGTTTGACTTTCACCAATGGGTCCTCTCCATCGCGGGCTGTTATCCAGTATTTTATCACGAAAGACAAAGTTGCCAACAATACCAGAGTCACGAATTGTGTGATTAAGGATTTTAACAAATCGCAACGAAACCACCAGGATCTGTGGGTACTGTTCAAAGGACGTCACAATCAACTGGATCATTGCTATATCGCGGGCAAGGCGAACAGAGGGCCTAGTATCAGAGTTGATCTGGAGGGCAATCAGAGTGTTAAAAATTACCACAGAATCAACAACAACTATTTTGGACCAAGACCTCCAAAAGGAGGACCAAGCGCCGAAACCATTCAGATCGGAAATAGCAGCACTTCTATGTCCCCGAGCTATACCACGGTAGAAAACAACTTCTTTGATCACTGCAATGGAGAGGTGGAAGTGATCTCCAGTAAGTCCAATTTCAATGAATTTAGAAACAATGTGTTCTACAAAAGTGAGGGGTCGCTGGTTACCCGTCATGGCAACTACTGTACTGTAGATGGCAACTACTTCATTGGTGATGAAAACTCTCCGCATGTTGGTGGTGTTCGTTTGATAGGGACCGGACATTGGGTCATCAATAATTATTTCTACAATCTTCGAGGAGAAATATTCAGAGCGCCACTTGCCTTGATGAACGGAATCAAAAAACCGACCATCAACCGATATTTTCAGGTTACAGATGTGGTGGTGGCCTACAATACTTGGGTGAATTGTACTTCTCCATGGCAGATAGGTGTTGGGTCAAACCTGGATCAAAAAGATGTGTTACCGGCTTCTGAAATCCGATCAGAAACTCCGAAACGCACGCTCCTGGCCAACAATATCATCTACAATGCCAGCGGAGATACCGAACCAATTTTAAGATATGATTCTAGCGACGGGATTGATTTTGAGAGTAACATCATCAATAATCAGGGAGTAGATTTCGAAGGAGCTAAAGGCCTGGAGGTGAAGAACTTTGAAATGAAAGAAACGGAAGAAAACTATTGGGTGCCGGCAGCTGGTGTGAGTGATGTTGAGATGCACAATGGTTTTGAATTTGATCAGATCACCACTGACTTAAACGGAAACTCCAGAGAAGCGGGTAATATGGTAGGCGCAGTGGTAGCAACTGATAAGGCACCAAACATCATGGATGTTTCACAGTACGGTCCTGATTGGTACGATCCGAACCCTGCGCAGGCAGAGCCAAATAAACACAAAGTGAACACTACTGAGGAGTTAACGAATGCCATAACTGCAGCAGCAGATGGTGATATTATTGAACTGGCTCCTGGAGAATTTAAGCTACCCTCTTCTTTGAAAATAGACAAGAAACTGACGGTTCAGTCTGGTGATAGTGAGAATAAGTCAATTATCATTTTCAGCGGAGAAGCTGAAACTCCAGCTTTCGAAATGAACCCGAAAGGTGAACTGGTATTAATAGATGTCGATTTGATCGGGTCTGGTGAAAACTATGCTTTTGCCAGCTTAAAGGAAAATATGTCCAGCTTGTACAACCTGACAGTTCAGGGTTCTGAAATCTCCAACTTCAAATATGTTCTCAAGGCTTACAAATATTCATTTTCAGAATACGTCAAGTTCGAGTCATCTGTGATCCGCGATTGTACCAATGGAATTGAGCTTTCGGCAGAAGACGATGATAGAGGAGATTACAATGCCGAGAATGTATTTGCCCTAAACTGCAGTTTTGAAAATGTGAGTAAAAATGTGATTGACTACTACAGAGGTGGTTATGATGAGTCCACAGTAGGAGGTAATCTACTTGTGCAGGGGTGCACATTTACTAAAAGTGGTGCGAAAGAGGAAAATGGCATGCTTATCAACACCTACGGGATCATCAATGTGAATATTTCTGACAATACTTTCGAAAATAACAGGGTGGATTTGGTTGCTCAGTTATGGGGAGCAAAAAACAATTCTCATGCTGATAATAAAATCAAGAACTCAGGAAAGTTGATAGTTGAGCAAAACCTACCACTTAAGTTGATGTACTAAGGATGAATACCCTCTCAAAACATATGGCAACAAGATGTTCGGGGTTCTATATCCTGTTTTTTGCTATGAGTTTGGTGTCACACGCGCAGGTACCAACGCATGCAGACAATGGAAGTATTGATTCTGACTGGATCAAAATAGATGATTTTGAAACATCTAACCCATTGGAAAACTGGACACTTGTTGATACACAAAATGAGACCAACCCTAAAGTTGAAAACCCCCAGGTCACAGAAGTTCGTGATGAGGATAGAGGGAACCATTATCTCATCAAAAAGCCAGCTGCGGAGGGGGTAGTTGGAAACCGAAAAGCGATCAGTTTCAGGAAACTCCCAACGGCAATAGCTGTAGGGGAGACATCCACGCTCTATGTGAGGATAAATGTGGAGTACTTTCCAAACAACCATGTGTTCGGCTTGAGCAATATGGAGCCTGATGGGATCATCGAGCATGATTATAACGCAATGGAACCAACCTTGCGTGTGACTGATCGATATGACGCCAACATCGATATGAAAAACGACGGCACGCTACTGGTTCGTAAGGGTGACTGGTATGACAAAATCTATAATAGCCAAACTGATCGATCGGCTGAACCCATGGAAACGAATACCTGGTATGAGGTGTGGTGCGTCATTAACAATAACAAAGCTGCAGATGGAGGTCAGAGCTATGACGTCTATATAAAAGGTGGAGGAGAGTTTGCTGAGCAGCAAAAAGTATATTCACGCGCGGACTTCCGAATGAAAAGGGAACAGCCGATCATCTACTTTCAAGCTACGTGCAACACAGGTTCTGTAGTTAAACCATATGGGAACGGCGGTTTACGATACGACGACCTGTATATGGCTGAAGGGGTTGTACTTACCACGCCTGTGAGCCTGTCTAACCTAAATAGTAGATCAAAATGAGATACAAGGAAACCATATTTGCCATCGTGTTTATGGCACTGTTAAGCTCAGAAGGGAAAACACAAACCATCCCGGCAAAAGGAGTTATAGCAACGGATGAATTAGTGAACTACCTGAAACCAGAAGTTCGAAATGAATTGAGCAGTTCGGACAAAGCATCACTTGCCGGGTACTTTAGAGAGCAATTCTCTGAGCGTTTTTTCTATGATCATAAGACCTTTGATCAAAGGCTCATACATTATAATTCAGTATATAAAAATCAAGATAGTCATCAAAAGAGGGCGTTGGATCATATCGGAAAATACAATGATTCTACCCTTTGGAAACTACCTTTCAACTATCTGAATGGAGAGCCGGTCAATGCCTATGCCCTGCGCCATCTGGCCCGGCAACATAAGATGGTGGACATAGCCTTGCACTATTTTAATTCCGGAAAAGACCCACAATACATTCAATATTTTGAGAATCAAATGCGGTCTTTGAACGCAGCGCTCCATGCAGATGCCTATGAGAAAATAGAAGATGGTAATGGCGTTTATGAGGCTTTTCGGTCAGGATACAGAGTCCTCAATTGGCTTTGGATACATAATATGTTTGTGAATGCAGAGGAGTATTCAGACGAAGATCAGCTCGTGACGATTGCCACTTTGCTCCAGCATGGACAGCATTTGTACGAAAGAAATGCAAAGTTTAATTCTGGAAATCATCAAACCAGGGGCGTTTCAGCACTGGCTATGCTTTCGATTCTGCTGCGCGATTTTGAGGGCACAGATTTGTGGTATGAGCGCGCTATGCTCCGATTAGGTGAGCATCTGGATAAGGAGATCAATGGTGATGGATTTCAGTTTGAGCGATCGGTTCACTACCACATGAGTGATATCAACAACTATTTTTACGTCTATCAATTGGCCAAAATAAATGACATAGCAATTGATGAGGCCTGGGAAAAGAAGCTTCGTGGGCTGTTTAGCACTCTTGTGAAAATAGCTTATCCCGATCGGTCGGCACCTGTCCTCCAGGATGATACAGAAATTCCCTGGGGAGAGACCAACGATATTTCTGGAGCTATGACATTGGGCTATTTACTTTTTGAAGATCCGGAATTTGGCTATTTCGCTACAGATAAAGTGGACGACCGGGTGTATTGGTTCCTGAGCCATGAGCAAATCAAAATGCTCGAAAATATAGAACGACAGAAACCGGAATATGGCTCACTGGCTTTTGATGAAACCGGGTATTTCGTCATGCGTGAAGGCTGGAGCGACAAAGACATGATGATGATAGTCACAGCCGGATTGGATGATGAAAAACCCGACCATCAGCATGGTGACATGTTGGGCATACAGGCTATGGCCAATGGTCATGCCATCCTCCCTAATTATCAGGTGCGCTACTCGCTAAAAGACTTTGATTTCTTCAAAAACTCAATGGTCAAAAATGTGGCTCTGGTGGACGATGAACTTCAAGGAAAGCGATGGACTTCCAATCAAGGCGGAAGTGGTTTTGGGAAGTTTAAGGAGTTGCCTAAGCCGGAATTGATTGCGTGGAAAGTCAATGATGATTTAGATTTTTACGCTGGACGACATGATGGATTTGAAAATGTAGGAGTAGAATACTCCCGTCACGTCATATTCGTAAAAGACGATTTTTGGATCGTAAAAGACAACTTCCGGTCTGACAGTGAGCATGAATACAAACAAGTTTGGCAAGGCCATTATACCCACGAGAACGGCTCAGACTTGCTAAGGGCCACAGCGCCGGATGCCAGCGGACATGACATCCTGCAACTCATCGAGACTGATTCAGTGTTCAGCAATGGAACGAGAGGTAAGCATTGGAGTGTAGTCACCAAATCTGACCAAAACGAATTTAATTTTTTGACGATCATTTACCCTTATCGGGGCTATTCCAACAGGCTGGATGAGTCAGCAAATGATTTGCAGATAGGGGAGTGGAGGTTGAATAATTCCAAGTGGGAAATTTTGGGCGAGAAGCCCACAACCCTCAGTATGGACGGTAAGATGTATTGTTTCGAAGCTACAGGGCTGGAGCGAGAGGAGTTGAATATTCAATTTTCAGTGAAATCTGATATATATCTGGATGAAAAAGATGGTCTCATTAAAATTCAGTCCATCAGTGAAAACAGGACTGCTGTAACGGTTGTCCCGAAGAAGAAAAAGAATAAGCAATCGAAAGTGCTTGAGCCGGGAGAAGTATGGGAAATAAAATTCAGTCATTAGAATGAAAAAACGCACGAATCATAATTTCAGGAGTAGTTTCATGTCCATTCATTTGATGCTGGGCATGATTGTTTTTTCATGTTCATCTGTTCCCGAATCACCAGGAATTGTTGTTCAGGATTTGAAAATGCAAATCCCGAAAGGCATGCCAACCTTTACGGAGGAATTGCTGCCGGGTGAAATAGCCGATACCAAAATTGAGCACATTGCTTTTGCAGGGCCAACGGAACAAACCATCACTTTGACAGAGGGCAATGTGAACATGTTTTTATTCGTAAAAGGTGAAGGAAAACTTGTCACAGATTCTACTTATAGACTGGTTCCTGAGTCCATAGCCATTCCCATGAATGGCATTGGCAGTGTGCAGATCGAAGTGGCAGACGGTAAGGAGCTGCACTTCTTAAAGTTTACCAAAAAGCTAACAGAACAGGATTTGCAGGATATAAAAGGTTTTCCAGTTGAAAACAAATATGACCTGTTCTTTACGCGCTTTGAAGATTGTGAGCCTTATACCGAAAAGATCAAAAGCCCCAATACCATTAGCAGGACAGTGCTGCCCGCTGATATTGTTCCGCGGGTTTCGCTTGGGACAGTGGAAGCTCCGGGACCAGATGCTGTAGGAGCTCACGAGCACCCTATGTTGGATCAATTATTTCTCGGGCTTACCAACAATGATGTGGTGGTTCACGCAGACAGTGCCTCCACAGAATTCGGTGAGTATGCCTTGTTGCACATTCCCCTTGGGTCCAGTCATTGGGTGACGGTAGAGGAGGAGAAGAAAATGTACTATATGTGGATGGACTTTTTCCTAACAAAAGATGGGCAGGAATGGCTCAAAACACACAAGCCCATCACCAAAGACAAAGAGGATTACTAATCCATGCAATGATGAAACCTAATAAGTCAAAAATCTCTATAAAGCTAAATCCAGCGGCGACAGTGTTTGCTGCTGAGAGTTATAAAAATGGCTCGTAATGAGGCACGCTTCGGTAGGGCTACTTGATAAAATTATAACCCAAATAGAATGAAAATGAAAAGTATCACAACACTATCAATGTTATTGATGTTGAGCATTTTGCTGACACTCAATAGTTGCTCCACCCAGAGCAATAAATCTACGCAGGAAGTATCCGATAAAACCGAAAAGACTGTTTACGCCAGCGATGTTATTCCATTTTTTGATCATTGGAATTTGATTCTGGGCGATGGTTCCAATGTCGGCCAGCCGATTGATTTTGAGCATGAAGATTTCTTTTATACCGTCAGCGAAGGTGAAAGCAATTGGGTGGTTTTTAAATCTCCCAATGCCGGAAATACCCACGGCACCTCCAATAACACCAGGACAGAATTAGCCCAGCTAAAAAAATGGTCTCCAATGACGGATGCTAAATTGACAGCTACTCTCAAGGTGAAAAACGTTTCAGCTTCGGGAGATGCTCGTGTGGCATCTACACATTCAGTTGTTGTCGGTCAGATTCATAGTGCCGATGGTCATGAGAATGAACCACTGAAAATCTTTTACAAGATATTTCCAGGACATTCAAAAGGCTCTGTTTTTTGGCACTACGAAATCAACACGGCAGGGGATGATAATTCCGGAAGATGGGATTTTTCGAGTGCCGTATGGGGAAATGATTTTTCCGTGGTTGGATCTGATCAAAATACCTACCCAGATGAACCTGAAGATGGTATTGCTTTAGGTGAAGAGTTTAGCTATGAAATAGAGGTTAAGGATGGTATGATGTATCTGACCTTCACCAGCGAAGGTCATGAAACCCGCAAATTCACGAAAAATCTAATTGAGTCTGAGTATGCTACTGCTGCCGATATACCGGAGCAAACCCAAAACATATTTGTCCCAAGAGGCCGGGATGGAGTGGAGCGTGCCGAAGCGTACACAGGTGAAGGCCTGTTTTTTAAGTTAGGATGTTACAACCAAACCAATGGAAAGTCTCCTGAAGAAAATCAGAACTGGTGTTCCGGAGCGGAGACATTTGGAGGCGATATTCAAAAACAATACGAAACCGGAAATTACGCGGAGGTTTGGTTCAAAACGGGAAGCATCTATGTAAGTGATGACGCTTATTCTAATGAAGGTTATTTCACTAAAAATGATCACTAAGCTTGAAGGAGCACAGGCGCACATCAACCGTTATCGAATCGCTTGAAATGTGAAAAATGGTAGATAGCAGTTGACACCCTGATACCAGAAGGTCAGTTGAACAGTTTAAAGTCTATGAAAAAAGGATCATGAAAAAATTTATAAAATTCTTGCTGTCCTTCGGGCCTGGCATATTTGCAATAGGGTACACCATTGGTACTGGCAGTGTCACATCCATGATTGTGGCTGGAAACGGGTTTGGTATGGATTTGCTTTGGGTGCTGTTCTTTAGCTGCCTTTTTTCGGGTGTCCTGATATACGTTTCCGGTACTTACTACCTCTCCACAGGCGAGACAGCCCTCTTTGCTGTGCGCAATCATCTCCCTTTTGGGAAAATCATAGCCATAGCCATCATCATTGCTGTGGGTATAGGGCAATGGAATTCGCTGATTGGCATCTTGGGAATTACCTCTAATGTGGTTTTTGAAATACTGGTGATTAATTTCCCCGGCTTAGCAGGAAGTAAATACGAAGTTGTTCTTGGTCTGGCCATACTGATTATAGGGATTTTTTACCTGCTCCTGATCAAGGGCAATTATACCTTGTTTGAAAAAGTGCTTGCCATTTTTGTTTCTCTCATGGGTCTATCATTTGTGTTTACGCTACTTTTTGTATTCCCTCAGCCTACAGAGATCATCATGGGACTGATACCAAAAATCCCGAAAGTGGAAGGTGCAGGAATCTTGATTGCTGCATTTGTGGGTACCACCATGGCGGCAGCTACATTTCTGTCCAGGCCGCTTTTTATCCAGGGAAAAGGATGGACAAAAGCTGATTATAACGTCCAAAAAAATGATTCCATAATAGCGGCATTGTTGATTTTCACGATAAGTGGTTCAATCATGGCCGTGGCAAGTGGAAGTCTCTATGGAAGCGGAAAAGAAATTACCAATGTTTTGGATATGTCAGGAGCATTGGAACCATCGGTAGGGAAGTTTGCCGTCAGTATCTTCTTTGCTGGCACCTTGAGCGCGGGGCTGTCTTCTATTTTTCCTTGTTTGATGATTGTTCCATTGATGCTTGGTGATTACAATGCTGGGAAACTGGATGTGCACTCGAAAAGATTCAAAATTGTAACCGGAATCGCCAGCGTGCTAGCGTTGAGTGTTCCGGTTTTTGGGTTCAACCCAATTCAGGGTCAGATATTTACTCAGGTTTTCAATGTGTTTGCATTACCACTTGTGGTGGTGTCCTTTTTGGTTCTTTGGAACAGAAAGAACTCGGGACTTCCAAAGGGTAGATGGATTACCAATTTGGTGATGGTGGGAGCGTTTGTCTTCTCCTTGATCATCATGATAAATGGGCTGCAGGATATTTTTTAAGAAAGAATATTAAGGAGATAGCTATGGTTTACATTGTATGTGGCGTGTCTGGAACAGGCAAAACAACGATAGGAAAGATTCTGGCCAGCCAGCTCGATGTGCCGTTCTATGATGCTGATGACTTTCATTCAGAAAACAATATCAAGAAAATGCAGAGTGGCACTCCTCTGGATGATTCGGATAGAATCAATTGGCTGAAAACACTTTCGACAAAAATTATGGGTTGGGAAAGAGACAATGGAGCAGTGCTGGCTTGCTCTGCACTAAATGAGGGTTATAGACAGTTACTCGTATCCAATGCGGAAACTTCGGTTCGTTGGATTGTGCTTGAAGGAGATAAAGAAGTGATATTAGAAAGGATGGAGGCACGAAAAGGTCATTTCTTTGATGCCAAAATGCTTAATTCACAATTTGAGATTTATAAGCGACCAAATTATGGATTGATCCTGGATGTGTCCGAACCTCCAAATGAATTGATCGAAAAAATATTCAGGGAGATCAATACCTAAGAACCCAACTGCTTCCGAAGGTACAGCAGCGACGCGCTTTTGCAAAGCGTGCCCATTTGTCTATGTATTTGCAATGCAACTAATACCGATTAGTAATCGGTACCATTGAAATCACCGAACCGGGGAAGCCGAACATTGGAAGTGCAGCAGTGCTATTGACTATAGTGGAGGAAATGGTTTGATAAAAATTGACTTTCTTGGATAAGGAACGAGCTAAAAGCTCGCATCAGCTAGGGAAGATAGCGCCTACAGTCGGACCTTCATACCTAATGCAACGAGTTTAACGGTTGGAGATAGTACTATGGATGTTAATGAAATACCTTAGAGTATCTTTGACAGAATATTGGATGAATAAAATTCGAATTGTTTGGTTTACTTCTTTACTGTTTGGGATTAGCTGTAGTGGTATCAATCACAATCATAGTAAGGAGACAAAAGAGGAAATTTCAAGATTTACACCTGAAGGGTTTAATTCACATCTTTTGGATTTGGATTCTTTAGAAGTGGCCATATTGAAAGAAAGTGTTGATACTCAGAGTGGAAACTTGAATGGTAAAATCATAGAATTTACAGAAAAAGGAGATACCATATTTATTGGTGAATATAAAAATGGAAAAAGAGACGGACAGTTTAGTTTTTTCGCAAATAATGTCTTAGTTGAAGAAGTGCTCTACCAAAATGATATAAAAAATGGATTTAAACGTAATTATGATACGCTTGGTAGATTGAGAGAATTTGGATTTTATAAAGAAGGAGATCTCGTTTATTATAAATCAATAAGTGAGGATAATAGATTCGAACGGTCTTTGATGACAGGAATTGCAGCTGGAAAAATTATAGGAAGCAAGGATGTTCAAGTAAACGACACAATTATGTTCAATTATAAAGTGGAGTATACAATTTTAGACCCTCCATCTTTTCTTTTTACTCTGATACTTAATAATGATACGATTGAAACTATCAGGATATATGATTTAACCTATTCGGTTGCACTTCATGGATTTAAGAAGGGTTCTAATAATTTGAAACTTTTTGTAAAGGAAATTGATTCAGCCAGCAACTTTTATACTGGGGAAACTTACTTTGAACATACATTTAATGCAAGGTAAAAGGGTAAGGTCCCTATCCCTTCGGGCTCTCCTTTAACTCCTACTATGGAGGTATAGAAAACAAGTACAAATACAATGGCAAAGAGCATCAGAAGGAAACGGGCTGGTATGACTATTTGTAAAGCGTGCCCATTTGTATATGTATTTGCAATGCAACTAATACCGATTAGTAATCGGTACCATTGAAATCCCCCGCTACCGCGAGCATTCTGCTCGTGGGTTATCCATTACTTTTATGTAAAACCGCTAGGAGATCCGTACCTTATGTGTGAGACAAGAAAGGGCATTGCACGAATACGTTATTTTTGTTTCATGAGCGGAAACTATAAATTTCACAATCCTGAAGGTGATTATTTTGTCAGTTTTGCCATCGCAAACTGATTTTATTTAAAGGAACGAGCTAAAAGCTCGCACCAGCTAGGGGCTTATAAGAGCTATGACAGAAGTTCCGGAAAATGCGGAAAAAATGGAAAGCACAAAGACTGGAGTAATAAGAAACACAAAGCATGTATTGAAGGAACGTGTAAAAGCAATTATGACAGAGCTGATGTTTTTGGGTGTTCCAAGAGAAAAAATGGATGAAGGTGATCCGGTGTTTGATTCGGATGAACCGGGATTTCAAATTGACTTTGAGTAATGATTATATATAGATTTCTATTTTTTGTAATCCCGATCATTTTGGCTTCACAGCAAGAAGATTATGAATATTTGTATTGGTCAGATACAGAAAAATTAGAGTGCAAAGATTTTCAGGGGCCTATCGACTCAGCGAGAATTAATGATCAAGTCGTAGCTTTTGCAGCTTCAGTTTTTGGTACGAAATATATTCAGATTGACTCATCAAATGATTTAGCATGTTACAAAATTATGTCAGTATTCAAATGTCATAAATCCTATATGTCAAAGTGCAAAATAAATTTGCTTACTCATGAGCAGTTCCATTTTAACCTATATGAATTATATAATCGTAAGTTGAAGGAACATCTTTTGAAAAAATTGAAATGCAATGAGGAAATTAATATAATTAAAGAAAGTGAACTTTATTCGTTAAAATATGACTCAGTCACATATATGTACGATTTAGAAACCCGACATGGTGATATTCTAATTGAGCAGAAAGAATGGGAGGAAAGGATATTGCAGGAATTATCAGATTTAAGTAATTATCGAGAAGTTGTAATTTGTATTCCTAGTTAATCCGCCCATTTGTCTGTGTATTTGCAATGCAACTAATGCAGATTAGCAATTCGTATCGTTTATCGTGCTGTCGGTTCTCGCGACCAAGTAGTTTCTGAATTATTTCTTGATCCGTAGTTTACTGTATCTAGAAATATTATTGGATTTCCTTTTGGTGATGATATCCCGGTATTCCTCCGCTGCGCTATAGAAACCGGAATGACGATCCCCTGTCAAGTATCACATGCACATTGTCAATAACTTCAATCCACGACCTTTTGTGATGCGTGTAAGGTTAAAGCTCACAGAGAAGCCAGGGGGTTGAAAATGGTATTGAAGAGATTGTGCATGAAGCTTTTGTGTTAAAAAGAAAAAGGCAACTTCAAGTACTTGCAGTTGCCTTTTTTAAAGTAGCGAGGGGGGGAATCGAACCCCCGACCTCCGGGTTATGAATCCGACGCTCTAACCATCTGAGCTACCTCGCCAATTCATAAACTTTTTGGTAGATTTTGGCGTTAGATTTCTAGCCTCTCCGAAAAGGAGTGCAAATCTAAAAAGTTTTCTTTTTTATCATAGCATATTGGTGATTTGAATTTTTTTTTTACCTTATCCTAAATTTTAAATCATATGGCGAAGGAATTATTTGTTGGTGAGTATCCGATCAATGCATCGAAGAAAATGCTTTACCCATATATCAGTACAGCTTCAGGACTGGCACAATGGTTCGCCGATGATGTGAACATCAACGAGGACAAAGAGTACTCTTTTTTATGGGATGGTGAAGAAAATAAGGCCAGACTCGTGGCAAGCAGATTAAACTCTTTCGTAAAATTCGAATTCCCCGACGAAGAAGATCCGGAAGATCCTGCTCACATAGAAGTTAAGCTGGAAATGAATGAGCTCACTCAGGAGGTTTTCATAAGAGTGACAGATTATTCAGAAATTGATTCAGAAGAGTGTCAGGAGCTCTACGAAAGCCTGGTTCACGACCTCAAAGAAATTGTAGGAGGTTAATCTCAATACTTTTTTCCATTTTTTCCGTTAACATCCCAACATTACCCATCTTTGCGGTTTGATGCGGAAGCTTGACAAATTCATAATTGGCTCTTTCATTGGCCCATTCCTACTGACTACAGGATTGGCTACATTCATATTGCTTATACAGTATATGCTCAAGTATTTCGATGATTTTGTCGGAAAGAACCTGGGCTTTGATGTGTTTGGGAAACTGCTTTTCTACTTCAGTCTCAATATGCTTCAGGTTGCTTTGCCACTAGGAGTGCTTGTTTCTTCACTCATGACTTTTGGAAATTTAGGCGAGAAGTTTGAGTTGACAGCAATCAAAAGTGCCGGTATCTCTTTGCTAAGGGCACTTCGTCCCATTTTCTTCTTCATTGTGCTTTTGTCCTATGCCGCTTTCAATTTCAATAATTACGTGGTGCCAATAGCCAACCTTCAGGCATACAGCCTGCTTTATGATATCAAACACAAGAAAGCAGCTCTGAATATAACAGAAGGAGTTTTCTACGATGAGATCCCCGACTACAGTATTTACGTCAAAGAAAAGTATAGCGACAATAAGACACTCAAAGACATACTCATATATGATCATACCAATGGTGATGGCAACAAGCGCATAATTATTGCAGATTCCAGCCTGATGTACACGATTTACGATGAGCGCTATTTGAAGCTTGAACTGTACAATGGCAACTACTACATAGAGGAGGAAGAAAAGAAAAAGCCCGTTGATCAGCTGTTCAGATCCAAGTTTAAAAGGATGGACATGGTTTTTAATTTGGCTTCATTTGACCTGCAGGAAACAAAGAAAGAGCTGTTCGAGAATAACAGGCAGATGAAAAACCTTGCTGAACTCACAAAAGACATTGATTCTTTGAAAAATTCAGTGAGCGAAGTGAAAGGATCCCTGATTGTGAATATTTCTCCTTCATTTAAATACGCCATGGTTGAGCGTGGAGCCATCCTGAAGGACCGCTTATTTAAAAAGGAAATAGAGAAAGATATGGAGCAGTCAAAAGACTCTATGTTAGCCGCCTCAATCATTCCCATGGCCTGGTTAGCAGCTGATGGTGAGCAGGAGTCAAAAGCCAGCCCTCAAATGAAACTTGATTCTCTGCGATCAAGACCCACTCTCCTGCAAAAGAAAGATATCTCTGTGGATGATGATGAGTTAGTGGCCTTGCCCGAAGAGAAAAGAAGAACGGATATAGTAAATCCCGATACTTTAACGTGGAAGCATCTCTTAAATAACCCAAAGAAAACTAGAGAGGGTGATATATTGCTTTTTGCTAAGAATAATGCCCAAAATGTTAAAGGATACCTAACCAGCACATACTCCAGAATTTATAGCTTGAGACGTGATGTGAGTAAATATGTAATCGAAAAGCATAAAAAATACAGCCAGGCTGTGGCTTGCATCATTATGTTTTTAATAGGGGCGCCACTTGGAGCTATTATAAAAAAAGGAGGTCTGGGAGTGCCGGTGATCATTTCCATTTTCTTTTTCCTTACCTACTATGTGATCACGATAATGTGTGCTAAATGGTCCAATGAAGGCTTAATGAACCCAATAGTGGCCGCCTGGCTTAGTATTTTTATACTATTACCATTTGGGTTATTTTTCTTGCGGCAGGCCAGAATTGACGCCCGGTTGTTCGAGACAGATTTCTATCATATTTGGATAGATCGCATAAAAACAAGAATTTTGAAAAGATAAAAAGCGAATTATTGCTTTTGAATAACAATCACCCTAAATTTGCGCCTTGATTTAAGCGGATAAATAAATATTAAATATAGGATGTATTTAACTAAGGAAGTAAAGGAAGGGTTCTTTGAAAAGCACGGAAAGGGTAAAACCGATACAGGTTCTGCCGAAGGACAAATTGCTCTTTTCACTCATAGAATCAACCACCTTACCAGTCATTTGAAAACAAACAAGAAAGACCATTCCTCAAGGTTGGGTCTGATGAAACTAGTAGGTAAGAGAAGAAGACTATTAGATTACATTTACAAAAACGATATCGAGAAGTACAGAAGCTTGATCGCTGAGCTCGGAATTCGTAAGTAATCATTATTTTAAAGCATTATGGGAATCAGCTACGATTCCCTTTTTTATTTCTAGGCGCCTGGGAAAATAGAGGCTCCTATACACACCTTAATTACATAAAATATGAAGCCTCAAGGTACCACTAAAACGATCTCGTCATCTAATGGCAAAGAGATTACCATCGAGACTGGCCGCCTGGCCAAGCAAGCAGATGGTTCTGTAGTTGTTAAAATGGGTAATGCCATGCTATTGGCAACAATAGTCTCTAAAAAAGAAGCTGGCGAAGGAGTTGATTTCCTTCCTCTATCTGTTGATTATCAGGAGAAATTTGCTTCTGCCGGGAAAATCCCTGGTGGATTTCTAAAAAGAGAAGGACGTCTTTCGGATTATGAAATTCTTATCTGCCGTTTGGTGGATAGAGCTCTTCGTCCGTTGTTCCCGGAAGATTATCACGCTGATACTCAGGTGGCAATCTCGCTTATTTCCGCAGATCCTGAAGTAATGCCAGATGCATTGGCTGCATTGGCCGCATCTTCTGCAATCGCAGTTTCTGATGTTCCTTTCAATGGCCCTATCTCTGAAGTTAGAGTTATCAAAATAGAAGGTGAGTTTAAAGTGAACCCATCTCCAGCCGAAGTAGCAACTGCCGAATTGGATTTGATTGTTGCCGGGTCTGCTGATAACATCATGATGGTGGAGGGCGAATCAAAAGAAGTGAGCGAAGTGGATATGCTTGAGGCAATCAAAATTGCTCATGCTGAAATCAAGCTTCACTGTGCAGCTCAATCAGAGCTGGCAAAAGAAGTTGGCGCCACTGAAAAGCGTACCTACGATCACGAGCCTAAGGATGAAGAACTACAGGCTAAGATAAAAGAAGCGTGTTATGATGACTGTTATGCAATAGCCAAAGAAGGCTTAGCTGATAAAAAGGTAAGAAGTGAAAAATTCGCGGCAGTTCTAGAAAACTTCCTTGAAGGATACTCTGAAGAAGAAAGAGCGGAACTTAATAGTTTCCTTGTAAAGAAATATTTCCATGATGTAGAAAAGGATGCGGTTAGAAACTGCGTACTTGATACTAAGAAGAGATTGGATTCTCGTGACCTGGATCAGGTGAGACCTATCTGGTCAGAAGTGGACTACTTACCGTCTGCTCACGGATCAGCGGTATTTACACGTGGTGAAACTCAATCGCTTTCTACTGTGACCTTGGGGTCTAAGATGGATGAGCAAATGATTGATGGGGCTATGTTCTCCGGATATAATAAATTCATCCTTCACTACAACTTCCCAGCTTTCTCTACAGGAGAAGCCAGACCAAACAGAGGTCCTGGAAGAAGAGAAGTTGGTCATGGTAACCTGGCTATGAGAGCACTCAAGCCTATGATCCCGACAGAAGACAATCCATATACTATTCGTATCGTTTCTGATATTTTGGAGTCGAATGGCTCTTCATCTATGGCCACAGTATGTGCCGGAACACTTGCCTTACTTGACGCAGGTGTGGAACTTAAAAATCCAGTTTCAGGTATCGCCATGGGTATGATTTCCGATAGCGAAACAGGAAGATATGCGATTCTTTCGGATATCCTTGGAGATGAAGATCACCTTGGTGATATGGACTTTAAAGTAACCGGAACTGAAAAGGGAGTTACAGCATGCCAGATGGATATCAAGGTTGATGGTCTTTCGTATGATGTACTGGCCGAGGCATTAGAGCAAGCTAAAAGAGGCAGATTGCACATTCTCGGTGAGATGAACAAAACCATATCTGCTCCAAGACAAGAACTTAAACCAAATGCCCCAAGACTTGTTCAGGTAAATATAGAGCGTGATCTGATTGGCGCTGTAATAGGGCCTGGAGGAAAAGTTGTTCAGGAAATCCAAAGAGAATCTGGAGCTACGGTGACTATTGAAGAAGTAGAAAAAGGCGGAATAGTAACAGTATTTGCAGCTAACAAAGAAGCTCTGGATGATGCGCTCGGCAGAATCAAAGCGATTGTGCAGATGCCTGAGGTTGGAGAGATCTACGAAGGTAAAGTGAAGGCCATCATGCCTTTCGGAGCATTTGTTGAGATACTTCCTGGAAAAGACGGTTTACTCCACATTTCAGAGATCAAGTGGGAAAGAGTAGAGAAGATGGATGGAGTACTTGAGGTTGGAGAAGAAGTAAAAGTTAAGCTTGTTGAGATAGACAAGAAGACAGGTAAATACCGACTATCAAGAAAAGTTTTGTTGCCTAAGCCTGAAAAGGAAAACAAAGCTGATTAAATTTAGTGGTGATAGAAATAGCTCGGCACTACCGCCGAGCTTTGAATTCTAATCGCCGCGAATGAGACAGCTTAAAATAAGTAAACAAATCACTAACAGGGAAAATGCCTCCCTGGATAAATATTTACTCGAGATTGGAAAAGTTGAGCTAATTACGCCTGAGGAAGAGGTCAAGTTAGCTCAACGTATTAAAGAGGGTGATCAACTGGCTCTTGAGCGGCTCACCAAAGCCAATCTGCGGTTTGTAGTCTCAGTAGCTAAGCAATATCAAAATCAGGGACTCACTTTAGGGGATTTGATAAATGAAGGAAACCTCGGTCTTATTAAAGCCGCTCAGCGCTTTGATGAAACACGAGGTTTTAAGTTTATATCCTATGCTGTTTGGTGGATTCGCCAATCTATACTGCAAGCCCTGGCAGAGCAATCCCGCATTGTAAGGTTGCCACTCAATCGCGTTGGCTCATTAAACAAGGTTCAAAAAACATTTGCCGAACTCGAACAAAAGTTTGAGAGGGAGCCTTCTCCTGCCGAAATGGCAGAGGTGCTTGACATGTCTATTGATGAGGTCTTGGACACCATCAGGATTTCTGGCAGGCAAGTGTCAATGGATGCACCTTTTGCTGGTAGCGAAGAAGGTAGTCTTCTCGAAGTTCTGGAGGATGAGTCCGAAGATACCCCCGATGAAGGATTGTTGAATGACTCACTCAAAAAAGAGGTCAGAAGAGCCCTGGCTACACTGACACAGCGAGAAGGTGACGTGGTGGCATATTACTATGGGCTCAATAGTGCTGAGCCTATGACCCTTGAGGAAATAGGCACAAGATTGGGGCTTACCAGAGAAAGAGTTAGGCAGATCAAAGAAAAAGCCATCCGCAGATTAAGGCACAACACCCGAAGTAAATCCCTAAAACCATACTTAGGGTAGTCAATGTGACAGTTTAGATTATTTTGGGTTAATATTTGATCTTCATTTCACACATTTGCGTATTACAGTAAAAAAGAAAAAATAATGGCAACTGAAAAAGTTAAAGTTCTAATTATAGGCTCAGGACCAGCAGGATATACTGCAGCTATTTATGCGGCTAGAGCAGGTATGAAGCCGGTTTTGTATCAAGGAGGACAACCTGGCGGACAATTGACAATCACGAATGATGTCGAGAATTATCCTGGATACCCAGAGGGTGTCGTAGGGCCGCAAATGATGGTTGATTTTCAAAAACAAGCAGAAAGATTTGGTGCTGATATTAGATACGGTATGATCACTTCTGTTGACTTTTCAGGGTGGCCTCATAAGGTGACAGTGGATGAAAAAACTGAAGTGGAGGCAGAGGCTGTAATTATTTCGACTGGTGCATCTGCCAAATGGCTAGGACTTGAAAGCGAGCAAAGGCTTAACGGTAAAGGAGTTTCAGCTTGTGCTGTTTGTGATGGTTTTTTCTTCAGAGGCCAGGACGTGGCGATTGTTGGTGGTGGTGATACTGCCGCTGAAGAAGCAACGTATCTCTCAAAACTAGTAAACAAGGTTTATATGCTTGTGAGAAGAGATGAGCTGAGAGCTTCTAAAATCATGCAACACAGGGTGATGAACACTCCAAATATCGAAGTGCTTTGGAATACTCAAACAGATGAAGTGTTGGGAGACGAAGAAGTAGAGGCCGTAAGGGTAAAAAACACCCAAACTGGAGAAACACAAGAATTGGCTGTTCAGGGATTTTTCGTAGCAATTGGTCACAAGCCAAATACTGATATCTTCAAAGACTATCTTGATATGGATGAGAGTGGTTATATCAAAACCATCCCAGGATCGTCTAAGACCAAGGTAGAGGGAGTTTTTGCTACTGGTGATGCGCAGGATAAAATTTATCGTCAGGCTGTCACGGCGGCAGGTTCTGGCTGTATGGGAGCTCTTGACGCAGAACGCTTCCTGGCGGAAAAAGAAATGCAGCTTTCGGAAGCGGAAGCCTAAAATTTAATAATCACAATGGGCCACTATTGATTTTTAAAAATCGTAGTGGCTTTTTATTTAAACAATAAAAAATGAGCACTCCTAAAATACATGCGACTACTGTTTTGGCTGTAAAGCACAATGGTCAAATAGCAATTGGAGCAGATGGTCAGGCCACAATGGGTAATACAGTGGCAAAAAGTCACGTTAAAAAAATAAGGAAGCTGGCCGACGGTAAAGTAGTAACTGGGTTTGCTGGTTCAACCGCAGACGCATTTACGTTGCTGGATCGGTTCGATGAAAAGCTGGGAGCTTACTCGGGAAATTTGAAACGCGCTGCAGTTGAGTTAGCTAAGGACTGGAGAATGGACAAGTACCTGCGCCAGCTGGAGGCTATGATGATTGTAGCTGACAAGAATGAAATGCTGGTAATCTCTGGAACGGGTGATGTGCTCGAGCCGGACGAAGATGTTGCATCCATTGGTAGTGGAAGTATGTATGCCAAATCAGCAGCTCTGGCATTGAAAAAGCACGCCTCACAAATGACTGCTGAGCAAATGGTGAAGGAAGGACTGACGATAGCAGCGGATATTTGTATTTATACGAACCACAATCATGTTATTGAAGTAGTTTGATGAGATATTAAACACAAAAAAAAAGGCCTTAATTAAGGCCTTTTTTTTTGTTCATAATTCTTAATCAGAGCCTTTATTTGCTCGCCTCAATTTTCACGCTTAGTTCAAAATCGTCATAGATGGTTTTGTCCCCCAGATCGTCAAAGAAGCTTCCTGAGCCATATTTAACACCGAATTTAGATCTATCGATAACTATTGCGGCAGTCCCAATAATCTTGTCACCTGTTTCTACAATTTGAACAGGGAAATTGATTGTTTGAGTTGTGCCTTTGATGGTAACATCGCCGGTCACGTCAAACTTACCTTTACCTAGAGCTTTTGCTTTTTTGATTATGAACGTAGATGTTGGGTACTTTTCAACACCAAAAAAGTCATCAGACTTGAGATGCCCTTCCAGTTTGGCTTTCCATTCGCCTTCCAGGTCATTGCTCAAGATGCTTGTCATATCTATGGTGAAAGAACCTCCGGTCAATTTACCATTTCCATATTCTATAGTGCCTTCTTTGATCTCAACTGTGCCGTTGTGCTGACCGGTTACTTTTTTACCTACCCAGTTAACTGTGCTGTTGCTAATATCTGCTGTGTAAGTTGCTGTGCCCTCTCCAGACGAAAAAATTGTTGCTAATGATAAGATGATTGTTTGTAACATGTTTTTAGTTTTTCAAATTTAATGTATGTACATATAATGTATAAGTTGGTAACGTGTGGGATTTATTTTTGTTTATTTTTTTCTTAAATCTTTTAGCATAACGAGCCTGTCATAATACTGCGGTAACTTTGTCCTTCAATAATTGTTTAGCTATGATTCAAATAGGAAAGACACTAATTTCAGATGACATTAAGGAGCAATTTTTTGTTTGCGATCTGGACAAGTGCAAGGGTGCGTGCTGTGTAGAGGGAGATCTTGGAGCTCCTCTTTTATCTGAGGAGTTGGCTGCTATTGAATCAGTTGTTGAGGTAGTGAAGCCCTATCTCTCAAAAGACGCCATAGCAGCTCTTGATAAAAATGGGCCTTACTTATTAGATGAGGAAGGTGATTTTAGTACCACAACGATAGATAATAAGGAGTGTGCTTTTGCCTATTATGATGAGAAGAACATTTTAAAATGCGGTATAGAGCAGGCGTATAAAGACGGGAAAACGGATTTTAAAAAACCTGTTTCGTGTCATTTGTATCCCATACGAGAGGTGAAGCTTCATGATCATTTGGCTCTCAATTATGACCGATGGCATATCTGTTCTCCTGCCTGTGGGCTGGGCGAAAAATTAGGGGTGCCAGTTTATGTTTTCTTGAAGGACGCTTTGATCCGCAGATTTGGAGAAAGCTGGTACGCCGAACTAGTGAGTAAGATTGAGGGCGCGTGATTCCTCTTCTACTGCCTTTTGAATGTTACCGTGAAACTGGTTAATCGCCTTGGTATGAAAATAAGGATAAAAGTATCTATCACGAATGAGTGAGCTTCCTTTATAAAAAGTTTCATGCTCTGCAAGTGTAGTGTTCTCGTCTATGGCGGTTAGTCTGATCCACTGTGAGCCCTCGGATTTCCCACCTTTTAGGTAGCACGTACGGATCACTTTGTTTTCGTGATCGACCTGATTCATTTCATGAAGGACTGGAATCTGCAGGGCTGTACCTATGATCTTCAGATTGATAAAATATATCTGCCCAACTTCCAAACATGTGAATTCACTGTCACGATATAGCACCAAATCTTCGCTGCGAGAGTACATCAACCCAAAAGAAATCATGTTACTTTCCCACAACTGAGCTGGATGAAGGTGCATATATGCGTCCCATGCCGCGTCAATGCCAGCATTTATCACATAGTGCCTCTGGTGCTTGGAGTAGGGCTCTTTATCAGGGATATAGCACAGAGAAACCAGGTCACCAATTTGACCTAATTGCTGCGAGAGTAAAAAATCTTTAATTGATTTTTGAGGAACCCTTGAAAAGTCAATCTCAGAAACCAGCAAGTTTTATCCTTTTAAATCAGTAAAATCAAACGTCTCCAAAAACTTGGTGGTGAACTTTCCAGATTTAAACTGTTCATCGTCCATAAGCTTTAGATGGAACGGAATCGTTGTTTTAATCCCTTCAATTACCATTTCAGAGAGTGCTCTTTTCATTCTAACCAAAGCTTCTTCTCTGGACTGAGCCGACACGATCAGCTTGGCGATCATAGAGTCGTAGAACGGGGGAATCACATATCCAGCGTAAACGTGACTATCCACGCGAACGCCATGTCCACCAGGTAGGTGTAGGTTGGTGATCTTGCCCGGACTAGGCCTGAAATCATTGCCCGGATCCTCTGCATTAATTCTACACTCGATTGAGAACAATTGAGGGTAATAGTTTCTTCCGGAAATAGGAATTCCTGCTGCAACTTTGATTTGCTCTTTGATCAGGTCAAAGTCAGTTACTTCCTCAGTGATAGGGTGTTCCACCTGAATCCTTGTGTTCATCTCCATGAAGTAAAAATCTCCATGTTTATCAACGAGGAATTCAACTGTTCCGGCACCTTCGTATTTTATGGCTTCAGCTCCCTTGATGGCCGCCTGTCCCATTTTCTCTCTCAGTTCCTGAGATACAATAGGGGAAGGGGTTTCTTCTGTAAGCTTTTGATGTCTTCTTTGGATAGAGCAATCTCTTTCAGATAGGTGGCAAGCTTTTCCATTACTATCGCCAATTATCTGAATCTCAATATGTCTCGGCTCCTCCACGAATTTTTCAAGGTACATACCATCGTTTCCGAAAGCTGCAGCTGATTCTTGACGAGCGTCATCCCATCCTTTTTTGAATTCTTTTTCGCTCTTGATAAGTCTCATACCCTTACCACCGCCACCGGCAGTTGCTTTTAGCATAACTGGGTATCCTACTTCTTTGGAAAGCTTCATCCCTTCCTCCATACTCTCTAAAAGTCCATCAGAGCCTGGTATGGTCGGAACGCCTGCCTTTTTCATGGTTTCCTTGGCAGTGGCCTTATCGCCCATGGCGTTAATCATTGAGGCAGATGCACCGATAAACTTGATGCCATATTCCTCACATACACGAGAAAATTCAGCATTCTCAGCCAAAAAACCATACCCTGGATGGATAGCGTCGGCATTGGTGATTTCAGCAGCTGATATTATTTGAGGTATTTTTAAATATGATTCCTTGCTTGATGCTGGGCCAATACACACAGCCTCATCGGCGAATCTTACATGCAAACTATCTCTGTCTGCTGTTGAGTAAACCGCCACAGTTTTGATACCCATTTCTTTACAGGTACGAATAATCCTTAGGGCAATTTCTCCGCGATTTGCAATTAATATTTTCTTAAACACCGGGCTTAATTTTTTATGAAGGATCTACTAGAAACAACGGCTGATCAAATTCGACCGGCTGAGCATTGTCCACGAGTATTTTTACAACTTTACCTGAAACCTCAGATTCTATCTCATTGAAAAGTTTCATCGCTTCGATGATGCAAACCGGATCGCCTGCTTTCACATTGTCTCCAACTTTGATGAATGCTGGAGATTCGGGGTTTTGGCTTTCATAGAAAGTTCCGATCATTGGGGATTTGATGGTTATCAGATTAGCATCGCCTGCTGGTGCAGCAGTCTGTGACGCATCAGCCGCAGGTGCTGCCTGAGTCGCTGGATTTGTAGGTGCAGGAGCAGCAGCTGCAACTGGAGCAGCCGAAATGCTGGCCTGGTTTGGCGTCCTTTTTACTTTTATTTTGAATTCCTGAGTTTCAATATTGACCTCCTCAAGGCCAGTTTCAGAAATAAAGTCAATTAGATCACGAATTTCTTTTGCTTTCATTTTTTGAATGTTTCGATTGTCGAAGGTAACTCTAATCTATTTTGCATCAAGCAATTTTGATGTATTCGGTTAATGTGCCTGATATGATGATGCGGTTGTTGGTTCATCAGCATCATGCTAAAGTAATTATTTTACGCGCTCTACGTAGGAATTTGTTTGTGTATTTACTTTGATCATTTCATCTTGGTCAACGAAAAGAGGTACCTGAATAGTTGCTCCTGTCTCTAATTCCGCAGGCTTGCTGGCGTTGGTCGCAGTGTCTCCTTTCAGACCAGGTTCTGTATATACAACCTGCAATATGACGTGTTGCGGCAATTCACAACCAAGAACTCTTTCTTCTTCTGCATGAAATAGAACTTCTACTTCTTGTCCGTCCTTTAGGAACTGAGGGGCGTTAATTAAGGATTCTTCGATTGGAATTTGCTCAAAAGTGTTGCTATCCATGAAGTTGTAACCAATATCGTCTTTGTATAAGTATTGATAGGCTCTACGCTCTACTCTGGCTGTGGTTACCTTATGTCCAGATGTAAATGTATTGTCGATTACACGTCCTGTGGATAGGCTCTTGAGCTTAGTTCTTACAAATGCAGGGCCTTTTCCTGGCTTGACGTGCTGAAATTCTACAATAGAAAATAAGTCATGGTTAAATTCGATAACCAATCCATTCCTGAAATCTGCAGTAGATGCCATATAGTAAAAAGTTTGTTGTTTATTATTTGGGGTCGTATGCCCATTTCACCCAGGTTGCACCCCAGGTAAAGCCACCACCAAAGGCTGCTAGTATTAGATTATCTCCTTTTTTCAATTGAGATTCATAATCCCAAAGACATAGAGGGAGGGTGCCTGCGGTAGTGTTTCCGTATTTTTCAATGTTCAGCATTACTTTATCATCTCCGATACCCATTCTTCTGGCTGTAGCATCAATGATTCTTTTGTTGGCCTGATGCGGAACTAGAAACCTGACGTCATCACCTGACAGGTTGTTCTTTTTCATCACTTCATCTGCCACATCTGCCATTTTTGTTACCGCAAACTTGAAAACAGTAGAGCCTTCCTGATAGGCGAAATGCTCACGATTTTGTATGGTTTCAAGCGAGGCTGGCTTTAGGCTACCTCCGGCTTTCATGTGCAGGTAAGGAGCGCCTGACCCATCCGACCTGAGAACGCTATCCATTACACCTACGTCTTCTGTAGTAGGCTCTAAGAGTGCTGCGCCTCCACCATCTCCAAAAATAATGCAAGTAGTTCGGTCAGTATAGTCAATGATGGCAGACATCTTATCTACCCCGATGACTATAACCTTTTTGTACATACCTGACTCAATAAAGCTTGACCCAGTGGTCAGGGCATACAAAAAACCCGAGCAAGCTGCGCTCAGGTCGTATCCAAATGAATTTGTTGCTCCTACATTGTCAGCAATAATGTTTGCTGTGGCAGGAAATGGCATGTCTGGTGTTACAGTTGCACACAGAATCAAGTCGATATCTTTTGCATCCGTCCCTGTTTTTTCCAAAAGGCCTTCGACAGCCTTGGTGCCAATTACAGATGTTCCCTGATTTTCTCCTTTAAGGATTCGTCGTTCCTTAATACCGGTTCGGCTTGTGATCCACTCATCTGAGGTTTCTACCATAGTCTCCAACTCTTTGTTGGTCAACACATAGTCAGGTACATAGCCCTGTATTCCGGTGATTGCTGCGCGCACTTTAGTCATGCTGTAATCTGGTCAGGCTTAAGCTAAAACTTCCTTCTCCATCACGACTTTACCTTTGTAGTAAAGCTTGCCTTCATGCCAGAAAGCCCTGTGAGGAAGGTGTGCTTCGCCTGTAGTTTGGCAGATTACATAGCTTTTTGGATTTGCTTTGTAGTGCGTTCTTCTTTTGTCTCTTCTTTGTTTCGAGATTTTTCTCTTAGGATGCGCCATCGCTTATTTTTGTTTTAATCTTTCAATTTTTTCAGTGCTTCCCATCTAGGATCCACATTGTCTTTATTTTCGGTTTCATCTTCCTCATCCTCTGAGGTGTATATTAAATCTGGCTCGTTTTCTTCATCCTGAAACCGTGGATGAAGCTTTTTCATTGGTACAGCCACACTGATAAATTCGTAGATATAATCACCAATATTTATACTCGGAGTGTCTTTTCTGATTACCTCTACTTCTTCACTGAGAATGTAATCATCTTCTCCGAATTTGATGATAATATCTTCTTCAAGCTCGATTGGATGCCTGAAAGTATCCAAACTTCGATCGCAGGTCAGCTCTACTTCTACCTCAATTTTAAAGTGAAGGTTCAGCATCGTCTCAGATTTCTCCAAGCCTAGATGACACTTTCCGCTTCCCTTTTCTATTAAGCTAAACTCCTGATTACTAAATAGTTTGTCGTTGATTTCAAAATCAAACTCATGCAACTTATTGGTTAAGTTGAAGATGTTTATCTGAAATTCATTTAACCCCTTAGCTCCCATAACTCACCATCCGCTTAAAGAAGCGCAAATTTAGAAATAAATAAGTGTATAAAAAAACTAAATCAGGAGCGGATTTTATTGAGAAAACTCAGCTCGTGATTGAATGATATCATATGCTGTTAGCAGGGCGTTTCTCAAAGAGGCAGGATCAGCAGATCCGGATCCGGCCATAGAAAATGCCGTACCATGATCCGGGCTGGTTCTCACAAAGGACAATCCCGCTGTAAAATTAACTCCTGATTCGAATGCTATATTTTTAAAAGGGATCAACCCCTGATCGTGGTACATGGCCAATATGCCATCAAAACTCTTGAATTGGGCGCTTCCAAAAAAACCGTCCGCCGGATAAGGCCCAAAAACAAGGTGACCATCTTTTTTAAGCTTATTTATAACTGGGCTTATAACCTCTTCTTCTTCTTTGCCAAGTAATCCATTTTCTCCAGCGTGCGGATTTAGGCCTAAGACCGCCACTCTTGGTTTTGTTTTCCCAAAATCATGTTTTAACGACTTTAGCAGAATTTTCAGTTTGGTTTTGATTTTGTCCGCTGTAAGGGCTGCTGAAACTTCTTTGATTGGAATGTGACCTGTAACTACACCAACTCGCAGGTCGTCATTTACAAGGAGCATTAAACTTTCATTGGCACCATCTTCTTGCGTCAAATATTCTGTGTGTCCTGGAAACTTGAATGAATCGGATTGAACAAGCTCCTTGCTGAGAGGAGCGGTGCACAGTGCATTGAGTTTCCCGGATTTTAAATCTTCCATTGCAGCCTTGAGTGAAGTCAATGCGTAGCTTCCGCTTTGTTTACTTCCATTTCCCGGGCTTATCTCTAATTCGTCTCCAGCCGAAACATTGAGTACATTGAACCTGCGATGATGTACCTTATCGATTGAGTTGATTTGATTGTAGTTGAAATTTTGCAGGTTTAGGCTCTTCCTATAAAAAGAGATTATCCTGGAGTCGCAATAAACAACTACTGTAAAGAACCTCAGCAGTCTGTTGTCTTCCACAGCTTTGATGATAACTTCCGGCCCAATGCCATTGTAATCACCGATAGAAATTCCGATAAGGGGTTTATTTTTTTTGCTGTGAGAAGAATCGCTCATTTTGTGACAATTTTACAGTCGCTAAGATATAAATGATTTCGATCTAACACTTTGAATATTGGAAAGAGTAAGAGCAAAAAAACACCTGGGTCAGCATTTTTTAAAGGATGAAAACATCGCTTTGAAGATAGTGGAGGCTCTTGATATTTCCAGACTGAAAACGGTACTGGAGGTAGGGCCCGGAACCGGCGTGCTTACCAAACATTTGATCAAAGGCCAGGACATAAAGTTTCAGGCTTTGGATGTGGATAGGGATTCGGTCAAATACCTGAAAGAAGTCTATCCTGATCATGAAGATCAGTTTTTACTATCAGATTTTTTGAAGGCGGATTTAAATGCTCATGATTTACCAATTGGTGTTATTGGAAATTTCCCTTACAACATCTCCTCGCAGCTTTTCTTTAAAATTTGGGATTTTCGAAATGAGGTAAGCGAAGTGGTTTGCATGATACAAAAGGAAGTGGCAGACAGGATCGTGGCTAAGGAGGGAAATAAGACTTATGGGATACTGAGTGTTTTGTTACAAGCCTTTTACGAAATAGAATATCTCTTTACTGTACCTCCTCAGGTTTTTTCACCACCACCAAGGGTTCAATCTGCCGTTATTAGGTTGAAAAGGAATGATAAATCTGAGCTGGGTTGTGATGCTAAGCTCTTTAAAGCGGTGGTGAAGGCTGGTTTTGGAAAACGCCGCAAGACGTTGCGCAACGCATTAAAAGACTTAGCTTTGCAGATTGAAAACACCTCAGATGAGGTGTTTGATAAGCGGGCAGAGCAATTGTCCGTGCAGGATTTTATAGACCTCACAAATAGAATTTCTTCATAATGGAGGCAATAATGGAATTTGAACTTTCGCGGGAGTTTTTGGATCGTTTTCAGCAGGCGCTCGATGAGAAAGATGATTCCTTTATCGAACAGAGCCTGGAAGGGATCAATCCAGCTGACATTGCCGCACTACTTTACGAGTTTGATTCTGAGGAATGTAAGCATGTCTTTGGTCTGCTTGAAACTGAAACAGGCGCTTTGGTACTCGAGGACCTGGATGAGGATGTCAGAGAATCTTTTCTGACTGAATTTACATCCGAAGAAATAGCTAAATACATAGAGTTTCTGGATTCGGATGACGGTGCTGATATTCTTTATGAGATTCCTCTCAAAAGAAGGGAAGAAGTTATCAGGTGCATAGAAAATGAGGAGAAGGCGAGTAATTTGCTAGACCTGCTGCGCTACCCTGAGGATGTGGCCGGTGGTCTTATGGCCAAGGAGATGATCAAGGCCAATGTTAACTGGAGTATCCTTCAGTGTATAGATGAGATCAGGAAGCAAGCAGAGAATGTTCAGCGGATATACGCTGTTTACGTGGTAGATGATTATGGGCGTTTGCTGGGCAGAGTGAGTTTGAAGCGATTGATTATTGCCAACGACAGCACCAAAATCGAGGATATATTTGACGAAGACCTTGTGTCTGTAGAGACATACATGGAGGATGAAGAAGTAGCGGCCATCATGACCAAATATGATATGGACGCTGTGCCTGTGGTGAATGCTCGAGGTAAACTTGTGGGTAGAATTACCATCGATGATGTGGTGGATGTGATCCAGGAGCAGGCCGAGGAAGAACGCCAGATGATGGCAGGTATATCCTCTGGTGTAGAAGAAGCGGATTCTGTTTGGGACCTATCTAAGGCTCGATTGCCGTGGTTGATCATTGGGATGTTCGGGGGATTTTTGGGAGCACAGTTTCTTGGCTTGTTCGAAGGAGATATAGCCGTTATCCCGGCGCTGGCATTTTTTATACCACTTATCACGGCAACTGGCGGAAACGTGGGCATTCAATCATCATCTATTGTGGTGCAGAGTTTGGCGAACCCAAATGTATTTGCCGGAACTATGCTTCAGAGGCTGCTCAAAGTGCTTTTTGTAGCGGTTGTGAACGGAGTGATTTTGGCACTGATGGTCTTCGGTGCGGTCATGCTGGTCAATCGCAACCAATCCCTCGCAATGACCGTATCATTGGCACTGTTTAGCGTGGTTTTGCTGGCCTCCTTCATGGGAACAATTACTCCACTTTTGCTAGACAAATTCGGGGTAAACCCAGCATTGGCGGCAGGTCCGTTTATCACCACAGCGAACGATTTGCTCGGATTGGCAGTTTATTTTTCAGTCGCACATATATTATACGGATTATGAAAAGGGTTTTGATAGCGGATAAAATGCATGATAGCATTACTGCTTTATTGAGTGAAGCGGGGTTTGAGGCTGACTACAGACCCATGATTACCCGTGAAGAGATTTTAAACACCATCGGTAACTATAAAGGGCTGATCATTAGAAGCAAAACCGATGTGGATAAGGAGCTCATTGATTTGGGGACTTCTTTGGAATTTGTCTGCCGTGCCGGAGCGGGAATTGATAAGGTCGATTACCCATATTTGACCAGTAATAATATTCGATTGGTGAATGCTCCTGAAGGCAATAGAGATGCTGTAGGTGAGCACGCTATCGGTATGTTGTTATCACTTTTTCACAACATCAACATTGCGAATGCAGAGGTCAAATCTGACAAATGGGATCGTGAAGGAAATCGTGGATGGGAGCTTAGAAAGAAGACGGTAGGGATATTTGGATACGGCTTTATGGGCTCGAGCCTGGCAAGAAAACTGCAGGGCTTTGGGTGCAATATCATAGCTTATGACAAGTACAAGGCAGGTTATAGCACCCAATATGTAGAGGAAGTAGACCTGGAGACTTTCAAAAAGGAAACCGAAATCTTAAGCATACACGTACCCTTGACATCTGAAACGCGTGAGCTTTTTGATCAGGATTTTCTTAAAGGGTTTGAAAACTTAAAGGTGGTTTTGAATACTGCTAGAGGCGAAGTGCTCAAATTGAGTGCATTGATAGAGCTTTTGGAAGAAGGAAAACTCATTGGTGCAGGCCTGGATGTGCTGGAAAATGAGAAGCTCAACAAGCTCAGTGCTCAAGAGCAAATCAATTTTGATAAACTCAAAACGATGGGCAATGTGATCCTCACTCCGCATGTGGCCGGATGGACTTTTGAGTCATATGAGCGGATAAACAAAGTGCTGGTGAGAAAGCTGCAAGAAGCTGGTTTGGCCGAGGTAAAGTGATTGGGATTGCCCAAGAAACATTATATTTGCAGAAATAATAGCAAAATAAAGAATTAGAAAAACGAAAACGGTTTCCTGAGGGGCCGTTCTTTTTTATTTAAAGGAAGTATGTCAACAGTTAATTATTATACGAAGGAAGGTCTGGAAAAGCTCAAGAATGAACTCAATGAGCTTAAAACAAAAGGTCGTTCGGATATGGCCAAGCAGATAGCTGAGGCGCGAGATAAAGGTGACCTGAGTGAAAATGCTGAATATGATGCAGCCAAAGACGCTCAAGGGCTTCTTGAACTTAGGATATCTAAGTTGGAGGCTGTAGTTGGAAATGCTCGTGTAATTGATGAATCAAACCTGGATACATCCAAAGTTGGGATTTTGGCTAACGTGACAATCAAAAACACCAAAAATGGTGCTCAGATGAAATATCAGATTGTGGCGGAGGAAGAGTCAGATTTGAAATTGGGCAAGATCTCCATCAAGTCTCCGATAGGTAAAGGGCTGCTCGGTAAGAAATTAGGTGAAACAGCCGAGATAGATGTGCCTGCGGGTAAGATGGAGTTTGAAATTATAGATATCTCATTCTGATGCCATCAGTCTTTGCAAAAATCATAAACGGTGAGATTCCGGCGCATGTTGTTGCCGAAGATGACAACTATCTGGCGTTTTTGGATATCAATCCACTAGTGGAAGGACACACACTGGTGATCCCAAAAGTGGAGGTGGACTATATTTTTGATCTGGATGATGAGGTGCTGGCAGGATTGCACGTGTTTGCTAAAAAAGTAGCAAAAGCGATTAAGAAAGTGATTCCTTGTGAGCGAGTGGGAGTGTCTGTTATAGGAGTGGAAGTGCCGCATGCTCATGTGCATTTGATTCCTTTCAAGACTATGGACGATATGAATTTTGTAAATATCAAACTGTCTCCTTCGCAAGATGAACTGGCAGCAGTTGCAAAAAAAATAAAAGGAGCCTTGGGGTGATACTGAGGCGAAAAGAAATGACGAAGGCCATGAGAGATCATGGCCTGTTTTTTGTTTTGAGCTTTTTTTCTTGGGAACCTTCCAAACAGTTAATGTTCCTAATACGCCTATAATCCTTACTTCAACTTAAAGCACTTTCACAATCACAGCAAGTGGGTTGACCTTCGAGAATACATGTTTTAGCCTTTTATTGAAGTTGATGAGACTCTCACCTCAGCAGGAGCGACGGAGTGAATATTTACTTCAATCTGCTCGGGTTCTCACTTAAAAATGCCCCCCAGCTTTTCACAGTTTTTTGCTGTTTGCCCCCCTGGTAATGGTGGCAAAGTGCCACCGCCAGTGCGTCCGTAGCATCTAGTAGTTTGGGTGTCTCGCTAAATTTGAGCAGGGTTTTGAGCATGGCTGCTACTTGTTCCTTTGAGGCATTTCCATTTCCGGTTACGGACTGTTTCACCTTTTTGGGAGCATATTCAGTAATGGGGATATCCCGCGAAAGTGCTGCTGCCATGGCCACACCTTGCGCCCTCCCCAGTTTCAGCATAGACTGAATGTTTTTTCCATAAAATGGCGCTTCCAGAGCCACTTCATCCGGATGGTATTCTACAACGAGCCCCAGTACCCGGTCGTAGATTTTTTTCAGTTTAAGCTCGTGCGTGTCATATTTTTTCAGGTGTATTACACCAAATTGAAGGAGGGTGATCGCTTGTTTCTTAACTTTGATGAGGCCATACCCCATTACGGTCGTACCTGGGTCAAGTCCGAGAATGACTTTTTCTAATGCGGGGGATTGGTTTAGCGACATTCATGCAAATTAACGATTACATAGGTAGATATAAAAAGCCACTAGCCAATCTGGTAAAGTACGGACTCTTCGTAGCGTGCTGTTGGTTTATTTATGCTCGTTTGAGTGGTGTGGGGATAAATTTTGGAGCCATTGATTTTCGTGAATTCAAATCAACCCTTGCTGTTGTGCTGCTGCTTATGCCTGTCAATTGGCTCCTGGAAGCCTGGCGGTGGCAGCTTTCAGTTCCGTTTGAGAACATCTCACTTTCGCATTCTTTGGCTGTCGTTTTGAGAGGACTCACACTCAATTGGGTGGTGCCGTTCACGGCCGGTGATCTCGGGAGTAGAACCATGCAGGTGGCTCACAGAGGTCGCACGCTTATGTCGGTGGGTTTCAACAGGTTGGTTATTCTTCTGGTTACAGTTATGTACGGGGGAGCAGCAGTGTTCTTTTTTCTCCATCAGGGGTCGTGGAGTTATTACATAATTCTGGCCGTTGCGGTGTTGATAAGTTTGGCGGTTTGGATCGTGTGGAGAAAACAACTTTTTGGAGTATCGCTTGATTTTCTTTCCTCCCGACTGGCATTTTTCATTTCTCTAATCACGATTTTGCGATATGCGGTATTCACGTTTCAGTTTTTCCTGTTGTTTCATTTTTTCGTACCCGAATTATCCGCTGAAGTTGTCTTTATGGGTATTGGTTGGGTCTTTCTTTTCCGCACGGTTGTGCCGTCAGTCATGGGGCAGATTGGAATAAGAGAGGCCAGCTCGATTGTTTTTTTTGAAGCTTATACGGATAGAATTGACCTTATAGTTTTGGCTTGCCTCATTATTTGGCTAATCAATACCATCATTCCATCAATCCTCGGTCTTATCCCACTCATAAGAGTAAAACCGAAACTCGCCAGATGATTGTTTTTCTTCTTCTTTCCGTAGTTTATGTTTCCGTTTTCGTATGGCTAACATACCATTGGAGTCGTATTCCTCATAGTCGAAGTATAGATTTGGAAGGGGTTCGCTTTAGCGTTCTTATCCCCGTAAGGAACGAATCAAAAAATATTTGTAACCTACTCCGCGATCTCAATAGCCAGCAATATGCGCCGCAGGATTTTGAGGTAATTGTCATAGACGATGATTCATCAGACAGCACAAAAGAAGCTGTTGAGGAGATGATAGGTGAGGTAGCTTACAAGTTAGAGTGCATTCAGCTATCAGGTAAATCCGGCAAAAAAGCAGCCCTGACAGAGGGAGTAGCCCGAGCTTCGAATGAAATTATTTTAGCAACTGATGGAGATTGTCGCGTGGGCCCCAACTGGATTGGGGCGTTTGCAGCGCGCTATCATTCTGAAAAGATCTCGATGATTGCCGGACCCGTGCGCATGCTGGATAGTAATTTGATCGGCAAATTTCAAAAACTAGAGTTCGCATCTCTTATTGGTTTTGGTGCTGCAGCTATTTCATCGGGCAATCCATCCACATGCAATGGGGCCAATATGTCCTACAGGAAGAAGGTCTTTGAGGAAGTAAACGGGTATGAAGGAAATGAAGGAATTCCATCCGGAGATGATGAGTTTTTACTTCAAAAGATCAATGCCGGCAGGCCAGGGCAAATCATTTTCCTAAAAAGCAGAGAAGCCATTGTGGCAACACCTGCAAAAGAAACCGTTTCCGAATTATTCAATCAACGCGTTCGCTGGACAAGTAAGTGGCAATTTCACAAGAACTGGTTCGCAAGGTTTTCTACAGTTTATGTTTTCACAGATTATCTCACTTACATCATTTTTTTAGCGTTGGCGTTGGCCAGTTTTGTTGATCTTAGGGTTTTTGTCGGTATTCTGGTCGTTAGATTCCTCAGTGTAACTATTTATCAGTTTTCGATTGCCAGATTCTTTCGTTTCTCGTTTTCGACGGTCGTTGGTCTTGGCCTCACCCTCCAGATTATTTACCCCTTGTTTGTGGCATTGTTGGGTATAGCGTCTATTTTTGGGTCATATTCATGGAAAGGGAGGAAGTATTGATGACAGACGATGAATTTAACGTTCTGGACGAGCTGTATTTTGTGCAGTCGTTTGGTGATTTGGTCGAGCTCTCGGAGTATCAGGCTAGCGAGTTAATTCCTATTTTGATAGCTCTTAATGAAAAAGGGTACATCAAATTTTTGAAGGACGTAGATGAGGAATGGGGTACCACTACTCTGAAACATGATCAATTCCTGAATTCTTATTTCTTAGCAACGAAAAAGGGGCTTTTGGCTCATAATTCATAGATGTCAGGAACACTAGACATAAAAGACCTGGAGCTCAATGCTCTACTGGAAGTCACTCAGGCTATCAATAACAACCTGCCTGAGACGGATCTTTTCAGGATTTATAAGTTCACGCTTTTGGGTGATCTGAAGGTGAAACGGATGGCGCTGTTTGTAGCCGATGATAATTGGGCCTGCAAGGCGTCATTTGGTGTGCAGTTTCAGGGCGAAAATGCGGTGTTGGAAAGCGGCTATCGGGATCTTAAAAAACCTCAGCTTCTCAGTTATACAGATGGAGATTATAAAGATTTCGACAAAGTCATACCAGTTTATCACAAGGATAAATTGCTGGCTGTAGTTTTTCTTGGAGGCGTACTAGAAGAAACAGGGAGTGACAGTAGCACCTTTCTTCAAGCGCTCACCAATATCATCATGGTGGCCGTCGAAAATAAGAAACTCGCGAGAAGACAATTGGAACAGGAGGCTTATAGGAAGGAGCTCGAAATTGCTAAAAAGGTTCAAAACTTCCTGTTTCCAAAAGCACTCCCTCAAACTAAGAAACTCAAAATAGAAGCTGTTTACCTACCTCATCACGACGTAGGTGGCGACTATTATGATTATTTAGCCATAGATAACGATCGTTTCCTGGTTTGCGTGGCTGATGTTTCCGGTAAAGGTGTTCCGGCGGCATTGCTCATGTCCAACTTTCAGGCCTCATTGAGGACTTTGGTGAGAAAAACACAAGACCCAAAAGAAATAGTGACGGAGCTAAATCACACGCTCTACACCAGTAGCAATGGAGAAAACTTCATTACTTTTTTTCTGGGTATTTATGATTTCAGTTCCCGGGCTTTCGATTATATCAACTGTGGCCATAACCCGCAGTACCTCTTGTCCGAAGGAAAAATTCAAGAACTCAATGACGGAACCACAGTGCTGGGTATGTTTGACCCACTGCCTTTTTTGGAAACCGTGAGAATTGAGAATCTTTCCAACTTCCTTTTCTTCGGATATACTGATGGGTTGACCGAAACTTTTGATGATACGGATGAGCAATTTGGAGAAAAGAGAGTTTGCGATCTGATTGGAACAAAGATGCCCTCTGAACTACCAAAGTTTCACAATAAGATACTGAAGGCTGTAGATGAGTTTAGGAAAAACGAGCCTTACCGCGATGATATCACCATGCTCTCCTGTCTCGTCAACAATTGATATGTTCCCATTTCGACCTTTTGCAATACATAAGAGGCTTTTTTCAGAATGCTTATGGGAAGTAAAGACATCACAAAAAACGATTTACCTCACATTTGACGATGGACCAACAGCCATAGTTACCGATTACGTTCTTGATCAGCTTGACCAGTTCAACGCCAGGGCAACCTTTTTTCTCATTGGACAAAATGTTCAACAACACCCGGAGCTTGCTCAAAAATTGATAACAGCCGGACATCAAGTAGGTAATCACACCCAGCATCATGTCAGTGGATGGAAAGTCAAATCACACGAATATGTTTCGGAAGTGGAACTCTGCGATCAGGAGTTGGCGAATTTGAAAATCTCATCGCCATTTTTCAGACCTCCATACGGCAGGATCAGGCCTGCCCAGGTAAAAACCCTGAGCAGAGATAAAAGAATTGTCATGTGGTCCTATCTCACGGGGGACTTTGATTCCAATCTGAATATTGAAAAATCTCTCTCGGGAATAAAGAAACTCACGTCAGGAGCGATCATCGTTTTTCATGATTCTCAAAAAGCATTTTCCAATCTCAAGAAACTTTTACCTGAAACCTTGAGTTACTTTGCGGCTCAGGGGTTTGAATTCAAAACAATACCAGAATGAGATTAATTGATTCGCACGCACATATATATTCCGAAGAGTTTGATAAAGACCTATCCGAGGTGATTGAGAGGTCTAAAGAAGCAGGTATTGAGAAAATATACATGCCCAATGTTGACCATGAGAGTATTGATAGAATGATGAGTGTGGCTGACAAGTATCCCGGTTATTGCATCCCAATGATGGGTTTGCACCCGTGCTCTGTCAAAAAAGGATTTGAGAAAGATCTTTACGAGGTGGAAGAGTGGCTGGATAGAGGAGGCTTTTGCGCAGTGGGTGAGATCGGCACTGATCTATATTGGGATAAAACATTGTTTGAAGAACAGAAGGAAGCGTTTAATATTCAATGTGAGCTTGCAGTCAAGCATGACTTGCCTGTAGCAATTCATTGTAGAGAATCTATAGATCAGACTATTGAGTTGGTTCGGCCTTTTGCCGACCTAAACCTGACCGGAGTTTTTCATTGTTTCACCGGCACTATTGAGCAAGCAAAACAGATCGTTGAAATGGGCTTTTACCTTGGACTAGGAGGTGTAACTACTTTCAAAAATGGAGGAATGGAACCTGTTATAAAAGAGATTGACCTAAGTCAGGTTTTGCTAGAAACGGACAGCCCATATTTAGCGCCTGTTCCTTACCGCGGAAAGCGCAATGAGCCGGCATATGTTGAAAATGTAGCTCTTAAAATCGCAAACATTCTTGAGCAGGATGTTGAGGAAATTGCCGAAATTACAACGCAAAACTCGTTGGCCCTTTTTTCCAAATGAAAAATTATAAAATTGTAAATATCAGAACTACAGCCAAGGTGGATCCCGAAGAGTCCATTCTGATAATTTACACAGGCGGTACATTTGGTATGATCATGGATGACGATGGGTCTCTGACGCCATTCAATTTTGGTCGTGTCATAGATAAGATCCCCGAGTTGAGGGGGCTTGAATTAAAGCTTACAGTAATTTCTTTTCCTGAGCCACTTGACTCTTCTAATATCAATTCCAGCGACTGGATGGATATGGCTTACATCATTTATGAGAACTATTCTCAGTATGATGGGTTCGTTGTTTTGCACGGTACAGACACCATGGCATACTCAGCTTCGGCTTTAAGTTTTATGCTAGAAGGGCTTAACAAGCCTGTGATCCTGACCGGTGCACAAATACCAATCGGCTCAATACGTTCAGACGCAAGAGAAAACCTCATGACAGCTATTGAAATAGCTGCAAAAAGAGAAAATGGAAAACCTATTATCAGTGAGGTATGCATTTATTTTAACTACTTCTTGCTACGAGGTAACCGGGCTCAGAAAATCAGAAGTAGCACATTTGCTGCTTTTCAATCTAAAAATTATCCATACCTGGCCGAATCGGGGATTGATATAGAGTTTAGAAGTAGTTATCTGAAGCCGTATGAAGCTAAAGCCAAACTTAAAATTCGCAACAAGTTTGATGAAAATGTAGTCATTCTGAAAATGTTTCCAGGCATCAGTGAAACAGTAATAAGGTCAATTTTTTCCATAAAAAGCATCAAGGGCGTAGTGCTTGAATCTTATGGGTCTGGCAATACAATGAACAACAAATGGTTCCTGAAAATAATAGAAAAGGCAATTAAAGATGGAATCATCGTTTTTAATGTGAGTCAGTGCAGTGGAGGCGAGGTGATTCAGGGAAGGTACGAGACCAGTAAAAAGCTAAAAGAGATAGGAGTAGTAAGTGGGGGAGACATTACCACAGAAGCCGCCATTACCAAACTTATGTTTTTACTAGGCAATGAACAAAACATAGAGAATGTGAGGAAAAAATTGGAGATTCCCATGAACGGTGAAATGGATATACAGAAAAGCCCCGAATGACTATTTTAAATTTGGATAAGCTTAATTTTTGTGATTTATTTGTTGCCCTGCTCAAAACGTGAGGGGATATTAGGAGAGGTGGCCGAGTGGTTGAAGGCGCACGCCTGGAAAGTGTGTATACTCTTCACGGGGTATCGAGGGTTCGAATCCCTCTCTCTCCGCTGTTAACTTGAATTAATATATATTTACGGACATAAATAAAACTTAACCGAAGACTACCAAAAACAGATTATGAAAAAGTTATTTACTCTTTTGATGATAGCAGGTGTTTTCACTTTCTCTTCAGTGAATACATACGCTCAGGATGATGCGGAAATGGCAGCAGATTCATCTATGGTTTCAGACGACTCAACAGCAGTTGCTGAAACAGAAACCGTGGTTGAAGAAGCCGCACCTGCAGCCGAGCCTGTAGTAGAAGAAGAAGGTGAGATTGGCTTTCACCAAAATGTGAAAAGATTGTTTATCGATGGCGGGGCTACATTTATGGGTATCGTCTTGATATGTTTGATTCTTGGATTAGCCGTGGCTATCGAAAGAATCATTCACCTTAATCTGGCAACAACAAACGTTAAAAAATTATTGGCCAATGTAGAAAGTGCACTTGCTAGTGGAGGTGTTGAGGCTGCTAAAGAGGTTTGCAGAAACACAAGAGGCCCTGTTGCATCTATCTTCGTTCAAGGTATGATGAGGATGTCAGAAGGTATCGAAATGGTTGAAAAATCAATCATTGCTTACGGTTCTGTTGAAATGGGAAAACTTGAAAGAGGTATGGTTTGGATATCACTTTTCATCTCTCTTGCTCCAATGCTAGGTTTCATGGGAACTGTAATTGGTATGATCGACGCATTCGAAGCAATTGCAGCTGCTGGAGACGTTTCTCCTTCGCTAGTTGCTGATGGTATCAAAGTTGCCCTATTGACAACTGTTGGTGGTTTGATTGTGGCCGTAATACTTCAAGTATTCTACAACTACCTAATCTCCAAGATTGACTCTTTGGTAAACAGTATGGAAGATGCTTCAATATCAGTAGTTGATATTTTGGTGAAGCATAATCTTTCTAAATAATCTTTAACCGGATAGCACTATGGATATTATAGATATAGGATTATTTGCGAGTTACGTGCTAGTGGCATTATGTGCCGTAGCAGCGATTCTGATTCCGGTTATACAATCATTGGGAGACCCTAAATCTCTGGTTAAGTCAGGGATAGGTTTGGGTGTTGTTTTAGTTGTATTTCTTATTGGTTATACAATGGCCAGCGGAGAATCAGACACAGCTTCCGAAGGTGTAGCTAAAGTGGTAGGAGCTGGAATTATTTCAATGTATATTTTCTTAATTCTTGCTGTAGCAGGAATTGTGTTTACAGAAATTTCTAAAGCTTTAAAGTAATGCCTAGAGGTAAAAAAAGAGATACGCCTGAGGTAAGCTCAGGGTCAATGGCGGATATAGCTTTCTTGCTCCTTATCTTCTTTTTGGTAACCACTACCATTGCGAATGACAAGGGGATTATGTTGCTATTACCTCCTAAGGTTGACCCTAATGAGCCGCCACCGGATATCACGAAGAATGATAGAAACATCTTCAAGATATTGGCCAACTCTCAGGATAACCTACTTGTGGAAGACGAGCCATACACTGCTCCGATTTCGAATCTGAAGGACGATGTTAAGAGTTTTATTCTAAACTTCGGAAAACCTACTGAGGAAGGAATCGCATTGTATAGCAGTTTGCCTTCAAGCATGAAGGCGAAAATTAACGCCACAGGGAAGAGAGCCGATTCATCGGATGACCCTACAGAGTGCGTTGTTTCGTTCAAAGCGAATAGAGGAACAAGTTATGATTTGTATATCCAGGTTTTGGATGCGATTAACTCAGCTTACAATGAAGTTTACGCGGAGAGGGTTGGTATCACTGTAGATGAGTGGCTGTCTCTTGATAGAGATGATGACATCCAAAAGGATATGTATAATAAAGGAAGGCAAGGGATACCCCGTGCTATTTCTATTGCGGAACCTGATTAATTAAGTAAGAATATGTCAAAATTTAAAAAGAATACGAGTGCGTCGCAGGATATACCAACTGCTGCATTGCCTGACATTATTTTTATGTTGTTGTTCTTCTTTATGGTGACAACTGTGATGAGAGAAACAGATATCATGGTGAAGCAGCAACTTCCGAAAGCATCTCAGCTTACTAAAATCGAAAGAAAGTCTTTGGTTAGCTATATCTATTTGGGTGAGCCTAAGAATACTAGTCTTTATGGTAATGAGCCTAAGATTCAGACAAATGATGTTTTTGTAGACGTGGATGATATTATCCAATTTGTGAATCAGGAAAAAGACAAGTTGTCGGAAGTTGAAAGAGACCAAATCACAATGTCGATGAAAGTGGATGTGGATGTGAAGTTTGGTATCGTTTCAGATGTTCAGCAGGAACTACGAGAGGCTAATGCCCGAAGGGTTCTTTACAGTTCAATTAAAACAGCGGATTTATAAAACCTGCTTTTTAGATATTCAAAAGCCATTCCTGATTCAGGAATGGCTTTTTTTATTTGTCTTCTTTTTGCTTTTCTTCAAGCCATTTATTGAATTGCTTGCTGGCTTTCTCAAATTCTTTGGATAGATCATCAAAAACCCTTTCGGTTTCCTTCTTTAGGTCATCTAAATCACCTTCAGTGGAGTTGGTGAGTTTTTCAGCGGACCTCAGAATCTTCTCTTTTGACCGCTTTAGATCTTTTATAGCTTGCTCTATTTCCCTTTTCGGCTCATCAGCTGTATTTTTCCCTTCGCGTTTTAGCTCGGCTATTTTTGCTTCAATTTTTTCCTGCATTTGCTGAAATTCCTCCGAAAGCTGTTCTTTCTTTTGTTCTAGTGTTTCCGCTTTCTGTTCACTTTCCGGTTGTGTGCACTGCGTAAGAAGTGCTATCGTAATAATTGTCAGTGTTTTTTTCATTACTTCGAATTTATCGTTTTGATATTCACAAACTCGTAATTCCCATTGCCAGGTAGCTTTAATATGAACATACTTTTAAGAGGAAAATGTAGTTTGCCCTTCACTAAATTATGAACAAAATAGCAGCCTGACTCTATTTTTGTGTTCGCTATTTTTAAGATGTTTTTCAATATTTGAGAATCATACAAATTTCAGATGCTAGCGTCGCTAGTGATTTACTACGGCTAATTGGCACAGCGTTTTCGGCGGATTAGTCACAGACCCATGCACACTTTGCTGCTTCTGTGATTGATTTAGAGCATTTGTGATAGAGGTAGATAACGCCTTAAATATTTTTCTTATGTTCCTAACTAAGATGTGGCGTGTGTCAAACGCTTGAATTGGTTGATGCCTCAGGTTTCTTCCAGTTTGTTCATGATGTTGCCATATCATATATGTAAACACGGGAGACTAGAAATTCTTTCGTCGAGAATTCCGATTTTATAGCTTGCTCACGCACTCGCTTTCCTTTCTAGATAAGGCTTCCAATCTTCTCTTAAGTGTTTAGTTGTGGTTTTAATAAAAGCCATGTAAGAAGGTCTGAATGGCTTACTTCTTAGTGTCAACCCCACTTCTTCTGGTGATTGGTTGCCTTTGCGAGTATTGCAGCTTTTGCAGGCGGTTACAAGGTTGCTCCAGGTTGATTTTCCGCCTTTTGATCTAGGATTCAAGTGGTCTAGAGTAAGATCACTTCCCGAACCACAATATTGGCATAGGTGATTATCTCTTTTAAAAATATTTTGTCGGGTAAGAATTACGCCTTTGTAAGGAACATGTACGTAGTTCTTGATTTTGATCACTGTGGGTCTGGGAAAGGAGCTCTTGATGGTGCGAAGTTTCAACTTCAGATCTTCACATAGTAGGTCGGCCTTATTCAGGTATATCAGCAAAAATGCCCGTTCAGTCGAACAGATAGAGATTGGTGAAAAATCCTGATTAAGAACCAACACCGTACTCATATCAACTTGATTCGTTTGAGTTCCCTGTCCTGATCTTTTTTCTTGATGCTGTCGCGCTTGTCGAAGAGTTTTTTACCCTGAGCCAGCGCGATTTCAAGTTTGGCCATTCCTCGCGAGTTGATATAGACCCGAACAGGAACTATTGTAAGTCCCTTTTCTTCTGTTTTTGCTCTTAGCTTTTCGATCTCTTTCTTTTTGATCAGTAGTTTTCGATCTCTCGTTGGCTCGTGAGCATTAAAAGAGCTTTCCTTATAAGGAGAAATATTCATCCCTTTGATAAAAAGCTCACCTTTGCTGATGAAACAATATGCTTCCGTGACAGATGCCTTGCCTTCACGTATAGATTTGATTTCTGAGCCTTTCAAAACCATACCGGCTTCAATTTTTTCCAGAAAGCTAAACTCGTAAGATGCCTTACGGTTTTTGATTTGAATGTTGCTGGAAAATCTGGACTTATCTTGACTCATACTCTAAATTTACTAAGAACGATTGATACTAGTTGAAAATGCTGCTCAAATTGACATTCTGGGTATGGGACTATCTCTCAGATCTCCGAATATGGCATCTTTAAATTTCAAATAGCCCGTCATGGCAACCATGGCTGCATTATCTGTGCAGTATTCAAATTTCGGAATATATACCTTCCAATTACGTTTCACAGCCTCTTCATTCAACCTCTTCCTGATTCCTGAGTTGGCTGATACTCCTCCAGCTATAGCAACGTGTTTAATGCCAGTATTCTTAGCTGCCTTTATGAGTTTTGCGAAAAGCATATCTATTAAGGTTTTTTGAAGACTAGCCGCCAGATCGTTCATGTTGTCTGTAAGGAAATTTGGATTCTTCTTATTTTCATCCCGAAGAAAATAAAGAAAGGCTGTTTTAATTCCTGAAAAGGAGTAATTCAAATCAGGGATGTTACTGTGTGGGAAGCTGAATTTGTCTTCATTCCCTTCACTGGCTAGTTTGTCCACTTTAGGGCCTCCCGGGTAGCCCAGCTCCATGATTTTCCCACATTTATCAAAAGCTTCGCCAACTGCATCGTCTATGGTTGTTCCTATTACTTTCATTTCATGATAGCTAGACACTTCAACGATTTGAGTGTGACCACCACTTACAGTCAAACAAAGAAAAGGGAACTTCGGTTTTGGGTCTTCTATGAAGTGGGCCAAAACATGTGCTCGCATATGATTGATGGGTATTAATGGTATATCTAGAGATGCTGCTATGCCTTTTGCGAAAGAACTGCCAACCAGAAGAGCTCCAAGCAGACCAGGGCCCTGCGTATATGCAATAGCTGAAATGTCTGATACTGAGGTATTGGTTTCAGCTAAACATGCGTTAAGAGTAGGAATGATGTTTTTCTGGTGTGCTCTGGAGGCCAGTTCTGGAACCACACCGCCAAATTTTTCATGAATGGATTGTGTGGCGATATTATTACTGATTATTTCTCCATCTTTGCAGATAGCAGCAGCAGTCTCATCACACGATGACTCAATACCCAGTATTATTTCACTCATTTTTTCCGAAGTAAATTAATTTGAACGGCAAGTTAATCATAGGAAATATACTTACAGTCCTGAGAAAAGTGATCTTGTGGACAATCCTCACGGTTTTACTTTCTTTGGTTGTGGCCATCATGCTGGCGCAAACGGCGTGGTTTCAAAACTCCGCTAAGGATAAGGTGCTGGCTTGGGTCAATGAAGCAACCGAGCAGCAAACGGATATTGATCACATTCAAATAAAGTGGTTTGATCATGTAGAAATACACGGATTGAAGGTGCTAGACTACAAGGAGAACATACTGCTACAGGCGGAAATTCTTAGGGTTGATTATGATCTCCTGAATTTGATCAAGGGAAATACGCTTAGTTTGGATCAAATCGAGCTAGGTCAAGGGGAATTTAATTTAGCTAAATATGATGACCCACGTAGTATTAATCTCATTGAATATGTTCAAAGCATTAGAGGTGTGTTGCCACCAAAAAAGCCCATAGATAAACGCGCTGAAAGTGGAGTGATTTTACTTGATCACATCTATTTGAGTGATCTGAGTTTTTCGTTTAATAATGAATTGTCCGATAGCCTTGAGGCTTCTCGGTTTGATTTCGCTCATTTCAAGTTTGATATTCCGGAAGCGATAATGAGTGATTTTAGGATGCAGGCTGATACCATCACGCTCAATATCAATTCCTTCTTGGGGACAGACCAAAATTCCGGTTTTGATGTTAAATCTCTTGCTACCAATTTCGAGTTATCAAACAGGAGAATTGTTTTGGATGATTTGGATCTGAAATTGGCACAATCAAATATCCGTGAATATGCCCGATTTGATTTTACAGGACTGAATGATTTCTCTTATTTCGTCGATAGTGTTGCCATGGAGCTGAATTTGAGCGAAAGCTACATACATCCAGATGATCTCAGGTATTTCGCATCACTCGACTCTTCGCTAGTTCCTGTGTCCATTAGCGGGCATGTTAAAGGTATGGTTGGAGACTTGTCAGTGAAAAATTTGACACTTGAACTAACAGACAATACCTATTTAAAAGGCAGTGTGGATTTTCTCGGTTTGCCGAACATTGACGAAACTTTTATCATCTTGGATGTAAACTCTGGACGAGTACGGTCGAGCGATTTGGATCAGGTACTTAATCAGGTACCTGAAAGTATCCGAGAACTTGGTCAGGTTAGTTTTGATGGCCAATTTTCGGGGTTTCTTTCTGATTTTGTGGCAAAGGCCAATGTTTCCACCAGAAAAGGACGGCTGGTGTCTGATTTGAATTTAAAACTCAAATCGGGATGGGAGAATGCCAGTTATTCGGGAAAACTAAAAATCACCAATTTCAATGCCGGTGCATTTCTCAATGAGCGCGAGCTGGTGCAGAAAGTGAATTTTGATGGTTTCATAAAAGGAAAAGGGTTGACCATAGAAAATGCAGATTTTTATACTGAAGCCAAACTCACCAATACGGGTATATATGGCTACAACTACAAGGAAATCACCGCAAAAGGCAAGTTTGCATCCCGTTATTTCGATGGGTCGCTTACTGTCCGGGATCCAAATGCAAGACTTAGCGCAACTGGGAGTTTGAATTTTGCACATACTCCTGAAAAACTCAATGTCAGGGCTGATATAGAGCGAATTGATTTTAAAAAACTGGGGTTGATCAGTAAGGAATTGACTCTACAGTCTAAAGTGAATTTCGATTTACTAGGGTTGAACATAGACAGCCTGACGTCTCAAGCTTCCATAAGGGATATGAGTGTGAATTACTTGGGACGAAAGCTCGACGTTGACTCAATCAGTTTTTCAACAGAAAATGATGGTTCAGGAAGGGTTATCAAGTTCGCTCTGCCGGATATATCAGGTGAAGTTGAAGGTAACTTTTACTACACCCAACTTATTAGCGATGTACGTTTGATCTCAGATGAGATAAGTCGATATTTTGAACTCACTGAAGAGGCTGATAGCGTTGAGTTTGGAAAGAATCAGTTCTCCAGATATCAGTTAGATTTTGAGGTGAGGTACGGAGACTTATCTCCATACCTAAGCTTTTTTAATCAGGATATTTATTTGTCAGAAAATGGTAAGGTAGAAGGAACATATTATCAGCGTAAAAATGCGATGCTTACAATTTATACCGATATCGATTCGGTTAACTACATGGGGATGGGATTTAGAGGAAATAGTTTTGATGTTAATGTGATCAAGGATTTAGATTCTCTTGGGATTATGGCAGTTGCTAATTTGGCATCCGAAAGGCAGCACTGGGGACAAGTGCCATCTACGTCCAACCTTAACCTGGAAGCTGTTTGGCAAGACAATGAGTTGACAATCTATTCGAATGTTGGGCAGCCGGAAACCAATTCTCATGCCTCGATAAATGCCGTATTGGACTTTTTTGAAGATGAACTGATTTTTAAATTCTTGCCCTCAAACGTTACAGTTTTAGGAGATAGGTGGTACTTCAATCCCGAGAACGAAATTGTCTTCAAGGGAAATACAATTCGCGTTAGTCAGCTTGATTTCAATCAGCAGAATCAGAAAATACTAATAAATGGAATATATGCAGACACTGCAGAAAGCAAACTTGAGGTTGAGTTCGATAGGTTTCATTTACAAAACCTAAATACGGTTATTCCAGTAAAAACGCAAGGCGTTCTTGATGGCAAGTTCAATCTGAAGAAGAATGTGGGTGATGATAATTTCTATTTCATAAGTGACATACAGGTGGATCAGCTTGTAGTAGATAATTACCTGGTGGGCAATATGAGTGGCTCGAGCGAGTGGGATGCAAATAAAAAAAGGGTGGGATTAGATATGGAAATTGTTAGGTCGGGGATCAATACCATTGATCTTGAAGGTTTTTTTTACCCGGAAGCCGATAAAGATGAGCTTGATATTGAAGTCACGTTTGAGCAAGCCAACTTGAAGTTATTTGCACCGATTTTTGAAGGTACAGTATCAGGACTTGAAGGATTGGCCAGCGGAAAAGTCAAAGTAACAGGAACAAGGTTGCTGCCAATGCTTGATGGAACAACAAATATCACAGATGGTCGATTCACCTATGATTATTTGGGGGTAACATACCTTTTTGATGGGGCCGTCAACTTTAACAATGAAGCGATTAATTTTTCTGACATAAGCCTTAGAGACAGAGATTATAATGTTGCATCATTAAATGGGAATTTGTTTCACTCCGGATTCAAGGATATCAGGCCTGATATTACACTATCGACAAACAAGTTTCTATTCTTAAACACTACCAGCAGGCCTGGGGAATTGTACTACGGAACAGCCTATGCCTCTGGCTCTGTTAAAATTGGAGGTACGACGAGTGACTTGCTAATCGATGCAGACGTGCGCTCAGAAAAAGGAACAAAAATCTACATACCTCTTGAGGACGGAAGCAATGTAGAACAAAAGGAGTATATCACATTTGTTGATTTTTCAGATACCACAAGAGTTTTTGATCTTGATGAGGTGATTCAAAACTCCATCACTGGCGTTAAGTTGGATTTAGCTATGGAAGTCACATCAGATGCTTATGTTGAGTTGATATTCGACCTTAGAGCTGGTGATATCATTCGCGGTTCGGCCAATGGCAACCTGAATCTGGTTCTAGATACCAGCGGAGAGTTTGAGATGTTTGGCGATGTAAGTATCACTGACGGTGCTTATAATTTTACCTCAAGCATTGGTGGCAAGACGCTCATTAGCAAAGAATTCAGCATTCAACCCGGCGGCACCATATCATGGTACGGAGATCCTTATAAAGGAGTGTTGAACTTAAGGGCAATATACCGGCAATATGCAGATATATCGGGACTGAATCCAGAGAGTACTACCGAAACCAGTTCTTCCAATGATTCCGGTTCTTCCAGAGTACCTGTTTTGGTAGCCTTAATACTTCAAGGTGAAATGCTATCGCCGAATATAGATTTTGAAATTTCAATAGATGACTCTCAAGGGGTTCCGGAAACAGACGCACTGGCTCAGTTGAAACAAATCAATGATGACGAACAGGAACTGAAGCGTCAGGTTTTCAGCCTTTTGATGCTGCGCAAATTTTCCCCTATAGGCAATTCTTTGAGCCTAAGTGGTGGTAGTGTTACCAGTATAAGTGAATTCCTAACCAACCAGTTGTCATACTATGCGAGTCAATTCAATGAAAACCTGGAAGTTGATTTAGATCTGGCGGATATGTCTTCTACAGAAGCGCTCAATACCTTGCAACTCAGATTGTCATATACCTTTTTGGATGGAAGGTTGCGTGTGTCTGGGGGAGGAGGGTTTAATCAAACCTCAACAAATACTGATGATGGCAATACGTTTGTGGGAGACTGGACAGTTAGGTACTCTCTCACTTCCGACGGAAGGCTTAGGGCGCGAGCATTCCGTCAGTCAGATCAGGTAGCGGGTACATATCAGCAGGAAACGGGAGTCAGTATTCAGTTGGTCAAATCATTTGATGATTTGAGGAATCTTCTTCCTAAAGCGTTCGAAAAGGCCCAAAAGAGGCGTGAATCTGAAGGGGAGAAATTAGATTAAAAATTATACTTTTCTCAATAAACATTTACCTGATAGGGTGGTTAACCTTCCATGCCAAAAGTAAATGTGTTCTGGTTTAGAAGAGACCTCAGGTTAGAAGATAACGCTGGTCTGTTTTATGCTCTAAGGGATTCGATACCAGTTCTTCCCATATTCATATTTGACAAAAACATCCTCGACGATCTGGATGATAAAAGTGACGCCAGAGTTACTTTTATTCATGATCAAATATCACAACTTTGCCAGGATCTCAAAACTTATGGTGGAAGCATAAAAGTTTTTTATGATACACCCGAAAACGCCTTTGATCAACTAATCAAAGAATATGAGGTTCAAGGGGTCTATACCAACAGAGACTATGAACCGTACGCTGAGCAGCGTGACGCCAGTGTGGCTAAACTCTTGGAAAAGTGCAATGTCGGATTTTATACATTTAAAGACCATGTTGTTTTTGAGAGAGGCGAGATTCTAAATGATCAAGGTCAGCCGTACAAAGTATTTACTCCATACAAGAAAAGGTGGCTTAGTAAGCTCACAACAGCTTCTGTGAAACCATGTGAGTCCCTTGAGGTGTTAAAAAATACGCTAGCACTTTCAAACGACTTACCTTCATTATCAGATATGGGTTTTCGAAGATCTGGTATTGATGTTCCTCCAAATGTTCTAAGAACCACTTTGGTGGAAAATTATGAGCAGCGGCGCGATTTTCCGGCTATCGATGGAACGAGTCGTGTAGGTGTTCATTTGCGATTTGGCACACTGAGTATTCGTGCAGCGGTTCGATTTGCTCAAAAACACTCCGAGGTTTGGTTGAATGAGTTGATTTGGAGAGAGTTCTATTCTATGATACTTGCTCATTTCCCCCATGTGGTGGATAGGGCGTTTAAACCTAAATATGACAATATACCCTGGATCAACGATGAGAACCAATTCCAAAAGTGGTGTGATGGAATGACGGGATATCCAATTGTAGATGCAGGCATGAGGGAGCTGAATGCCACAGGCTATATGCATAACAGAGTGCGTATGGTTACAGCCAGTTTTTTGACAAAACATCTACTGATAGATTGGAGATGGGGGGAGGTATATTTTGCTTCCAAATTACTGGATTATGATCTGGCCAGCAATAATGGAGGATGGCAGTGGGCAGCCGGAACCGGCACTGACGCTCAGCTATATTTTCGGGTTTTCAACCCATACAGCCAACAGGAAAAATTCGACCCTGATATGGCCTATATAAAGAAGTGGGTTCCGGAATTTGAAAGTTCAGATTACTCATCGCCGATTGTTGATCATAAAGTAGCTCGTGTGCGGGCTATAAATACCTATAAAGAGGCTGTCAGCTAATTTTTTTTTAGTATTTTTCCTGAATAACTTTAAAAAATGAACTTCTCACAATTCAGTCAAAAACTAGCCCAGGATTTAGGTGCGCAGCATACAGAATATGATTCTAATCACTCTGTATTTATTGTCCCTTTGAAGGATGAAAGATTTCAAACGGTAATCGCGAAAATTATTGATCACCCAAAGTTCAATAAGCAGGTTGTGAAGATAAGCTCGAAGATTGCTTATACTTCAGAATCTATTGATTATCCTTCGGTATTGTCTGCCAGTACAGAATTCGTGCATACGCGATTTATCATAGAAGACGACATCTTAAAAGCAGAGGCCTCTTTCTTTTTCGAGAGCGCCGATGAGTCTATCATGAAAGAGATGGTGCTAGAGGTTGCGAGTACTGCAGATGACTGGGAATTCAAAATTACTGGTCGGGATAACTTTTAAATTCATAATTTTACTTTGCAAGCCGCTCATCGCCATGCTTAAGCGTGGAGGAAAGTCCGGGCAGCATAGAGTAGCGTACTTCTTAACGGGAAGCTTTTTCGCATGTCGGAAAAGAGAAAGTGCCACAGAAATATACCGCCCCATTTATTTGGGGTAAGGGTGAAAAGGTGGGGTAAGAGCCCACCGGTCAGGTAGTGATATTTGGCGTCCAGGTAAACCTTACGTGCTGAAAAACCAAATAGGTTCTGTATAGGGCTACTCGCTCGCATTGCAGAATGGGTAGGTTGATTGAGGCAATCAGTGATGAATGTCCCAGATAAATGATGAGACTCACTGTGGTGAGAACAGAACCCGGCTTATCGGCTTGCATTTTTAACTTTACTTTTATCATGGCGCACATTCTAATCGTAGATGACGAGAAGAGTATCAGAGATACTCTAAAGGAAATTTTGGAATACGAGAAGTATCAAATATCTGAAGCAGCTGACGGTCTGGCAGGCCTGGCTGTTTTAGAAAAAGAGAAAATAGATGTAGTGCTCTGCGATATCCAAATGCCAAAAATGGATGGGATTGAACTGCTCGAAAAAGCTTTCGAGAGTGGTTTTGAGTCTCAATTTATCATGATTTCTGCTCATGGCACTATCGAGACAGCTGTGGACGCCACTAAAAAAGGGGCATTCGACTTTATCCAAAAGCCCCCAGATCTAAACAGGCTTCTCCTTACTGTAAGAAATGCCCTCGACAAAGGAAGCTTGCAAACTGAAACAAAAAGGTTGAAGAAAAAGGTCAGCAAAGCTTGGGATATAGTTGGGGAATCACCTGAAATTCAAGAGATCAAAGAAACTATAGAGAAAGTGGCGCCAACAGATGCTCGAGTTTTGATCAATGGTGAAAATGGTACTGGAAAGGAACTGGTTGCACGATGGCTTCACGAGAAGAGCAATCGCAGCAAGGCTGAGCTAGTGGAAGTAAACTGTGCTGCAATTCCTTCCGAGCTTATCGAGAGCGAGCTATTTGGTCATGAAAAAGGATCCTTCACTTCGGCTCATAAACAGCGGATAGGCAAGTTCGAACAAGCTAGCGGCGGCACACTTTTTCTCGATGAGATTGGCGACATGAGTCTTTCTGCTCAAGCAAAAGTGCTAAGAGCTCTCCAGGAGCATAAGATCACTCGAGTCGGAGGTGATAAGTCTATCAAAGTTGATGTGCGTGTGTTGGCAGCAACCAACAAGGACCTGAAAAAAGAAATTGAGGAGGGAAACTTTAGAGAAGATCTGTATCACAGGCTTAGCGTTATGATCATTCAGGTTCCTGCTTTGCGCGATAGAGCCTCCGATATACCACTGTTAATCGATCATTTTTTAGATCAGATTTCAAATGAATACGGAACTGCAAAGAAGCAAGTTGATCCTTCGGCACTAGAAAAACTGTCTCAATATAAGTGGACAGGTAATATTCGTGAGCTTAGGAACATTGTGGAGAGGCTAGTTATTATGTCTGAAAACACAATCTCTGCCAAGGATGTAGATAAGTACGTGGAACTCTAAATAGTTCGAGATTAAACTTTATCTGCTGACAACTCTGTGTTGTCCACATCAGTTTTAGCATAAGTAGGACATGTTTTCTGAGTGCAAGCAGAAAGTCCAACTATTGTAAGGGCGATAATGAATATTTTTAGTCTCATGTGCGGTGCTTTTATGATGAAAGTCAATTTTTCATCTAATACCTTATTCAAAAATATGACTTGTTTTCAACCTAAACAAAAAAAACGCTGTTAAAAATCAATTTGTGGCTAGTTTACCAGCAGGTTACAGCCCCTGATATCAGAGTTGTCATAACGCCCCAAAACCATAAAATCCTCTTTTTCAGTGATTTTACCCAAATCACGGGTTTCTATAAAGGCACATGTATGAACATTTCCCAAATCGATTATGTTCAAACCTCCAGTTTTCGGACTTTCGACATAGGTAAACGGGTCATTTATATCCCTTATTAGCGCCTGTGCCCAATTGGGGAAAGTAAAATTGGTGCCCTTTGAGTACCCCTGTGATGTTAATTCAGTCATTCCATATTCGGAGTGGATTTGTGTAGGAGCTAATTTTTGATTGAGGATTTGATGCAGGTCTTCTCTGGTAATCTCCTGTCTTCTGCCTTTCATTCCACCCGTTTCAATGATAAAAGTGTTTGGAAGTTGGGTTTCAAGTGTTTCTGCAAGGTCTAGCAGCGCATAGGTGACCCCAAAAAGGCAAACAGTCCCATTTTGGGGATCTTTGAGTACAGACGCTATTTCATGCTCTTGATTAAGAAAGTAGCCACTTCCCGGGCGGGCGTGTTTTATGAAGTGATCTATCATGGCAATCAGCGACGAGTCTCCCTGCTCCAAATAGGAAGGTAGTAGGGCCACAATAGTCAGGTCATTCAATGGGCCAAACCGCTCTTCAAACGTGTATCTGGCCAAATCAAGATAGTGCTGGTTGTTTTTGATGAAATGTTTACTTCTGCTCTTTTGAGTGGTGCCGCTGCTCAGATAGATTTTTTCCGGTTCCCAATTTCCGCAAACCACTTTCTGAGACTTGAATAATTCTATTGGAAGAAATGGTATGTCTGTCAACCGTTTAACATTTTTTGGTGTCCTTCCAAGATGATCGCAAAATTGCCTGTAGGTGGCGTTGGTGCTCCATTGAAAGTGAAAAAGCTCTAATGCTGCCTCTTGAAAATCCTCCTGACGAAGCGAAAATAGGCTCTTTATGAAATTTTCAGGGTCAATCATTGTTATACCTACAGGTAAGGGAAAGAAGTGATACTTTTGTATTAAGGATATGAAGAAATTCTCGCAGCAAATATGGTTAATTCTAGGGTTAATGACACTTCTGATAGGCTGTCTTGACCCTCCCGAATATTCAAATACTCCTAAAATAAAGTTTAAGCGGTTAGAGTTTGTAAGTGGAGATGGTCGGGCAGATTCCTTAAAGCTGACCTTTGATTTTGAAGATGGAGATGGGAATATCGGGTTAAGTGAATTGGATGTATGGGATGAATTTTTTCCATATTATTTCATAGTTTATTATGATAGTGGCCGGCTCACTACGGATACAAACGGGGATACTATCACAGCAGCGGGTTATTATATAGTAACTCTTTCTGATTCTCTGGCTGTGCCGCCTTTTAAGCTTGGTACGACAAACGGCGAGCTCATTGATGAAGTGTTCAGTGAAGTAGACAACCGACCTGCCTTTGATCCGCGTTGTGATGATTACCTCTATGGAGATGGGTGGTCAGACACCCTGTTTGTGACAAGAAATCCATATTATAATAATATGGATATCACTTTTCTGAAGAAACGAAACGGTCAATTTATTGAAACTGATTTAGCGCAGGAGTTTAATCAGGATGAGTGCGATGTTGTGCCAGAGGTTCTCAGAATACCCATTTTTGATCCAGAAAGGATTGGGAAACCGACTGTTGGGAATATTACCTATTCCTATCTGTCAAATGGAGTGGGGTTGTTTTTGGCGCAGTTAGATACGTTCAAAATAGAGTTCTTTATCTACGATCGTGATTTGAATAAAAGTAACGTGGTGCAAACGCCGGAATACACGCTATCAGATATAGATTAAGGGTGTTTTAGTATAGCGCCTTATATTCTCCAGGGTTGCTTTCTACGAAAAGACTATATACTTTCTCAAAAACATCTTCAATATTTGGTTTGGAGAAGTAATCCCCATCAGTGCCATATGCTGGCCTATGTTCCTCTGAAGTAATTGTAATTGGTTTGGAGTCGAGATATGTATAGCCTCCGTCTCTTTCCAGTACATTTTGCATCATATAGGCAGTGGCTCCTCCGGGTACGTCCTCGTCAAGGAAAGCAATGCGATTTGTTTTCTTAAGTGAATCGACAACCGTTTGAGTACGATCAAAAGGCATAAGTGTCTGCACGTCTATCACTTCACAGGAAATACCAACCTCACTCAATTGCTGTGCTGCTTCCATTACGATTTTGCACATAGAACCATAGGTGACAAGTGTAATATCCTCACCCTCTCTTAAGATTTCTGGACAGCCAAGCGGGACACACATTTCCCCGATATTTTCGGGCATCTTTTCTTTTAGCCTATACGCATTCAAAGGCTCAATAATCAAGGCAGGATCATTGCCCTTCATGATTGTATTGTAAAAACCTGAGGCCTGTGTGAGGTTTCGCGGGACGAGAAGATGGACTCCTCTTAGAGTTCCCAGAATCATACTCATGGGTGAGCCGCTGTGCCAGACACCTTCTAGTCTATGTCCCCTTGTTCTAACTATTAGTGGTGCCGCCTGGCCGCCTTTCATTCGATAATGCAGACAAGCCAGGTCATCAGAGAGTGTCTGGATTGTGTATATCAAATAATCTAAATATTGGACTTCAGTTATAGGTTTTAAGCCACGAAGAGCCGCCCCTATTCCCTGACCGATGATTGTGGTTTCTCTGATTCCAGTATCGGTAATTCTGATTTCTCCGAATTTCTCTTGCAGGCCTGCAAAACCTTGATTTACATCGCCTATTTTACCTACATCTTCACCGATGGCAAAGACCCTCGCATCTCGTTCGAAAAGGGCGTCAAAGCAAGCTTGAACCACCTCTCTTCCATCAACCTGCTTAGCATCTTCAGAGTATATTGGCTTTACTGCTTCAACATTGAGGGGCGAATTATCACTTTCGCTAAATAATGAAGAACTATACTCATCGTGATATTTTTCAAGCGATGTTTTGAGCCAAGCTACTAAATTTTGCTTGTCGGTACTGCTCTCGTTTCTGAGTAGACGAAGACTTCTACGAACGGCACGCATGATATCTGCTTTGTTTGGATTGAGCGTGCTTTTAAGTTCATTTTTGATGACCGTAAGTTCTCGTTTGTTGTCATGAACCAAAGCAGTTTTGCTTAGAAGGTCGATCGACTCAGATAGGTCTGATTTGATACTATTAACATATGCCTTCCATGCGGACTCTCTTGCTTTTTTAGCTTTTTGCTTAGCGTCTTTTTCCAGTTTTTCCAAGTCCTCTTCTGAGATGATTTCATCAGCTAATATCCACTCTCTGGTTTTAGTGATGCAATCGTATTTTGTTTCCCAATCGAGTCTCTCCTTGGATTTGTATCGTTCATGAGAGCCTGAGGTGGAGTGACCTTGTGGCTGGGTCATTTCTTCAACATGAACCAGACATGGTACATGTTCTTTTCGACAAAGAGCGGAAGCTTTTTGATATGTTTCCAGTAGTGAAGGGTAGTCCCAACCTTTTACGTTAAAGATTTCTATACCCGTAGAGGTGCTATCACGTTGGAAGCCGGCCAATGCAGCCGAAATACTTTCTTTAGTCGTGTGGTATTTGTTGGGTACCGAAATCCCATACCCATCGTCCCAAACGGACATTAGCATCGGAATCTGCAGCACCCCAGCAGCATTAATGGATTCAAAAAAGTGACCTTCTGAGGTGGATGCATTGCCTATTGTTCCAAATGCTACTTCGTTTCCATTTATGGAGAAGTTTTTGAAATCTTTCAGTTCCGGATTGTTCCTGTAAAGTTTGGAAGCGTATGCCAGACCCACTAATCTGGGCATTTGTGCTGCAGTACAGGAGACGTCTGAACTTGAGTTTTTCATTTTGGTGAGATTTTTCCACTCGCCATTCTCATCCAGAGACCTGGTGCCAAAATGCCCGTTCATCATCCGCCCTGCAGAAGCAGGATCATGTTCTACATCCGTATGAGCATAGAGCTGAGCGAAAAACTGCTCAGCAGTGAGCTGGCCTATCGCCATCATGAAGGTTTGATCTCGATAGTACCCTGATCTAAAGTCACCATTTTTAAATGCCCGTGCCATGGCTATTTGAGCCATTTCCTTACCATCTCCGAAAATCCCAAACTTGGCCTTTCCCATAAAAACCTCTTTTCGCCCAATAAGACTCATTTCACGGCTTTCAATTGCCAAGGCGTAATCTGTAAGGATTTCCTGAGCTTTGAGATCAGTTCGGTTCTTGATTTTGGTAGTACTCATATTATATATGGATGGGGCTTAAGTGAGTATAGAACAGGATGGCTAATATAGCCAAAATAGAGGACTTTAAGGTTTCGTGATTGGCATAATGACGGTTTTGAGCTCAATAGAGCCGTTTTTAGGTGAAATTAAATTTTGACAAACCTTCATTATTCCAAATAAAACATCAGTGTCCTCACAAATGATTTTTAGCTTCTATCGAATTTTGAAAGGGCTGTTTTTTTAGCTCTTTGGACGTATATATTTGTCAAAAGTTAACCTTCTAATCGACGAAACTATGATCATCGGAGTACCTAAGGAAATCAAGAATAACGAGAACCGAGTAGCACTTACCCCAGCGGGTGTTCAGGAGCTGACCAAGCATGGACATCAGGTGAATGTCCAATCCACAGCAGGGCTTGGAAGTGGGTTCACAGACGAGGAATATGAGGCTGCAGGAGCGACTATTTTACCGTCGATTGAAGAAACCTATGGAGTCGCTGAAATGATCATAAAGGTGAAAGAGCCGATTGAGCCTGAATATAAACTGATTAAAAAGGATCAGTTGGTGTTTACCTATTTTCACTTTGCTTCTTACGAGCCACTGACCAAGGCTATGCTTGCTTCAGGAGCGGTTTGTTTGGCTTACGAAACTGTAGAGAAACCAGATAGATCATTGCCACTGCTGGTGCCAATGTCTGAAGTGGCTGGAAGAATGTCGATTCAGGAAGGAGCCAAATATCTTGAGAAACCAAGTGGGGGTCGGGGTATTTTGCTTGGCGGAGTACCAGGTGTGAGGCCAGCAAAAGTGATGATTCTTGGAGGAGGGGTAGTCGGAACCAACGCCGCAAAAATGGCTGCAGGGCTAGGTGCCGATGTGACCATGATGGATGTAAATCTCTCCAGGCTTAGATATTTGGATGATGTGATGCCGGCCAATGTGAATACCTTCATGTCCAATGAATATAACATCAGAGAACTGATCAGTACGCATGATTTGATTATCGGGGCAGTATTGATTCCGGGGGCTAAAGCCCCTCACTTGATTACCAGAGATATGCTCAAAGAAATGCGTCCGGGAACAGTGCTGGTGGATGTGGCTGTGGATCAGGGAGGATGTATAGAGACTTGTAAGCCTACTACACATGAAGACCCTACTTATGTTATAGATGACGTGCTTCACTATTGTGTTGCAAATATGCCGGGTGCGGTTCCTTATACTTCAACCTTAGCACTGACTAATGCTACTTTGCCTTACGCTATACAGCTTGCCAATAAAGGTTGGAAAAAAGCGTGTGCTGAAAATAAGGAGTTGAAATTGGGATTGAATGTGATAGAAGGAGAGGTTGTCTATAAAGGGGTGGCGGATGCTTTTGGTCTGGATTATACAGACGTCAATCACTTTTTGTAGTACTCGGGTAGGGCGGAAAGCTCGGTAGCGGTTTGTAGGTGTCTTTCTCAAACTTCCACACATGGTGGTTCATGCCATTGGTGACGGCCAGGTAATCCGCTTTCACAATTTTGTTATAGACAGACGCCTGTTTCAGGGTGTCTTCTTTTAATTTCACATCATGAGATTTGCACTCAATCAGCATGAATGGGTTCAAATCTCTTTTCAAAACCAGGATATCACTCCTTTTCCCAGACTTAAAGTAAGTGATTGGAAATTCCATTTTGATTAAACTTTTGGGGTAACCTAGATGGTTGATTAACAGATGGAGAAAGTTCTGCCTTACCCATTCTTCAGGAGTATTGACCAGATACTTCTTTCTTACAATATCAAAGATGTACTGATTGCCTTCTTCTTCTTTCGTTCTGAGATCAAAGTCTGGTAAGTTGAGCTTATGCATCTTGTCTTTTTGGCATTTTGACCATGATAAGAAAGATGAAGCCAATAACAAAATAGGAGGCCAGCGCAAGGGTGCTATTTCTCATGCTTCCGGTCATTTGGTCAATAAGGCCATAGCTAAATGTGCCAAGCACCACACTCATGTGATAGGTCACGTCAAAGAATGAAAAGTACGATGCATGATCTTGAGTATCCGTGGGTACAAGTTTGGAAAATGTAGCTCTGGACAAGGCCTGAATACCACCCATAACCAACCCCACGAGCACAGCTATGACGTAAAATTCGTTGACTGACGTGATAGTGTAGGCGAAGATGCATATCCCGATCCAGATAGTGATCATAGCTCCAAGTGAGAAAATATTTCCCTTTCTATCCGAAATTCGTGCAAAAAGAGTGGCTCCAGCAATCGCCACAAATTGTATGATAAGCAGCACTGGAATAAGTTGACTAGAATCAAGTTTAAGTTCTTTGGAACCAAATAAGGTTGCCAGCAACATGATCGTCTGCACGCCCATATTGAAAAAGAAAAATGAGATCAAATATTTTTTGATATTTGGCTGGTTTCTGAGGGCTTTAAATACTTTTTTTAATTCGCGGTAGCCATTAAGTAAGATTTTGCCGGAAGGCTTTCTGTTGAAAACATTGTTTGGTAGTCTCTTGAACGGGATCTGGGCGAACCCGATCCACCATACACCAACGATGAGAAAAACGATTCTCGTGGCGTATCCTTTGGTGGGCAAGCCAAAAACTTCATAATTGGAAATTAGTGCAAGACTGACGATTAATAATAAGGCACTGCCGGCATAGCCAAATGAATACCCTCTCGCACTCACCCTGTCTGTCATGCTTGGAGGAGCAATCTCTGGCAAATAAGCGTCATAAAAAACCAGTCCGGAGCTATAGCCAAGGCTAGCAAGAATCACGCAGAGAATTCCCCATTCCACGTTTTCTGAAGTGAAGAAAAACATACCCATGCATGCCAGAGAGCCCAAAGTGGTAAAAATTCTGAGATATTTCTTTTTCTGCCCCGTATAGTCTGCAATGCCTGAAAGCAGCGGTAGAATCAGGGCTGAAAGAAGATAAGAAATTGAGATAGCGTAACTATACAAAACGGAGTTTACCACCTCAAAACCAAAGAAGTTGATCTTGTCTCCGGAGCTTTCGTTTGCGGTGACGGCCGTATAGTAAATAGGGAAGATGGTGGTGTTAATTACCAGATTGTAAACTGAGTTTGCCCAGTCATACATGCACCAGGAATTAATCACTTTTTTATTTGCTTCCATACCTGAAAATAATTCAAAGATAGTTGATCAAATTTGACCTTTTACCTTGCAATTTTGCGTTCTAAAATGGGTCACCAGGGCAAGGATAAACAAATTGATTGTGGCTTTGGTAGAATTATAATTTGAAAATATGGAATTGCAGGCTGAAGTACGAACCACCCCAAACGAGAACAGAATCAACGAGCGCATCCCCAAATCGGATTTGAAGCGTGTGGTGATCATTGGAGGAGGCTTTGCCGGGATAGAGCTGGTAAGGCAACTCAGTAAGAGCAATGTTCAAATTGTGCTAATTGATAAGCACAATTATCACACGTTCATACCACTGCTCTATCAGGTAGCTACAGCCGGTTTGAGCCCGGGTGATATTAGCAGCCCACTGAGGCAATTTTTGAGAGATAACAAAAATTTTCATTTCAGAATGGCTAAGGTGCTGGATATCAATGCACCCGATAAGGAGATCAGGACGAATCTTGGTAAGCTGAGGTATGATATTTTGATTATGGCTTCCGGCTCCAGAACAAACTTTTTTGGCAATAAACAAATAAAGAAAAACGCCAATAATCTCAGAGAGATCACAGATGCCATTGAGCTTAGAACCAAGCTGATCAACAATTTCGAAGAAGCACTTCAGGTATATGATGAAAATGAGCTCCAAAAGCACATGAATATCGTGATTGTGGGCGCAGGGCCAACGGGAGTAGAATTGGCCGGAGCTATAGGTGAACTGCGAAATCAGGTTTTGCCACAAGATTACCCAGAGCTGGATTTTAGGAAAATGAATATCACGCTTGTAGAAGGAGGAAAACAAGTGCTGGGAGCAATGTCTGAGAAGGCTGGAAATAAAGCTGCAGGATATCTGAAAAAGTTTGGGATTGAGGTTAAGCTCGGAACTATACTTAAGTCTTATGAAAACTCAGTGGCTGTTCTCAGCGACGAGACTATCATAGAAACCAAGTGTCTAATTTGGGCCGCTGGGGTTCAGGGAAACCTGGTTCCCGGGCTTTATGAAAATGCCGTGGTAAATGGCAGAATCCAGGTAGATGAATTCAATCTGATAGAAGGGCATAAGTATATCTACGCCGTGGGAGATGTAGCTTTGCAGTACGATAAAAAACACCCAAAGGGGTTGCCTATGCTGGCGCCCGTGGCGATACAGCAAGCCAAACATCTCGCAGAAAATATCAAAAGGCAAAGGGATAATAAGCCAATGAAGCCTTTCAAATATGTTGATAAAGGAACCATGGCAACCATAGGTAGAAACAAGGCAGTGATAGACATGCCTTTTAATGTTACTGTCGGAGGCTTTTTGGGCTGGTTTATTTGGATGTTTATTCACCTTTTTTCTATTATCGGATTTAGGCGAAAACTGCTGGTTTTTTCTAATTGGATATGGAATTATTTTACCTACAATCAGGGCAACAGACTGATAATCAAAAAAGATATTGACGACTGAAGGTTCTCTGTTCTGCCTTTAAGGGCGTCTCCTTCTATGTATATGCCATTATATACCAATCTCAATTAGGATTAAACAAGATTAGTAAAAGTCATTTATTATCTTGTTGGCACAACAGTTGAATTCAACCGCTTTGAGTGATGGTTTTTAAAACCAAAAAAAAGTCTAGAACTATTCGAATAGGAGCCATCATACTGATTGTGTATGTTGTTGTGGCTGTTATTACCACGCTCAAACTCCAAAAAACCAATGCTCAACACGAGTTGCAGGATTTCCAAAGGAGTCTTGATGTGCATCGGGACGGCCTTCAGGATCTGATACACCGTGGGTTTGTAGAGTCAAGTAGCCTGAGATCAATAGTGGATGAGTTGAAAGAATCGGGTCAATTATCACGAGAGGTTATTAATAAGGTACTTAAGTCCAACGTACTCAACAATCGGGATTTCCTCGGCTTATGGATGGTGTGGGAGCCTGATGCATTTGATGGTCAGGATCGACAGTATATCGACGTGCCGGGCAGTAATGAGGAAGGACGGTTTGTTCCTTATTGGCATTGGCAGGGCGACTCAGTGATAGTAGAGAACTGTTTACTTTTCGATGAGGAGGATTACTATCAGCTGCCAAAAAAAAACCTGAAGTCCTACCTGCTGGAACCGTACAAGTATCCTGTAGCAGGATCAGATAGCTTATTGATCAGCGTCGTATTACCCATTCTCAATAAGGGTGAATTTCAGGGTGTTGTCGGGGCAGATTTGAGTTTACGATCCATTACCAATATTGTCAACCGGTTGTCTCAGGCCGAAGGAGGGAAAAGTTATCTTGTCTCCGATAATGGAACCATTATTGTTCACCCAGATCAAAATTTAATTGGTAAACTTTCCGATTTTAAGTTTTCGAAAAATGGACTCCATGAGGGAGACTATTTTGAGCGAGACAGACTGACTTTAGTTTCTACACTTAATCACTCATCTTATACAGAATCATGGTACATGATTTTGGAGATACCAGAAAGTGCTGTTCAAAATGAATTTGCATCCATTCGCTTCAATTTGTTGTTATTGGCAGGAATTTCAGCATTTACTATCTTCTTGCTTGTTGGTTATGGTGCAAGTCGACATAAAGAAAACGAACGAGAACGCCAGAGAGTGGAAGATGAGTTGTATCAGGCAGGAGCACGGCTTACCTCTCATATCGAAGGGTTTAATCCGCCCAGCATTTATTCGTTAGACAAAAATCTTCGCTATACAGGGTTTAATACGATTCATCACAGGGAGATGAAAGAGGTTTTTGGCCATGAACCTAGGATTGGCGCTTATATGCCGAAAATGATTCCGCAAGAGATTTATGATAGATCAATGCGGAACTTTCAAAGGGTGCTCAACGGGGAACAGTTTAACGTGACTAGCCTATTTCAAGAGCAGTTTTATTCGCAAAATTTTAATCCTGTGTATAACCAGAACAAGGAAGTTGTCGGGTTTACGAGTAGGGTACATGAGGTAACAGACAGGGTCAAAGCTGAGATGGAGCTGGAGCGATATCGAGATCAATTGGAGGAATTGGTAGAAGAAAGAACTATCGAATTGACACGCCAAAAAGAATTCGTACAGGCTGTAATTGACCAAATTCCAGCGCTCATTTTTGTCAGAAATGATCAAGGTGAATACATACTTGTCAATCAAGTAATGGCCAGGTCGTTTGAGATGACAACTGATGAAGTAAAAGGAAAAACCATTTTCCAAACTCATAAAGATCAGCAGGAGGCTCATGAGTTTTTAGAGGAGGATAAGGAAATATTGGCGACAGGAAAGTCTGTGAGCGGTGATTTTCTGGTGTCCATGCCAGAAGGCAAAAGATGGCTCTTCCTCACTAAAAGCAGAATGATGGTCAATGATGAGCCGCATATTTTGGGTGTGCATGTGGATGTGACGCATATCAAGGGCGTACAGCTGAAATTGGCCAATGCGAATGATGAGCTGATGGTTGCTATGGAAAAACTCAAGTCTACACAATTGCGCCTCATAGAGTCAGAAAAAATGGCGTCAATAGGTCAGTTAACGGCGGGTTTGGCCCATGAGATCAACAATCCTATCAATTATGTGGCCGGAAATGTTGGAGTTATCAGGCGCAATATTCAGGATGTAAAGGCGATGATAATTGATCATTCTGCGGATGGAAAAAAAATGATCGAGGCAGGTTTCATGGATCTTTGTATTGAGATGGAAAACCTGCTTGATGGGGTCAAGGAAGGAACGGATCGAGTGGTAGGTCTGATTAAAGATTTGAGCACGTTTTCTGGCCCAGGGGCCTCAATTTCAAACGGAGTGGTTAGGGTCAGTGAGTGCATAGAATCGACGGTAAACCTGGTGAAGCACCAGGCTGGAAAGAAAATAGTTTTTAAACTGCAACTGGAAAAAACGCCACCTTTTGAAGGGAATCCTCAACATCTCAAACAGGTACTACTCAACATGCTTACAAATTCTTTTCAGGCTATTGATGACAATGGAGAGATCATAGTGCGTTCATTCAAAAGTGAAAGCAATATCCACATTGAGATAAGTGATACCGGGACAGGAATCAGCAAAAAGATAATCAATCGCATTTTTGAGCCGTTTTTTACAACCAAGGAGGTAGGTGAGGGTACCGGTCTGGGTCTTGCTATATCATATAATTTAATCAAAGATATGGGTGGTTTTATTGATGTGGACAGTAAAACAAGGAAGGGGACAACCTTTAAAATAACCTTGCCACTCCGATCATTGGACTAATCCCCGTTCATCTTACAAAAATTCCTGTTCACCCAATTAGGATTCGCTAAGCTTCTAAAAATGATCATATTCGTTCAACAGCGATGATTAATGGAGGAAAAAATATCAAAACAATTTGCCCATGCTTACCATGGAAGTATGGTTTACTCAGGTACTGAGGAGATTCAAGAGCAGAAAATCCGAGTCGAAATGCTAACTGATATTTTGGTCAAAGTTTCTTTTGAAACCGAGATTGGTACGGTAGTTTTTCGGGCGATAGTATCTGATCATGACGAAGGCAATCTTCTTTTTATCCAGAACCGAGTTACCGGAGAATACATAATTCAGGGTGTAAGCGGATTTGTGTATAAAAAGCCCAATGTCCACGGTGGGTTTGTCAAAAATCTCAACTCATTCTACTTTCACCTTCGAATGGATTTTTTCAACGGCACAACGCGTGAATACTACTTTGTAGGTCAGGAAACCGTTGAAGAAAGTGTTTATGCTAAAGTCAATAACTCCACCAAAGCTGTGGCCTAGGTCTTTTTTTTGATCCAATCCGCAAGCATTTTTAAAACCTCAGATTTTTCCAGATCGTTGTGAGGTTCATGATAGACCCCATCTAATAAATGCCAATCAAACAAAGAATTTGATTTGGCAAATTTCTCAGTAGCTGTATAATCAATAATCATATCGGACGACCCGTGATAGATGAGACCTGGGGTATTAATACTGGCTGCTTCTGTCAAGGCTTTTTCACAAGCTTCATCAATGATTTGAAACAATCCTGCTGAGATCATTCCGTGAACCAGAGGGTCATCTTTATACTTCTTTACTTCCTCAGGATCTTTGCTAATATGATTGATATCCAGTCCGTTGTGTTCGGAAAATGCCGGCCAAATTTTGGACATAAGTTTACCGAGCTGCATTTTTATTTTTGGCGGATCAAATGCCAGTTTCAGCCAGGGAGAAGATAGCATAAATCCCGTAATCTCTTTTGATTTATTCTCTATCATGAAATTGGCAACAAGGTTGCCACCCATACTGTGTCCCATGATGAATAGGGGCAGATCGTTGTACATCTCTCTGGCCGCTTTCACCAGCTCTTCAATATCTCTAAGCAGCACCTCCTGTGATGGTGCATGCCCGCGTTTGCCCTTAGATTTGCCATGTCCTCTCAAATCCATTGCAAACACAGCCACATTGTGGGCGGAGAGATATTGAGCCACATGCTCATACCGCCCACTGTGCTCACCATGGCCATGAATGATGCACAGTATTTTTTCAGTTTGTTGGGGAATCCAATATCGGTAGAATAGCTTCAGTCCATCGGGACCAAGCAGCGAGTTAGTTTCGGCAGTCATGCTCATGTGTTTGAGTCTAAATTATATAAATTATTACTGACAAAGTACTTTATCACCTCATGATCAAAAACAGTAGATTTTTCTATTCATTTCCAATCCGGCTGGTCTTGATGCAGCTTAAGCGAAACCCGGCTTTGATAGGTATTTGGGTTTTGCTTATTGTGCTCTTTTCTGGAGGTATAGGCAAGATATACGGTGTACACTATTTGTTTCTCGATCCGGAATATTTGAACCGTGTTGATTTCCTGAGCTTCTTTATTGTGGGGCTTTGCTTTGGTTGCTTTACCATGGCCTATCACATTACTGGCTATATACTCGATGGCTATCGCTTTTCATTTGTGGGTGTTCTAGAGCGTCCGTTTGCCAAGTTTACCCTCAACAATAGCATTCTTCCTTTGCTCACAGGGTTGACCTATATGGTGATGATTATCCGGTTTCAGTTATTAAATGAAATGACCTCCGGCGTTCAGCTCTTGCTTAATTTGGGAGGTTTTCTTGTTGGCGTCACGGCAGTGATTACAGGGTTTATTTATTATTTCAGATTTACCAATAGCGATATATTCAAGTACCTGTCTGGCAGTGTGGATCAACGGCTTATGAAAGTTGGAATTAGCCGCGAGACAGTTATGGATAGACTGAAAAACAGAAAGCAAAATAAATATAGAGTAGATACGTATTTCGACTTGAAGTTGAGATTGAGGTCGTGTCATGGACTCAATGATTTTTATGATAAAAAGGCCCTGGTCAAAGTTTTTGATCAAAACCATATGAACTCCGTGATTTTAGAATTGGGCGTAATAATCGTGATACTTGTTTTAGGTTATTTCATGGAAAACCCCATTTTTCAAATACCGGCAGCTGCCAGCGTACTCCTCATGATGACTATATTGGTAATGATCATAGGCGCAGTATCCTACTGGCTCAAAGAGTGGGGCACGGCCTTTGTGTTTGGCCTCTTCTTAGTTATAAATATTATGGTTAAGGTGGGTGTGCTTAAGGGGACGTATGAGGTTCGGGGGCTTGACTACAGTGGGCAGAAAGCAAACTACACACTGGAAAACCTAGCCTCTATGCAAAATAGTAGTCAGGTTGAAAAGGACTTTCTTGAGGGGATAAAGGTGCTGAATAACTGGAAATCCCGCCAGACTGAAGCCAACCCTAAGATCGTTTTCTTGTGTGTGAGCGGAGGAGGTCAGCGAGCAGCATTGTGGACCGTAAATGTGATGCAGAAAATAGATCAGGAGCTTGAAGGACAACTTTTCAATAAGACATTTATGATAACCGGTGCTTCCGGAGGAATGATAGGAGCGTCCTATTACAGAGATATTTTGCAAATGGATGACTCAGCCCGGCCTAATCCGGAGGAGCAACTTGAAAATATAGGTAAGGATAACCTTAATTCTGTGATCTACAGTCTTTTGGTCAATGATGCTTTTTTTCGGGTTCGTAAAACCAGGTTTTCTGGACGTACTCACTCAAAAGATAGGGGATATGTATTTGAAGAAAACCTTAACAGAAATCTCGATTACGTCTTCCGAGAGAAGCTGAGCGATTATAAAATGGATGAACTATCCGCCCGGATTCCGCTGCTCCTGCTCGCTCCCGTTATTGCCAATGATGGCCGCAAACTTTACCTCTCAAACCTTCCTGTAGCCTTCATGAACGTGAGTCCTGCAGGCAAGTCAATGAATGAAAAAGTATGGAGTGTTGATTTTAATAACATGTACAGAAATCAGGGCAGTGATGGGCTCAACTTTTTGTCTGCCTTGCGAATGTCTGCCTCCTTTCCGTATATCACGCCTACAATTAGCCTGCCCAGCCAGCCGCGTATGGAAGTCATGGATGCAGGAATAGCAGATAATTTTGGTGTGTCGGATGCTGTTCATTTCATCACTGTGTTTAGGGAATGGATCGAAAAAAACACTTCAGGAGTGGAGTTGATCATTATTCGTGATACCCAAAAGCTGGCACCCGCTGAAGCTCAGTCCAACCCTTCATTCATAGACAGGCTGACTTATCCCATAGCCTCCGTGTATAATAATCTTGGAAATATGCAGGACATTAGCAATGATATGAAGATTGAATATATGAAGCACAGCATCTCTGTGCCTGTGGGGGTAGCCTCATTTGAATACAATACAGAATCCAACATAGACGTGAAATACCTGATAGAGTCAAAGGCTGTAGATAGGCGCAGGCTTGAGCGAGCATCACTGAGCTGGCATCTCACCACTAAGGAAAAGCAGAATATCATTGATAATATTCAATCCAAGCCAAATCAAACGAATTTGATTCAGGTAAGACATTTTTTGAGTGAGGAAACGGAGTGATTAACAACCATGGTCATGTTAACCTACAGAAGTACTTAGGCTTCAATGCTTAAGATTGATCTATTTGCGACAAGAATAAAGTGGATGATAACCAATAATTCGAAAACAATCACCTATAAGTGAATGATGATCTTGAAATTATACACTTTAAAATGCTGTTTATAAAAAAAGGCACGTGTGCCTACCAGTTTTTCGTGATCCTTTTTATAAATTCTCGCTTAAGAACCAGCTGAGGTCAAAGCAGAATCTTGGCATGAAATTACTTTTCGTAGACACACTTCTTCGCACTGGCTTGAAAGCCGTCGATGACCCCTTGGAATACCGTCGGGTACATCTAATCAACAGTTTATCTGCCCTTAGCATTGCCCTTTGTCTTATCCTTACTGTTCTATTAATTATTGAGGGTTTGTTCTTGCAGTGCGGGATAGTCGTATTAGCTAGCGTCCTCATAGGGTTGGTCTTCTACTTCAATATCCAGGGTTGGTACGTATTTTCCAGGAGCTATTACTTGACATTGGTGACATTGGTGATATGCGCTACGTCTTTTGTGGCTTATGCCCAGGGTAGATTTGCCGACATAGAAAACATTTTGGTCGCGCTGATGGCTACAGCCATATTTTTGTATGATGGCTGGATCAGAGTGGTATTGTATTTTGCTCTCTACGGCGTGCTTATAATTCTCAAATTCTTCAAAGAATATTATGGGGTAGCTGATTTTGGGCTGGAGTTTTATCTGACGCTGCAAAATGTTTCTATCTTATGCATCGTCATTTTTGCGTTTGCCAGAACGTTTCGCAGGTCGCTGATGCAGACTTTGGAGGAGGTCGAAAAAAGAGACACTATACTGTATTCGTTGATAGACAATGTGCCTTTGTTTATAGCGCTGCTAGACAATCAGGGACGCTACGCCATGGTGAATCAGCTTTATGTAGAGACATTTGGCAAAACACGAGAGGAAATCATTGGCAGTAGCCTTTTAGAGGTATTACCCAAAAATATTAGTGACAAACACTGCCCGCTAGTTCAGCAGGCCCTGAGAGGCGAGAGTCCGGAATTTCTTGAGGAGTCTATTTTGCCTGATGGCACCTGTTATCAGGCTAGTGGTAGATATGTACCTATTTTTGGGGGGAAGGGAGAAGTAAAAGGTGTAACGGTATTTGTAAATGATGTTTCTGATCTTCAAGAGGCTCAGAAAAAGTTAAAAAAAGCCAATAGCACTAAGGATCAGCTTCTATCTATTATAGCTCATGACCTGAGAAATCCGCTCAACTTGTTTCATAGTTTGCTTAGTGTAAACGATGAGGAAGTTATGTCCAGAGCCGATTACATGAAATTTAGAAATGGGATCAAAGACAAACTCGATAATCTGAGAAACGTGATGGATGGAATACTAGACTGGTCTAAAACTCAGCTGGAAGGAATTGAAGCCAGTCCATCGCGTGTTGATTTGCAACAAGTGATCATGGAAAATATCAAGCCATATCAAATTTTGATAGATCAAAAGCAAATAAACTTACGTATGTCCGATCTTCGGGATGTCTCTTGTTGGATAGACCCGGATCATTTCAAAATTGCCATTCGTAATGTTATTCACAATGCGCTAAAATACACTCCCGAAAAAGGTAAGATAAGCATATCGAGTCATGCCGATGGTGACTATGTTCAGTTGATTATATGCGATGAGGGAGTTGGCATGGACAGTAGTAAAATTAATGCCATCAAAAACAAGGAAATTCATTCTTCCGAACCTGGCACTAAAGATGAAATAGGGTCTGGCTTAGGCCTCAGCTTGACTATGAGTTTATTGGAAGCAAATAACTGTGAGGTACAAATAGATAGTGAGCAAAAAAAAGGCACCCGATTCATTATCAGGATGCCTTGTAGTTCTTCCGAAAAAGAGCTTTCGGTTATTTGATCAAAGATTTTAGTTCGATCTCGAAATGATTGATTTTAGTTCCTTGCAAAATTTTAAGTTTAACCGTTTCACCGTCTTTTCTCAACATGGCTTGAATATCTGGTAGAGCCAGAGAGGACACGGGTTGTTCGTTGATAGCTACCAGTTCGTCATTGACCTGAATACCTGCTTCAGCCGCCGGACTGTTTTCAAATACACGGTGTATGAGTAAATGCGGCTCGCCATGCGCAAACTGAAGATCAATACCACTACAGTTTACAGATCGGGTTTCACCGAAATTTTCATTCTCCTCTAGATACATTCTCCTTTTTGGAAGGTCTATCGTGATGTCAAACTTACTCAACACGTGATTGCCTATAATACCAGCTACATGTTCGTGAGCCTGAATTCCACTTTTGGCCTGACTGATCCCGATTGGCAAATCTTCCAGAATGTGTCCACCAAACTCAAATGAAATCACGTGTCCTTCGTAATGGAGCGTTTCGTCATCAGAAAGCCCTTTTACCAGATATGAATAGTGTTTTCCAGTCTTGTCGAGTACGTTGTATTTTTTGGCATATGGTGAGTTAAAGTCAACTGTGGTACCTGCACCGGTCATGATGAAAAACGTGCCAGGGTGAGCCTCCTCGTTGTTTAAAATAACATTTCCATTTACCGTAGGAATTGAGACATTGAGGTCGAACACAACTTCTTTTCCATTTTTCGGACCATACCCATGCTCAAATATGTCCATGGTTTGATTAGAATAATTGATTTTGATTGTGTGATGATGCATGATATCATATCCAATGATTCCATCTATGTCCTTGCCTAGACTGATCTCAAGATGCTCCAGGTCTGTGGCATATACTTTAATGTTTTTTTCAATGGGGAAGCCATTAACCTCAACTTCATGATGCTTGAAGAGCTGCATGGTATTATGAGTAGTGTTCATTTCTATCTCCTTGCCCGTAAAGCCTAGTTCTAGACCAACTTCATCGTCAATGATGGTAAGGCCTGAGCCGGTATCGAAAATAAAGTATAGTTCCCTGGAATTGTCCAGTGTTACGGGTAAAATAATATAGTCTCCAAAGAGCTCGAAAGAAACAGTAGTGATGGGTCTTTGTGCGAAAAGGCACGTAGAGATCATGATGGCAATAGCGGCGATAAGAGTTTTCATAATTATGTTAGGATGATTTTGTGTCTTTAAATTATGGATTTTGTGTCAGAAAAGGAAGTAAGCACCATTAATTAGAGATTTGTTCCTGCTTTTGTGAGGCCATAGTTCACGGCTCGTCTAGAGTGATACATGAATACTTTTCGGGGAATTGGCCCTGCCATAAGCTCACTACGTGAAAAGCCAAATAGGATCGTGATGTCAATAGTTCGCTATTCTACTGGCTTGATCAGCCCAATAACGTTCGTGTAATGGGTCATTCCTGCAATAGTTTAAAGTACTCAAAACTGATGATTTGCATAAAATCATCATTTATGATGAACAAAAAGAAAGCCATATTCCTGATCTTGGAAGCATTAAATTAACTGAGTCCAGTTAATCCAATCACTTTGCATATTCATTAAATAGTTAAAAAATGAGAAAGAATTTTTTGTGCTTCCTAAGTGAGCATTTCGGCCGGTTTGATCACTTGCAAGTAAAGCGTGCTCTGGCAGAAATACCCCATAGAGGCTTCAATCAAAATGTTGTTAAATCAGCCTTGATTGCAGTTATGATATTAAGTTCAGGTTGGTCTTTTGGGCAATTGGTTGAAGAGCCATTTACTTATCCTAGCGGAGACCTTGTTGGGAATGGGTCTTGGGTAGCTCATAGCAGTGCAGGATCAAATAGTGTACAGGTACTGGCTGGACGCATTGTGGTAGAGCATGGTAGTGGTGGCAGAGAGGATGTCTACATTCCTTTTACTGAGCAGACCTCTGGAACTGTATATGTAAGCTTAGAATTTTCAGTATTTGACCCTGGTAGTCCCGTATCAGGTACAGATTCGGAGTACTTTGTTCATTTCAACACGGGATCAACTGTAATGAGAGCCAGGATGGACGTGGTGCCACCTACAGGTGCGGGTGATTATTCGGTTGGAATTTCTTCTACAACCTCAGTAGCTGAAAATGTATGGGCGACTGACCTGAGTTTTGGTACATTTTATACTGCTGTGATAGCCTATAGCATAGATGACGGCCAGGCTACTCTTTGGATAGATCCAACAAAAGAAACCAGCACACACGTACAAGGAAACACCTCATCTGGTAAAAGCGTAAGCGCATTGGTCTTTCGACAAGCAACCTCATCTACAAATGAAAAAATATTGATTGATAACCTGACTATCGGAACGGCCTTTACTGAAGTAGTGACGGTGGTGCCTGAAACAATCACCTGGGATGGTTCCGCTTCTTCTGATTGGAATACACCCGAAAACTGGTTATCTGACGAGGTGCCGGCCGTCACAGATAATGTAGTCATAGCCAATGCAGGTAGTGCGCCTGTTATTGGATCAGGAACTGTGGTAGGGTGCAATAATTTAACAATAGATGCATCGGCTACCTTAACTGTGAGTAGTGGCGGGTCACTTGCCATCTTTGGAAGCGCAACCAGCAATGGCACCTATACTGTCGAGAAAATGCTTGAAGGTTCCGGAGGAATAAGTTTCCTTGGTTCTCCAGTTTCGGATGCTGTCATTAGCGACATTTCGGGTGCTGATTTTGTGTACGGTTACAGCAATGCCTCCGGATGGCAGGAAGCAGCAGGGGCTACTCCTATGTCTGCTGGTGTTGGTTACTCAGTTGGATATAACGACGCGGCACCAACGGTGAGCTTCACAGGAACGCCTAATGGGGGAGATGTGACTCTCCCAATTACATCTACCAGTGGTTTTGAGTTGGTAGCCAACCCGTATGCAGCGGCGATTGATGTGGAAAACTTCCTAATAGATAATCCATTGATTTCGGGGGGTGTGTATTTGTGGGATGATGGTGGAGCCAATGTGGACGACAGCCGAGGAGGTGATTATATTTCTCTGACCGCAATGGGAGCTGCCACTTCTGTAGAACCAGATGGCATCTCGGACGAAGTGAGTGGGACAACAGGAACTACACCCGCAAGCGATGGATATATTGCTTCTCTTCAGGGCTTCTTTGTAGAGGTGAGTGGATCTGGCAGTCTTACCTTCTCAGCAGACCAGCAAGTGCTGGCTGAGGGTTCAAATGACGAATCAGATCACTACCGTGCTGTTGGTTACCAAAAAGTGAAGCTGGCCATTCGGGGAAATGGACTGTATGATGAGGTGTTGATCGGCATGGGAGAGGACGCGACTTATGGCGTAGATCGAATTTTGGAAGCTAAAAAATTTAACACAAACAATTCGCTCTCATTTTATTCATTGATGGATGATGACAGATATGTTATTCAGGCGCTACCAAATTTGGTGCAAGAGGAAATGGTGGTTCCGCTGGGTTTTGATTTGGCCCAAAGCGGTGATTTTGAGCTCAACCTTGTCGATATGGAAAATCTCAATAAGCATGTGGATGTTTCCATCAGAGATAATCAAACAGGCAAAGTATATGACCTAAGGGAAACTGAGTCTATAGAGTTTCATGCTCAAAATTCTTCTGATAACAGACGCTTTGAACTCGTGTTTGGCATGTCCTCTGTTCTCTCGTTTTTAGAAGCAGAAAAAGGAACTTTGAAAGTGTACGGTTCTCAATCTGAGATTAGTGTTTTTAAGGATGCAGTAGGCGAAAAAGACGTTGCTATCTACAGCATGAGTGGTGTTCTGATAATGAAAGAGAAGCTTGATTTTATGAACAATCAGGCAAGAGCCAATGTCAGCTTAAACCGCAATCAAATGTACGTGCTTCGGGTAGATAACGAAGCAGTCAAATTCATCATTAAATAATAGTTTAAAAAGATATAAGCATGAATAATTTAAAACTAGCACTATTTTCTCTGGGAGCTTTTTCTGCACTTGTATTGGCCGCACAGCCGTCTGCCCCGCCTGCCACACCGATAGACGGAGGACTGGGTTTGTTACTAGCGGGAGGAGCTGCCTACGGACTCAAAAAACTTAAAGACAGTCGAAAATAAGTTCAAAGATGGCTTCAAAGCTCTCACTTTATTTAAAGTGGGGGCTTTGAACTAATATCATGCGTAAGTAAAAACTGGACCGCCTCGGCTCTATTTCTTACGTTGATTTTGGAGTATGCTTTCCTAAGGTGTGTACGCACAGTGGTGATTGAAATAAATAGTTTTTCCGAAATTTCATGATCCTTTAGTCCCTCCTGTAGCTGTAGCAATACTTCTTTTTCTCTTTCGGTAAGTTCGCCCATGTGTTTTGGGTAGGGGAGCTTGCCAACGGCTGTTTTGTAGTTGAGATCCTTTATCTGTTCGTCTTTATCTTCTATTTTATTTTTCAGAGATATGGATTCTTTCCTTTTCTTATAGTTTTTGTAAACGAAGAAAAATGCAACACTCACCAGTAAGATAAGAGTAACTGTAAGCTGTGTCATCCTTTTAGAAAAGAACGAATTCTGTTTTTCCAATTTGCTATCGGCCGTTTTGAGAGCTTGTTCCAGCTTTTTATTTTGGTGAATACTTTCCAATTCAAGCATTTTCTTCTGTCTTTCCACTTTTTCAAGCGAATCTAGAAGAGCCACCTGCAACTCCCTGTAATAAAGCGATGAGTCCGGATTATTAAGTTGCTTAAAAAGAGTTGAAAGGTTGTCGTAGAGCGATTCTAGCGGTTTTACCTGATCATTAGCAATGGCAAACTGATAAGCCAAACGGTAGTAGTAAAGTGCTTTTTCATACATTTCGAGCTTCTGGTATAGACCGGCCGTATTTGAGAAAACTTCAGACTTATACCTAGTATGCCCCGTCGAATCCATGACGTCTATGGTCTGCTCATAATATTGCATGGCTTTTTCATGGTTTTCAAGGTCTTCGTATGCCAGGGCGATATTTGTGGTATTGGCAATGAGATTGTTGTAGTCCTTTATTTTTCGATAATAGGAAATACATCCTGTATAGAACAGAATCGCTTTTTCAGGATTTCCTGAATCCTTGTATATATTACCAAGGTTGGCGTTGCTGGTCATTATGCCATCTTCATCACGACTCAGTTCAGACATGTTTAGGGCCCGTTCACTATATTCTTTTGCCTTCTCAAATTCTTCTATTTCAAAATACAATGACCCAACGTTGTTGAGAAGCACAATGTATTTGGCAGTGTCTTTCAGTACAATGAAAATATCTATTGCGCTCAAATATTGTTCAATAGACTTCTGAGGGTGTCCGATGTATTTATATGCCAGTGCCAAATTGTTGAAGGCGTTCGCTTTTAATGCCGAATCCAAAAAATGGTTTGTGGCCTGCTCCATATAGAAAGCGGCACTGTCATATTTGCCCTGATAAAAGTGAACTATACCAATCTTGTTGTATGAAACACCCATTTCATTGGCTGGGTTTGGCATTGATTTCGAAGCTGCGAGCGCATTTTTATGCCATATCATCGCGGAATCAAGCTTACCAGCTTTCTGATATTCCAGCCCTAGATAGTTGCACAGTACGGATTGCCTAGTTGCATTTTGCTCGAATTTGATCTCATAGATCAGGTATTGAATATTATCAGGTTCTGAAGCTAATTTTTGTTTTAAGTCTGCTCTATAGGCAGCAGGATCTACAGACTGACCGTATAAATGGCTACAAGAACTAAGCAGTAAAAACAATAGATAAATGCTATACCTGAAATGCATGCTATGACTGAGGCGTTGGGATTTTAAAACCCTAAATTAATTCATAGCGTGAGACTACAAACAGATACTCTGGCCATTTTTCTTTGAGAGTGGTGAGGATGCGATTCATTCGTCTAAGTAGGTTGCGATCAATGTCATCAATTCTATCGTTGATTGCTCTATTTCCTTTAAGAACTCATCTGATATTCTTAAAATGGTGCTGCGACCTCTTATGGCATTACCAAGTAAAAGAAGGTTATATCCTTCTTGGATATTGAGTACTGCTTCATGATTGAACCTTTGACTAACCTCTTCATTGAAATGCTTAGTAGAAATGGGTTCGTTAGGAGCCTCAGGTAACTTGAAAGAGAAAAGCCCCTTCCGATGTAAATCTTCCGTTAAGAATCGGGTATGGTCGTACCCACTATCTTGAAATATTTCCTCAGTGCGTTCATTCTTTTGATAATAGGCAATCAAAGCTCTACGGAGCTCTACACTTTGTATGAGATTAACATTACCGGAGGATTTTAAATCTGCATACGTAGCATCATAAAAATTGAATCTTCTGCCCAAAGTTAGAGAGGTGAGGTCTTGATTAAACTGCTCTTCATTCAGATTTTTAAAATCACTGTCTATTAATGAAACTAACCTATCTATGCACCCATTTAAAATATGCTCAATTTCTCTTTGATGCTCAATCTCATCAAGCTGCATTTGCATGTCTGCTTGTAGGTTTTCAAGATAGTATCGTTCGATTTTTTGTTCCTTTTTATCCTCATTCCAATTCTCAAGGGAGATAGCTCCAAGAATACTTGCGACAATTACGACCGCCTCGATGAGGTATTCCGGCCATTTTTCCTTGAGCGTAGTGACGATGCGTTTCATTTCTTTTTCTTGGAGTTGAGAAGTGAAATAGTGTGTTCAATTCTTTTTTTAAGAGCTATCCCCTGTTCGGCTGCCGCTTGATTCATTTGAATTCCATGGGAAACTATTCCTTCAAGGGGCTTATTTTCCAAAATATCTTTGAGTTCAGGTGGTGATTTAGATTTCGAAATAAGTTGCATTCCACTCGACTCCTTATCTAGAAGCCATACGCTATTTAGAGTGCCATTTTTCCAAAATTGGCTGTCAACATCTCTATTAATCCCTAGTTCAATTAGGATGGATAAAAGTTGATCATATACTCGGCCCTGCCACATTAATTCAATTTCTTTAAAGGCAACAAAATCCGATTCCCAATTAGATAAAAACCGATTCAATTCTGGATTCTGAATCAGATTGATCTTTCCTGAACCCACTAGGTCATTTGCTATTGGATCGAATGTTGGATCGATTGAAAAGATAGCTAAATGGGAGGTTAAGCTATCGTAATTGATATTCTCTGGATAGTCAATTGCTTGAAGTATAGCAAAGCCTGATTTTATCGATTGCTCATGCATGAATATTTTTTGTTCGAGCTGGGCAAGATTTGCTTCATAATCAAGGAGCAGTTGATCATATAAGGCTTGCTCATCCTTGAGACACTTCCTGTTTTCATTCCAATTATCCACAGCAAAAGCGCCATATATACCAATGATAAGCACGAATATCTCTAGTAAGTATTCGGGCCATTTTTCTGAAAGGGTGGTGAGGATGCGGTTCATTTATATTCAATAATTAAAAATTCCGCCTTTGTTTTACCAATGTTTAGGACTTCATGCGTCGTGACTTCCTCGTTGGAAAAAGTACTGCCGGTAGGTACATCCACTTCCTTTGTTTTTCCAGAACTGGTGATTCTAAACTTGCCGCCTTGCAGCGTGTAGCCCACATGTGGGACATGATAGTGTTTTTCATGACCTACTCCCGGCTCGAATGTGCACTTAAGGACCCTGACCTCTGTGTTTTCTTCTAACACTTCACATACTGATTGCCCCTTCCAGCCAGCTTCCAGCGGATCTGGTAGGGTATGAGAACTGCTGTTACTGCAGCCGCTTACTGATATAGCCAAAAGTACCATGAGACATTGCGGCCATTTTTCTGTGAGGACGGTTAATATGCGTTTCATAAATTTCCGGCGTATAATTCAGAAAAGGGAGAGCATGTCTAGGCTATTTCCCAATTTAGGTAGTAGCTGGCCTTTTGTGCTTCTTTTTCGTCTCTGATGAGCAGGTCTGTATAGCTTGCTGGTTCCAGACTCGGTATATCTAAAAGGAATGTCCCCAGATGATCGTTTCGTGATGCGGCATCCCATTCCCACAGCTCTAGTTTGAGTGTTCCTGGTTTGGTGATCTTCACGCTAAGGCCAATATTCAGGGTTTCGTCCACATCTATTTTGAGATACTTATTCTTCGGCGGCCATATCTTTTTATCATTGAATTTTAGATAAATCTCGTCCTTGTCAGATTCTTCTGGTACTTCACAAACGATCGAGGTTAACTTTAAGACTGGCATAATGTGGTGTTGCTTTATTAGATTTGGTTTGTTTAAAACTAAGTATTATTTCACTATTAAAACAAGGTTTTAGATGTAGCTGAGCCACCATTTGTCCCTGTTGCTAAACTTATAGTCGTGATACACTTTAGAAAGCGGATAAAGGATGAGTACCGTCATGGCCACCCAAATCAGATAAACCACCCAAAGGTTGAAGCCGTATCCCTGCAGTCGGTCCAGCTCTGTTACCCAGCCCTCTAGTATCATCGCTTCGAAACCCCAACCTGTAAGGGCAGCAGCCACACATGCGGCCATGTGGATGATAAATATGTGGATGATATAATAAAACATCGGTACACGACCTACTACAGTCACTTTATCCAATACTTTGGTTTTCCAGTTTTCCGAAACCGACAGAAAGATCAACGCAGGTCCCAGAGTGATGAGTAGGTAAAGGAGAGAAGGAGGGTATTTGTTCAATTTGAAAAATGAAAATACAGTTTTCAGTATTGTGTCTTGAGTTGTCCATGGAAATGGGTCGCCATAAAAGTTGAGCAAGCGAATGGCGAAAAAGCCAACAGTCATTATCACGCCGATTCTCATAAGCAACTTCCGTCTCTGTCGGGCATCAAAACCACTGGCGTACAGAGAACCCATGCAGTAACCCAGCGGCATCACGAAGATCCACGGAATCAAAGGGTAGTAAACCCAAAAATCAATTTCTCCTGTGCCTTTGAGCGGAGTAAACTGGTGCAATACGGCCATGAGGTTGTGGGCCCAGGCATCTTCAAATTGAATACCGTCTACTAGGTTGTGTCCGAGTATTCCTAAAGTGCAAATAACAATAAGTGTCTTTTTGGGGATGCGAATAAAAGCTGCCAACGTGATCATACTCACACCCAGAGCCCAAATCACATTTAGTTCTATCAACCCGAAATCAAACTGAAAATACCATGCGAATTTCACAATGATGAACTCAACTATGATCAGCCATATTCCCCGCTTGATCAGCCAAATGGAAAGGTCCTTCTTTTCTAGCCTCCTGCCAATAAAAAATGCCGATGTGCCTGCCAGAAGCATGAAAACCGGAGCACAGTAGTGCGTGATGAAGCGCGTGACAAACAAGGCAATTGATGTTTGTTCTATATCCGTTGGTTCGAAAAAGAAAGCGTCATAATGAAAGTAGTCTCTGGTATGATCGAGCGCCATGAGTATCATGACTACTCCTCGCAATAGGTCAATAGATTCTATGCGCTTGGGAGCGACGGTGGATGCGGTCATAGAGCGGTGTTAGGTTGAAAAAGCAGAAGCCCGTCTCAATTTAATTTATTAAAACTAAAGTTTAAGGGTAGGGTATTTTTTGCTGCAGCCTTTTCATCATCAAATGGGGGTAACTTTCATTGAATTTTATACCCCTCAAATCATTTTGGCACTAACTAAAAAGAGAATGAAAATTTCAAAATTATTAAAACCACTTTCTATTTTCATGATGCTGGGATTCATGGCATTTGTGGTAGCATGTTCAGAAGATGATGCCTTGCCATCTGATGATCAGGAAGAAGAACAAGAGGAGGAGGAAGAAGAGGAAGAAGAAACTGAAACCATAGATATGGCCGTGTTCAAAGATCTTTTTTACTCTGACGATGTATCCGTGGTAGTAAACGAGACCACCATCACCATAACCACAAAGGATCTTCCGGATCACAAGAGTATGTATTATGATCAGAACAATGATTTGTATGAGGGATATTCAGAGCCGAATAACCCAGATTTCAAAAAAAATCCGGGGAGTATCGGTGAGCAGAATGTGGTTATGACCATTCCTAGGTTTCCTGAGGCAGCTTCAAACCACGAATCTCCAGGGTTAGGTCCAATGGGTGTAGCAATAAACAGTGTGGTGTTTTTCAATCAGCAGGCCGCTCCTGGCGATGATATATTTGAGGAAGAAAATACCTTTGATCAATATGAAGGGCATCCTGCTGGCGATCAGTACCACTACCACATAGAGCCCATTTGGATAACTGAGCTCAAAGGTAGCGATGCGTTTCTGGGGTTTTTGCTTGATGGGTTTCCCGTGTATGGCCCAATGGAGGATGGAAATGAAATAACCAATGCGGATTTAGATGACTATCACGGACATATCTCAGCTACGAAAGAATTCCCGAATGGGGTTTATCACTATCATGTGACTACTGAATACCCATGGATCAATGGAGACGGTTACTATGGCACACCGGGCACTAAAACAGAGTAATATTTTGGTGCTGATGATTGTCGCGAGTCTCTGGGCTTGCGACAATCGTCAGCAAACCCAGGAAGAGGTTCAGATTCCAGATGTGGTGATTGATGCCGAATCGCCTGATATTTCTTACGACACTCTGGGTAACGTGCTCTATCAGAGAGTTGTATTTTCTGGTTTCAGGCAAGAGGTATATCCGGAAGGAGCGCCACTTCTGGTTGAGCCATTTTATCTGGGTAAGCTGCATGGAGACCTTATTCGTTTTTACCCAAATGGAGATACCATGATGATCCGACCTTACGTCAAAGGTCAAAAGCATGGCGAGCATTTCGCCTGGTACCCTAACGGTCAGATGAAGTTTAGGTATTACTTCGAAAATGGACTGAGCGAAGGCAATCATAAGGTTTGGTTTGAGGATGGAGGACTGAGTATGAATATGAATTATAAGGATGGCAAGGAGTTTGGCCCTCAGCAGATGTACAGGTCAGATGGGAAGTTTAGGTCCAATTATGTGGTGAGGGAAAATGGCAGGAAATACGGACTGGTGGGGTTGAAGCGCTGTGCCAAGCTGGATGGTGAAACGGGGGATTTTGACCCTTATAGAGGAATGTAATGAGAATAATAACATATATAGCCCTGGCCGTGCTGACTGTTGCGTGCAGTCATACCCCTAAAGGTCCCGTTGAGATCGAGTTGCCATTTTACACTTCGGCAGACCTGACGCCCCGATGGATAGACGCCCCGACAGATACCGTCCACACGATCGATCCTTTTTCATTTGTCAATCAGAATGGAGATACCATAACAGAGGAGGCGTATCAGGACAAGGTCTATGTGGCCAATTTCTTCTTCACTATTTGCCCGGGCGTTTGCCCGAAGATGAATGGCAACCTTCATCTTGTGCAGGACGAATTTCTGGAATCGGGAGAGGTTCAGATTCTCTCACATTCTGTTATGCCTTGGGTAGATTCTGTAGCACAGCTTCATACCTATGCGTCTCGCAACGAAATCAATTCAGAGATGTGGAATCTGGTTACCGGAGATAAGTCGGAGATTTACCAGCTGGCGCGCGAGTCTTACTTCGCGGATGAAGGGTTTGGGAAGCAGGTGACAGCAGCTGAGGACTTCCTTCATACCGAAAAACTTATTTTGATAGATCAAAAAAGAAGAATCCGAGGAATCTACAACGGCACATTGCCGCTCGACGTGAAGCGCATGATCGAGGATATTCGTCAATTGTTATAGAAATGCTTATTTCCCACAAGCTGGCATTGATGTGGTTAAATTTTGGAAAAAAACTCCCAGAGTAATCTAAGTTCATGCTTTCGTACTGAAAAGAGGTTCTTTTCTATGATTTAAGTCAAAAGTCGGGTTAATTTGATCTATCATTTACCAACAAGCTTAATTAAATAACGATGGCAAACATTAATGTATTGGTTACGGTGGATACCGCTAACATCACACCAACCAACCTCTCTACGACTGTGGTATTGACAGACGACAATGGGGATAGTGATGACACCCCAGGAAATAGCACAACCTTCGATATTCACGCAACGCCCGGACAAACTGTAGCGTTCACCATCGCACCGACAGGTACTAGTTTAGTTTCCTTCTCTCAAGAAGATGGCGTAGAAGTGTTTTCAGTTCTTCCTTCATTAGACAATGGTTTTGTAGGTACTGTTTCAGAGACAGTAACAGGAGAAGAGGAATTTAACATTACCTTCAAGGTGGATGGGAACCCTGACAGTCCATTTACTCTGGATCCAGTTTTGAAAAACGATCAAGGTCCCGGGTGATATGAGTTTACAATTAAGAATAAGGGCTATCCATTTTGTGATAGCCTTTTTGCTTTGTTTCAGTCACTTATCTCACGCTCAAAACCAAAGACGTGCCGATAGCTTAAAATCTGTTCTGGATAATCAGGATTTGCCAGATTCTACTCAACTTCTCATTCTATATACAATCACGTATTCTTCATCTTCCCCAGATGACATCCTTCAGTATGCAAGCAGATTACTTGATCTGGCTCAGAAACAAAGTAATACTTATTATATAAGTCAGGCCAACCATCATTTGGGGCTTGCACACAGGTTCAAAGGTGACCTTAAGACAGCTTTGGACTACCTATTTAAGTCTGCGAATGAAGCTCAAAAGAGCAGTACTTTAAGGTTCTTAAAATTACTAGGTCTTGTTTATGGTGAAATAGCCAATTGCTACACCCTTAACAATGATGCTAAAAATGCTCTGCTCTACAATGTTAAAGCTATTCAGGTATTTAGAAAGTCGGGTAATAATAGGCAACTCGCTATTAATTTGCTAAACACCGGCTATAACCTTTATTTAATTGACGACTTGGATTCTGCTATTTCTTTTTACAATGAGGCTGAACCCATTTTTGCCGAAATAGATTTAGAGATTGGTAAAGCTTACACAGTTGGAAACAGAGCTTTGGTCTATTGGAAAAAAGGTGATTACACCAAAGCCGAACAAGGTCTTTTTGATGCAATAGATATGCTTAAGCCTTTGGGAGATCAATATGGTATCGCCGATTACTATAACCAGCTGGGCAATATTTATCTAGAGCAAGGTCAAAGGAAAAAGGCTATTGAATATACCGAAAAAGGCCTCAATATCGCTATTGAAATAGATCTCAAAGAGCAGATTCGGGATGCTTCAAAGATACTCTTTGAGCTGTACAAAGATGCAGGAGATCTGGAGAAGGCGGTTAATTACCAAACACAATATATAGCCTTTAAGGACAGTATTCAGGATCAAGAAACTACTCAGCGTATTGCCGATCTGCGCACAGAGTTTGAGGTTGGGCAAAAACAGGTAGAAGTAGATTTATTGTCCGTTCAAAAGCGAAATCAGCAACTAGTGTCATTAGGTTTATCAGGGATTTTGCTATTGTCAGGCATATTTCTGATTATCATATTTCGTAACTACCGAGAAAAAAATCGAATCAACAAACTGTTAGAAGCGCAGGCCAATGTACTCAATACTCAAAAGGCTGAGTTGGAGCAATTGAATACAACTAAGGATAAGTTCTTTTCTATCATATCGCATGATTTAAGAGGGCCAGTTAGTTCGTTTTTTGGTATTTCTGCTATGATCAAAATGTATGTGGCGTCTGAGCAAACCGACGATCTGATCGAGCTGGCAGGTGATATAGATGAGTCAGTGGATCGCTTATCCAGCTTGCTTGATAATTTACTCAACTGGGCGATGCAACAACAAGGGCAGATTCCTTTCAACCCCAGAGACCTTGATGTTTCTGATGTAGTTGCGAACATTAAAAATACACTGCAGAATATGGCCGATGGGAAACAAATCGAATTGATAACCAACGTTACTCCAGATGTAATGGTCTATGCGGATCGAAATACCACAGAGACCATTCTACGAAACCTGACTTCAAATGCATTGAAATTTACACCTGAGAATGGCAAGGTTGAACTGTCGGCTGTCCAACGTGGCAATGAAGTGTTGATCGCTGTGTCAGATACAGGAGTAGGTATTCCAAAGGACAAAATGGCAACATTGTTTACTCTCGAAGAAAAGAAAAGCACCTTTGGTACCAAAGGAGAAAAAGGCTTAGGAGTTGGTTTGCAGCTTGTAGCAGAGTTTACCAAACTTAACGGGGGGCATTTTGACGTTGTTAGTGAAGAAGGTGTTGGAACGACTTTCTCTTTTACTCTTCCGTTATATTTTGAGCCATCAGAGTAGTAGCAAAATTTCACTTCCAATAAACCACCACAAAATACGACAGGCCAAAGCCAAGCAGTATGTAGAGCACCACTCCAATAATTGCCGATAGTGCATATCTCAGTATATGGAAAAAGGTGTGTTTGCGGTGAAAGGAATAAGCAACATAAAAGATATAGAGTATCAGGAAAAACAGTTGCACCTGGCCTGGAAAGCGAAATACGTAGTGAATGACCAGCATCATAAGCAATCCCACCAGCGTGTATATACCTGATATATAAAACCCAATGCTCAGGTATTCGGCCAGATTGTATTTTCTTGGAAACAGGATTTTCTGAACAAGCGCAATCGAAAATACCAATATCAGCATTACGTTGTTGATGTGTGTTACCATCCATTGGGCGGCCATCTGCGATTGCCTCACTCTTTCGGGGTAGTTTTCCATCCCTTCATATTGCTGTCCGGCCAGTGGGTCATAGTCGATGAGTTCTCTTATTAGAAGATAAATGACTGTCATCAATACAAAGAAGGAAACAGGCTTGTAGTAGGCTTTCCTTTTTCCATCGAGAAATTCGCGGAGCATTTTGCCCGGGCTGACGATCAGCATCCAAATGGTATGCATGAGAGGGCCCTGCAGGGCGAAAGTAGAGCTCAGGAAATCGTCTATTGTCTCTACGAAAGTGATGCGATGCACTTTGGTGGATTGGCCACAATTGGGGCAGAAGTGACCGTTAGCAGGATGGTTGCAGTTAAGGCAGGTTTTAGAATCCATGGTTTTGGGCTGATGTACTTTCTACCAATTTTAATCAATTAAATATTGAAAGTGTTGAATCAATGCTCTTGAATGCGTGTTTAGGGTCTTAAATTGCGATGATGAAAGTAGAAATCTGGTCGGACGTGTTGTGTCCGTTTTGTTATATAGGTAAGCGCCGATTTGAGAAGGCAGTGGCTGAGTACGACGGGGAAGTTGAAGTAGAGTGGAAAAGCTTTATGCTCGACCCTTCACTTAAAACCAACCCTAATCAAAGCGTGAATGAAATGCTGGCTGAGCGCAAAGGTTGGTCGCTGGAGTACGCCCGCGATGCAAGCAAACATGTCACAGAAATGGCGAGCGGAGAAGGTCTTGATTACAATATGGACAATGCTGTTGTAGCCAATTCATTTGATGCACATAGGCTGTTGCATCTAGCCAAATCCAAAGGTCTGGGTGATCAGGCTAAGGAGGCATTGTTTCGCTCATATTTTACTGAGAGCAAAAATATTGCAGCTATTACTACCCTGGTTGCAATAGGTAGAGACATAGGCTTGGATGCGAATGAAGTAGAAACCATGCTTATGAGCAATGAATTTACTGTAGAAGTCAATGCCGATATCAAAGAGGCTCAGATGATCGGGGTTACGGGGGTGCCGTTTTTTGTAGTTGACAGAAAATATGGGGTTAGCGGAGCTCAGCATTCAGATACTTTCGTTGAGTTTTTGAAGAAGGCTGCAGAATAAAATCTTGTGGCCAATTAGCAGGATGGAGCGTGATGGTACTTTCTGGGTTCCTAAGGTAACTTTGATCAGTGATCACAATGAGTGATTACTGAAACAACACCCAAATACCCATGATTAAAGCCTCAAAATTCTTTCTCGGCTTATTTTACTTAGGACTGGCCCTGATTGCGGAAGCGCAATCCGAAACTCCTGCATTTTCCACAGCAGAAGGGTATGGGAAATGGGCCTCTGGAGGCAGAGGAGGTAAAGTAGTAGAAGTTACCAGTCTGGAGGATAAGGATAGACGTGGAAACGTGGTTGAAGGGGGATTTCGCTGGGCTCTTCAGCAGCACACCGGAGAGCCTATTACCATCATTTTTAAAGTTTCTGGAGTAGTTGATTTGGGAGGAGGAGACCTTAGGTCTAAAAGAGACAATGTGACCATAGCAGGACAAACGGCTCCTGGTGATGGTATTTGCATCAAGGGGGGAAATGTAAACCTTGGGGGCAGTAATAATGTAATCATCCGTCATATTAGATTTCGTATTGGGTTGATGGACGATGGCTCATTTATAGAAGGCGGAGCATTGGGATATGAAAATGGCAGCAATTTTATAATTGACCATTGCACATTCGGATGGTCAGGTGAAGAAAATATGACGATCTATGACAATAACAATACTACTGTTCAATGGTGCATCGTTCATGAGGGGTTGTACAACGTAGGCCACCCAAAGGGAAATCGTGGTTATGGAGTTCAATGGGGAGGCCAGACTTCAACCTACCATCACAACCTACTCGCTCATAATTATAGCAGAACGCCGCGTGTAAATGGAGCACGGAGCAATGATATCCACGTGCTGATGGACTATGTGAACAATGTGAATTATAACTGGGGTAAAGCAAACTCCGCATATGGTGGCGATTTGGTCGAGGGCCAGTCACACCATTGCAACTGGGTCAATAATTATTACAAACCAGGCCCTGCCAGATCTGGATCCTCAACTTCTTACTTTGTACAGGCTTCATTTAATCCGAATCAAACGATATCCAAGATTCCAAAGTGGTATCTGGATGGTAACCATATGGAAGGAACAGCCAATACAGATCGAAACACAGACAACTATGTAGGACTGGATGCGGATGCTTATACGGAAAAAGGAATAGATAAAAGCGAGTTGATATCTTCAGTTGCATTTGAGGTTCCCTATGAGCTAAATGTGGAGTCTGCCGAAGATGCTTTCACAAGCGTGGTGGAAATGGCCGGAGCTTGGCCTAGAGATACCTGTGACACTCGAATAGCACGGGAGGTAAGAACCGGAATTGCCGCTGGTACGGGAACAATTGGTAATGGTATGATTGATGATCCAGAAGTGGTAGGGGGCTTTCAGGTTTACGATACGTACAACATTGCAGCAGACTGGGATCACGATGGTATGGCCGACTACTGGGAAGCTGTTAATGAACTGGACTCTACCAACGCTGAGGACAGAAATAACCTGACCTCCGATGGCTACACCGTGTTGGAGGTTTATATCAACTATCTGGCTGGAGAGGAGCACCCGGATTATACATTTCCAAAGCCGCAGTACATCGATGCTCAACCAGAAGAGCCAACGGAACCAGAGCTATCAAAAAAAAACATTGAAACAGGGTTTAATGTCTATGTCAGCGAATTCGACCAACTCATAATTGAGAGTATTGAGCCAATAGCCAATGTCGTGATCTACGACCTTAATGGAAGGATCGTGCAGCAATCAACATCTAAAGAGTTAGACATTTCAAAGCTTCGAAATGGCCTCTACATTTCCAGAGTTGAAATGAAAAATGGAGAATGTTATCCCGTTAAGTTTATGAAATAGCATGGAGCTGTCTTTCCGATCAATTACTGAATCTATTAATCAAAATATCTACCTGAAAAATGAAAAAGCAACTTAACCTCCCCATTCTACTTGCTCTGTGTTTTTTATCACTAGAAGCAATTTCTCAATCAGATGTTCCGGCGTTCCCTACAGCCGAAGGTTACGGCATGTGGGCCTCTGGGGGCAGAGGTGGTAAAGTAGTTGAGGTCACCAGTCTTGAGGATAGAGATAGGCGTGGAAATATTATTGAAGGAGGTTTTCGCTGGGCGCTTCAGCAGTACCCGGATGAGCCGATTACTGTTGTTTTTAAGGTTTCGGGTATAATTGACCTAAATGGCGCGGACTTAAGGTCGAAAAGAGACAATGTGACAATAGCCGGACAGACCGCTCCGGGAGATGGGATTTGTATCAAGGGAGGAAAAGTGAACCTTGGTGGGAGCAATAATTTAATATTAAGGCACCTCAGATTTAGAGTGGGTTTGTTGGATGACGGTGGTTTTATAGAGGGAGGAGCTTTGGGGTATGAAAACGGGAGTAATTTCATCATAGATCATTGCACATTTGGCTGGTCAGGAGAAGAAAATATGACCATCTATGACAACAAGAATACGACGGTTCAATGGTGCCTGGTTCATGAGGGACTTTATGACGTGGGCCACCCAAAAGGAGTGCGAGGGTATGGGACACAGTGGGGAGGAGAGACATCCACTTATCATCACAATTTGTTGGCCAATAATGTCAGTAGGACACCAAGAATTAACGGCGCAAAAAACAATGATATCAACGTGCTCACTGACTTTGTAAACAATGTGAACTTTAACTGGGGAAAGAAAAATTCATGTTATGGAGGGGAAATTACCGGCAATGGTAAAACACATAAGTGTAATTGGATCAACAACTATTACAAACCAGGTCCAGCTCGTGATGGTGATGAGTATTCGTTGTTTATAGATGTTTTGGGTACCAATAATGGAGGCTCTTCAGAATGGTATCTCCAGGGAAATTTTATGGAGGGAACAGCCAACGAGGATAACAACACCGATAATTATTTAGGAATTGATTTTTCGGTATATACTGATGACGGAGTGGAGCAGTCCACGCTTATCAATGATACGGCATTTGAGGTTCCCTACGAGTTAAACGTGGAGTCTGCCGAAGAAGCATTCTCGAGTGTTTTGGATGGCGCGGGAGCCTTTCCCAGAGATACCACTGATTTACGCATTATTAAAGAGGTTAAATCTGGAGTAGTGGCCGGATCGGGGGCATATGGAGATCAAAAAGGAATGATAGATGACCCTGATGTGGTAGGGGGATATCAGATATACAAATCATACAACATCGCAGCGGACTTGGATCATGACGGCATGGCCGATTATTGGGAAGCAGCCAATGCTCTGGACTCCACCAACGCTGAGGACAGGAACACGCTTACAGCAGACGGATACACTGTGTTAGAGGTGTATCTCAATTACCTTGCCGGTGAGATGCATTCAGATTACGCCTTCCCGGATCCAGTTTACTTAGATGCCGATCCGGTGGAGCCTGAGCTATCAAAAAAAAACACTAAAATAGAATTAAATGTCTTTGAGGATGGGTTAGGTCAACTCATAATTGAGAGTATGGAGCCAATAGCGAGTGTTGTGATCTATGACCTTAACGGAAGGATCGTGCAACGGTCAGAATCGAAAGAGCTAGACATTTCAAAGCTTCGCAATGGGCTTTACGTTTCCAGAGTTGAAATGCAAAATGGAGAGATTCATAACGTTAAGTTCGTTAAATAGGGTTACTCGGGCAGAGGAGTCGTTGGTCATGCCAAAAAAACAGACTTGTTTTGACTGACGTTACATCTTTGAAGTAGGTAGGGGGCTTCCGAAGTGGGGGTATCCACTTAAAAGAACCAACGATGCACCTTTTGGGTGCAAGTTTGCTTCTCAGAGGTCCAACATCGCACCTTTTTACCCCGGCTTTGAACCTTTTTGGTGGAACGTCTCACCTTTTTACCTCAACGTCTCACCTTTTAGGTGCGAGCTTGAACCTTTTTGCTCCGAAGTTGAACCATTGAAGTGGGATGGGGTGCTTCTGAAGCGGGTAGGGGTACTTCTGTAGTGGGTAAACGCACTGGAAACGAGGTTTTTTGATTTTCGATCTATGTCGGAGGGTTGTCTACCCAATGCTGGATTTCATTGACTACCCAGCTGATATTGGTTTTTACATCCAGATCGTCGAAGCGGATGAAGCGAACTCCTAAAGACTCCAATCGTTCTTGTCTTTTAGCATCCCTTTCTGGCTGGTCATCATGGTGATGAGTGCTGCCGTCCACTTCTATGGCCAGCATCAGGTCTTTGCAATAGAAATCAACAATGTATTGATCAATGGGTATTTGCCTGCTAAAACGTGCCCCGAGTTGCTTGTTCTTGATTTCCTGCCACAATAATATTTCACCTAAAGTCATGTTGTTTCTGAGCTTCCTTGCGAGAGGCACCAACTTGGGATTGTATGGAATGATTTTTCTCAAGGCTAGTAATACCTAATACCCACCCCCGACCCCTCCCGGGAGGGGAGTCTCCATTGCGGAAAGTCTCCTCCTGGGAGGAGATTTAGAGGTGGGTTCTTTAAAAATAGTTAAAACCGATTTATTAATTTAGTTGTATGTCAGAAAAACCATCAATTGATATTCAATCCCCTTCAACGGATTTTCAAGATCACCTCAACCTCCCCGATAATCAGCGTATTTTTTTCTCTGGCCTTTTTGGAATAGGAAAGACCTACTTTTTGGATAAGTTTTTTAAAGAAAGGGAAGATAAATATGCTGTTATCCACCTTTATCCGGTCAACTATTCGGTAGCTCAAAATGAGGACATATTTGAACTGATTAAATTCGATATTTTGTATCAGCTGATGGTGGATTTTAGCGAGGAGAATCTTTTTGATAACCCTAAAATTTCCACCTCTATTCAAGCGTGCTTCTATTTACAGAATTCAGCAAATGCGGTACTTAAACCCCTCCTTGACGGATTTCGAAAGGTGTCTGATAAGGTTGATGGACTATTTAAAGTAGCAGAATCTATTGAAAAACTTGGTGCAATTAATATTGAAGCTTTTGATGAATTTAAGAAAGAGAATTCTTCAAAACTCCCGACTATCACAGAGTATCTTAAGGGCCAAATAAAGACCATAGGCTCAATTTATGAGAGGGATTACTATACTATTCTTATAAGGGAGTTAATTGCTGAACTAACGGAAAAGAAAAAGACCGTTCTGATAATTGATGATTTGGATAGAGTTGATCCAGAACATATTTTCAGAATCCTAAATGTGTTTGCTGCTCATTTTGATATCAGCGAGACAGAGAACAAATTTGGATTTAGCAAAGTGATCGTTGTTGCAGATCACAAAAACGTCCAATCTATATTTCGCTACAAGTTTGGAGTGGATGCTGACTTTAATGGGTATGTCGATAAGTTTTATTCTGTTAAACCATTTCGGTTTGATAATAGGTCTGCGGTCAATAATTGGGTTTCTGAAAATTTCAAATTTAGAAGTAGTGATAATAAATTTTTGAGTACCATTTTACTAGGTCTTATTTCAGGTAGCTTTATTTCACTTAGGCAACTATTCAAATTTAATTTTGATTTGAATTTGCAATCGGAACTTGAAAAAACCAGTGATTATTTTTTGTCTGCCCATGCCAAGATTTTGTCTGACATCTTCGGCGATAATTCATTATTGATTGATTTAATAGGGAAAATTGATAAATCATTTCCTAGAAACTGGCAAGGGTTTAGGGATCTAAAGAAAGTTGACCATTGGTGTAGGATGTATGTTTTTACTCCACTTGTTGCGGCATATGGTGATTTACCACCGGACCTTTTTGCCCCTGAGCAAGAGGTTAATATCGTTGTGGAAGGTGAAGAACTCAGTTTGAAGAGAGATGATATGAAGGCGGACATTTTTTATCTACAAGACCCGTTGATTGAAGAATTGGATTTTTGGAAATTGACGTCAAAGGCTTTCGAATTTTTACTAAAAAAGTAATAAGTGCTTTTTAATAAGAGGGCATCTCCGTTCCCAACTCCCCTCCCTGGAGATTTAGAGGTGGGTTCTTCGTTCCAGAAGGTTTTTCACCTCCACAACCATCCCCACATTTATTCAAACGGCTCGCTATCCACCTCGCATTTTCCCTACCTTTGAATCTGGATAAAAGATTCAAATATGTCGCAGGTTACCACCCCATACAAACCCAAAAATCATATTCGCATCGTCACGGCCGCTTCCCTTTTCGATGGGCATGATGCCGCGATCAATATTATGCGCCGCATCATCCAGTCCACGGGCTGTGAGGTGATACATCTTGGTCATGACCGCTCTGTGCAGGAGATAGTGGATTGTGCCATCCAGGAGGACGTGCAGGCCATCGCCATTACCTCATATCAGGGTGGCCACATGGAGTTTTTCAAATACATGTATGACCTGCTCAAAGAACGAGGAGCAAACCAAATCAAGATTTTTGGAGGCGGAGGAGGAACCATCCTGCCGGAGGAAATAGAGGAACTACATCAGTACGGGATCACCCGTATCTATGCGCCCGATGATGGGCGATCCATGGGTCTGCAAGGCATGATCAACGATCTTGTAGCGCAAGCAGACTTTACAGTAGGCGAAAACCTCAACGGACAGATCAAGACACTGGATAGCGGAAATGCTTCCGACATTGCCCGAGTGATTACGGCAGTTGAAAATTTCCCGGAGGAAAATAAGTCCGTGCTGGATGAAATCCGTCAGCAAATTGAGAATAAGAAATTGGCTCCCGTATTAGGGATTACCGGAACGGGTGGAGCCGGAAAGTCATCGTTGGTAGATGAACTGGTAAGGCGCTTCCTGACAGACTTTGACCAAAAGAAAATCGCCGTTATTTCTGTTGATCCATCCAAGCGAAAAACCGGAGGAGCACTTTTAGGTGACCGCATTCGCATGAATGCCATCTTCAACGATCGGGTTTACATGCGTTCGCTGGCTACTCGCCAGTCTAACCTGGCTTTGTCCAAATATGTGAGAGATGCCGTGGATGTGGCCAAAGCAGCTGGTTTTGATTTGATCATTTTGGAGACATCCGGTATTGGGCAGTCCGATACGGAGATCACGGATCACTCTGATCTGTCGCTTTATGTGATGACTCCAGAGTACGGTGCAGCCACTCAGCTTGAGAAGATCGACATGCTCGATTTTGCTGATGTCATCGCACTCAACAAATTTGACAAGAGAGGAGCACTAGATGCACTGCGAGATGTGAAAAAGCAGTTTAAACGCAACCATGGATTGTGGGAAACAGCAGATGAGGATTTGCCTGTTTATGGCACCATTGCTTCGCAATTCAACGATCCGGGCATGAACCAGCTATATAAGTCCATCATGGATTTGCTGGTTGAGAAAACAGGAGTTGACCTTAAGTCAAACTTTGCTTCGGCTCACGAATTATCAGAAAAGATCTACATCATTCCGCCAAAGCGGGTAAGATATCTATCGGAGATTTCTGACCTCATCAGAGATTATAACGAAAAAGCTGAGCTGCAAAAAGAGGTGGCTCAGAAGCTATATAGCCTTGAAAATACCGCCGCAATTTTGCTGGATAAGGAAGAGGCGCTGAAAGCAATTGAAGAGGCAAGGGAGAAACTCAAACTCGACCTTGATCCGCACAATCAGAAAATATTGGATGAGTGGCCCGCGAAAAAAGCCAACTACGAGAGCGATGCATTTTGCTATGAAGTG
>JBDVMP010000063.1:0-70474 GCA_039970095.1 Cyclobacteriaceae bacterium
GACAACTGCTATTTCCATGATTTATATGGAGATTATGTACTAGATCCACGGTTGAACTGGGTAGAGAATACGACTATCACCAATTCTACATTTGCGAATGTTAAGGGTTTTATTAAGAACTATTACAACAACAACGAAGGCGCCAACGATGATAAGTTTGGTACACAGACTTCCACAGTTTTAGTTGACCATAACACATTTTACAATGCAGCGAGTGATGTATTCATTCAGCAGAATGATGGTAAGGATGGCTCGTTGGATTTTACATTCAGCAATAATATCGTAAGTGGATTACTTGATTATTCAAATTCACGTCCTTTCAGAATTGATCCATTAGTAGGGGATGTAACGTTAAGTAACAATGTATTCCATGATATCGATTCAGATAGAGATACGCCTGCTTATAACTATGAAACAGCAGCAGCACAAGCCAATGTAACAGCTACAGCAAATACTACGGATGATCCAATGTTTGTCGCAGCTCCTCTTAACTTTAATTTTGGAGATGCAGCACTATTGGTTGCCGGTTCAGATGCAGGCCAAATTGGTGATCCAGAATGGATCCTTTCCCTTGAATCTGTAGTTACTATTCTTCCTGTTACAGATGATATAACTGAAGGTGATGTGGTTCAGCTTGAGGCTGCTACTAACCAAACCATAACATGGTCAGTGAAGAGTGATGGCGGTGAAGCCATGATCGACGAAATGACCGGAGAGTTAGTAGCTCTGGAAAAAGGTCAGGTCACTGTTACAGCCACTTCTAATGAAAATAGCAATGTTTCAGATCAGGTAACTCTCGATATTCAGGAGCGAATTATTCCTGTTGAATCGATTGAACTATTTGCTACTCCAGGTACTATCAATAGCGCTGGAACTGCACGAATTATTGCAAAAATCTTACCTGTTGATGCAACAGATAGAAAGGTAATGTGGAGCAGCAGCGATGAAACCATTGGCTCATTTGGTGATGAATTTGTTAGCGTTATCGAGTTTAATGCGACATTAGCAGGAACGGTGAGACTTTATGGTTCAGCGATGGGAGCCGAAGGGCTTATCGATTCGGTTGATCTTGTTGTAGAGCAAGCAGTAACTTCTGTTGAAGTAACTGCAGCTGCAGATATTGTCAACGCGGGAGATTACACTCTTCAGTTCACTGCCACAGTAGGTCCTGAAGATGCTGTAGACCCGGCGGTTTCGTGGAGTGTTAATGTTCCTGATACAGTAGCTACAATAGACGAAACAGGTCTGCTTACAGCAATCGATACTGCAAGCTCAGTAGTAGTTACAGCGACATCAGTTGATGGGTCAGAAATATCGGGCTCGTATGAGGTGGCCATTGTAAGGCCTGTTGGCTCAATTACTGTTGCTGCATCCGGAGGTGCTACATCTATGAATGCGGGAGAAACACTTCAAATGTCAGCCGTTGTTGGTCCAGATGATGCATACAACAAAGATTATACCTGGGCGGTGAGCTCAACTACGGTAGCTACCATCGATGAAAATGGTTTGCTGACCGGTAAAAAAGGTGGCGTGGTTGCCGTTTCTGCAATAGCTACTGATGGTTCTGAAACCAGAGGAACTTTGAATATTGAAGTAATTCAGACTCTTGGTCTCAACCCAGTGAATGATTTGGCAACCATTTATCCTAATCCATCTTCTGATTTTATCAATGTTACCGTTGATGGAGCTGCGAGAATTCAAATCATCACTTTGACAGGACAAAAAGTTATAACCAGGGAGCTTGCTGGTGAAGAGAAAATAGAAATACGAACATTGCCAGCTGGAGTTTATGTACTTAAGGTTTCGACCGGTACTGAGGTTCAGACAATCAATTTCGTAAAGTATTAATAGAATTGACTTAAGACTAATAAGCAAGTAAAGAGTTGTCTTTTGTTAATAATTAGCTCAATGCCGTCATTTGATGGCATTGAGTTTTTTAATTAATACTAAAATATACTTTGAGTCACTTTGGCAATAAAAATTAAAAAGGGCCTGCTTCCTTATTATCGTGCAGATTTTCTTCTTAGCTTTTTTGATAAGCGGATTATGGAAAGCGAATAACTCAAAAGAGCAGAAAGAAAGCCATGATTAAGAATTACTTCATTTTGTTAACCTTGTGTTTCTCCATTATATCAAATGCTCAGGTGTTTGATGTGGTGATAGCAGCTGATGGTTCAGGAGACTACACTTCAATTCAAACGGCAATAGATCGACTCAGGTCTTCGTCTGACAGGTCTTTGTTGTTTGTAAAAGCTGGAACATACCAAGAGAAAATCAATATTGGAAAAGACAATGTCAGCTTGATTGGTGATAAAAACGGAGAGGTACTGATTACATGGGGAGATTATGCTTCAACGGAAACGGGACTTAGCACGAGTGCTACCTACACCGTCCAAATTGATGCTGATGGCTTTTATGCAGAGAATATTACTTTTGAGAATTCTTACACCGCTCGCCAAGGTCAGGCAGTTGCAGTTAGCTCACTTGGAAGCGAAGTAGTGTTTAAGAATTGCCGATTTATTGGCTTTCAGGACACCTATTATGCCAGAAAAGGTATGTCCTATCACCTAAATTGCTATATAGAAGGAGGTACGGATTTTATTTTTGGTGAGGCCACAGCTGTTTTTGATACCTGCGAAATCAAATGCCTTGCTGGCGGTCAGTACATTACAGCACCTGCGGATACAAAACTCGTAACACAAGTGGGTGATCAGTCATTCTATCATGGCACGTTGTTCAGAGGGAGCTCAATACTAGCAGGCGAAGGCGTTTCAGGTAATTCATACTATCTGGGCAGGCCTTGGCAACCAAACTCGAGTACTGTTTATGTTGATTGTACACTTGGTAAACATATCAGACCCGAAGGTTGGTCGGAGTGGAGCAATACCAATCATTTATCAGCACATTTCCACGAATATGGGAGTATCGATGAGTTTGGTTCACCGGTTGATATCTCAGGTCGTGTGAGTTGGAGTTCTCAGTTAACAGCAGAACAGGTTAAAAATAATTACAACCTTGACTATTTCCTGACTGGCTGGGATCCGGTATCTGCAACTTTTACTTTAGCAGCTCCTTTAAATTTACTCCAACTAGCTGCGACAAGCACTAGTGTGGATTTACAGTGGGATGAAGTATCAGATGCCATAGGTTATGTAGTTAGCAGAAATGCTTTAGTCTATGCCTATGTAACGGAAACCGGATTTACAGATGAAGATGCTGCTACCGGTGATGAATATGTGATCCAGGCTATAAGTAGTTTCGGCGGAATGGGCAGAGAATCAGCCATGTTGGTAGCAGAGCTCTTTGATCATCTATCTAATCTAGAAGGGGATTTTTATACTCTAAATAATGAGACAATCATATTTTCAAAACGACTGGATGTGACGGTTTTGTCCATTTCGGGTAAAATACTGTATAGAAAAAGAGCCGTTATGGAAATTGATCTGCGAGATTTTGATTCAAAAGTTTTGATCATTCATGCTTTAGATGAAACAGGCCAAAGGCACGTGATCAAGTTTACTAACTATTGATGTTAGGGATATTTTGCGAGAGGATCACACCATAGTACATGATAGCTTGCTTAGAACTTAGCATCATATTTGTTTTAAGCCATTTGAACTTATAAATATTAATATGCAACAAGTAAAGAGAACATTACTTTTAATTTTGGTCATGTCAGCTGGTATTGCAGCGCATGCCCAGTACCCAAGTTTGACAAAAGAGGAAAGGGAGAGAGGAGTTGAAATCGTCAGGAGCGCACGAGAGGCCTCTGATAAGGCCTGGGAAAAAGCATTGCCAATTGTAGAGAAAGAGGCTAAAGAGGGAAAACCATATATTCCATGGGCAGGAAGACCTACAGATTTGCCACAAGCAGAAATCCCAGCTTTTCCAGGAGCACAAGGTGGAGGAATGTATTCTTTTGGTGGTCGTGGTGGTCGTACTATTGTAGTTACGAACCTGAACGATAGCGGACCTGGCTCGTTCAGAGAAGCATGTGAGCAAGGAGGGGCTAGAATAATTGTATTCAACGTGGCTGGAATAATCAAATTGGAAACCCCATTGATTATTCGAGCTCCATATGCCACCATTGTTGGAAATACTGCTCCAGGTGATGGTGTGTGTATTGCCGGAGAAACTGTTTGGATCGATGGCCATGATATTGTTATCAGACATATGAGGTTCAGAAGAGGCGACACTTTTGTTGGCCGACGAGATGATGCCATCGGAGGAAATCCTGTTGGTAATATCATGATAGACCATGTGTCCGCAAGCTGGGGACTCGATGAAAATATGTCTATTTATCGGCATATGTGGTCGGATGGTACAGGCAAAAAGGACCTGAAGCTTCCAACAGTTAATATTACAATTCAGAACAGTATTTTCTCAGAAGCACTAGACACGTACAACCACTCTTTTGGTAGTACGCTAGGTGGTGAAAACTGTTCTTTCCACAGAAATCTCTGGGCTAATAATACGGGAAGAAACCCTTCAATCGGTTGGAATGGAATCTTCAATTTCACGAATAATGTGGTTTACAACTGGAAACATCGGTCAGTGGATGGAGGAGATTATACAGCCCTTTTTAATATCATCAACAACTATTACAAGCCAGGGCCTGTAACGCAAATGGATGCCCCTGTTGGGCAAAGAATTCTTAATCCTGAGTCTGGCCGTAGCAACCTTGGTTACAAAGAATTTGGAAGAGTTTATGCCAATGGTAACATCATGGAGGGGAATGAAAAAGTAACCAAGGATAACTGGAACGGAGGTATTCAGATCGAAGATGAAAATGATACTGACCTGTGGGATGCTGGTAAATACACGGCCGCAATGAAATGGCACAAGCCTTTTCCAATGGCACCAGTTGATATCATTCCTGCCGATGAAGCCTTCGATTACGTTCTAGAAAATGCAGGAGCTACACTCCCTAAAAGAGACCCTGTTGATGTCCGTGTTACTAAGACAGTGCGAACTGGCGAGCAAGATTATGTGGAGGGTCTTGATCCTGATGATTTTTATCAGTTCAAATATAGAAGGCTGCCAGCAGACTCATGGAAGATGGGCATCATTACAGATATATCTCAAGTTGGAGGTTATCCAGAATACAAAGGGAAACCTTATAAGGATAGCGACAGTGATGGAATGCCTGATGGTTATGAAAAAAAGGTTGGTTTGAACCCTAAAGATGCTTCTGATTCTATGGAAGATTTGAATGGAGATGGTTATACCAACATCGAAATGTATATCTACAACATTGATCCTGAGTCAAAAGTGGATTGGACTGATCCTTCAAATAATAAAGACACCCTTGCAAAGTAATCCTAAAAGTGATTTATTGAACCAGTCCCCCTTTGAGAGAAGGGGCTGGTTTTCTATTTTCTTTTTATTATTCACCACATTTTTTATTTACAATCAATCTATATCTCAGGATAGACCCCCCATCTATCTCCAGAATGGACAACTTCAGTATTCATCCAGCGAAAATGGAGATAGAGTACCTGATTTTAGCTACGCCGGCTATCAGGCTTCAAATACATCTATCCCCACTATTCCAGCAGCTGTTTTTGTTTCCTGGAAATCAGGAGACCAAACCGTAAGAATTCAAAAAGCGATTGACCATGTCAGTGGTTTGCCTGTTCAGGCAAACGGATTTCGGGGAGCTGTTCTTCTTGATAAAGGAGAGTTTGAGTTGGCCGAAGGGTTGAAAATTTGTGCTTCAGGGGTTGTACTTCGCGGGAACGGGGTAGGAGAAACAACGCTACTCGGAACGGGACTGGACAGAACCACGGTGATTCGGATTTTTGGTGAAGATGATAGGGTAGTTGGTAACGAAGTACAGATAGCAGATAGCTATGTTCCGGTTGGGGCAAGCTTATTTACAGTAAAAGGAGCTTCTAATCTAAAAACTGGAGATGAAATACAAATCACCCGTAAGAGCACCAAGGAATGGATCTCCAACTTGGGTATGGAAAACTTTGGCGGTGAAACTGGCTATATAGGCTGGCGTGAGGGTGAAAGAGATATTACTTGGAATAGAACCATTACTCAGGTATCAGGAAATAAGGTTTCTATTGATGCACCATTAACTGCTTCACTTGATAAAGAGATTGGTCCTGGTGTCGTTGCACAAGTTAAGTGGTCAGGAAGGATACAAAATGTAGGTATTGAGAACATCAAACTTGCTTCGACTTATGATAAGTCAAACCCTAAAGATGAGCAGCATAGGTGGATGGCAATCACATTGGAGAGTGTCAGAGATGCGTGGGTCAGACAGGTGGACTTTGAGCACTTTGCAGGCTCAGCAGTTGCGATATGGAATTCAGCAAGCCGCATTACAGTGGAAGATTGCCGATCATTTGATCCTGTATCAGAAATTGGAGGTCAACGCCGATACACCTTCTTCACTGAAGGACAGCAGTGTCTGTTCCAAAGGATTTATGCTGAATTTGGTTATCATGATTTTGCGGTCGGATTCATGGCTGCAGGCCCCAATGCCTTCGTAGAATGTAGGTCTGTACAACCTGAGAGTTTCAGTGGAGCTATTGATAGCTGGGCGTCTGGTGTTTTGTTTGATATTGTAAATGTCGATGCTCAGGCACTGCGCTTTGGAAACCGTGGGATGGAAGCACAAGGAGCTGGCTGGACGGCAGCCAATAGTATGTTTTGGCAATGTTCCGCATCACTTATTGAATGTTCCGCACCACCCACATCAATGAATTGGGCATTTGCCGCTTGGTCGCAGTTTTCAGGAAATGGATATTGGCATGAACCAAATAGTTTTTTAAAACCCAGAAGTCTTTTTTATGGTCAACTTCAAGATCGCCTTGAAGGCGAGGTGCAGTTAGAGTCATGGATACTCCCAATCACAAATGAAGCAAGCAGTAGTCCAACATTGGAGCAAGCAGAAACATTCATCAAGGAAGCATATCACCCCGCTCCTTCGCTACAAGAGTGGATTGCAAAGGCCAGAGAAAGGAATCCAATTTCTACGAATCAGGCTCAAGCTAAGCTTGTTGATGAAATAAAAGTTAAGAATGAGAAAAAGGGCGCTCAAGGTGTTAAAGTTTTATCTCTTAAAGAAGGTAAACTATTGATAGGTAATAGTTTGGCAATAGGAAGCCGACAAACCGTACAATGGTGGAGAGGAAATGTTCGCTTGTATGATGCGATGAAAGCTCGCCCCCATGTGAGTAGATATGTGCCGGGTAGAGTAGGCACTGGTCATACAGATGATTTACATGAAGCAACCAATATTCTAAAATCAAATAATGTAACAGTCTTAGATCACAACTATGGATTGTGGTACGACAGGAGAAGAGACGACCATGAACGAGTGAGAAGAATGAATGGAGAGGTTTGGGCTCCATTTTATGAGCTTCCATTTGCACGATCAGGGCAGGGGATTGCCTATGATGGTTTGAGTAAATATGACCTCACTCAATTCAATTTTTGGTATTGGAATCGCCTTTCCTCATTTGTCGATCTGGCAGAACAAAAAGGTCTTGTCCTTTATCACCAAAACTATTTCCAACACAATATTCTTGAGGCAGGTGGACACTATGCTGATTTTCCTTGGCGTACAGCCAACAACATAAACAATATGCCATTTCCAGAGCCGGTAAATTATGCGGGAGACAAGCGCATATTTATGGCTGAACAGTTTTACGATGTTAGTGATCCTGAGTATCGTAAACTCCATAAAGGCTACATTAGGAAGTGCCTGAGCAATTTTGCGAAACAATCAAATGTTATTCAGTTTATCAGCGCTGAATATACAGGCCCGCTTTCCTTTATGAACTTTTGGCTTGATGTAGTAAAAGAATGGGAAAAGGAAACTGGCAATGACGTGCTCATAGCCTTGAGTGCAACGAAAGATGTTCAAGATGCCATTATGAATGACCCGATTCGATCAAAAATTGTTGATGTCATTGATATCCGCTATTGGTGGTATGGAGAAAATAAACAGGGTGAAACGGAGGCCTATGCTCCTCAAGGAGGTAAAAACCTGGCTCCCAGGCAACATGCTCGATTAGTAAAAACTCCAAAGGAGACTTTTGAGTCAATCTATATGGCCGTCAAAGAATACGCGGATGAATACCCTGAAAAAGCTATCATCTACAATACTCATAGGTCAAGCGCATTTGGCTGGGCCATTTTTATGGCTGGAGGTTCCCTGATGAACATTCCTCAGGTTTCAGATTCTAAATTTTTAGAAGCTGCCTCAAGGATGAAGCCATTGACCACATCAGGTGCCAATCCTAAGGTCTTACTTAATAAAAAGACAGGAGAAAGAATATATTATCTCAATTCAATAAATGCTGCCGAGTTCGATATGTCAGATTTGAAGGGGATTTATACGGCTTATTCAGTCAATACTGAAACGGGAAAAGTCACCGAGGTAAAAGATTTAGAAGGAGGACAAAAGCACAAACTACAGGGCATTAGCACAAATGTAATTTGGCTTAGTAAACGTTAGAAAATGAACAGCATTACCATCAGCCAACCCAAAAAATTGGTAATTGCACGAGATGCAATTACTCAACTAGTAAACTCCCTTGTTGAGTTGAGGGTAAAACGCGTATTTGTCCTAACGGATCCTCATGTCCTTGACAAGATATCACCGGTTTTTGAAAATTTGAGACAAACTGGATCGCAGGTGAAAATTGTTTTATCACCTGGACATGAACCTACTTTCAAAAATGTTGAAGATGTCGTGTGTCAGGCCCGTGAATTTCAAACTGATTACGTTGTAGGTATCGGTGGAGGTAGTGTGTTGGATATTGGCAAGCTAGTAGCCGCCTTGCTTGATAAGCCAGATGCCTTATCAAGTTATGTAGGAAATGGTTTGATTAAAACACGAAGCATTCCATTGGCTTGTGCCCCGACAACATCTGGGGCTGGGAGCGAATCTTCTCCTAACGCTATCCTTATAGATGAGTCCAACCATTCCAAAAAGGGGATTATTGACCACTCTGTCATGCCAGATGCAGTTTACATCGACCCTAACTTGATGGTCACGTTACCGCCTCATATCACCGCTTATACAGGGCTTGATGCTCTCACACATTGTATAGAGGCTTTTGCCAATAAGAACTCACATCCGGTCGTAGATGTTTTTGCGTTACAAGGAATCAAACTCATTAGCCAAAATTTGGGAAAAGCAATTATCAATGGTGCTGACCTTGAGGCTCGTGAGAAGGTGGCCTTGGGATCTTATTATGGAGGCATGTGCCTAGGCCCGGTAAATACCGCAGCGGTTCATGCCTTGGCCTACCCTTTGGGTACGGAATATAACATTGCCCATGGGTTGAGCAATGCTTTGTTGTTGCCGTTTGTACTTGAATTCAACCTTCAAAATGCCGAAAATCGCTACGCAGAAATTGCCTTGGCAATGGGAGGGAAACAGCTTAAATCTCAAAAGGAAACGGCTTTACAAGGCATAGATTTGATTAGAAAACTGATCAAAGATTGTGGAATGCCGGCTCGTCTGTCAGAACTTTCTATCACCAATGACTCAGTGACAAGTATGGCGGAAGATGCTCTAAAAATCCAACGGTTGTTAAAAAACAATGTGAGAGAGGTTGCCCTGAAGGATGCTATATCCATTTACCAAAGTGCTTTTTAAGCTTAGATTTATAGCTCGTTTTAAATACAGAGAGACTATTCTCCTTAAATTTTAGAATATATGAAAATTTTTCAAGGCGTCATTGTGCCTATGGTGACACCCATCAATGAAGATTATTCCATTGATGTTATTGCCGTTCATAAGATTATCGACTCATTGATCGCTGAGAGTTGTGCACCGTTTGTACTCGGTACTACAGGTGAATCAACCTCTTTTTCCGCCGCACAAAAATTAGCCCTGGTAAAAGAAACTGTGAAAGCCACAGATGGTAAAATCAAGACCTTTGCTGGAATCTCTAGCACGAGCCTCATTGAGTCCATAGATATGGCTAAGGCTTATCGTGATGAAGGAATTGATGTGATGGTGACCACACTGCCTTACTACTTTCCAATCACAGCATCCGAAATGACCAGGTTTTTTGAGCAGTTAGCTGATTCTATAGAGTGTCCGTTGATTATCTATAATATGCCAGCAATGGTCGGGGAGAGAATATCCCTGGATGTGGCTGAGAGACTAAGCCAGCATTCAAATATTGTCGGAATGAAAGATTCTGAACGGGACCTTGATCGGATAGATCAATCTATCTCTATGTGGAAAGATCGAGAAGACTTTGGTTTCTATCTGGGGTGGGCAGCACGGTCAGCGCATTCTTTACTGAATGGAGCTGATGGTATCGTTCCAAGTACGGCGAATTTCGTTCCCAAAATGTTCAAAGAATTGTACGATGGAGCGGTGGGTGGAAACGCTGATATTGCTAATTTTTTACAAAAAGTTACTGACGAGATTTCTTTAATATATCAGAAAGATCGTAAGCTAAATTCCTCACTACCAGCTCTTAAGGTTCTCATGAGCGAAATGGGTTTGTGTCAGCCTCATGCTATGCCTCCTATGTACAACATACCACAGGATGATCAAGTCAAATTAAGAAGTCAAATTAGAGATAAGTTAGAACAATTGAAATCATAAATTAGCTAAGTAAGAGTGGAGAAAAAGAAGCCAATATTGGCTGTAACCATGGGAGATCCTGCCGGAATTGGCCCTGAGATTGCCGCCAAGTTGTTTGCGAGTGAAACGCCATATGCTACGAGTTTACCACTTGTAGTTGGAAATGCTGATGTGATGAAAAAGGCAGTGGCATTACTTGGCGTCAATACCAAAGTAAATGTCATCAATGAGGTAGGTCAGGCCGTTTTTGAGAATGGTATTCTGAATGTATTCGATATTGAATGTGAAGATTCAGGCAATATCGAATTTGGAAAAGTATCAGTTGAAGCAGGGGATGTGGCGTTTAGATCTGTGACTACTGCTATTGATTTAGCTATGAAGAAACTTGTGGATGGTACTGTGACTGGGCCTATTCATAAAGAATCGATAAACAAAGCGGGACATCATTTTGCTGGTCATACTGAGATCTATGCTCATTATACTGGTACCAAAAAGTATGCGATGCTTCTTGTAGAGGAGAATTTCAAAGTGATCCACGTTTCTACCCATGTTTCTTTAAGGCAAGCTTGTGATCTTGTTAAAAAAGAGCGTGTTTTGGAAGTGATTCACCTGATTAATAACGGGCTGAAGAGCCTGAAAATTGAAAAACCGAGAATAGGAGTTGCTGGATTAAACCCTCACGCAAGCGACGGGGGATTATTCGGCACGGAGGATACGGATGAAATTTTACCGGCAATAGAGGCAGCCAGAGCTGAGGGAATCATTGTCGATGGCCCTATACCCCCTGATACTTTATTTGCTATGGCATATGGTGGCAAATACGACGGGTGCGTAGCAATGTATCATGATCAAGGGCATATTCCATTTAAAGTCATCGGCTTTAACTGGGATCAGAAAACAAAAAAGATGAAAAGTGTGAAAGGCGTGAATATAACCATGGGTTTACCGATTGTTAGAACATCGGTTGATCATGGAACGGCATTCGAAATTGCTGGCAAGAGTATTGCCAGTCCAGATGCTCTGTATCACGCCATAGAATACGCTGAAAAATTATTAACCTAATTAACACTGAAATGATAGTTGTTATTGCTGATGATTTTACGGGAGCTGCTGAGATTGGCGGAATAGGAATCAGACATGGTCTCAGAGTTGTCATTCAAACGAGAGTTGACGAGTTGAAGTCAGCTGATTTGCTTGTAATTGTTGCACAGACACGCTCATTAAGCGAGGTTGATGCATGTATCAAAATCAACCAGATTTCTGAGCAGCTTAAGACGCTCAACCCTGATTTTATTTACAAAAAAATTGACTCTGCACTTAGAGGGCATGTCTTGTCAGAAATCAAAGTACAGATGCAGGCTTTCGAATTGGACAAAGCTTTAATTGTGGCAGGTAACCCGTCACTTGGTCGTCTGATCAGAGATGGTCAATACACCATCAATGACGTGCCTCTGGCCGAAACGGGCTTTACTGGAGATGCACACTTTCCTGCAAAATCTTCAGATGTAGTTGAAGCTTTGGATCCAAAAGGAGAATTTGGGCTAGTTAATCTGAAACCGGATGATCAGCAACCACAAAGCGGTATAGTTGCTGCAGATGTCTCAGGTGTTGCTGATTTGAATAAATGGGCCAAATCGCCGATAAAACCTGTCTTGTATGCAGGGGCTTCAGGTTTTTTTGATGCACTCCTCAGTTCCATGGATATCAAGGTTGTATCGGGAAGGTCCGCATTTCCATTCGGAAATCGAATTCTTTTTGTAGGCGGAACGGCTTTTCCAAAACATGAAGATTTTCAAAAGAGACTTCAGGATTACGGCGTTCACTTCTCCAACATGCCAGAGGAGATTTACAGAAACAAAGACTTTGACCCCAAGGTATTGGAAGAGTGGGCTGATGAAATTGTTACGACTTTCGAAAATCAAAATGTCTACATCACAATGCGTCACTCCGGAAGCGACGAGCATGGCTTGTCGCAAAGATTGTGTGAAAATCTGGGCAATCTAGTTTGGAATGTGACAGCAAGAGTAGAAATGGATGAGTTGCTCATCGAAGGAGGAGATACAGCTGCCACCGTTCTGGAGTTGCTTAAGATTCGTAAACTCAAACCAGTACATGAGTATCTTACGGGAGTTATTAGGATGGAAGTGATGGGAAACAGAAATTTCTATGTCACGACCAAACCGGGTAGTTACAAGTGGACAGAAGATATTCTAATTCCTCGTAAAGCTTCAGTATTGAAATAAACCAATCCAATCTAATGACTTTACACCCCGTTGATTACTTAATCATCGCTGTATCACTGATTATCCCAATTTACATAAGCTTTCATTTTTCTAAGAAGCAGACGGATAAAGGGAATTACTTCAAAGGAGGCGGAAACATCCCAGCATGGGCAGTAGGTATGTCCATTCTGGCGACACTTATTAGTAGTATTACGTTCCTTGCTTACCCTGGCAGTGGCTTTTCTTCCAATTGGATATTACTTGTTCAGGGACTCATGGTGCCTATAACCCTGATTTTTTTTATCAGGTTTGTTGTGCCTCTTTATAGGAAAGTAATTGGCTTGAGTGCATATGAATATTTTGAAAAACGTTTTGGTTTTGGTGCTCGCCTTTATACATCCCTTGCTTTCTTCTTAGCTCATTTCTCTAAAATGGGTACAGTTTTTTACCTGATTGCACTGGCCTTCGCCAAAATGACCGGAGTGGGTACAGTAGAGATGATTTGGATACTTGGTGCTCTCATTATCTTTATCACGTTGATTGGAGGCATTGAGGCTGTGATCTGGATGGATGTAATTCAAGGTTTTATACTTATTTCAGGAGGGATCATAACACTTACAATTATCATATACAGTACTGCTGGCGGCTTACCTGCGATTTTGGAAGTGGCTTCAGAAAATGGCAGAACCGGTTTTGGGCCTTATGATATAGACTGGAAATCACTTACTTTTATTGTGATGGCTATCAATGGAGTTTTTTATGCCATCCAAAAATATGGTACTGACCAAACTATAGTCCAGAGGTACCTTACAGCCAAATCTGATAAAGATGCCATCAAGGCATCCTTGATGGGCGTTTTAATGAGTGTGCCAGTTTGGGCACTTTTCATGTTTATCGGAACAGCACTTTTTGGGTATTATCAAATTAGCGGAGCTGCATTGCCTGAGGGAATTCGCTCCGATGCTGTATTTCCCCATTTCATTATGACACAACTTCCCGTAGGGGTAGTTGGGTTGGTGCTCGCAGGGCTACTTGCAGCTGCCATTTCCAGTTTGGATTCAGACCTCAACTGTCTTTCTGCCATTTTTATGGAGGATTATTACTTAAGGTTCAACCCCAATGCTGATCAGAAGAAACAAATGATAATAAGTAAGCTGATCGTCATCATAGCGGGTATTGGTTCTATATTGATAGCACTTTATTACGTTAGTCAGGATGGAAAGGGAGTTCTAGGTCTGGTCTTTAAACTCTACGCTATTTTTTCAGGAGGTATCGCCGGTCTTTTCTTGCTGGGGATTTTCACCAGCCGAGCCAATCGTATGGGAACCTATATCGGAATTATAGCTAGTATTCTTTTCACCGCATATGCGGTAATTACTTCCACTCCAATGCCCATTGGTGGTGAAGACAAACTGCTTATTGATATGGGTGACTTCAATTTCACACATCATAAATACATGCTTGGAGTGTATAGTCATTTTGTCCTTTTTGTGGTTGGCTATCTGGCCAGTCTTTTCTTTCAAAAGCCAGATAACATCGAGGGGCTAACCTATAGACATTGGAAAGCAGAGAAACGTGCAAATGCTTCATAAATCATAGAAATAAGAATAAAAACATGCGCCAAATACACCAAAATCTTTACCTGATAATTTTTACTTTTTCCGTTTTCTGGTCTTGTCAGACCCCAACGGAATCAGATTATAAGGAATCAGAATGGCTTGACATTGAAGTATCAGAAAATGGTCGGTTCTTTCAATATGAAAATGGCGATCCATTCTTTTGGTTAGGTGATACGGGATGGTTGCTATTCAAGAAACTTGATCGAAACGAAGCTGAACAGTACTTGGAAAAAAGAAAGCAACAGGGCTTCAATGTGGTTCAGGTTATGCTTCTTCACGAACTGGGAGTTGCCAGCTTTCAGGGAAATAGCGCTTTGATTAACGGAGATATTAGCAGACCCAATGTTACTCAAGGAAGTAATCCAGAAAATGAGGAAGAGTATGATTATTGGGATCACGTAGAATACATTGTTGATCTGGCTGCTGAAAAAGGAATTTTCATGGGCTTAGTCCCTGTTTGGGGCAGTCCGGTGAGTGCCGATAAAGTAAGTGTAGAGGCGGCTACAGTATACGCTCAATTCCTTGTGGAAAGATTTGCTTCAAAACCCAATATCATTTGGCTAAATGGTGGAGATGTAGTGGGTGACCGTCATATGCCTGTGTGGCAAGCCATTGGAAATACCCTTGATAGCCTTGATGATCGCCACTTGATTACTTATCACCCAAGAGGCAGACGAATGTCCTCAGAGTGGTTTCACAATGAGACATGGTTGGATTTTAACATGTTCCAGTCTGGTCATAGAACATACGATCAGGATACAGCAAGAGACTCCCACCGATTTGGTCCGGACAATTGGAAATATGTAGACCGAGAATACAGCATGAAGCCTTTCAAACCAACTCTGGATGGCGAGCCGTCTTACGAGGAGATTCCGTACGGTTTGCACGATCCATCCAATCCGTATTGGGAAGATCATGACTTGAGAAGATATGCTTACTGGTCAGTGTTTGCGGGAGGAGCAGGTTTTACATACGGTCATAACAGCGTCATGCAGTTTTACAACGAAGGAGACGAGAAGAAAGCTTACGGAGCAAAATCGGATTGGCGAAAGGCTCTGGATTATCTAGGTGCTGAGCAGATGCGATACCTGAAGGATTTGATGCTTTCAAAATCCTATTTTGATCGAGTGCCTGATAAGGCTCTTGTAGCCGATCAAGGTAAGCGGTATGAATATCAGGTTGGAACTAAAGGGAAAAGATACGCGCTGATCTATACCTATACCGGACGTGATATTCTGGCGAATATGGGAAGGATCGAAGGAGAAAAAGTAAGTGCAAGTTGGTTTGATCCCAGAACAGGAAGCATACAGGCAATTGGTGTTTTTGATAATCAAGGCCAAATTTCGTTTGATCCTCCAGGCGAACCTGAAAATGGAAACGATTGGGTGTTGGTTTTAGAATCGATATAAGAATGCGACAACTTACGATATTAATTCTTGCGGTATTGTTTTTTTCGGCTTGCCAGCAGGAAAAGGAATATTACATGTTTACCTCGTTTAAAGAACCAGCTACTGAGGGTTTGTTTTATCTGTATAGCCAAGATGGGTACAACTGGAATAGAATTGAAAAATCATTCTTGCAACCCGAGGTTGGTAATCAAAAAGTGATGAGAGATCCGTCTATGGTTCAGGGATCAGATGGTACCTATCATATGGTTTGGACCAGTAGCTGGAGAGGAGACCTTGGTTTTGGGTATGCCTCCACAACAGATTTGATCAATTGGAGCGAGCAACAGTTCATTTCCACCATGGATTTTGACACTACTACAGTCAATGTATGGGCGCCTGAGCTTTACTACGATCAGGATGCTGACCGTTTTATTATCATTTGGGCGTCTACCATTCCTTTTAAATATGAAAAAGGTGAGGAAGAAGAAAGGAATAACCATCGAATGTATTACACCACAACGAAAGATTTCAAGACCTTCTCAGAAACCAAACTCTTTCTAGAACCGGGTTTCAGTGTGATAGACGCTGTGATTGTGCGCAGGGAAGCTGATGATTTTGTTTTGGTTTTAAAAGACAATACACGACCAAATCGAAATATCAAAGTAGCTTTCTCGGATAACCCGGTCGGGCCATGGGAAAACATATCAGTACCTTTTACAGGTTTCCTCACTGAAGGCCCTACAGTGGTTAAACTAAAGGAAGATTATATCATTTACTTCGATGAATATCGAACCAAAACTTATGGAGCCGTCAAAACCAAAGATTTTGTGACTTTCGAAAGCGCCAATGATGAGATATCTATTCCGGAAGGACATAAGCATGGTACAATTTTCACTGCTAGAAAAAGCTTGGTAAATGGGCTGCTAAAGTCCGCTGGAGAACCAGAACTTAAAGACTAATGAAAAATTGCGGAAGATATTTATATGCCGGATTAGTAATGATGATATTCCTAAGCAGTACTGCACAGGAAGTCCGTTACACCGGGAAAACATTATCGAATGTAGACTATCATCATGGTCAATTAAAGCCTGCCGTTGGGGCACACAACATCCAGGTGATGCGTGCCAATAGAGAGCATCCGGACATGGCTGATGGCTTTGGCTGGACATACAACCATGCTCCTAATATTGCTTATTGGAATGGTCAGTATTATCTGCATTATCTCGCTGATCCTATTGGAGAACACATTCCTCCGAGTAAGACTTTTTTGGTTACTTCAAAGGATGGTTATGAGTGGGAGATGCCAGAGGTGCTTTTCCCTTCATACAAAATTCCTGATGGCTACACCAAAGAAGGCGAACCAGGTGTTGCTTCTGACCTATACACGGTCATGCATCAGCGAATGGGCTTTTTTGTAAGTGAGGAAAATCGTCTGCTTACATTGGCTTACCATGGTATCACCATGCATAAAAAAGATGGCCCAAATGATGGAAATGGGATAGGTCGAGTGGTTCGTGAAATTTACGATGACGGAAGCCTGGGGCCAATTTATTTTATCAGATATAATCACGGGTGGAATCAAAAGAATACTGAGTACCCATTTTATAAAAAGAGTAAGGACAAAGGCTTTGTGAAGGCTTGTGAAGAGTTGCTGGGCGATCCTTTGATGATGCAGCAATGGGTTGAGGAGGCAGATCGTGATGATCCTTTAATACCATTAAAAAAGCAGTTTAAGGCTTTCAGTTATTACCATTTGGACGATGGTAATGTAGTTGGGCTCTGGAAGCATGGCTTAAGCGCGATTAGTGTTGATAATGGCAAGTCATGGCCAAGACCAGAGCGGGCTCCCGGGTTTGTAACCAAGAATGCTAAAATCTGGGGGCAGAGAACTTCGGATGGTCGCTTCGCGACTGTTTATAATCCCTCTGAATTCAGATGGCCTATGGCCGTTTCGGTAAGCGAAGATGGTCTGAATTATACCAATTTGCTATTGATCAACGGTGAGATATCTCCTATGAGATACGGAGGTAATTACAAATCGTATGGGCCTCAATATGTTCGTGGTATTTTAGAAGGAAATGGTGAACCTCAAGATGGGAAAATGTGGCTGAGTTATAGTATGAATAAGGAAGATATGTGGGTGTCCGCGGTACCTGTTCCAATCGTGTCTTTTGTTTCTACTCATGTAGACGATGATTTTGAAGGTGTTAAGAAACTCGAGGATTTGGTCAGTTATAATATCTATAGTCCGAGATGGGCGCCAGTCAGCATTACAGAAGGTGCAGTTCAATTATCGGATAAAGACCCGTTTGACTATGCCAAGCTCAGTAGAATAGTGCCTTCATCGAAGAAGTTGTCCGCAGAGTTTGAAATAGTTCCCTCTCAAAATGATTTTGGAATGCTTCATGTCGAGTTTCAGGACTCAAAAGGTAGTCCGGCGATCAGATTGATTTTTGATGAAGATGGTATTTTGAAATACAAAAATGGCTATCGTAATTCTGGAGCTGTGAAATATGAAACAGGCGAAATTTATCAGATTAAAGTAGACTTGGATGTGGATACACGTACTTATGACTTGACTATCAACGGAAACACAAAGCAGGATAGAATTTTCTTCGCACCTGTTCATGAAATTGAACGAATTATTTTTCGCACTGGTGAAGTTCGTAGATTCCCTGACGCTGATACTCCGACCGATCAGGACTATGACCTTTACCATTCCGGTGAGTCGGTTAAGGAAGCATCATTTTTAATTCAATCATTGAAAACGCAGTAAGATGAGCTCCATGTTTAGATCTTCTATATTCATTTTTTTAGTAGCATTATTAGCGTCATGTGAGCAAGGCGATAAGTCTGTTTTGCATGCTGAAGATTACAAATATCATGTTGACTTATTCAACACGATGGAGGACGAAAATATTGTTCAGGCTATTCCGAACTCTGAGTCGTGGGAGTGGATGAAAGCCAATATTCCGCTGTTTGAATGTCCTCAGCAGAACTTTGAGGAGATTTACTACTATCGATGGTGGACCTTGCGCAAACACATCAAGGAGACGCCCGTTGGCTATGCAATGACAGAGTTTTTGGTGGAGCGGTCATACTCTGATAAATATAATTTGATTAGCTGTGCGGTAGGGCATCATATAGCTGAATCGAGATGGCTGCACGATCAGAAATATATGGATGACTATCTCCATGTTTGGTACAGAGGCAATGAAGGCAAGCCGATGAATAAGCTTAATAAATTTAGTAGCTGGACACCATACGCTACTTATCAGCGATTTTTGATAAACCGGGACACCACTTATTTGCTTGATATGTATCCCGATTTCGTAGCAGAATATGCTCGATGGGAGCAGGAGAGAAGGTTGCCTTCAGGTTTGTTTTGGCAAGAAGATGTAAAAGATGGGATGGAGGAGCAGATCAGCGGTGGTCGCAGGGTTAAAAATGCCCGACCCACTATCAACTCCTACATGTACGGAAACGCTCTGGCAATCGCTGAGATGGCTAAGCTGACCGGAGATGAAGGTGTGGTTGAAACCTATTTCAAAAAAGCCGATACGATTAAAAGTCTGATGGATACCACCTTGTGGAACCCGGAAATGAGCTTCTACGAGACACTCCGAGAAAAGAGTGGATATGCAGGTGTTAGAGAGGAAATTGGTTTTATACCATGGTTTTTCAATCTTCCCGATGAGGATAAAAGCATAGCTTGGGAGCAAGTTAGGTTGAATGACGGCTTTTGTGCACCATTCGGTTTAACCACAGCAGAAATGAGACATCCGGAGTTTAGAACACATGGTTGTTGCAAGTGCGAATGGGATGGAGCTGTTTGGCCCTTTGCTACATCTCAAACCCTCACAGGTATGGCCAATCTGCTCAATGATTATGATCAGGAAGTAGTTACGGATTCACTATACTTCGACCTGTTGGAAACTTATGTTGAGTCGCAGTACTATCGTGGGAGACCATATATAGGTGAGTATCTGGATGAACAAACCGGCTATTGGCTCAAAGGCGATCAAGAGAGAAGTCGCTATTATAACCATTCCACTTTTAATGATTTGATTATCACTGGACTTATTGGTTTGAGACCCAGAGCAGATAATGTCTTAGAAGTCAATCCATTGATACCAGCGGATAAATGGGATTGGTTTGCTCTGGATAATGTGAAATACAACAACGCTATCCTTACTATTATTTGGGATAAATTTGGAACGAAATATGGCAAAGGAGCGGGGCTTCTGGTTTTTGCTAATGGAGTATTGATTGCCTCATCCGACAAGCTGGAAAGAGTGAAAGGAGGTATGTAATATGAGATTAATCGTATTGTGTGCAGTGTTTGTAATTGCACTAATTTCATGCTCTGACCATGAGCTATTAGAAGAGCTCAATCCTAAAATATCAGTCTCCGATCTCAAAACAGAATCACTTTCAAACCCTGAAGGTATTGATACAGCTACACCAAAATTTAGCTGGAATATTTTGTCGGAGGAAAGAAATGTTACTCAGACTGCTTATCAAATACTTGTAGCATCTTCACCAGAGATACTCACCTTAGATTCAGCCGACCTATGGAATTCTGGTAAAATTGAAACTAATCAAATGCTGCACGTTCCTTACCTCGGAGCGAAGCTTCAAAGCAAGGAAAAGTGCTACTGGATGGTCAAGGTTTGGACTAATAAGGGGTATACACAGTGGAGTGAGCGAGGGTATTTCAGCGTTGCATTACTTTATTTCAAAGATTGGTCGGGTAGGTGGATTGGTTTCGACCGGGCTTTTCCATGGGAGAGTGTTGAGAAGTTTCCAACACTTGGGGCTCGCTATCTGCGAAAAGAGTTTGAAGCGAAAAGAGATATTAAATCTGCTACTGCATACATTTCCGGTCTAGGTCTTTATGAGATGTATCTAAATGGGAGCAAAGTGAGCCATGATGTATTAGCTCCTGTACCGACTGACTACATCGAAACAGTGAAATTTAACACTTATGATGTTACAGAATACCTGAAGTCGGATAGAGCAAATGCGATAGGAATCACGCTCGGAAATGGCCGGTATTTTCCTATGCGACCAATTTATAAACCATTCAAAATCCGTCACTATGGTTTTCCAAAGTTAATTTTTCACATGGAAATCAATTATGAAGATGGCTCAAGAGACGTTGTTCGCTCCAGCAACAAATGGAAGGGAACAGCAGATGGCCCAATCAGAAATAATAACGAATATGATGGCGAATACTATGATGCTCGGAAAGAGTTTAATGGTTGGACTAAGGTAGGGTTTGATGATCACGACTGGCTTGATGCGGAGTATGTGAAAGAGCCCGGAGGCGATTACCAAGCACAGATGAATCCAAACATGAAAGTGATGAAAGAAATCAAGCCTGTATCCATAACAAAAAGAGGAGCTGATTCTTACATTGTGGATATGGGTCAAAATTTTTCTGGATGGCTTGAGATGTCTGTGAATGGCCATAGAGGAGATAAGGTTCAGTTAAGATTTGCTGAGTCTTTAGAAGAGAGTGGGGGACTCTTCGTGACCAATTTGCGTGACGCTAAATCGACTGACACATATATATTGAAAGGAGAAGGACAAGAAGTCTGGGAGCCGAGTTTTACCTATCATGGATTTCGGTACGTGGAGATCACAGGGTATCCCGGAATACCCAGAATGGAAGACTTTGTCGGTAAGATGGTTTTTGATGATTTGATGACAGTTGGGAGTTTTGAATCGTCAAATGCTACGCTTAATCAGGTCTACCAAAACACGTGGTGGAGTACAGCTAGCAACTACAAAGGTATGCCGGTGGATTGTCCACAAAGGAATGAAAGACAGCCGTGGCTTGCTGATCACGCAGCAGGTGCTCAGGGCGAAAACTTCATGTTTGCAAATGCCCCACTTTACAAAAAGTGGCTAGATGACATAAGATTGGCACAGAAGGCTGATGGAAGTATCTCAGATGTGGCGCCACCATTTTGGAACTATTACAGCGACAACATGACATGGCCGGGTACTTATTTGGTCATAGCTAAGATGCTTTATACTCAGACGGGTGATGTAGAAGTAATATCAGAGAATTATGATGCAATGAAAAGGTGGCTTTCATATATGAAAGTACGCTACATGACTGACGGTTTTATCATGACAAAAGATAGTTATGGTGACTGGTGCGTACCGCCACCGACAATTGAAGAAGCTACAGGAAAGAACGCTGATGTCAAGCGACCAAGCAAGCTAATTGCGACAGCCTATTATTTCTACTTTATGCAGATCATGTCGGACTTTGCACAGATTATCAATCGCCAGGCAGACATAGCAGAGTTTCAGATTCTGAGATCTGAAATTGAAAACGCCTTTCAACGTGAATTTTATCACCATGATGGCTACTATGGTGATAATAAAATGACTGACAACATCCTTCCATTGCACTTTGGTATTGTGCCTGAGGAGAATAAAGACAAAGTTTTCACTAGTCTGATCAAAACAATAGTAGACAAAAATAACGGACATTTAAGTACAGGACTTATCGGGACGCAATGGTTGATGCGTACTCTGACTGAAAACGGCAGGGTAGATTTGGCTTATCAGCTCGCAACCAATACGACTTACCCAAGCTGGGGATATATGATCGAGAATGGAGCTACTACAATCTGGGAACTATGGCATGGAAATGTTGCTAACCCTAAAATGAACTCTCAAAATCATGTCATGCTTCTCGGCGATTTGATTATTTGGTATTATGAAAACCTGGCCGGAATCAAGGCGGCAAAACCTGGTTTTGAAGTAATTGAGATGAAACCGGAATTTGATGTGAATCTTGATTTTGTAAACGCCAGTTATGAATCTGTTCGAGGGTTAATTAGGAGCACTTGGACTAAAACAAGTGATGATATCAATTGGAAAGTAACTATACCGGCAAATACCAAAGCGATGGTTTATTTTCCTGTAGAGTACGAATCTCAAATTGCAGAAGAGAGCGAAGCAGGGTTTGAGTTTTTACGAACTGAAGGCGACCGTTTGCTTTATGAAATTGGTTCAGGAGAGTATGAGTTTACTATGGTCAAGCAATAATTCTGCGGAATTTTTCAGCTTTCGGCGGCCGTCAAACAATATACATAGTACCTAAACACGCATCACTATGTACTGCCAGCTGGGATACTTGAGATTACCAATCATTTTGTCATAAAGTGTTTCACCAGCTATTCTTTTTGCAAAAAAAGAACAGCTCAAATCAGACACTTTTGAACTGGCTTAAATCGGTTCTTTTTTTAAGTTTTACAAAAAGCACCATAGTTGTATATTTTTCTCATATGAGAAGAGCATTTTGTTTCTTTAGTGAAAATCAATTGGATTTATTCATTACCTACTCAAAAAAGAAGCGAATGAAATGCCCATCTTATTTTTTTATTGCTGTGCTTTTTATTTTGGCCTGCCAGCCAAAACAGAAGGCTTCAGAAAATAAGCTTTTTACACTTCACGATTCCACTCATACAGGTGTCAGTTTTAAGAATAAACTTACTTCCACAGATGAGTTCAATATCTATACATATCGAAATTTTTACAATGGCGGGGGAGTGGGAGTAGCTGATGTAAACAATGATGGGCTTCAGGATATGTACCTCACAGCCAACATGGAAGCTAATAAACTGTACCTCAATAAAGGAGATTTTCGATTTGAAGATGTGACTGAAATAGCCGGAGTAGCCGGCACGAAATCATGGTCCACAGGTGTATCTATGGTAGATATAAATGCCGATGGATGGGTCGATATATATGTCTGCAACAGCGGTGATGTAAAGGGGGGTAACAAGGAGAATGAGTTTTTCATCAATAATGGTGATGGTACTTTTACTGATCGAGCAAAAGAAATGGGTTTGGCGGACAAAGGCTTTTCCACGCATGCTGCATTCTTCGATTATGACAAGGACGGTGATCTTGATATCTATCTGCTCAACAACAGCTTTACAGCCATCGGAAGTGCCAACCTCATGAAAAATCAAAGGCGTATACGTGATGATGACGGAGGCGATAAACTTTACAGAAATGATGGAGGGTATTTTGCTGAAGTGAGTACAGAAGCTGGTGTTTATGGTAGTTACATTGGTTTTGGACTTGGGGTATCAGTTACTGACCTGAACAAAGACGGATGGATGGATCTCTACATTTCCAACGATTTTTTCGAAAGGGATTATATCTATATGAACAATGGTGATGGCACTTTCAAAGAGGATCTAGAGAATCAAATGCGATCTATTAGCATAGCCTCCATGGGGTCAGATGCAGCTGATCTCAATGGAGACACTTATCCGGATATTTTTGTTACCGAGATGCTTCCGGAGAGTGAAGAAAGGTTGAAAACTATGGTTCACTTCGAGACCTGGGATAAATATCAATATAATATCCAAAATGACTACCACCATCAGTTTATGCGAAACATGTTGCATGTGCATAATGGTGTCTCCGAAGGATTTGATCCGTCCTTTAAAGAAGTTGGTCGTATGGTCAATGTAGAAGCAACAGACTGGAGCTGGGGAGCCTTGATTTTCGATTTAAACAATGACGGGTACAAAGATATTTTCGTATCTAATGGAATCTATCAGGACATAATTAATCAGGATTATCTGAGATATATTTCCAATGAAAAGTTCATGAAAATGGCGGTGAAAGGAGGAAAAGTCGATTATAATCAACTCATTGATATCATTCCTTCTACACCAATACCAAATTATGTTTTTGCGGGTGGCGATGGACTACACTTCCAAAACAAATCGATTGAATGGGGTTTGGCCCAGCCAAGTCATTCAAATGGTTCTGCATATGCAGATTTTGACAATGACGGTGACCTGGATTTAGTCGTCAGCAATGTGAATGCACCGGTATTTATCTTTGAGAATAATACAGATACCTCAGCCAACTACTTGAAAGTGGTTCTGATGGGGAATGATAGAAACAAAAGTGCAATCGGTGCTAATGTGACTCTCAAGGCAGGAACCAAAACTTTCTATCTAGAGCAGTCTGTCACCAGGGGGTTCCAGTCTTCTATAGATTCTCGGCTCAACTTCGGTCTGGGAGACATTGTCGAGATTGATTCAATTATTGTTTGCTGGCCAAGTGATGTATATACTGTCAGGACGAATGTGAATGCCAATCAGACAATTTTGCTATCAGAGTCTGATGGTCAGGAACTTGATTTATTAAATCCTTCCACACCCAAAAGGCTGCTCGCCCAGGTAAAAGGAGTAGTTGATTTTGTACACGATGAAAACCAGTATGTAGATTTTGATGCCGAATCTATGCGTTATCACATGACTTCCACTGAGGGCCCGTACATAGCTAAAGGAGATGTCAATAGTGATGGGTTGGATGATTTGTACATATCTGGGGCGCGACGGCAACCTGGAGTATTGCTCGTGCAAAAAGCGGGGAGGTTTATTATTAGCAATGAAAGTTTGTTTTATGAGGACAGGTTTTCGGAAGATGGTGAGTCTGTGTTTTTTGATGCCGATGGAGATGGGGATTCCGATCTTTATGTTGCTAGTCAGGGCAATGATGATAACTCACAACGATACTTGGCAGACAGGTTGTATATAAATAATGGAAAGGGAAATTTCAGTAAAGCAAACAATGCGATTCCCAAAGGTCTTACCTTCAATACTTCAACCGTGAAATCAACCGATTTTGACATGGATGGCGATCTGGATTTATTTGTTGGGTCGCGGATGCTTTCAGGTCAATATGGGATTCCATCCAGTAGTTATATTTTGGTCAATGATGGTATAGGGTTTTTTGAAGTAGCTGGTGATTCGGTTGCTCCTGGTCTGCGAAATATAGGCATGGTCACTGATGCGGTTTGGTCTGACTATGATCAGGATGGAGATGAGGATTTGGTGGTGGTGGGAGAGTGGATGTATCCTGTGTTTTTTCAGAACACTAGTGGCATTTTTACAAATGCCTCTGGGAAGTTAGATCTTATAAACCTGACAGGTTGGTGGAATGTGGTGGAAACTTCAGACTTTAATAGTGATGGTTATCCTGATTTTATTTTGGGAAATCATGGTCTCAACAGTCGATTTAAGGGGTCTGTTGATAAACCTTTAGAGTGCTATGTATATGATTTTGACGGCAATGGAGCCGTCGAGCAAATCATGACGCAATACCGTGGAGGCAAGCCTTACCCGGTTCCCTTATTACATGATTTGTGGAAACAAATGCCAGGCACGAAAAAGAAATTTTTCAAGTATGAAGATTATCAGGGAAAGAGCATTGGAGAAGTGTTTGGAGCTGATCTGCTGAATGAGGCTCATCACCTTAAGGCTCAGTCCTTGGTAAGTGGAATTTTGATGAGCAATGGATATGGAGGGTTTGATTTCAAGCCTCTAAATGGGTCGGCTCAGACATCACCTATCTACGCTATTTTACACAAAGATATCAATGGCGATAGTACTACCGATTTGCTACTTGGTGGTAACTTATTTGGCGTAAAACCCGAAGTAGGCAGATATGATGCCAGTTACGGTTCTGTGCTTTTAGGCGATGGAAAAGGGGGATTCCGAGAAGCTTCTTTTCATAAATCAGGGCTTTTTCTTACAGGCGAGATTCGAGATATTTGCAATGTCAAATTGGGAGGGAAAGATATAATACTCGTCGTTCGCAACGATGATTCATTGCTTATCTTCGAGACAAATTGATTTTGACTAAGTGCTGGCGAGTTCTACTTCCGCGAGATGCTGCTTTCGGTAAATAGCCGGAGTGATTCCAGTTCGCTGAGAAAATGAAGATGTAAAGTGCTGAAGTGATGAAAAACCACAAGTGTAAGCTATCTGAGACAAGCTGAAGTTTGGGTGGTTGATCAATAGGTTTTTTGCTTTCTTCAGTTTAAGGTTGATCAAAAAACTATTGGGTGGGTAGCCAGTGAGTCGTCTTACTTCATCTGTGAATTTGGTTTTACCCATGCCAAAGTGCTGGGCTAGATCTTCTACAATCCATTTTTTCGTTAAGTCTGTAGATATGTGATCTATCAACGTATGGATGAAGCTATCTTCTTCCTGAATCTGTTGTTTCCTATCTTCCAGGTGCCTGTTTAGTGCAATGAGCATGTTTTCAATGATATTGACCACTATCATTTCATAGCCCTCTTGTTGATTTTTTAGTTCATTTTTGAGATCCTGAAAATAGCGCTTAAAATTTCTGGCATTTCTAATGATCACACCTTTTTCGGCAATCATTTCGCCGATATTTTTTTGAAAATTCTGAGGCAGTTTTGTCCAATCTCCGAATTTCAAATGCTTGGTCTCACTAAAATGCTCTGGCTTCAACACCAGCCAGTTTATCTCTCCCAAATCCATTTTACCTGATGGGCTTCCGTTCAGGTGCCATGGTGCTGTAATGGACAAATTGTCGGGATATAATTCCACTGTTTCATCCTCTATAACCCAATCATATTTCCCGCTTTCTATGTAGTGAATTTCTATGCCATCGTTCAGGTGTGGCTTCATGTTTTCGTCCAGATTGATCCTGGTAAATTTCATGTGCCCAAATTGTTTGATGAAAGGCATTTTGGCAATAGGTCCAGGGTCATCGGCATGCCACCACATGCCGGATGTGCCGGGCTTAATATTATCCTTTTGGTCTGTGTGTTTTGGCATAGCTGCTAAAATTTAATTGGGGTTGTCCTCAGTATTACCGTTTTGTAATATCCTCAATTTTTACACCACAAAGCTAGAGTATTTTTATTTTTTATAAAATCGACCGACGAAATAAATTAATATCTTGATGTTTTTATAAATTTTACTTTGGTGATTGAATAGAAGTATGCCTAGCAATAAGTCTAATTAAACGGAGAAGTGAAAGATAAGGAAATTTCGCAATGGGTAGAGAAGTTGAGGGCAGGGGATGAAGCATCTTTCCGGGAGCTTTATAATTTCTTTTCTGTGAAGATTTACAATGTATCGAGAAAGATGAATCTTGATCACGAAGATGCTGAAGGGATCGTTCAGGATGTGTTTTTGAAGATTTGGAGGAACAAAGAACGCTTGGATTCTTCTCTTTCATTCAATGCTTATCTCCTGACTATTGTACGTTCCATGGTTATCAAGATGACCAGAAAGAAGGCTTACCATTTGGCGTATGTGACATATGCTATTGCCAACAATTCACTTGAAACAAATCATACCGAAGATTATATCATCTTCTCCAACCTTGAAGAATTATCCACCAAAGCACTCGATGAACTTCCCGTGAAGCAGAAGCAGATTTTCATGATGAAAAATGTCGAACACTATTCTGTCGAAGAAATATCTGAGAATTTGAATCTATCTAAACGCACAGTAGAAAATCAGATATACCGAGCCACAAAGTCCCTCAAAGAAAAGCTGGAAAATATGAAGGTTATCTCTATTTCAGTGTTAGTCATAATTTCAAATATTGAAATTATGACTCTTGTTTTTTAGTTAATTCATTTTTATCTACCCATTGGGTAATCTTTTTTTGATATATTTTTCTTCTAGCGTGAGTATTTCGTGTGTGTTGTGGCTATATATTTCAGAGCGTACCGAATATGAACAGACCAATTCAGTCAAAACAATTTTTTAAGGGCGAATTAAAGCCCGAAGAGGCCAAAGAATTCTTAAAATGGCTCCATTCAGAGCAGTCTGAAGAAGATCTGGCGACTGAATTTGACCGTCTTTGGTTTGAGGAGATGAAAAGCAGAGTCGACAATGAATGGAGCAGCGATGAGGTATTTGACCAAATCACAAAATTAAAAGAGAATCAGGTTTCGATAACGGGTACCCCTCTTACAGTTTATTCCTCGTCTCAAGTTACTAATCGCTATATGTATCGAATATCTGCTGTTATAGGGCTGATTATCGTGTCTGTCTGGGTTCTCTCTCTTTTCATTGATTCGTCAGAATCATCGAAATTGACAGATCACATTATCGAAAAAGTGAACCCGCCAGGGCAAAAATCAAGACTCACGCTTCCCGATGGTAGTATCGTTCATTTGAATGCGGATAGTCGGATACAGTTTCAAGGTACTTTTTCGACTAAGAGGGAGGTGGTTCTTGAAGGAGAGGCCTTTTTTGAAGTTTTTGAGGATCCTTCAAGACCATTTGTGGTACGGTGTGGCAGACTATCCACTACGGCGTTAGGAACATCGTTCAACATCCGTTCATTTAAAAACAGCACCAAAGTGGAAGTGACCCTCGCTACAGGCACAGTGCGTGTGGATGATGAGTTGTCTCACAAAAGTGTATTACTCGATCCATTCGAACAGGTGGTTTTGGAGAACGGTAACGCAGAGTTGATAAAAAACACATTGTCCTCCCTTGATTTGATTGAGTGGAAAGATGGGGTTATCAATTTTGATAAAGTACCATTTAGCGAAGTGATAAACGAATTGGAGCGATGGTATGGAGTGGAAATCCAGCTGCATGGCAAAATGAAGAATGCGCGCTGTTCAGGGACATTCAAAGATGAATACCTCAGCAATATTTTGGCTGTGCTAAGTCATACGATGGATTTTCAATACACTATCCATGAAAAACAAGTAGAAATCAATTTTAACCCTAAACAATAAACTATGGCACAACAAGTACTCTATGAATGACAAAAACAAGCCGAAGGCAGAAGCCTCCGGCAGATTAACTAAACGGGGTAGTCGGAGTTGCCGCTCATACTACCCACCATCAATCATTACTAATTAAAGTCTTACAAAAATATGAAATACACTTTATTTCAAACCATACTTATGGTTGCGAAACACACATTATATGTTTTTGTACTCTTTGCAGTTACCGTGTCATCGGCCATATCAGCTACGGTCAATGCGCAAATAAAGAGTGTCAAGGAGGTCTTTATCGAAATAGATAAGACCGAGATCAGCGTTGATGAACTATTCAGCGCAATTGAAAAAAACTCTGAATTCAGATTTTTTTATACAGACGAAGGTCTGGATACCAACACGTCTATCATGCTGAAATCAAGTGAGGGGTCAGTAGCTGATTTTCTTATATCAGTAGCCTCTCAGACGAAAGCAGAGTTTCGTCAGGTGAACAACACCATTAGTGTTAAAAAGGGGTTGGTCAAAAAACAAGTTGAAATTCCTGTAGAGATCAACGTCACACGTACTATCACTGGAAAAATCACGGACGAAAAGGGAGAAGCATTGCCCGGAGCTACTGTTGTGGTTAAAGGAACAACCGTTGGTACTATTACAGATTTTGATGGTATGTATTCTTTGGACGCTCCCGAAGGGGCGGTTTTAGAAATCACATTCATAGGATATACACCGACTACCGTGGAGGTTGGGGATCGCTCCGTAATCAATGTCTCACTCGCGCAGGACATTGATCAGCTGGAAGAGGTGGTTGTTGTAGGTTACGGTACATCCAAGGTAAAAGACCTGACGGGTTCTGTATCACGAGTAGGTGAGGAGGATTTTGTCAAAGGGATCAATGTGTCTCCGGATCAGCTTATTCAGGGTAAAGTAGCCGGTGTGAATATTGTTAATAACAGTGGTCAGCCTGGAGGAGGCGTGACATTTCGTATAAGAGGTACATCTTCAGTTCGTACTGGAAACCAGCCACTTTTTGTAGTCGACGGAGTTCCATTAGATGGTAGAAATACCAAACCAGGAGCAACAGCCGGAGAAATTGGAACCAGCCCTGCTTCAAACCCCCTTAGCTTTCTGAATCCCAATGATATTGCCACCATGGATATTCTCAAAGACGCATCGGCCACAGCCATATATGGTTCCCGAGGGTCGAATGGAGTTGTTATCATCACCACTAAGAAAGGAACAACAGGTAAGCCTAAAGTGAATGTGAATGCCACAACCGGAGTAAGTATGATCAGTAAAACACCAGATGTTATGGATGGGGATACTTTCCGAAGAGCACTTGATCATCGCGAATTAGACAACTATGATGGTGCTAGTTCTTCAGATGCGTTTGATGAAATAACCCGTACAGCCATTACCAAAACTGCGAATTTTTCTCTGAGTGGAGGGAATGAGAGTGGGAACTATAGAGTGTCCGCTGGGGTGCATGATCAGGAAGGAATCATTCTAGGGTCTGGCATAGAGCGATATACAGGTAGCTTCAAAGGACAGTTTAAACTGTTGCCGGAGGATAGAGTGAAGTTAGATGTTGGTTTGAATGCCTCTGTGACCAATGAAAAAGGAGCACCGATTGCGGAAAATTCCAATGTCAATGGGAGTTTAATTGGAAATGCAATAGAATGGAACCCAACAGTTCCGCTTAAAGATGCAAACGGTGATTTTATCCAGCAGAGTTATGATAACAATGGGAATGTGGTGGCCGGTTTACCTACCAATCCATTGGCATTGATTGCCTACTATCATGACAATTCCATTGTGACGAATGTCTTGGCCAACATTGGCGCTACTGTGAGAATTATTGACGGATTGAATTACAAAGTGAGCTATGGACTCAACAGGTCTGTAGGTGAGCGAAACGTAGATATTTCCGGAGATCTTTTCCTCAATACAATAACAGGAGTTGGGTTTTCAACCATCGGAGGTCGCGAATTAAGTAGTAGTACGCTTACCCATACTCTGAATTATGACAAGAAGTTGGGAAATGTGAGCGTAAATGCGCTCTTAGGGTATGAATACCAAACTTATAAAAATTTTGAAAACGCTATGTCTGGTGCTGGTTTTACCACATTTGACACACGAGGAACTGACATCCTGCAAAATGCTCCACAAGATAGAATTTCGATTAGATCGTACCGTGATCCTGGCAATGAACTACAGTCCTTCTTTGGCAGATTCTTCTTCAACGTGAAGGACAAGTATCTGGTCACAGCCACCATGCGTGCTGATGGGTCTACCAAATTTGGAGAAAACAATAAATACGGTTTCTTTCCTTCTTTTTCTGCAGCATGGGTGCTTTCAGAAGAGTCATTCATGTCTGGAGTGACCGCTTTCGATAATTTGAAACTCAGAGTAGGGTGGGGTAAAACGGGTAATCAGGAGTTTCCTGCTGGTGCATCGCAGGCCCGCTACGCATACAACCAAGAACAACTTTCTTTGGTGAATGTTGCCAATCCGGATTTGAAATGGGAGTCATCTCAGACACTTAATCTAGCATTGGACTTTTCAATGTTCAATACGAGGTTGAATGGTACGCTTGAGTATTTCGACAAAACCACTGAAGACTTGCTCTTCCTTCTACCAACCATCCAGCCGGCTCCTTCTGCTCAATATTGGACAAACCTGCCAGCTTCTGTAGAGAATACAGGTTTTGAATTCTCCCTCGATGGAGTTTTGATTAATCAGCCAGATTTATATTGGAACCTGGGAGTGAATGGTACATTCCTGACCAATAAATTGACTGGATATGACGGTGTTTCAGTACTCACAGGGCAGATCAATGGTAATGGTCTGGGCGGAGGAAGTAACTCGCAACAACTGGCCAACAATCAACCTTTGTATTCTTTTAATATGTTGACTTTCGAAGGTTTTGATGCTGATGGGGCTGCTCAATATTCTGATGAAACTTCATTTGTAGGTGATCCAAACCCTGACTTCCTGCTGGGTATCAACTCCACTTTGGAATATAAAAATTTTGGATTGACTATGTCAATGAATGGAGCATTTGGGCATGAGCTATATAACAATACCGCCAATGCTGTAGTCACAGCAGCAAATTTAAGTATCGGCAGAAATACTTCCGAAGAAATCGGATTGGGAGAGGAGAGCCTTGGTAATTCCAATGTGATTTCAACAAGATTCCTTGAAAAAGGAGACTTCCTGAGGTTGCAAAATGTGGTTCTCTCATACACTTTTTACGATATCGGTTTTATCAGCAATCTAAAGCTGTTTGCGACTGGTCAAAACTTGTTTGTAATCACAGATTACAGTGGGTTTGATCCGGAGGTTAACACCAACAGAGCAGTGTCTGGAGTGCCATCTTTTGGTATCGAATACATACCATACCCAGTAGCAAGAACTTTTACTCTAGGGCTTAATGCTACATTTTAATCAGTCATTTTTTAAATGAGATCTCAAAAGAATTTGATTATGACAATATATAGATTTTCAATTTTAATTTTACTGGTCGGTATGTTTTCATGTACCGACCTCACCGAGGAACTTAACTCGGATTTGCCAGCAGATGAAGCAGAAGCTTTCCTGAAAGACAATGCCGATTACGACGCTTTGCTTCAGACTGTTTATCGCGATTTTGATAATTCGATAATTCAGCACTATGATGCTGTTTGGGTTATAACAGAGATGAGTTCAGACGAAGCTATTTGTCCTTCAAGACCCTCAGGATGGGATAACGGTGGTGTTTATAGAGAGCTTCATCAGCATACCTGGAAGTCTACTCATGACATTATCAACAATGTCTGGGGAGATATGAACGAGGCGGTTTTTGATGCTACAAATGTTTTGGCGTTTGATCCGCCTGCAGATGTAGCAGCAGAAGCTCGTTTCCTCAGAGCGTACTTCATGTGGATAGTGCTTGATTTATGGGATCAGGTACCTTTCAGAGAGCCAGGTGATAATTTACTCGACGCTCCCACTGTTTTAGTAGGAAGCGATGCTGCTGATTTTATTATTTCTGAGATAGAGGACGTGCTTCCTTTGCTTTCTAATACCAATCCTGATTATCGGGCAAATCAGAATGCTGCTCATGCGTTGTTGGCTAAAATGTATATCAATAAAGGAGTATATGCTAATCGCGCTAACCCAACATTTTCGGATGCAGATATGGACAAGGTGATAGAGCATGTAGATGCTATTTCAGGTAAATCCATTGATTTTTATTGGGATAGTTTCGGACCTGATAACAATGACGTGTCATCGGAAATTATCTTCTCCATAGAAAGCATAGGAGGTGTCCGGGGTACAGGACAGTGGTTGATTTGGTTTGCCACGTTCCCGGCAGAAATGGTCTTGCCTGGTGGTGGTGGCGGTTGGAACGGTTTTGCGACTATCTCAGAGTTTTACAATTCGTTTGAAGATAAGGATATCCGAAGATATTATGAGCACCCAACTACCAAGGATAATGGAGGATATAATGTGGGATTTCTGACGGGACAGCAGTATGATGTAGATGGTAACCCGATTCAGGATGTTGTATTTACTGAGGAGGTGCCCACAATCGTAGGTGCTACTCTTTGGAATGGATATCGACCGCTCAAATATGTTCCCGACTTTGCAAATGGATCATCTACTCCAGACAATGATTTTGTTTTGCTTAGATATTCAGATATGCTTTTGCTCAAAGCTGAAGCCGAACTTAGAAAAGGAAATGATTCTGAAGCATTGACAATTGTGAATGAGATCAGAACAAACCGTAATTTGGACGATTTCTCCAGTCTTGATCTAGATGCGCTTTTAGCAGAAAGAGGGCGTGAACTGTACTGGGAAGGTCATAGAAGAAATGATCAGGTTCGGTTCGGTACATTCCTGGGTTCATGGACTCTTAAGGAGGCCTCTGATCCCATGTATTTGATATTCCCTATTCCGCCTGAAGACGTATTGTCAAACCCAAACCTTACACAAAACCCAGGTTACTGAATTGACAACAATTGGTTAGTTATAGCCCATGTCCCGTTTAGGGGTGTGGGCTTTTTTACATGATTGTTCATTGATTGATATTAGACTATGATGAATCGTGTAAATTCTATTTTCGAAAGTCCTACGGAAACCACAGGATAGCGTTGCTTTTGTAAGTTCTTAACTTAACATTTATTCAGACAATATTCCCAAATGATCAATAGATACCTCATTACCTCGATTCTGTTTTTTTTAGTTCTCCATGTTTTGTTTGCCCAAACCAGCACCATCACTAAGTATTTGTCCGGCAAGGGCTATGGAGACAATGTGCAATGGGATTTTAAACTGTCAGAAGGTCGAGGTTCTGGCGAATGGACCAATATTCCTGTGCCTTCTTGTTGGGAGCAGGAAGGTTTCGGTAAGTATAATTATGGACATGCCAAAGATTCGGTCCGAGGCAAAGAAGTAGGGTTTTATCAGCACCAGTTTGATGTGCCTCAAACATGGAAAGGGAAGCAAATCGAAATAGTGTTTGAAGGCTCCATGACCGATACTGAGATTAAGGTTAATGGAAAATTAGCCGGGCCAATTCATCAAGGCTCATTTTATAGTTTCAGATATGATATCTCTCAGTTGGTTAATTATGGTGCTTCAAATGAACTAGAAGTAAAAGTGGCCAAGCATTCGGAAAACCATTCTGTCAATATGGCTGAACGCTATGCAGATTATTGGATTTTTGGGGGCATTATACGACCTGTTTTCATTGAGGTCAAGCCAATGAAGAATATTGAGCGAATTGCCATAGATGCCAAGGCGGATGGTGATTTTAGGGCTGAGGTTTTTTTAGCTGGAGCCAAAAAACCTGCCGAGGTAATAGCACAAGTTTATACCCTTGACGATAAGCCGGTTGGTAAAGCATTTTCTGTTGCTTTGACAAAGGGCGAAAACAAGGTGAATCTATCAGCACAGCTGGATGGTGTGGCACCTTGGAATCCTGAGGAACCCAACCTTTATAAAGTCAAATTCCAACTCCGAGTAAAAGGGAAACTCATACATGAAATGAGCTCAAGGTTTGGCTTTCGTACCGTCGAAATTCGCCCAAGAGACGGGATATATGTGAATGGCGTTCAAATTAAGTTCAAAGGAGTCAACCACCATTCTTTTTGGCCAGAGTCAGGTCGTACTACCAACAAGCAGATGAGTATTCATGATGTTCAATTGATGAAAGAAATGAATATGAATGCAGTACGTACATCACATTATCCACCCGACGCACACTTTCTTGATGTGTGTGATTCCCTGGGGTTATTCGTGTTGGAAGAGCTGGCCGGTTGGCATGATGCTTATGATACAGAAGTGGGCTCTAAGCTTTTGAAGGAAATGGTCATTCACGATGTGAACCACCCATCGATCGTCATTTGGGACAATGGAAATGAAGGTGGACACAATCCTGATTTTGATGACCTGTTCGGTAAATACGACATTCAGAATAGACTAGTGATACATCCATGGGAGGAGTTCAATGGCACAGCTACTCAGCATTATCGTGGATATGATTACGGCGTAGGAACTTTTTGGAACGGTCATCAGATTACTTTCCCAACAGAGTTTTTACATGGTCTCGACGATGGTGGAGCAGGCGCAAGCCTTCACGATTATTGGGAGCTGATGTGGAACAATCCAATCGCTGCTGGTGGCTTTATTTGGGTCTTTGCTGATGAAGGCGTTGTACGGACAGACAAGGGTGGGGCTATAGACACTTATGGAGATAAGGCGGCAGATGGCATTTTAGGGCCATTTCACGAAAAGGAAGGGAGTTTCTTTGCCGTAAAAGAAGTTTGGTCACCAGTTAAGATCACTGAAGAGGACATTTCGGTGGCCTTTGATGGGAACCTAAGAATTGAAAATAGATATCTCTACAGCAATCTGAGCGAATGCAGTTTTAACTGGAGATTGGCTGAAATGGCAAAGCCGGGGCAGAAGAAAGGAGAAGCCAAAGAAATTACAGGAACCATTGTATCACCAAATCTGGAGCCTGGTCAAAGAGGTCTTCTGAATATTGATTTACCTGACAATTGGCCAACTTTTGATGTTTTATACATTGGTGCGTATGGCCCTTCTGGTGAGGAGCTTTATACTACGAGCTTACCGATTTCTCTTCCTGAGGATTTCGTTGCGGAGCTAATGGAAAAAGACAAAGCAGAAGGAAAGGTAACTTACTCTGAAGACGCAAGTTCATTTTTTATAAAAGCAGGGTTGGTTGATTTTACCATTGACAAAGCCACGGGCTATCTAGAAGAAGTGGTAAATCAAAATGGTGAAATCCCTTTTAACAATGGACCTTTTTTGAGTGCCGGTAAGATTCTTTTCAAATCGATAAAAGCCAATAAAGTTGGCAACAACCTCCAAATAGTTTGCTCTTTTCATGAGAAGGAATCCAGAATCAAGGAGTTTACTTGGACGTTTTACCCGTCTGGGTGGGCTGGCTTGAATATTTATTATGTTCCGGAATTATACGACGTGAATTTTGATTACATGGGAGTGAATTTTGATTATCCCGAAGAGCTTATTACAGGTGTGAAGTGGCTGGGAAAAGGACCATACCGTGTTTGGAAAAATAGAACGCAAGGTGTTGAGTTAGATGTCCATCAAAAGGACTATAACAATACCGTAACGGGAGTTTCTCCGGTTGTCTACCCTGAGTTTAAAGGTTATCACGAGGATTTGTACTGGGCGGAAATTCAGTCTAAAGAGCAATCTTTTGTGGTTGCAACATCTTCCGAAGATGTCTTCTTGAGATTATACACGCCATACCTTTCTGAAGATAAGCGAATAGCGCCTCCATTTCCTGAGGGAGATATATCCTTCATGCAAGCCATTCCTCCGATTGGCACCAAAACCAACGATCCATGGAATATGGGGCCTTCTGGCCAGAAAAATATATTTTTCGATTACGGGCCGTATGATGACTGGAGAACACGAAGCAAGGTGATGGATTTGTATTTCGATTTTACAAGCAAATAATGAATGAATCATAAGGTCAGGTTGAATTCAGAATTTTAGGCGACATTTAGGCTTGTTAACCCTGACCCCATGATGCGTTTTAGTTTTGCCCTCCTAGTTCTCTTTCTATTTAGTTTTAATCTTTTCGGTCAACCGAAAAAAGATTCCATTGCAGAAGATATGCTGATCGTTCAGCGCATCAATGGTGGCTGGCCCAAGCATCTTCAGATCCGAGGAAAAAAGGATGTTAAAACCAATTATGCAGGACTCAATCTCACAAGTGAAGAACGTCAGAATATCAAGGGTGATTCCGCCAAACTCAACACTACTTACGATAATGATGCTACATCTAAGGAGATACGCCACCTTCTACAAGCTTACGTTGAAACTGGAAATAAAAATTATTTACAGGCTGCCGAAAAAGGAATTGAATACATTCTATCCGGTCAATACCCTTCAGGCGGATGGCCTCAGTTTTATCCGCTCAAAGGAGGGTATGCCGATGATATCACGTACAATGATAATGCTATGGTCAATTGCTTGAACGTACTTAGAGATTTAGTTAGAAGCGAACAAGGGTTTGACGTTGTTGATGATCAATTGCGTCAAAAATCTAAAATCGCCTTAGCGAAGGGAGTGGAATGCATCCTCAAAACACAAATACTCATCAATGGAGAATTGACCGTATGGTGCGCACAACACGATCCTTTGACGTTCAAAGCTACCAATGCCAGAAGCTTTGAGCTTGCTTCGCTCAGTGGACAAGAATCTGTCGGAATCATTCGTTTCCTTATGGAAATCGAAAATCCCTCAGAGGAGGTAAAAAATTCAATCGAGCAGGCCATGATGTGGATTGATGCAAATAAAATTGAAGGATATAAGATTATCTGGCCTGAAGCACCCGGTACTGAGCGAGGATATGATCGTGTTTTGGTAGAAGCACCGGGTTCTGTGCTTTGGGCTCGATTTTATGATTTAGAAACAGGCAAACCATTCTTTTGTGGTCGCGATGGAGTGAAAAAACAATCGATGACCGAAATCGAATATGAACGCAGAGTAGGGTATGGATGGTACGGAACCTGGCCCGAAAAACTGCTCAACGATTATTACCCCGAATGGAAAAAGCAGAATAGACTTGACTAAGTCTGTAAGGATGGAACAGGATAGCCAGCCTACAATTCAATTGTAGTTTAGAGCTAATATTTAACTTGAAAGTCCAAATTGATGATCAATACTATAAAGTATTCAATTCTATTAGCGTTCATTGTAATTCTTGCAAGCTGCCAACCTACCAAAAGAACCGACTGGAAGAGTGGTATTCTCGTTGATGAGTTTGTGTATGACACGGCTTCATTTCCCTCTTGCCATGCCGCTACCATTGCAGAAACTACCGAAGGCCAATTGATAACAGCCTTTTTTGGAGGTACGAAAGAAAGAAACCCTGATGTATGCATTTGGGTGTGTAGAAAAGAGACGGATGGATGGACTGATCCTCAGTTAGTAGCTGAAGGGTTCGCTTCAGGAGTAAAAGGGTTAAGCGACACAGTTCGCTATCCAACATGGAACCCAGTGCTTTATCAGGTGCCCAATGGTGAACTTCAGCTTTATTACAAAATCGGTCCTAAACCTTCGGACTGGTATGGTTTTGTAAGAACCTCGGACGATGGAGGAGTCACATGGTCAGAGCAAGAGGCACTACCGCAAGGTTTTATTGGCCCTGTTAAAAACAAGCCGGTCCTGCTTGAGGATGGAACTTTAATTTCGGGTAGTAGCAAGGAAGGGGATGGCTGGAGAGTTCACTTCGAATTGACAAATGATTTTGGAAAAAGTTGGGATATGATTGGCCCAATTAATAAAGGAGAGCAAAACGGTGATCACAACGTGATTCAGCCGAGTATATTGGATCATGGCGATGGTAAACTGCAAATTTTGGCAAGAAGCCGAAGCAGAAGGGTGGCAACAGCATGGTCGGCGGATTATGGTAAGACATGGTCTGAGATTTCGCTAACAAGCTTACCTCAAAATAACTCTGGAACGGATGCCGTAACAATGACCGATGGGCGACATGTATTGGTTTACAATCATACATTAGACCCTGAAGGCAAGGCAAAGGGCCCTCGCACACCTCTTCATATGTCTGTTTCTGATGATGGAATCAACTGGTCAGCAGCATTGATTTTGGAAGATTCGCCTATAAGTCAATATTCTTACCCAGCCGTGATCCAGACCTCTGATGGCATGCTCCACGTGGTTTATACCTGGAGAAGGTTGAAAATTAAGCACGTAGAAATTGACCCTTCCAAATTGCAGTTGACCAAAATTGATTCACTAGCCTGGCCTTCTCTTTAAACCTGTTTGTTGTCTTTGAGTTGATCTCAGGGTGTGTTTGGTAGGTTTATTCAATAATGTAACAGCATGTTCTTTCGATTAAGAGTGAACTTTATTTTGATTTCATGCATGTCAGTTATCACACTGTTGGTCACAGGATGTGGACAGCCCTCTGTTGAAATCCAAAAAATCACCACCGAATTTTTAGAAACTCCCTCGAGTATTTTTTCATCTCAGCCACGCTTTGGCTGGCAGCTCCGGTCTAAAGAAAATGGAACGTATCAATCAGCGTACCAAATAATCTTAAATGAAGCCAATCTTGAATACTGGAACACCGGAAAGGTTACTTCTGATCAAAGCCAATTGATTGAATACGAAGGGCCACAACTTAATACATCCACTCGTTATCAGCTGACTATTCATGTTTGGGATCAAAACGATCAACTATCAAGCTCATCATCGTGGTTTGAAACAGCACCGTCTATTGGAAATCTAAAAGCAAATTGGATCGGCGCTATACGCAGAGAAGACGCCAATCTTCCGGAAGGAAGAAAATGGCATGCCCCATCTTTAAAGAAAAATCGAGCCTTTTATGATAGTATTCCAACGATCGCCAAAAGGTCTATTTTACTGAGAAAGGAGTTAAATGTTGACAAAAAATTGAGTAAGGCTACAGTTTATATTTCAGGTCTGGGGCATTATGAACTCAATGTGAACGGAGAGAAAGTTGGAAAGAGCCAATTTGCACCACTATGGACGGATTATGATAAATCTGTCTTTTACAATTCTTACGACCTCACTACTTTACTCAAACCTGGAAACAATGCCATAGGGGTGATTCTTGGCAATGGGATGTATAATTCCGTAGGCAATCGCTATCGCAAATTCTGGGTCAGCTTTGGGGCACCAACGTTGTTTTTTCAGCTAGAATTAACATTTAGTGATGGTTCTAAAAAAACCGTAATTTCTGACGAAACATGGAAGTATTCAGAAAGCCCAATTACGTTCAACTGCATTTTTGGAGGAGAAGATTATGATGCTAGGTTGGAGCAGGATGGTTGGGCTACAGTTACATTTAGCGATGCAGATTGGAAACCGGCTATCATTCAAGATGCCCCAAAAGGTGAGCTAAAACCGCAACTTGCACCGGCTATCCAGATTCAAAAACAGTATGATATTAAGGAATCAACCCAAATCGATTCGGTTACTTATGTTTTTGATATGGAACAAAACCTCTCTGGTTTCCCGACAATAAAAGTGAAAGGTAAAGCTGGCCAGAAAGTAAAGCTGGTTGTTGGTGAAAGGCTGGATGAGGAGGGTAAAGTGACCCAAAGAAATACAGGCGGACCGCATTATTATGAATACACGCTCAAGGGTGGTGAAGCTGAAGTATGGCAACCAAGGTTCAGCTATTATGGCTATCAGTACATCCAAGTAGAGGTAGTTAGTTATGAAGGTGGAACTGATAAAAATGACCTACCTGTGCTCCTGGGCCTCAAATCAAACTTCATTTACAGCAATGCTCGCCCGCTAGGGACTTTCGAGTGTTCCAATGAGATCTTCACCAAAACGCACACTTTGATCAACAATGCCATCAAAAGCAACATGCAGGCTGTCTTTACAGATTGCCCGCATCGAGAGAAATTGGGCTGGTTGGAAGAAATTCAACTCGTAGGGCCAGGTCTTTTGTTCAATTATGATTTGACTCAATCTTTTGCCAAGCAAATGATGGACATGAAAGATGCTCAACGGGCGAACGGAATGGTGCCGAATATTGCACCAGAATACACTGATTTTTCGGCTTATTCGTGGGGAGCGGATTTTACTGATTCTCCTGAGTGGGGTGCTGCTGCCGTTTTGGTTCCATGGCAATATTATGAGTTTTATGGGGACCCATCATTGATCCAACAGTACTATGAAGTGATGAAGGATTACGTGGATTACCTGACTTTTAAATCTAAAAACGGGATCGTTTCGCACGGGTTGGGCGACTGGTACGATTACGGAGAACATGAAGCTGGATATTCTAAAAACAGCCCTATTCCCCTTTCAGCAACTTCTCACTATTACTACTGTATAGAAAAGCTGATTGAAGCAGCTCAATTGCTCGGTAAAACTAGAGATAAGCAAAAATATAAAGTACTGGCTTATACAGTGAGAGAGGCATACAATCGAACTTTTTTCAACCCAGAAACCAAGCAATATGGTACTGGTAGTCAGTATAGCAACGCTGTTTCTATTTATATGGATTTGGTTGGTTCGGAGCATAAACAAGCCGTCCTAGATAATCTAGTATCTGATATTGTAGAAAACGGAAATAGACTAACAACAGGTGATGTAGGTAATAGATACTTATTTCAGACATTGGCCGAAAATGGATTAAATGAGGTCTTGTACAAGATGATGAATCACTATGACGTTCCTGGTTATGGCTACCAGCTGCAATACGGGCTCACTACGCTTACAGAGCAGTGGGATCCCGATAAGGGCAACTCATGGAACCATTTTATGATGGGTCAAATTGAGGAATGGTTTTTCAAAACTTTGCTGGGAATAGTTCCTGATTTGGATAACCCAGGATTCAAACACTTTTACGTACAGCCGCAACTTGTTGGAAATATGACTTTTGCCAGAGGTTCATTCGAAAGTATTTATGGTCAGATAGTTGTTGATTGGAAACATGATGAAGAGACTTTTGAAATTGAGATTGTCGTTCCTGTCAATGCCAGTGCAACTTTTGTTTTACCAGAGGAAGTTGATTCAGGGAATGAAAAAGTCAGTTTATCTTCGGGTAAACATATTTTATCATTCCCAGTCAAGTAGGAGTAGAACATCAAAAACAATCATGAGAAAGACTTACACAATTATATTTTTCCTCTTTTCCATCACCTTAATCGCACAGAATTCCGATGATAAGTTTCAACGGCCAATGGTTGATGTTCTCAATGATTTACAACAGAAGTATGACGTCAGGATCAAATACAATGTGCAGGACTTTGCAAATTATGATTTGATTTATGCGGATTGGCGGTTGGTTCCCGGTGATTTGGAAGCCAGTTTGAAAAATATTTTGGCACCATTCGATTACGCCTTTGTCAAGCAAGATGAACGCACTTATAAGGTTAAACCTTTCCAATATCACTTGGTCACACCAGAGCGAGGAGCAGAACGTTTGGAATATCTCAAGACGCTTTATTCGGATAAGGAAAGTTGGGAAGAGCGACGTGCCGAACTGCGTATGTGCATCAGAGAAGCTGTAGGAATAAATGACCTCCCATCCACTTCAAATCCAGATGTAATCCTTTCGGGGAAAAGAAAATATGCCGGTTATACGGTTGAGAATATTGCTTTGGAAACCGTGGCGGGGCTGTATGTAACAGGTTCTATTTACATGCCTTCTCGAATTAAGGGGAAAGCACCTGTCATCCTCAGTCCAAATGGACATTTCCAAGATGGAAGATACAATAAAGACGTTCAGATCAGGTGTGCAACATTGGCAAAAATGGGAGCAATTGTCGTTAATTATGATCTTTTTGGCTGGGGAGAATCTGCCATGCAGGTAGGCAGCACCTCACACAGAATGAGCATTGCCCACACGATTCAGGCAAATAACTCTATCAAACTGCTCGACTACTTGCTTATGCTTAAAGGAGCCGATCCTGAAAGAGTGGCGATCACTGGAGGCTCAGGAGGGGGGTCTATGACTATGCTTATTGCTGCTATTGACGATCGCATCAAAGTGAGCGTACCCGTTGTGATGACTTCATCATTTCATTCTGGTGGATGTCCGTGCGAGAGCGGTATGCCTATTCACCTTTGTGGGGAGCAAACAAACAACGCAGAGATTGCGGCCATTTTTGCACCAAAACCTCAACTCATTATTTCCGATGGTGGCGACTGGACCTTTCAAGTACCAGAAGTTGAGTATCCATTTATCAAAAGGACTTATGAGTTCTACGGCGCATCGGACAAGGTTTCAAATGTACACCTGGCTAGAGAAAAACACGATTATGGTTTTTCTAAAAGAAAGGCTATGTATCAATTTATGTCTGAGAATCTAGGTCTTGACTTGAGTGCAATCAAAAATGCTGCAGGCAAAATTGACGATTCTGATATTGTGGTTGAAGAGCAAGAAAAGATGTACGTCTTCGGAAATGATCCCAATAGTCTGCCCGACGGTGCAGTGCTTCATATTGATGAATTAATAGAAAAATTAAACAAATGAAAGTAAGAATTTTATCCATTTCGTCTCTGTCGCTAATTATTTTGCTCGCGGCATGTCAGCCAAAGAAAAAGGAGGCAGTAGTTAAGCCAATGTCTGTCCGCATGGCTGAGTCTGAGATGGCTCGCTTTTCAGACCTATGGACAGTGGATCATGTGCGCATTCCGTTTTGGGGTTACACTCATGGCATTATAGCCAAGGCAATGTTGGATATGTATGCGCAAACTGGCGACAAGAAATACTACAATTATGTTTATGATTACGCTGATACTCTCATTCAGAATGGTGGTTTTATCGTCACCTACGATTCTTCAAAGCACAACATCGACATGATCAACCCAGGGAAAATTCTTTTCCCTATGTATAAGCTCACTGGACAAGAAAAGTACAAACTAGCAGCCAAAACACTTGTGGATGCAATGGAAGATCATCCCAAAACTTCTGAGGGAGGGTTCTGGCACAAAAAAAGATACACGCATCAGATGTGGCTTGACGGGCTTTATATGGGGTCTCCATTTTTAGCTCAGTATGCCAAAGAGTTTGATGCTCCGGAGTGGTTCGATGTGGTGGCTACCCAAATCGAGCTGATTGATAAATATGCATATGACGAAAAATCTGGTCTTTACTATCACGGGTGGGACGAAAGCAAATCAATGCTTTGGGCAGATTCTGTAACAGGAACATCTCCAAATTTTTGGGGACGAGCCGAAGGTTGGTTTGCCATGGCTCTGGTAGATGTGTTGGATTATTTTCCAAAAGATCACCCCAAGTATGCCATGATTATAGGGGTGCTTAACAAAACCGCTCAGGGAATTAAAAGCACTCAGGACGAAAATTCGGGAGTATGGTATCAGGTACTGGATCAGGGAGATCGTGAAGGCAACTATCTGGAAGCGACCGCATCAAGCATGTTCGCTTATTCTTTATTGAAAGCGGTGAGACTAGGAGCTATTGATGAGTCTTATTTGGCTGTAGCCAAAAAGGGATATGAAGGCATACTAAATGAATTTATAAAAGAAAACGAAGACGGAACAATTTCGCTAACACGCTGCTGCGCAGTAGCAGGTCTTGGTGGCAAAAACAACAGAGACGGTAGTTTTGATTACTACGTAAACGAAAAAATTCGAGACAATGACCCTAAAGGAACTGGCCCCTTTATTTGGGCAAGTTTGGAGTATGAAAATTTGAATAAGTAAAACGAAATGTCACCCTGAGCTTGTCGAAGGGTGAACTTGTCGAAGAGAAAAATAAAAAGAAAATGAACAACGCGAATAAGAGCAGAAGAACCTTCCTCTCCACTTCAGCATTGGCAACAGCAGCATTGGTCTCAGCCCCTATGGTTAATTCCTGTGCCAGCCCAAAAACTGATTCAAGCAAAGGCACACCTGAAGCCAAAGAGCAACGCTACAAAGTTTCTGTTTGCGACTGGATGATTCTCAAAAGACAGAAGATGGGAGCATTCAAAAGAACGTCCGAGATAGGAGCAGATGGGCTTGAGTTAGACATGGGAGGGCTGGGCAGTAGACCTATTTTTGATAACAAGATGCGTGACCCCATTTTCAGGAGCATGTTTCGTGAGGAACTAGCTAAGTACAATTTAGAAATAAGCTCTATCGCCATGTCGGGTTTTTACGCTCAGTCACTAGCCGAAAGGGATATTGCTCCTATGGTAGATGATACCATCAACTCCATGGTGATGATGGGGGTTAAGGTTGCGTTTTTGCCATTTGGAGTGAAGGGCGACTTGGTCCAAAACCCTGAGCTAAGACCTATTTTGATAGAGAAATTCAAAACGATCATTGCTCCCAAGGCTGAGGCGGCTGATGTAATCATTGGCATAGAAACTGCTTTAGACGCAGCAGGAGAGGTCGCATTTCTGGAGGAGGTTGGTTCGCCCAATATCCAGAGCTATTTCAACTTTGCCAATGCGCTCCAAAATGGACGGGACTTACACAACGAACTCAAAAGGCTAGGCAAAGACAGAATCTGCATGATTCATGCTTCCGATGAAGACAGGGTTTGGCTAGAGAATAATGAGCGCATTGATATGCCGAAAGTAAAAAAGACTTTGGATGATATGGGCTGGAGCGGATGGCTTGTAATTGAGCGTTCGCGAGATGCCGAAAACCCAAGAGATGTAGTAGGTAACTACGGCGCAAACACCCGCTATCTCAAATCAATTTTTCAATCATAAAAGAGATAAATAGACATAAATGAAAAAGTTAATATTTGCAATTTTTGCCTTTGTGGCAATAACGACATCTCACGCCCAAAGACTGGATATGAGTACCGTCAACCCGGAATACATCAAGGTGTTAGAAGGACGTACATCTAAGTTTTTGGATAAGATAGATTTAGGTGATAAATACGATGAAGTGCAGCAGGTTGTCATCGAGCAGTACTGCAATCTGAGCTCCATTCATGACACCTGTGATACACGAAAAGTAGCACTGCGGCCTTTGGATATTTCCAAAGAAGAGAAAGACCAGATGATCATCAACTTGGAGAACGAAAGAGATAGAAATCTCTACGTCCGTCACAATGCCTATATCGCTCAGCTGCTGGGAGCAGGCCTTACTTATGAGCAGGTGGATCAGGTGAAAGACGGTATGACTTACGGTGTACTACCAATCACCAAGGAGGGTTATGAAGACATGCTGTTGAACCTTACAGATGAACAAAAAAAGCAAATTTGGATTTGGTTGTACGAAGCACGTGAGCGCGCCATGGATCAGAGCTCTTCTGACGACAAACACAAGATGTTCGGCAAATACAAAGGCCGCATTAACAATTATCTGTCCAAGGAAGGTTACGATCTCAATGCAGAGAGCAAGGCCTGGCATGAGCGAATGAAAGCTGCAGGTAAGAAGCTCTAATTGAGGGCAAAGGTGAAAAACAATCGAATCAAATCAACTATTGCATCATTTCGACGAAGGAGAAATCTTTCTCTCAACATAGTAGCAATCCTCCTGATGTTAGTGAGTTGCCAACCTAATGAACTTCTCAAGGAAGTATCGCCTATCGTGATGGAACAAATATACGAGGAAGTGAAAACGCCTCATAAGTATGGATTGGTTCTGGCACCCCAAGATCAAACCAAGAAGATCGATTGCCCTACAGTTTTCCGAAAGGATGATACCTGGTACATGACCTATTTCATCTACGATGGACGAGGTTATGAAACATGGTTGGGCACAAGCGAAAACTTACTGGACTGGGAGGTACTAGGTAAAGTGATGGCCTTTTCCGATGACAGTATACAGTGGGATCAGAATCAGAAAGCCGGATATCCAAGTTTGCAAGACCCTAAATGGGGTGGGTCTTATGAACTCAGCAAATTCGATAACAAGTATTGGATGCCGTATTTTGGAGGAAGTACTACCGGTTATGAAGCTGGTTTACTTTCCTTGGGGATGTCCTATACAGAAAATGACCCTTCTTTAGCCCACCTTTGGGAGCGACTCGATCGGCCTATTTTCAAGGCTACAGATCCGGATGCTAGATGGTGGGAAAATAGCACTATTTACAAAACATGGGTACTGAAAGATGATAGCAAAACAACCGGTTATCCATTTGTGATGTATTACAATGCGCGTGGTGATAGTATCAAACCCAAAAGAGGTGCGGAGCGCATAGGAATGGCAGTTTCCAATGATATGGTGAACTGGGAGCGCTTTGGCGAAGGCCCTGTCATCAATCATCACAAAGGTATCTCTGGGGATGCCGTCATTCAGAAGATAGATGATGTTTGGGTGATGTTCTATTTTGGGGCTTTCTGGCCAGATAGGAAAGATCACGATGCATTCAATCGCTTTGCGTGTTCTTATGATCTGGTCAACTGGACAGAGTGGGAAGGCGAAGACCTTATTGCCCCATCAGAGCCTTATGACAATTGGTTTGCGCACAAATCCTTTGTAGTTAAATGGGAGGGAGTGGTTTACCATTTCTACTGTGCTACCAATCGCGACGAAGAGCGTGGCATTGCTGTGGCAACATCCAAGGATTTAGGAAAGAGCGAAATTGAATATGTGAGAATGCCTGAAATGGGCGATACCAAATTGAAGTAAAATGAATTATCACTGCCGTCTTTCGCAGCGAGGAGAAGGAATCTTTAAGCCAAAGAATCTAGTCATTGCTAAAATTAAAGATCGCTTCGCACTGCTCGCGATAACGACAATGGTGTTGCTTTCTTCTTGTACCCAAACCACCCCCCGTGAAGTAGTTGATTTCAACTGGGACTGGAGGTTTCAACTCGGCAATGATAGCCTGGCTTTCAGCCCCGGATATGATGACACTGACTGGCGAAAACTCAACCTGCCTCACGACTGGAGTATAGAAGGTGAGTTTAGCGAGGATCATAAAACGAGTCAATCGGGAGGAGCATTACCCGCCGGAACAGGTTGGTATAGGAAAACCTTCAAGTTCGATCCGTCCGATCAGGGCAAGCAGGTTTATATTGATTTCGGAGGCGTTTACTGCAATAGTGAAGCCTGGATCAACGGAGAATATCTGGGCAAAAGAGCCTTTGGCTATATTTCTTTTCGATATGATTTGACACCACATCTCAAGTTTGATGCCCCAAATGTTTTGGCGGTGAGGGTGGACAATTCTCAGCAGCCAAACTCGCGCTGGTATACGGGTTCTGGTATTTACCGCAAGGTAGAATTAGTGAAGACAAACAAAGTACACGTAGGGCAGTGGGGAGTCTTTGTGACTACTCCAGAAGTCTCAGCACAGCAAGCCAAAGTGGTGGCTGATATCACGATTTGGAATCAATCAGGTTTATCAAGAAACGTTCAGGTTGAAACCAACCTCCTCGATCCGAGCGGAAAGATACTGGCAACAGAAAGACAAGGTTTTGATACTCCGTCTGGTGATTATACTATCACTCAAACTTTTGATGTGGTGAATCCTAGTCTTTGGTCAATCGATTCGCCTAGTACGTATTTGACTCAAACAAAAGTGATGGAAAATGGGGATGTGATTGACGAGACCAATACACCTTTCGGCATTCGATCATTTGAGTTTGATGCCGCAAAAGGGTTTTTCCTAAACGGGAAATATCTCAAAATTCATGGGGTAAATCAGCATCATGACTTGGGAGCACTAGGTGCTGCTTTCAACAAACGAGCGGCCGAACGTCAGCTCGAAATATTGAAAGAAATGGGAGTGAATGGCGTTCGTATGGCGCACAATCCGCCGGCAGAGGCATTGCTTGACCTCTGTGATCAGATGGGGTTTATCGTAGTAGACGAGTCGTTTGATGTCTGGGCCAAAGGCAAAAAGAAATATGATTATAAGGTGGATTGGGAGGAAAATCATGTGCGAGATATGCAGGACATGGTCAAGCGGGACCGCAATCACCCGTCTATCTTTATTTGGAGCATTGGCAATGAAATCAGAGAGCAGTTCGATTCTACTGGCTTGACCATCACACGAGAGCTTGCAGATATAGTGAAAGAGCTGGACACCACTCGAATGATCACAAGCGGGCTTACAGAAAATGAAGCCGACAAGAACTTTATCTATCAATCTGGCGCATTGGATTTACTCAGCTTCAATTACAAGCACGAAGCTTATGCCGATCTGCCAAATCGTTTTCCTAATGTGCCTATGCTGGCATCCGAAACTTCATCTGCCTTTGGTACGCGCGGGCACTATGATATGCCATCTGATAGCATTCAGCGCTGGCCGGCCAAATACAACGAACCCATTACGAATGCCAATCCAGATTATACCGTTTCTGCTTATGACATGATCTCCGCCTATTGGGGATCAACTCATGAGGAGACATGGAAAGTAGTGAAGAAGCTAGATCACATGGCGGGTATTTACGTCTGGTCCGGGTTTGATTATCTGGGCGAACCAGACCCATACCCTTATCCCGCTCGTAGTTCATATCTCGGTATTATCGACCTTGCAGGCTTTCCTAAGGACGCCTACTACATGTATCAAAGTGAGTGGATTGATGAGCCAATGCTTCATGTTTTTCCTCACTGGAACTGGGAGGCAGGGCAAACTGTAGATGTGTGGGCTTATTACAACAATGCAGATGAAGTAGAGCTTTTCCTTAACGGAAATTCGCTTGGCGCAAAAAGTAAGGGAGGCGATGATCTCCATGTTTGGTGGAGACTGAAGTATGAGCCTGGAACATTGATCGCTGTATCAAGAAAGGACGGGGAAGAAATTCTCCGAAAAGAAATCAAAACAGCAGGTGAGCCATCCAAAATCAACCTCTCAGCTGACCGCCAGACAATTTCTGCTGATGGTTATGATTTGTCTTTTATTACTGTTGAAGTTTTAGACGATCATGGAACGCTAGCTCCAAATGCAGATAATCTCATTGAGTTTGAGGTCTCCGGTCCGGGTAAAATTGTGGGAACTGATAATGGCTATCAAGCCAGCTGGGAATCTTTTAAAGCCAATCAACGCAAAGCCTGGAAAGGCAAGTGTCTGGTCATCGTTCAGTCTACCAAAGAAGCCGGAAAGATTAAGTTGACGGCTAAGTCTGACGAGCTTGAAGGAGAAGATGTTGTGATTAACTCGATGAGATTTTAGCACTTTGGAATCATAAGTAACAAGCATTTACTTTGGTGGTTTAACTTTCAAAATATGTGGCCTCCAGAAGTTCTTGTGAGTACAATTGCCGGTGTTGCACTTCTCACGATATTCTTTCTCGAATCAAAAAGGTAATGGCAGTAAGAAGAAATATTTCGTTTCAAAGTGGATACAAAACAGCGTAATAGTGTACGCTAAAGAAGCTTTTTTTATTTCCTTCTAATCCCCTGTGTTGTAAACGAGATGCCTTGTTGAGAGGAAGTTGAGATCATTACTGCTTCAAAAAAGGGCTCAATAGAAGCTCTGGGGCTTGCCCAATCAAATATGAAATTTGCACCAGTGCCACCATACCTGTCGTTTTTATCAATTACTATTTCTACAGTCTCCATAGGGAGTAAGTAAACCGGGTTATCAAAGTAGGTTCTGATCAGCGACCCCTTAGTATCATAATATGAGGCTTTGAGTATGTAGAGGGTATCTTCTGAACTAATGTTCCTCATACTCACCGTGGATGCTAGGAGGTGTGTTCCTTCCTCGTTTCGCTCATAAATTTCTGAGTAGATAGACAGATAACTGCTCCCTAGGTTCAGGCTATCCGTATCCAGTGCAACACTTCTTTTGTTCCAGTTTTCTTTGTTAAATGAGCTTACTGGTTTTTCCTGTGCGCATGCACACAAAACAACCAGCAGGACGAGAAAAAAAGTCTGTTTCATAGTGCTTGTTTTAAATACGGAAATTAGTCAATTTGATTTACTATCCGTCCTGAGAACCAATTTTAGGACTTATGAGTTTGATAATTCGACAAAAAGTAAAACTCATTTAATGATAAGGGCTTATTGTCTCGTCTCACTTATAGATAATTGCAATTATGAATGTGTCTATTGCTAAAAGTTTAAAGAATTATTGATTGGTCAGTGAATTATAGTGGCAATTCGCTGACTTATTCAGATTTACTTCATATTTCGTTGTTAATTTTGATTTTCAATCAAAACCTGTCGTACTCCCAGTGAAATATTTACTACTTGCTCTAACAGTTTTTTCCTTTCAATTTTTGTCAGCTCAGACGTTTGTCATTTCTGGTACCGTACAGGATAAAGTTGAGAAGGCCACCTTCCCGGGTGCGACTGTAATGGTTACCAATCCCGCTGATACCAGTTTGCTAAAAGGAGGTGTTACAGATTTCAATGGCCAGTTTCGAATAGCCGATCTCGTGTCTGGCAATTATTTGGTTAAGGTGAATTTTGTAGGTTTTAAGACGCTATATCGTTCTGTTGAGCTGAAATCCAATATAGATCTCGGTGTTCTGGATCTCGAAGAGGATACTAAAGTACTATCCGCAGTTGAGGTAGTGGGTAAACCTGTGGCAGCTATGCAAAAGGGTGATACTACACAGTTCAGCGCTGGAGCATACAAGACTGCTCCGGACGCGTCTAGCCAGGATTTGATCGAAAAGCTTCCGGGGATTTCAAACATGGATGGAAAACTGCAAGCCAATGGCGAAGATGTTCAGGTAATACTTGTAGACGGAAAGCCATTTTTTGGTGGTGATGTCAGTGCCGCATTGCAAAACTTACCAGCAGAGGTGATTGCTAGTGTTCAGATTTTTGATAAAAAAAGTGATAAAGCCGCCTTGAGTGGTTTCGATGATGGTAATCAGCAAAAGACCATCAACATCATAACCAAGCCCAGCAGAAAAGTGGGGCAGTTTGGGAAAACAACCGTAGGATATGGAACTGACGATACCTATCAGGTGGCTACCAGTATCAATTTTTTCAATGATGATCAGCGAATCACCGTTACTGGGCTCAGCAACAATACAAACCTTGTGAGCTACTCAGCAGATCCCAACGATCTGGGAGATGCCCGTACCCAAAATGGTTTGATAAAAACGAACAATTTCGGAATAAACTTTAGTGATGATATTGGAGAAAAACTAGAAGTTCATGGCAATTATCAGTTTTCTCATCAGCAAAATCAGGAAAGCAACGAATTGCTGCGTGATTATGCGCTAGCTTCGGATTCAGGTCAGGTTTATAGTGAAGACCGAAACTATGATAAGACGAATGCCAGGCATGTCATAGGAATGAAACTGCAGTATGAACCGAATGAAAATAACACTTTTATTTTCCGTCCAAATGCGTCTTTTCGTCACGAGGAAACACTGGATCAGTTTCAGGGGCAAACAGTGAGCCTCGACGCGCCAATCAACGCTACTGACAATAAATCTGATGCTTTCAAGAAGGATTATGATTATAATAGCAACCTTTATTATGGGCGCAAATTTGACAAAAAGGGAAGAAGCCTGACCACACGCCTTCACACCGGCTGGCATTGGAATGAAGATGAGTCAAACCGATTTGCAACGAACACATTTTATGATTCAGAGGATAGCGTTTCTATCATAGATCAGTTGACAAACCGACTGAGAACAGGATTTTCCTGGGAGACACAACTGTCCTATACCGAACCATTGGGAAAGCGAGGGTTGGTTGAAGTCGAATACCAAATAGGGGATAGGATCAATGACTCAGATCAGCTCACATATGATGTGAATGAGGAAGGGAACTACCTGAACATTGATACAGCATTGAGCAACACTTTTGAAAACAACTATCTCACTCAGGAATTGGAACTAGGCTATCAATACCGGTTTGAGAAATTGCGCTTGCAGATGGAAGCCGAATACCAAAGGGAGCAATTAAAAAATGATCAGGAGTTTCCGTTGGAGCTTCGGCAGAATAGGGTATTTCGCAGTTGGTTGCCATCAGCTAGGGTGGATTACCGGATAAACGAAAACAAGCGTCTTCTGGTCAATTACCGCACATCCACCAATGAACCTTCTACTAGCAACCTTCAAAATGTTATAGACCAATCTAACCCACTTCAGCTCAGAGTGGGAAACCCGAATTTGAATCAGTCTTACAACCACAGAGTACGAGCCAGATTTTGGTCCAATGACATGGATTCAGGTAAGTCCATCTATGTCAACGTTGAAGGCAACCTGACTCAGGATCATATCACAAATTCCACTTTTATTGCCACAGAGGAAACCGAAGTAATGGATGGTGTCGTGTTGGAGCCGGGCTCACAACTTATAAAACCAGCAAATGTTGATGGTTATTACCGTTTTCGAACTTACACGAGCTATGGTCAGCCCATTGAGACGTTAAAGTCAAATATCCGGCTCAACGGAGTTTTTAACATGATAAGAAAGCCCGGGCAGATCAATGACCAGATTAATTATAGCAATTATAAAAACTATTGGTTAGGCATATCTCTTTCAAGTAACATCAGCGAAAATCTGGATTTCAATGTTTCTTCATGGTCCAGCTACAATACTGTAAAAAACTCTCTAAGTCCCAATCTCAACAATAACTATTACACACAGAGCACAAGTCTGAAATACAGATGGGTTTTTTGGGATGGTATCGTTTACAGAGTGGATTTGAAACATCAAATGAACAGTGGGCTTTCTGCTGGTTATGACAATAGCTACACGCTACTCAATATGAGCGCAGGAAAGAAGTTTCTGAAAAACGATCTGGCAGAGATCAGCATCAACGTTTACGATTTGCTTCAGCAGAATAATAACGCCCGGAGAAGCGTGACAGAATTATATCTGGAGGATAAACAGTCAACCGTGCTGCAGCGCTACTTTATGCTCACGTTTACTTACAATATCCGCCATTTCAATGCGGGTACGACCATTGAGGATTTTGATGAGATTTGATCAATAGCTGAATTTTAAGAGTTTGTTGTAACCAATAAAGTTGATGTAAAGCTCATTCGTTTGTGATGTTTTTATTCGAGTCAAATCAAACTTGATCTGCTTGTGGTCTTGACGTTTTCTGGTTTTAAAATTTTTTGATGCGAATGCCAGATTTACGATAGTTCTACCTTGCTTATTGATCTGGTAAAAGCCGTCCCAAATTAGTTCGAAATTTGCTGCCTCATTTTCCATAATGCCGTCTCCGCTGTACCAAATAGTGAAAAGCAAGTTGTCTTTACAAATCTCAAAAGGAGGGTCATATTCATTGTTTAAATTCTTTATTGATAAATCATGTAAGAAATTGCTATAGCGATTCCTCCTATATCTAAAGCCGTCAGGCCCATAAAGATTGTATTGCCATTCGTTTATAGTATTGACAGCTTGATCAAATTTCATATTGTTCATAGTAATAAAATGCGTCTCATGAGTTTCGAGTCGTACTTGTTCGGCAGTATCAATTTGTTGCTGTAGTGGGACGCAGCGTTGAAATAGAATAAGGGTTACGATCGGAATCTTTAAAAGTTTAAGCAGAGATTTATGAGCTTGGTGTTGGCGGATCATATTCAGGGTACTTGGTTGAGTGAGATCATCAAACTTCTTGCCATTTTTGTTGTTTGAGCGTTGCTATTTCGATTTAAGATTGGGACTAGATTTGATTATTACATCATTCATTGCAAATCAATTAAAATTTACAAAATCATTCGCTGTTAAAATCTGGCATATGGTTGTTTTTATAATTTCTACTTTCGGAATTATTAATCCGAGAGTAACGAATGAATCAAACCAATTACCAGTTATTTGATTTTCTTGAGGTAAACCCAAGCCTACAGGGAGACGAAGTGTTGTGGAAGGCCGGCACGCCAACGAAGATCCGGACTGTCGCTGGTAAGGTGGTTGTTACTGTACCGTTTATCAGTCATGAACCCGTGGTAGATATTATCCCGCAAACCAATAGTTCAAAAAAGGAATTCCAGTTAATCATCAGTGCTTATGGTGATAAAATCGTTCGCATGAGCATAGGCTTGGGCGATCAAGCTCCTGATCATGATTCGGAAATGCTATTGTTTGATCCAACTCTTAAGCTTGAAAACCTAAGTGTTGAAAAGGGTAAGCAGGAATGGTTGATCAGAGATTCTAAAGGAGTGATTAGGGCGCGTTTTGATTTCTCAGTGCCTGCCATTGATCATTGGAGTGATTTGCTGCCTGAACCCCACGAAATGCTCATGTTAAGTATTTTTCCAAACGGTAAAAAAGAGGTTAAACTTAGTGCCGTTGATCAGTTTTTCCCAGCCAGAAATGATGCCATGGCTTTGGCGTTTGTGGAGAAAACCGGAAAAGCTGATCGCATGACTTTGTCTATTAGCAACAAACCCGATGAGTCGTTTGTAGGTACAGGAGAGCGCTTTTCAAAAATGGATTTGAGTGGAAAGACTTTCCAACTCAAAAACCAGGATGGTCAGGGCGTAAACAATAAAAGAACTTACAAGAACATTCCGTTTTTCATGTCTAGCGAGATGTACGGAGTATTTTTGCATACATCCGCCTATTCCAAGTTTTCGCTGGCCGATCACTCATCTCGCTCCTCTCAGATGCTTGTAGAGCATGATGAACTGGATGTGTTCTTTATTGGAGGTGATCAACCCGCTGACATAACAAAAGGATATCAACAGTTGACAGGCTTTCCAGAAATGCCGCCACTTTGGAGTTTTGGAGTTTGGATGAGTCGGATGACTTACTTTTCTGCGGAAGAGGTTCAGAATGTCTGTGATCGCATGCGCAAGGAAAAATTCCCTTGTGATGTAATTCATATTGACACTGGTTGGTTTGTCACAGACTGGCTTTGTGAGTGGAAATTCAATCCAGAACGTTTCCCTGATCCTGTCGGATTTATAGGAAAGCTCAAGGAGGATGGCTATCGTGTTAGCCTTTGGCAAATGCCATATATCGCAAAAGAGGCGTTGCAGCATGACGAAGCTGTGGCCAACAAATACATTGGTCTACTTCGAGAGAAAGATGAACAGGGGGGCTCCAATTCCAATTTCAGTGCCCTGGATTACGCAGGAACGATCGATTTTACTTACCCAAAAGCGGTGGATTGGTATAAAGGGCTTTTGAAGGAGTTATTGGATATGGGAGTAGTCTGTATCAAAACGGATTTCGGTGAAGAGATTCATATGAACGCAGAGTACCACAACATGGATCCTAAGTTGCTCAATAACCTTTATGCATTACTCTACCAGAAAGCAGCTTTTGAGATAACCAAAGAGGTATCGGGTGACGGTATTGTGTGGGCTAGAGCTGGCTGGGCCGGCTGTCAGCGCTACCCACTTCATTGGGGTGGTGATGCCGCTTGCTCTTGGGAGGGTATGGCCGGTTCGCTTAAAGGAGGTTTACATCTTGGACTTTCTGGTTTTGCATTTTGGAGCCATGATGTGCCAGGGTTTCATGGAGTACCGAACTTCATGAACTCAGTCATATCAGATAACCTGTATATGCGCTGGACGCAGTTTGGAGTATTCTCCTCTCATCTTAGGTACCACGGCACTTCTAAGCGAGAGCCATACGAATACCCAAACATTTCAGAAACAATCAAACGCTGGTGGAACCTCCGCTATGCGCTCATTCCATACATTATAAAACAAGGACAACTAGCAACTAAATCAGGTCTACCTGTTTTGCGTGCTATGATTTTCCATCATCCCAAGGATAAGCTGTGCTGGCATATCGATGATCAATATTACTTCGGAGATGACTTTTTGGTGGCTCCAATGATGAACGATGCTCATACCAGAGATGTCTATTTGCCGGAAGGAGAATGGGTTGATTTTTTTACAGGAGAAATCACAGAAGGAAGCAAATGGCTGAAAGAATACAAAGTTAGTCTGGAAGATATGCCAGTGTGGGTGCGCAAGGATGCAACTATTTCGCTTTATCCAGAATTAGTTAACTGCACCGATGATATGGACTTGAGCAAGACCAATAAGTTGTTGATTGGTGCAGATTTTAAAGGGATTTGGAAAGAACTCAATTTATAATCAGGAAATGTTAGGCATAGGAATATTAGGACTAGGCGAGGGCAGAAGTACAATTTCCGCTTCGCTCAACAGCTCAAAGATCAGGCTGGTGCAAATGTGTGATCTCAACCTAAATGTGTGCAAGCAGCGTGCCAAGGAGTTTGACTTTCATAACTACACAATCAATATGGAGGATCTGCTGAGCAACCCTAATGTGGATGCTGTAGGAATCTATACGCCTGATCACCTGCATGCACAGCATATCAAGATGTGTTTGGAGGCGGGCAAACATGTGATTTGCACTAAACCTTTGCTTGACGATTTGGCGGATGCCAAAGAGTTGATTGCCCTGCAGAAAAAAACAGGGAAGAGACTTTTTGTAGGTCAAAGCAGTAGGTTTTTTGAACCAATGAAGCGCCAGAGAGAAGATTTTGCCAAGGGGTTGATAGGTGACTTGATCACCGTCGAAGCTTATTATCATGCGGATCATAGATGGTTTTTGTCTAAACCATGGGCACTCGAGAGTAAGTTCAAATGGCTCTATGGAGGCTTGAGTCATCCGGTAGATTTTATCCGGTGGTATCTGCCCGAGGTGGAAGAAGTGATGGGTTATGGTGATCTAAGTATAAACGGTAAGACTGGAGGGCTTCAAAATGTTGACACTATGCATTTCATCTTCAAGGCAAAAGATGGGCGTGTAGCGCGCATTTCGGGTTCATACTCAGGGCCAATACAACCCGTGGTTCGCGATAGCGAGATGAGCTGTATTCTTCGTGGTACAGAAGGCTGTAGTCAGGGCGATTACATGGATTTGCGGTATGCCATTACTAATAAAGATGGTGAGGAGCAACTCATCACTTGGGAAAAGAAGATGAAACATTATTTCCGATTTGAGGGCAAAAGCCATCATGCAGGAGAATACAATAATTACCTGGAACATTTTGCGGATAGCATTGCCGAAGGCTTCACCGCTTACCCTGACTTGAAAGAAGGACTTGGAACCATAGCTCTTTTGAAAACAATGGAGAAAACACTTGATTCGGGTAAACCTGAAAAGGTCGCCAACACCATACGTGAGTACGGACTTGAAGACGATCTGGCTTAATAACACTTACACATTCAAACACACTAATTATGGTAAAGACAGTAATTTCAGATGAGCAGATCGCTCAGTTCAAAAAAGACGGTTTTGTGATCCTTAGAGATGTTATCTCTCAGGAGATGATCCTTAAAATTCAGGATGAATGCGAAAGATTCATCAAAGAAAAAGATGCTGAGATGGACGCCAAGGGCGTAGAAGTGGATGAGATCAACCACAAAGGGAAGCGTTATTTCATAGCCATGAAAAACAAAAGCAGCCAGCCCATGCAGGAGTTGCTTTTTGGAAAAGAAATGGAAGCAATCACTAGAGCCATTTTGGGTGAGGATGTGTACTTATTTCTTGAGCAATTTGTGGTCAAGGCTGCAGATAAGGGTATGAAATTTTCATGGCATCAGGATTCTGGTTATGTGAAGCAGGAGCATGATCCATATTTGTCCTGCTGGATGCCATTGGATGATGTGACCGAGGATAACGGGACGGTGTATCTATTGCCTTATAGCGAAGCGGGTACTGATAAAGTGATTGAGCATGTACTGGAAGAAGGTACCAACGATAGGATCGGTTATCATGGTGACAATCCGGGTGTGGCGGCCGTTTGTAAGAAAGGCGATATAGCCCTTTTCTCAAGCACATGTTTCCACAGGAGTGGGTCAAACAATACAGACAAGTCAAGAAGAGTGCTTCTGATGCAATACTCCACAGCCCCAATCATGGACGGTGACAAGCCGCTATATTTGGCTGAGCCTTTTGTTGTAAAAGGAGAACTAAAGAAGTAAACAATTGTGTCATCCCGACTGAGGATGGATCCTTCTCCAGGGAAGATACCTTCTTCGTCGATATGACATGAAAACAGCAATTATCACCTAAACCCCAAGAATGGAAAACATCAACTCATACCTCCAGACCATCGATTTTGTCATTGTCGGCTTATACTTAGTTGTTCTTATAGGCATTGGCTACTGGGTCAGTTTTGTCAAAAAGAAAGCCGGAGGTGAAGACGAAAATCTATTTTTGGCTGGGAGGTCTTTGGGCTGGCACAGTATAGGGCTCACTATGTGGGGAACCAATGTAGGTCCTTCTATGCTCATAGCATCGGCGAGTATTGGTTATACCACGGGGATCGTGGCGGGTAACTTTGGTTGGTATGCTTTTCCATTCATTTTGTTGTTGGCTATGGTTTTTGCGCCTAGGTACCTCAAAGCCAACATCCAGACCTTGCCGGAGTTCATGGGTAAGCGCTTTGGGCAATCCACTCGCAACATCTTGGCGTGGTACACTTCCATTACCATTTTGGTTTCATGGTTGTCGCTCACGCTATATGCAGGAGGCATTTTAGTTGGTCAGATTCTCGATTTTCCACTATGGCTTTCGGTAATCGTCTTGGTGCTGATCGCCGGATTTTTTACCATAGCCGGAGGGCTAGAGGCCATTGCCTATACCAATGTGTTTCAGATGATTTTGTTAATTGTGGTTTCTGGCGCACTCACCATAGTGGGGGTAATGAAAGCCGGAGGTCCAGTTGCGGTTTATGAAGCTGTGCCTCCTAGTTACTGGAATTTACTCCTGCCCATGGATGACCCTAGTTACCCCTGGTTGGCTATTGCTTTGGGGTATCCGGTGATGGGCGTTTGGTTTTGGTGTACAGATCAATCTATGGTGCAGTCTGTGCTAGGCGCGAAGAGTCTTAAGCAAGGTCAGATGGGCGCTAACTTCACTGGTTGGTTAAAGATTTTTGATGTGGCGCTATTTATCCTGCCGGGAATTGTGTGCTTCATTCTATTTCCAGACTTGGACAATCCCGACGAGGCATATATGACCATGGTAACACGTCTATTTCCTGCCGGGATGACAGGGCTAGTGATGGCTGTTCTCATTGCGGCGCTAGTTAGTACCATTGATTCGGCATTGAACTCCCTGAGCACGGTTTTTACAATGGATATCTATGTGAAAAAATACAAGCCAGAAGCCAGCCAAAAAGACATTGTGAAGATTGGTAGAATAGTGACCATCTTAGGAGCGAGCATTGCCATCGTGATGACACTGGCCATCGATAGCATCAAAGGCTTAAACCTCTTTGACCTGTTTCAGGCCATTCTGGGTTTTATAGCTCCTCCTATGTCCGTGGTATTCCTAACGGGCGTTCTCTGGAAAAAGATGACCACCAAAGCAGCCAACTTCATTTTGGCAGGAGGTACGGTTCTTAGTATCGGAACGGGCATTTTCTACTTGTGGATTTTCCCGTCCGCACAATATGATTTTTGGCCGCATTTCTTGTTACTATCGTTCTACATTTTTGTTGTTCTGCTGATTTTAGCATGGATCATTGCTTCTTTCGACAAAGCCGGTCAGGCCGAAGAAAAAGATTTTGATATGTCCGGTATCGCTAAGCCAGATCGAAAGGTTTGGATTGCGTGGATAGCACTGATTGTTGTGATGGTAGGATTGTATGTGTTCTTCAACGGCAACTGAGAGAATTAAGAGGTTTGGGTTTAAGGACAAGATACTGCTAGAGGTTTCAGGTTGGCTAAAACTTCCAAAGTATTCTATGCAGTTTGAAAGAGATTTTGGAGTTTCTTAATCTGTTAATGTACTTATAAGTTTCTGGTATTCATCCTTTTTTTAGTCGACCGAAACCGGAAGGATATTGAATTTTTCCGATTCCGTCATTCAGGTTTATGAGGTGCGAACAATGCCGGAATTTCATTCTGAAAGTAGTTCTACTAAACTATACGCAATATTTTTACCTCATGAACTATCGAAAACTTCCCAAAACGGACCTCCAAATAAGCGAAATTGGCTTTGGCTGCATGTCGCTGGATTTGTCTGCCGGTCACAACGAAAAGCTTTTACTGGACGCAGTTGATTCAGGTGTCAACTACTTCGATACTGCAGACCTTTATGATCAAGGCGCCAACGAAGAGCTGGTAGGTAAAGCACTCAAAAACGTGCGAAAAGACATTGTTTTGGCCACCAAAGTGGGAAATGAATGGCTGCCCGATGGTTCGTCATGGAGATGGAACCCGTCAAAGGAATATATCCTTTCTGCTGTTGACAAAAGTCTAAAACGCCTACAAACGGATTACCTTGATATCTACCAGTTGCATGGCGGTACGATTGAGGATAACATGGATGAAGTCATTGACGCTTTTGAAACCTTGAAGCAGTCCGGCAAAATCCGGCATTATGGCATTTCGTCCATCAGGCCCAATGTGATCAGGCATTATGTTGCCAAATCGGATATTGTAAGTAATATGCTGCAATACAGCTTGCTCGATCGACGACCAGAGGAGGAAGTGCTAGATCACCTGAAAGACAATCAGGTTGGTGTTTTTGTGCGAGGTGCGTTGGCCAAAGGCTTGCTAGCAGGAAAACAGGCACAAGCATATATGAATCATAGTGAGCAGGCTGTAGCCTCGCTGCAAAAGGTTCTGGCTGAGCTTGCAACACCATTGAGAGCACAGGGACACATTGCCATTCAATATGTTTTGGCCAATCAGGCTGTCACTTCAGCGATCATTGGGATCAGAACCGATAAGCAACTTCAAGCGGCTGTTGCCGCTGGTGATTGCCTCCCTTTGAGCTCTGAGGAGTTGAGCCTATTGCGAAAGGCTATTGAGCCAGCTAAGTACACCGCTCATAGGTGATCGACGAATGTCTGTTTTATAAAATATCTTAGCAAACGCATGAAATCAATCATATACACACTTCTTTCCGGGCTGGTTGTTTTCGCTTGCCAGCAAAAGGAAACGTCACCAGTCTTTGAGCATGATATCACCTCCGGTCCTACACCCTGGACAAGTACCGTTTTCGAAAAAGGGGAAGAAGACTTCACTTTTGCAATCATCTCAGACTTGACAGGAGGAGAGCGAGAGGGTGTTTTTTCTACAGCAGTTTCTCAGCTCAATCGCCTTGATCCCACGTTTGTTTTGAGTGTGGGAGACCTGATAGAAGGGGGCTCACGAGACCCTTCTGTTTTGGCGGCAGAATGGGATTCCTTCGAACAGCGTACAGCACGCCTCAATATGCCTTTTTTTCACCTTGGGGGCAATCATGATCTCACAAATCCTATCATGAGAGAAGTCTGGAAAAGCAGGTTTGGCCCACGGTATTATCACTTCCGATATGAAGACATCTTGTTCCTGATGCTGGATTCTGAGGATTTTGATGAAGACCTCCTAAACGAAATTGATGAGGCACGAGCTGAAGCCATGCGCGTGCTGAGAGGAGAAGTGGATGGTGTCTGGGAAGAAACCAAATACCATAAAATGCCTGAGTCTCACAATGGAGGAATGAGTGACGAGCAGATCGCATATTTCGAGAAGGTGCTACAGGAGCATAGTGATGTGCGTTGGACTTTTGTGATGATGCACAAGCCACTCTGGCGGAGGGAGGATGACAATGGGTTGCAGAAACTGGAGGAGTGGCTGCAGAACCGACCCTACACAGTTATCAGCGGGCATGTGCATAATTTTTCGCATCGAAAACGCTATGACCGTGACTACATCATTTTGGGAACCACCGGTGGATTTCAAGCAAAAAAGGATTCAATGGCTTTTGACCATGTAACACTTGTGCGCATGACCGAAGAGCCTGTCATTACCCACTTGAAAATGGATGGTATTTTGGACGAAACAGGTAATGTACCTGCCCCTTGGTAGTATTGCCTTTTCGGCATATCTATACTTGATATTATGACTGCATTAGAAGAAATGTTTACGTCTCGTGTTTCTCGCGAAACGATGATAGAGACTGTAAAAACGGATGATGCCAACTTTCAGGAGGCCGTGAGGATAGCACTCTCCGATGAACAGCCTGCTTGCTGGAGGGCGGCCTGGATTGTGGGACATTCTGCTGAAAGCAACGATCCAAGGCTACAACCTCATGCCGATCGGTTGATAGAAATCATCCCGGGAAAGGAAGATGGTTATCAGCGTGAACTACTTAAGGTCATCTTCAAAATCAAACTATCAGAGGAGCAGGAGGGTCGGCTTTTTGATACCTGCATGAGCATTTGGGAGTCGGTAGGTAAAAGCCCGTCGGTTCGCTCTTGTGCTTTTAATTTCATTGTGGAGGTAGCCATGCAATACCCGGAACTATCCAGCGAAATAACCTTTCTCACCCAACCAGAATATCTGGATACTCTTTCTCCCGGCATTCGAAGAAGTATAGAGAAGAAGATCGCCAAAATGGGGCACACCTAATGCTGATTTATGGATTCTAACTTTCTGCAGTAGAAAAACTTGCTTCTTGTTTGCCAAGAAATTTATCCATTGCCTCTTTTTTGTTCTTAACCTCAAATTTATGTAAGATGTTTTTGATGTGATATTTCACCGTGTTCTCGGATATGAAGTGTTCTGAAGCGATGTTCTTATTGCTTTTTCCTAAGCCGACATCCTTGAGTATTGCTATTTCTTTTAATGTGAAATTGTAGGTGTTAACTAGTTCTTGGATACCTAACTCTTTATTATCACTGTCTTTGTTCAGCTCTTTTAGTTGAGAAGCATAATCCATTAATTTTTGATTGATGGATATATTTTCTTTTGCGATCTTTTTTGCTTGATACATAATGGCCCATGAGAAAAGAATCATCTCAAAAATTGACCCAATCTTATAAAAATATAGAGGTAAATTGAATAGAATAATCCCAAAATGAGGACTTATATAGTAATCATGAGCCATGATAAGAGGGAAGCCATATGCAAGTGTAAATAACTTTGCTTCCCATGATTTTTTCCATCTTAAAACTCCAATAATCCAGTTTATATCTAACGTGACCAGATGCAAAACTTCAACTATTGTAAATATCAAGAAACTCCCAGTTATTTGGTAAGTGATATTTAAGACTACTGCCATGGCTACAACACCAATAGCGGCTCTTCTCAAAAATGCTTGTTCTCCATCTAGTCTTAGATAGCTGTTAGTAAAAAAAACAGCGCTTATCGCAAGGATACTATTTAGCAGGAGTTCTAAGTGGTCGTTAAAACCCATAAATAATACCGGCAAGCCATCTTTATAAAAGGCATTGACCGACATACCAATGACCATGAATATATACTGGATATAGATAATATTGCCGAATGAAAAGAAGGAGAATAAGTTGATGAGTAAAATACATAACACTATACCAAGGTAGATTCCAATTATGATGATATCGAATTGTTCGTGATCATGATAGTGTTCATCCTCTCCAATTAGGCTGATCGGTATTCTGGCTTCAAACATACAGTCAACCCATAAATAATATGTTTCTTTTTTAGCCGAACTAGGTATTTTGAAAGTAACATACCTGGATAGATCTTGCTTGTGAATTTCAATGTTATCAAGGTATAATTTGGCTTTTGTGATATGCGATTCAGGTATCGTGAGTATCTGATCTTCATCAGAAGCGAGACACTCTATCTTGAACCAATACACTCCATTGTCAAACCCTTCATATATATGTTTAGAAAAAGGAGACCACTGGTGCTGCGGGGAGCTAATGTCTGTAAAGGCAATATCCTTATGTAAATATGAGATGGTGTTACCATAGGTGACACCCGAGCCGCAAATAAGAGATAATGTGAAAAAAAGTAAGAGCCGGATGTGCATTGGGTCGTGAAATTATTGTGGTAATCCGGATTTTCCAAAGGAAATATGTTCCAATTTTATACTTCTCAGTTCATTGATTCTATCAGACGTAATGTAAAATTTTGCGAGCCTAAGATATCAAAATCATCGTGAAATTATTTTACTAAAAACAGCTCATAATTAGCGATTTAGTTACATTATCAGACATGACTGTATTACCATCTGATACCAGAAAGTAGGTGTTAGGTGTGTGCCTTTTTTTGTAGTTCCTTTCTGCTTTTATGGAAGTAGAGCATATCAACTAAGCAGAAACCAGAGGCTTGCATTTTGGAAATTCCGAGGATGTTTGATTCATGTTTTAGCTGAAGCGATGAGGTGCTGGCTTTTGTAGGGGGAAGTCATTTTAAACTGATCCAATGAAAGATAACCAGTTGAGAAACTCTTTGTGGCCTTACTGTCAATCGCAAAGGTGAAGGTGCATGTCAATATTTGAATAGAAATATGGCTTTCAAAAGGCGTTGTAGTTTTTCTGTGAAGATGTTGTTCTAAATATTTTTTTCTCAAAAATCAACGTCTCCTCTCAAAGGGGGTTGTTTCTGTTTTGAGGGTAGGAAAAACTACCCTCATGTCTTTTGAAAAATATTAATTACTTAATCAGGTTTACGATTGAATCTCTAATTAACCTAAAACGGAAACTTAAAGCTCTATGAAATCAATTTCCAAACACCATAGTCGTTCCAAGTATTATTTGTGGATAAAACTCCAAAGACGATATCGCAATACTCAGGCTAAATGGAGAGGAAATCAGGATAGCAGATTAGCTCGAAAGCTGGATATTCTGAGTAGAAAAATTCAAAACCTCAACCGGAAGTGGAAGCTGGGAATAGCCGCATCAGTACTTACTACCTGGCTGGCGGCTCTGCCCACGGCACCATTGCAAGCTCAAGCCTTTCCGCAATTTGTACAACTATCATCACTGGATGGAAGTGATGGATTTACTTTCAAAGGATCTTCGGATAACGAATATTCAGGGTATTCGGTAAGTAGTGCCGGAGATGTGAATGGTGATGGGATAGATGATATTTTGATTGGAGCAAAAGGGAAGGGGCTTTACAATCCTAGTTCTGGTGCCACCTATGTGATATTCGGAGCGGCAGGTTCTTTTCCTTCCAGCTTAGATATTAACGATTTATATAGCAACGGTAATGGTTTTTTGATTGAAGGTAATTCAAATAATTCTTCAGGGTATTCAGTAAGTAGTGCCGGAGATGTGAATGGAGATGGTTTTGACGATATCTTGATAGGAGCACCGTATGCATCCGTAGGTGGGTATGATTATGTGGGCCTGACATATGTGGTGTTTGGGAAATCTGAAGCTTTTGATTTCATCAATCAGGTATCCGATTTAGACGGTACCAATGGCTTTGTTATCAACGGAGCTGGTGAATATTATGAGATGGGTAGTTCAGTGAGCAATGCAGGAGATGTGAATGGGGATGGGATTGACGATATTTTAATTGGCGCACCAGGAGCTTCTGACTATTCTAATGGTTCTTACTCAGGGAAGACTTATGTGGTGTTTGGTGATGACTCACCATTTGCTGCTACTTTGGACGTAGATGATCTTGATGGAACAAATGGCTTTGTGGTTGTTGGTGAGGATGAGTATAACTTTTCGGGAAAGTCTGTTAGTAGAGCCGGAGATGTGAATGGTGATGGGATAGATGACATCTTGATCGGGGCGCCATATACGTACGCAAACAATTCTGATTATGCTGGTAAAAGCTATGTGGTGTTCGGGAAAAATACCGCGTTTGCTGGCACTCTAGAATTGGGCGCCTTAGACGGGTCGAATGGTTTTGTGATTAGCGGAGTTAATGAAGGGGATTATCTGGGTGCTTCAGTGAGCAATGCTGGAGATGTAAATGGGGATGGAATAGATGATTTCTTAATGGGATCCAAGGGTTTTGATTCAGATAACGGTGATAACGGCGAGGCAGGGGCAACTTATGTTGTATTTGGCAAAACAGCTCCCTTTTCTGCTGCACTCGAATTGTTTGATTTGGATGGTACGAATGGTTTTGTGATTGAAGGAGCATATAGTGAAGATTATTTAGGCTCCTCAGTGAGTGATGTAGGAGATATGAACGGAGACGGTCTGGATGATATTCTGATTGGAGCCTATGGCACAAGTAAGGCTTTCGTGGTTTTTGGATCAACTGTGGACTTTAATGTGAGTATCAGCCCATATGACCTAGATGGTTCAAATGGCTTTATCCTTTTTGGATACGATGATGAAACAGGTCGGTCTGTAAGTAATGCGGGGGATTTGAATGGTGATGGAATAAATGATATTTTGATTGGAGCACCTAAAGCAAGCTCTGGTTATAGCAGTTCTGCTGGTCAGACTTTTGTGATATTTGGCCATGATTTTGAGCCGAGTGTTCAGAATCCAATTGCCGATCAGCTTGCTAAAGAAGATGAATCGTTCAGTTTTGTTCTTTCTGAAAATACGTTTTACGGAGTAAATGATCCGGTACTTTCTGCCACGCTTGTGGGGGGTGACCCATTGCCAGAGTGGCTCAGTTTTGATGCTGAATCGGCCACTTTTAGTGGGACGCCTGCCAATGCGGACGTGGGCTTATTGGCTATAGAAGTGTCCGTTACCGAAGGAGAAGAAGGGGAAGGAGTAAGCGACAGCTTCAACTTGAATGTTGGAGATGCACAGTCGTTTGATGCCATCGTAGACTTATCTGGATTGGATGGAACCAATGGGGTTGTCATTAACGGGGTTGATGCCGTCGACGTGTCTGGGTATTCTATAAGCGGAGTAGGAGATATAAATGGAGACGGCCTTGATGATATATTGATTGGAGCTAAGCTGGCCGATCCCAATGGAAATAACTATGCGGGTGAAGTCTATATAGTGTTTGGAAAGTCTGAGGGAAATTCATCCAGTCTGGACCTCTCTGACCTTGACGGCACCAATGGTTTCCTCATCGAAGGAATTGATGCAGGAGATAGGATAGGTGCCAGAAAGAGCGGTGCAGGAGATGTCAATGGAGATGGTGTAAATGATTTATTGATTGGCTCATACACGGCAGACGCTAATGGAAATGCTGGTTCAGGTGAGACGTATGTCATATTTGGTAAATCGACAGCTTTTTCAGCCAGCTTAGATTTATCGACATTAAATGGAGCAAATGGATTCATAATTGATGGAGTTGCTGCAGGGGATAAATCAGGTAGCGCCGTGAGTAGCGCAGATATAAATGATGATGGAGCGGATGATATATTGATTGGTGCAAAGGAGGCTGATACGAATGGTGACGGTGCTGGAGCTGTTTACGTAGTATTCGGAAAAACAACTCCTTTCTTGGCAAATATAGACTTGTCCAGTTTGGATGGTACAAATGGTTTTGTGATTGACGGAATTGATACGTATGACTATTTAGGTAAGTCAATCAGCAACGCGGGAGATATCAATGGTGATGGGATAGATGACATTATTATTGGATCGGATGGAGCATATGAGTTGGATGGAGGCTATTACGGAGCAGGTGAGGTCTTTGTCGTATTTGGAAAAACCAGTTCTTTTGGTGTAAGCTTCGATCTTTCTACGCTTGATGGGACTGATGGTTTTGTTATCAATGGAATTGATGATGGTGATTATACAGCAAATTCCATAAGTGGAGCTGGAGATGTCAATGGTGACGGTGTTGATGATTTGTTGGTCGGGGCATTTGGTGCCGATATAGATGACAAATCTCTGGTAGGTGAAACTTTTGTAGTATTTGGGAAGCCTAGTGGAAGTTCTTTTTCTTCAAGTTTGGATCTGTCCGCTCTTGATGGCACCAATGGTTTCAAAATCAAAGGTATTGATGCAGGAGATTGGTCTGGTAAATCGGTGAGTGGTGCTGGAGATATGAACAATGACGGGGTTGATGATATTTTGATAGGGGCAAGCCATGCTGGAGATGACGACAACAACGGATCAGGAGAAACCTATGTCGTATATGGGAAAACGAGTGCCTTTGCTGCCAGCATAGAACTTTCAGACCTTGACGGAACCAATGGGGTTACTATTAAAGGGATTAGTTCAAATGATCATTTGGGTTGGTCGGTGAGTAGTGCAGGAGATATGAATGGAGATGGATTAGATGATATAATAACCTCTGCATATTCTTCTAGAGTTGACTATAACAATCAAACAGGTAAGACGTTTGTGCTCTTTGGTATTCAACCGGCTGTTGCACCTGTTTTGGTAAATCCAATAGCTAATCAACTAGCTACTCAGGGTCAGGTATTCAGTTTTGAAATTCCTGAAAACACCTTTGAAGACCCTAATGACAATGACGTGCAGACACTCTCTGCAACATTGGAGGGGGGTAACTCATTGCCAGAGTGGCTTAGTTTTGATTCGGGCTTGGGCACCTTTACTGGTACACCTGAGAATGAAGATGTAGGCACTCTTTCTGTTGAAGTGATCAATACCGACGAAGACGGTTTGAGTGTTTCGGATGTTTTTGATCTGGAAGTAGCAGATGTAAACGATGCACCGGTTTTAGCTGCCATAGGGGAGCAAAGTGGAGATGAACAAACAGAAATCACCTTTACTGCGTCAGCATCGGATGTTGATTTTGAGGCCACTCTGATATACAGCATAGATGAAACATCCGAGTTAAAAGGGATGAGCATCGACGAAGAAACAGGAGCCTTTAGTTGGACGCCAACAGAAGATCAGGATGGTACACATGATGTAACGGTGACTGTTTCCGATGGAGAATTGTCCGATGAAGAGACGGTAATAATCACCGTGAACGATACTCCGAATACTTGGAATGGAACCGAATGGAGTGACGGTAGTGCTCCTTTGGGCAATGAAAATGCCCGAATTTCCGGTGACTATTATTTCGATACTGAAGGCGTTTTTGAAGTCAATAACTTGGAAATAGACTCAGAAGCTACCTTGGTTGTGAATGGTGTAAATACCTTCATAGTCAATGGTGACCTGACCAATGACGGAGCTTTGATTGTAGAGTCGGGTTCCTCACTGATTACCTATGATGCCAATACCATTACGGGTAGCGACTTTGTGTTTGTAAGAAACACGAGATATGCCGATGGTAAATACAGCTTTGTGGGTACACCTGTTGAGCAAAATGCATCTACTACAGGAGCCAGTCTGGGTTCGTCGGTTTATCGCTACGAGGAATTTCAGCCCTATAGTACCAATGAGGGCTTGGACAGATGGATTGCTGCCAATGCAGAAGAGTTGATCCCGGGAACGGGATATACACAGGCTTTCCAGCAGGAAATTACTTTCATTGGAAAACCGAATGATGGAACTATCATCTATACAGGAGGCTATACCGAAGACGAAGATGACGCCAACGAAGGTTGGAATTTGGTGAGTAATCCTTATCCGGCAGCAATTCTTATCGACAATTTCCTGGATCAAAATTTAAGTATTGCCGGAGCAGTTTATATCTGGGATGACAACAACTCTGAAACGGCCAGAGGGTCAAATAATGACTACATAGTGGCCAATAAAATTGGAGCTACAGACAACACGGGAGAAGA
>JBDVMP010000064.1:0-26908 GCA_039970095.1 Cyclobacteriaceae bacterium
CCCCAATTGTGGGCAGAAAAACGCCGACAGTCACTACTCATTCAAGAAGTTGATCAGTGAATTTTTTGAGAACTACTTTTCTCTCGACTCCAGATTTGGAAGGTCCGTCAAACCTTTTTTTTTCAAGCCTGGATTTCTGACCACAGAATTCATGGACGGCCGCAGAGTCAATTATGCTAACCCGGTACGCCTTTACCTTATCATAAGCTTAATTCACTTTTTCCTTTTCTCTATCATCCCAAACCCGGAAGATGATAATAATAGCATAATCTCAGTAGGCGATCTTGACCAAGAGGTTCAGGAGGAAAAATCAGATACAACCGAAAACGAACCGTCATTAGTTACAGATACAGAAAAAGTCATCAGTGCGCTGGACAGCATTCCACAAACCAAGAGCGCATGGCTTCCTAGCGCATCGGAGTTCGCCAGGTTGTACAAACTATCACTTGATAAAAGTGTGACAGCCAGGCAAATAGAAGATAGCCTTAGGGTAGAGAGTATGCCCCGTATCAAAAAACTTATTACGACTCAACTTATCAAACTGCAAACCAGTGATAGCGAGAGCTTCAGTGTTTACTTCCGCAAAAATGTGCCCCTCCTCATGTTCTTACTGCTTCCGGTTTACGCGCTCATCATTAAATTATTCTTCCGTAAGCACCTCTATATTCAGCACCTCATTCATTCAGTACATTTGCATTCGTTCACCTATGTTGTGCTAAGTATTTTGTGGATAGTTGCTATCGTCCTGGGTGAGATTCCAAAGCATGCATTACCTATCTCCTTTATCATTTTATGTACCTACATCATCATATCATTTAGACGTAACTATCAGTCTTCCAAAACAGCCGCCTTCTTCAAAATGCTCGGTACCGGCACTTTGTATATGTTTATTTTAATGATTGGGCTATTGGTAGAAATCCTGATTAGCGCACTTACATTTTAGCATCCATGATAGACGCTTTTAAAGACCGATTTGATTCATTTCATTTTCAGCAACAAGGTTTAGAAAAAACATCATCCAGACTCTCATGGGCAAGAACGATTTTGTTTTTTTTAATAATCAGTCTAACCATATATGGGCTCAGTGTTGACAGCCCCGGCGCTTTGATAGCTTTGATTCCCGTTGGAATCTTGTTTTACTTTTTAGTAATCAAGCATCGCAAGGTTGAAAGAGAACTGGCTCTCACGCAAACGCTGAAGGATATAAACCTTGAAGAAATCAAACGTATTCAACTGGACCTGCATGATTTTGAAGGAGGCGAAGCATACATAGAAGAAGACCATCCCTACCAACAAGACCTGGATATTTTTGGTCGCCACTCTATTTATCAGTTGCTCAGTCGTTGCGAAATGCCCGACTCTAAACAGATGCTGGGCACCTGGCTCTCTGGCCCAGCTGATATTGAAACTATTCAGCAGCGCCAGACGTCTGCCAGCGAACTCTCATCCAAACTCGAATGGAGACAATCCTTTCAAGCCAATAACCGGATAAACCTCAACAAAAAGAAGAAATCTAACCCTCACCTTAGCAACAAGGACATTTTGAATTGGGCCAGGAAAGAGGAGCCAAAAATCAATACAAAACTTTGGAGGATTATAGCTTATCTAATGAGTTTTCTGCTTGTATTATTCGCTTATCTGATATTTGCAGAAGGCATGGTTTATCACATCATTTACCCCGTAGTGATCATAAATGCAATCATACTTGGAAGCACCATAAAAAAACTAAATACTATAGCACATGGCATAGATCATGCGCACTATATGATTGAAACTTACGCTCAGTCACTCAGAATGATCGAAAAGGAGTCATTCACATCTGAACATTTAAAAACGCTACGAAACAAATTAATTGGTGATAAACAATCATCAACCTCAGCGATTCAATCGCTTTCTAGATTGAGCCACCGGCTCAGCTCACGAGCCAATATGCTCTACGGTTTGCTTGATGGGCTCTTTTTGCTTGATGTACATCTGGTGAGCGATTTACTAGATTGGAAGAAAGATAATCACCTCAAAATACAAACATGGTTTGAAGTGGTCAATGAAATGGAATGCCTTCTGAGTATAGCATCGCTCCTTCATAGCCATCCCGAATACAAATTTCCCAAAATGGTGGATCAACCGTTTCACTTTAAATGTGAAAAAATCGGACACCCTTTGATCAAGTCTGTTGAGAAAGTAAAAAACGACTATTCTATTATCGGCAAAGGTTCTGTAGATATAATCACCGGATCAAACATGTCTGGTAAATCAACTTTTCAGCGTACTGTTGGGCTCAGCATGGTCATGGCTCAGTGTGGCTGTCCGGTAGATGCCGCCAGTCTTGAAATGGGCCCAGTACAAGTCTTCACAAGTATGCGAACAAAAGATAACCTGGAGGAGCACACCAGTTCGTTTTATGCAGAGCTCCGCCGCATATCCCAATTACTGGAACTGGCTTCTCAGCAAAACGCAATATTCTTTGTACTGGATGAAATACTGAAAGGGACCAACTCCGAAGACAGGCACAAAGGATCCATAGCACTCGTCAGAAAATTAACTGAGAAAAATGCTTTTGGTATGGTGTCAACTCATGATTTGGAGCTGGGGAAAATTGCTACCTCAGAAGTTCGAAACTTTAGTTTCAATAGCAAGATATTAAACAACAAAATCATCTTTGACTACACGCTTACCGAAGGACTCTGCCAAAGCTTCAATGCCTCCAAGCTAATGGAAAACATGGGAATCCTCTAAATGAGAAAATGATTAGCCGACAGATGGTGTAGTACCTGCATCACCTTTATCCATCATCACAATTTTGTGCATGATCATCTGAGCTTTTCGTTTTACCTCAGCGGCCTTTTTTGTGTCTGATTGCTCTAAATCATGAGCTTTTTCTGTAAGCTTCAAGTACTGAGCTTCCAGCTTTTCTTTTTTTGATTTTGATCCAAATAGGTTGAACATAGTTTGAGAGATTAATTTAAGATTTATGTAATTAGCAGATTACATACGTAATTTAACAAATAATTAGATTTATCTAATAAATAATGTTGTGATTTTAATATCAATAATCACGCCTGTCAAAGACTATCAGGTCTATCTCGAAGACATGCTAAAGTCAGTGATAGGTCAGTCTTACCCTCACTGGGAGCTCTTGTTAGTGGATGATCATTCCACCGATTTGTCTCACAAGATAATGACCACATGGGCAGCCATAGATTCAAGAATCAAGGTTTTTCAAAACCCGGGAAATGGTATTGTACCCGCTCTGCAGCATGCACTGGAAAATGCCAAAGGATCGCTTATAACCAGAATGGATGCAGACGACCTCATGCCGCCAGAAAAACTAGAACTGCTTTCAGAGGCTCTCTTAAACCAACCTGACAAAACCATTACGACCGGGTTGGTCAAGTACTTTGGCGATAAACCAATAAGCCAGGGTTATCTGGATTATGAAAACTGGCTCAACGAAACAAATCTCAACGCAGTACAATGGATCAGAATTTATAGAGAGTGTGTCATAGCCTCGCCTAATTGGATGATGTTCACCAGCGACCTAAAAGCTATAGATGGTTTCAATGCACTCACCTACCCCGAAGATTATGACCTCACACTGAAATGGTACAGATCAGATTTCACCATAAAAGTTGTGCCGAAAATCACGCACCTGTGGAGAGAGCATCCTGAGCGTACATCCAGAACCTCAGATCGCTACGACCAGGCTCATTTCTTTGATTTGAAGATAAAGGCATTTGTGGAGAGTGACTGGAATGGTCACACTATCATTATCTGGGGTAAAAATCAAAAATCAAAACTTGTCACGGATATACTAGATTCATGCTCGGTAGAGCATCAAGTCATGGGATTATCAGACTTTGAGACAGCTAAGGATTTTCCTAAACGTCAAATTTTGGTTGCCGTTTACCCAGAAAAAGAACAGCGCAACGAGTTGCAAAACTTTCTCAATAAAATAGGAAGAAAAGAAGGCTCAGATTGGTGGTATCTGTAAACAAAAGGGTAAAACGAGAAGTTAAGTCGCAATCAAAACAAGATTATGGCTGTATATACTTTCGAACAAAAACAACTATTACCTGCTTCATTGGACGAGATATGGGAATTCATTTCATCCCCTGCAAACCTGAAAACGATCACACCCGATTACATGGGGTTTGACATTATGTCGAAAAACATACCTGACAAGATGTATCCCGGCATGATCATCTCGTATGAAGTAAGTCCTGTCGGTGGAGTCAAAATGACATGGGTTACAGAAATCACCCAGGTGGTTGATAAGAAATTCTTTGTGGATGAGCAGCGAGTGGGGCCGTATGCACTCTGGCACCACCAGCATCACCTCGAAGAAACGAATCAGGGCATATTGATGAAAGACATTGTGACTTATAGTCCACCATTCGGCTTACTTGGCAGGATAGCCAATGGCATCTTGATCAGAAGCAAACTCAAGGAAATATTTGAGTATCGCACCCAGGTTCTGGAAGATATTTTCGGAAAGCCATCCTAACATCTTCTTCTCCTTTTAGGATTTTGAATTGATCAACAATTCACGAACTTCGTACATTCAAAATTAAAACTTTGACCTATGGCTAAGGAGCGTATTGTGAATGTAGGGCTCGTTCAAACTTCATGTTCGGCAGACTTGAAAGAAAACCTGCAAAAAGCTATCAATGGAGTGGAAAATGCCGCCAAGCAAGGCGCACAAATTGTATGTCTCCAGGAGCTCTTTGGCTCTCTGTATTTCTGTGACGTGGAAGATTATGATAACTTCAAATTAGCCGAAGCTATTCCCGGGCCAACAACCGATGTTTTTTGCGCTCTCGCCAAAAAACTCAATGTAGTGATTGTGGCATCACTTTTCGAAAAGAGAGCGCAGGGTCTTTATCACAACACGGCAGCTGTGATCGACGCTGACGGTACATACCTGGGCAAGTATCGCAAAATGCATATCCCCGATGATCCGGGGTATTTTGAAAAATTTTACTTCACACCGGGCGACCTGGGTTTCAAAGTATTTGATACGAAATACGCCAAAATAGGTGTACTCATTTGCTGGGATCAGTGGTACCCGGAGGCGGCACGTATCACGTCGCTGATGGGAGCCGAAATGCTCTTTTACCCAACTGCCATCGGCTGGCACGAAAGTCAGGATGATCAGACGAACAAAGAACAGCACAATGCCTGGCAAACGATTCAGCAATCACACGCCGTGGCTAATGGGATACCCGTGGTTGGCGTGAACAGAACGGGTGTAGAAGGTGAAATGCAGTTTTGGGGAGGATCGTACGTAACCAACGCTTTTGGCTGGATCGAATACAAGGCCCCACATCTGGATGAAGTAGTGAAAGTCGTGCCCATCAATATGGACAAATCAGATAACTATAGAATCCACTGGCCATTTCTGAGAGACCGTAGAATTGACGCCTACTCTCCCATCGAAAAACGCTTCATCGACGAATAATGGCTCATACTCCCAAAGAATTTGGATTACGCTTTCCGGCAGAATGGCATGCCCATGAAGCCACTTGGCTTAGCTGGCCGCACAATAAAAACTCATGGCCGGGAAAGATTGAAACCATCTATAAGCCTTATTGTGAGTTTATCAGAGAAGTCGCCAGAGGAGAAAATGTATGCATCAATTTGGCAAATGATGATATGGAAGCCCAGGCAAGAAGCTACCTCAAGGAAACAGGTGCTGACCTTGCCAAAATCAAATTCTACCGCCACCCAACAAATGACGCCTGGTGCAGGGATCACGGGCCTGCTTTTGTAATTGGCAATAAAAAAAAAGCAGTTGTAAACTGGGGATACAACGCATGGGGTGAAAAATATCCTCCATATGACCTGGACAATCGGATTCCCGGCCTGGTAGCTGAAAAGCTTGGGCTCGAAACGTTCGACCCTGGTATAGTCATGGAAGGAGGCTCGGTTGATTTCAATGACAATGGGATTATCCTGACAACTACGGCCTGCTTGCTCAACAAAAACCGAAATCCACACATGAGCCAGCCAGAAATTGAAACTTATCTGAAAGATTACTATGGCGCAAGCGATATCTGGTGGATTGGAGATGGGATAGTTGGAGACGATACCGACGGGCATGTAGATGACATCACAAGGTGGGTGAACAATGACACGGTGGTCACCGTTGTTGAGCCCAACGAAAGCGATGAAAACCATCAACCTCTTCAGGAAAATCTTGACCTGTTAAAGTCCTTTGAGTTCAAAGATGGATCGCCACTCAAAGTAGTAGAGCTACCAATGCCTGCCCCTGTAACCTACGACAATCAGCGATTGCCCGCATCTTACGCCAACTTTTATATTACCAATGAATGTGTGATAGTGCCTACTTACAGAGATAAAAAAAACGACCCTGTAGCTCTGGAAATATTGCAATCACTCTTTGCTGATAGAAAAGTGATAGGTATCGATTCTACGGATATAGTGTGGGGTCTGGGTAGCTTTCACTGTCTCAGCCAGCAAGAACCCAAAGTTTGAATTTGTAATCCGTAACTTTGCATCAATGAATAACAACGACATTTTGAGACGCATCAGATATGCGTTTGATTATAGTGATGATCAAATGATCAAATTATTTCGCTGGGCCGATGTGGAAGTTACCCGTGCTGAAGTAAGTGACTGGCTCAAGTCAGATGATGACCCCAACCAAAAGCCACTTTATGATCGTGAACTAGCTGTTTTTCTCAATGGCATGATCAATAAGTATAGAGGTAAGCGAGAAGGAGAACAGCCTAAACCCGAAAAGAGCCTAAACAACAACACGATTTTCAGGAAACTTAAAATTGCCTTAAACCTCAAAGACACTGACATTTTGGATATTTATGCACTCGCAAAATTTGATGTCGGGAAGCACGAATTGAGTGCCATATTCAGAAAGCCTACCCAAAGCCAATACAGAGTATGCAAGGATCAGTTCCTAAGAAATTTTCTACTAGGCCTCCAGTTCAAACACCGCAATCAAGAACCTGACAATGGATAAGTTTAATCTTCGTGCCGGTGAGGAATACATCGAACTCAACAACTTGCTCAAGATGCTGGGCTGGGCGGCCACAGGAGGTGAAGCCAAGCTAAGAATTGACGATGGCGAGGTACTGGTCAATGATCAAAAGGAGACGAGACGAAGGAAAAAATTGAGATCAGGAGATGTAATCAGTTTTGGAGAAGAACGTATCACCATAGCCTAGACGGCCCTACCCAACCCTTTAGTACCCCTCTTCGCAACGCTCTATTCACGGATAATACTCCTCCGGATGCCTAGATTGTGCCATATAAAACCAAAATTCAATTTTACCAATCAAGCACCAAACCCACCTATAATAATTAGTGCTTTTCCCTGACAGAAAATCAATTCGTGTAAGATTGATCACCACTTGTTGAGCGGCCAACGAAGAGGATTCCACCACGGGTGATTTCGAGCTGATCACCACCACGACGACCGCCTACGGTGAGATCTCCAGATGAAGCATCCAGATCAAAACTCATCTCATTGATGTCGTTGATAAATTCAAGCTCAATCTCTCCAGAAGTTGTTCTGGCTTTCGAATCTGCTGCTAGTCGAACATCACTTCCGCTTATGTCACCGGAAGTCGTTCTCAGTTTGAGAACGCCAAAGACTCCATCAAGCTCAATTCCTCCGCTAGTTGTCTCCATATCTATCTGACCAGTAACCGTTTGTAGTTCTATATCTCCTGAAGTTGCCCTGGCGGATATATTTCCATCTACATTTTCATACCGCTGATCACCACTTGTAGACCGCATTGAGATCATTCCTACCAACCCATCAATCTCAATATCTCCGGATGTACTACCACCCGAAAGGTCGCCGGTAACATTTCTCAGATACATATCTCCACTAGTAGTACCAATACTGTGCGAGCTGCCTTCAAGCATGTTTACATCAATATCTCCTGAAGTATTGTCTATCGTGAGGTTTACCCCGGCAGGCAAAGTCAAATTTATCCGGGCTTTCCTGATATTATCCCACCCCCATTTGCTTTTCTTGTCTTTCTCAACTTTGAAGACGACAGTTTCACCCGACTGCATGGATGATATCAGGTAATCTCCTTCATCCCCACTTCCCGTAATGATTCCATCAAAAATGAGTTTATCTCCCTGTATGACATTCACATCGCAGAAAATTGCACGAACTGTTACTTCTTGCACATCCTCAGTTTCAAAATGGTATTCAGCCAATGTGGTTTGGGCTTGCGCCAATGTGCATATGAGGATTGCGGCTATGGTGATTAGGATTTCTTTGAGCATTGTAGTGACGTTTTTTGTTAATAGATGTCGCTACCCCTTCCAAGGTTGCTTTTCTGAGAGAATATTTTTTCAAGTGGAGGATGCGGTGTAACTCATGCACCAATTGGACGCCAAGCAAATCATAGTTGTTACAGTAATCAGATGATCACCTACGTTTCTTTCCAAACTTACTATTCCTAACAGCAATCCCTATGAGAATGACCCCTACTGCTGTCATCATAAACAAAATGACTTTGGAACTCGTTGGCGGCTCCTCTTCCACAACCTGTTCCGTTTCGCCAGACTGGGCCACTATTATGGTATCAGATTGCATGGCCCTCGCCGAATAATTGAGTGCCATGATAAAGACTAACGCTACTAATGCTTTTTTCATGATGCCAATTTAGTCAATCATCACTTTACTATTTCTTTAGTCAGGTTTTCATTCTTAGCTTTAAACAGCGAGTAAGATTTATACCTATGAAGAAGATCGTAGTACTGACAGGCGCTGGAATCAGCGCTGAAAGTGGCATAAATACCTTTCGGGATGCAGGTGGCCTATGGGAAGGTCACGATGTAATGGAAGTCGCCTCGCCTCAGGGCTGGGCAGCAGATAGAGCGCTGGTTCTGGACTTTTACAACCAAAGAAGAAAACAAGCCCTGACTGCAAAACCCAATGCCGGGCATCTAGGACTGGCTGATCTGGAAAAGGATTTTGAAGTGATAATCGTCACTCAGAATGTGGATAATCTGCACGAAAAAGCCGGAAGCACAAACATCATTCATTTGCATGGTGAGTTATTCAAAGTAAGAAGCACACTGGATGAAACCCTGATTTATGATCTGGATGGCTGGGAACTGAAAGAAGGTGACAAATGTGAAAAGGGCTCACAGCTCCGGCCTCATATCGTGTGGTTTGGAGAAATGGTGCCCATGATGGAGCCGGCAGTCGAGCAAGCCATGGAAGCAGATATTTTCATAGTTGTGGGCACTTCCCTTCTCGTTTACCCGGCCGCTGGCCTGATGAACTACACCAAACCAGAAATACCAAAATTTGTCATAGACCCAAACCTGCCAGAGGTTAGAAGTGACAACAACCTGCATTTGTTTGAAGAACCAGCCAGTACGGGGGTAGCCAAAGTCGCAGAAATACTAAGAAAGTATAGGGGGTAAATAGAAATATACATATTCTAAATTGCGCCGAAATCTTGAAAAAGCCCGATTACGGAGCGTATTAAGCGATTTTAAGCAATCAGAGTATTTTTGCGCCAAAATTCAAATGTGCATTTTAGGTAATATCACTATAATTCCCGAGTCGATACCGTGCAGTTTGTTTAATAGTTGTTAATTCTGAGATCAAAAAGTCCCGTAAATGGGCTTTTAGCTGTTAAACACGCCTTTAACGAATATTTCACCTCCGTTAAACAGGTAGCCCAATAAGAGTGATTAAACCGCACAGTTTTCAAAGGAACGTAGTGCTGTGTTGCCCCATTAGGTAGACAAATGGGTGGACAAATTAGGTGGACTAGTTCTGTCTGTACTGGTTGATGTCAAACCCGGACGATGTTCCGGTGTTCTTTTCAACTCTAGGAGAGGCGATAACAAACAGCAAACCAATGATAGGACTAAATAGTAGGCTTAGTATCAAAGACGCCCAAAACCCCAGCCTTCGAGTACTCCCCTGGGCGGCAACAAAGAAGGATAAAATTATCCATGCGAATACGTAGAACATAATAGTAGCTTTATTTATCAGGTTATAAAAGTACAAAGAATTTGGTGTTTTTGAATCCTCGTTGTAGTTGTGCTGGATTGTGCTGACTCCATTTGGTAGATTTACCTACGTTGTTTAACCATAAAATCATATTACAATGAGAAAGCTTTTCTTTGTACTTGCAGTATTAGCCGTTAGTTCTTTAGCGCCGAGTTGCGCCGGATCTGACGAGGAAATGATCTACCCTGATATGCTGGACGTGCCAGCTCCAACGGAAGACGATGAGAATGACACCAACGGGCCAAAAGGTGGCGGATAAATACCACATTTAGGGTATTGGATGACCAACCGTTAGTAAAAAGTAGTGCTCCAAAGGCGCTACTTTTTTTGTTTTTGAGTATGTTTAACCCTCATTAAGAACCAACAACAAACACTAGATGGAAAATTACTATGCTCAAAGGCTTACTGTTAGTCCTTAGCCTCACCAGTGCCGGCCAAGGGAGGTTGATGGACTATTACAATGGAAATATTAAAACAAGCCCCACAGAAGCTCGAACAATTGTGGACGAGGCGCTTGCAGATCACAAGGACGGGTATCACCGCGAAATAGCCCTCCTTATGTCTGGATATTTGCACAAAAAAGCCGGGGATCCTGTGAAAGCTTTCGTGGATTACGATGCGTGTTACCGGGGGCTTTCAAGCCTGGACACGACGGACTATTATCTTGAGGTAAGCGTGCGCAAAAACATTGGCGCGCTACTTGATAATTTTAAGGAATATGATCAGGCTCTAAAGATATACAAGGAGGCCGTCGCGTTTGCCAAAAAGTACGACCGGAAAGAACTCGCCAGCCTGTACGCAAACATGGGTAACAGCTACCGAGATTTGCGAGATGCGGAGAACCTTTTGAAGTACTACACGATGAGCATTAAGCTTTCTGAAAGTGTGGACGATTACTACAAAACCGCACAAATAAACAACAGGCTTGGTCTGTCATTTTATAGCGCAAAATCTTACGGTGAGGCGGAGTACTATTTCTTAAAATCCATTGCTTTTAAAAGTAAGCTAAGCGGCTCCAAATTAAGGGTGATCGGGCAGGCTTATCACAACCTTGCGCATGTGTTTGGAGACCAGGGAGAAACACGCAAAGCCATTGATCATTTGGAGCAGGCTTTGACCTTTAAAAATGGTCAAGATCTATTTGTCACCCTGCTCGATTTGGGTGAGATTTATTTGAAAATTGGAGAGCCTCAAAAGGCTAAAGATTATCTAACTCAAAGCCTAGAATATTACCCCGGAATGGCGAGCAGCAAAAGCGAGGATCATGCGGTATATAAATGGCTTGATTTAGCGGAAAAGGAGCTCGGCAATTTTAAGCAAGCATACGAGTATAACGCCAAGTATATTTCGGCTATCGAGCTGCATAATACTAACTCTGATTTACTCAACGAAAAGATAGTGGCCACATTCGCAGCAACGCTCATTGATAGCCATAAAAAAGGTCGTGAATTTGAGATTGCGAAAAGGCGGCTTAAGTGGGTTCTTATCGTTCTGTTTGTAGCTCTCCTACCTCTGCTAATTTTAGCAGTTCTGAATATGCGTAACAGAAAAAAGCTTAACGCAGGTTTGGACGGGATTGAGTCCTTTATTGAGTCTTCCTTAGGTTCCTAACCTGCTCTAGTACCTTGGCCATGTCGTTTCTATACTTCATGGCCTCCATTTTCTTCATGGACACTTCGTTTAGTAAAAGCTCCAGCTCACCGATCAGTAACTTCTTAGTCGTTTCGTCAGGGTTTTCGTAGAGCGTCTCCACGAGTTGAAATAAATATTCATTGCCATACCCTGCTTCAGGCTCATTGAAAGCCTGAGCGCTCTCATCTTTTGTGCTCTTTGCCCCGTTTCCTGTTTCCAGCCATTCGTAGGTTGTGTGAAAAATCTGCACAATCTGTGCTAAAAGCTCCCTTTTAGGATTCTTAACTTTTCCGGTCTCCAATTTGACAATATGGTATCGATCAAAGCCCTCTAATAGCTCTGCAAGGCTATTTTGAGTCATGTTATGCTCTTTTCGTAGCTGTGCTAATCTTTCCCCTATTGTGCTGTTTATTCCCAATATTCTCGATTTGATCTTGTAAATGTGCTAATTATTCACTTTTATTGCACATATAAAGCACATACAAAAATCAAATGTATATAAAAATGGCCGGACGAAAGTACAATAAATCACAGATTAAGGCTATTGCGGAGCACCTCACTAAAGCGGATAAAATACACATCAGAGAGGAACTAGGCTGCCACCGTAACCATATATATCAGGTACTAAAGGGTACTTATTATGACGAGAAAGTCATAGATAAAGCCCTTGAGCAGATTGCCGATCGCACAGAAAAGCAGTCTGTAGTAGACGGAGTACTGTCTGAAGCCCTCAAAGCTATTGAGCAACTAAATAGTGTAAAAAGCTTATGAAACACTGGGCTCAATTCCTTTATGATGGTGGCCGGTGGGCCAAAATGCTTGCCGGAGACATGGAGAGGCTATACGCTAGAAAAGACGATCTTTTGAGATCTCTTGAATACATCAATCTTGAAATTGAAAAAGAGGAGAAGAGACTCACTGATAGCGTGCTTCAGGAGTGGACTGAGGAGGAAATAAACGAGGCTAAGGATTTGGCCGATAAAGCTAACGAGGTATGAGGATAGTCAACCAAGAGCTTTATCTCCACTGGTCAGATCTCGCGCAATACGGGTTTGATTCTAATACCCTCAAAAAGCCGACGCTGAGGTATCGCAATGGCGAGAGTAGCTCCTATGAGAATATCCCAGACCCGCAAGATCAGCGCCTTAACCTGATCAAGTACGACAGCATACCTCGCCGCGAGCAGCTACTACCATCTAAAGACAAACTACTCACAGAGCTAAGGTCTAGCACCCTCAAAAATCTAGCGGTTCCGGATTCTGCCGCCAAGGACTTCTATATGGAGCAAGGACTCGACGCTTTCCGATCTGAGCAATACAGCGAACAAGCCGCGTGGTTTATGCTCTGTGCTCCGCTCAACCGGACACAGGCGCGCTCAATGGGCTACCAAAGCGTAGACGAGTTTTACAATGACGTCATAGCCTACACGCTAAAAGAGGAAATACTCGTCATAACCAACCTCGCCAGCTTCAAGCGTAAAATGAAGCCCTTTAACCAGCTAAAAAAAGCGCTCCCCGCGTTTTTCGATCCCGGATCCAAACAGTACTATCGTAAACAAACCACGCGCCCTGAGCAATACGAAACTGCCCTCTCTAGCCTGATTAGTGGCAAACTAGGCAAAAGAAATGCCGCTAAGCTGCGCCCGCGCAACGACGAGAGAGGCGCCAGACAGGCCGAGGAAATGCAGTCCGAAATTATCAAGCTCAAAAGCTCCCCGGCTCCAAAGCTCAGCGACGAGCAGGTTTGGGCGTTCTACATTCAGGCGGCCAAAAAGAAATATCAGCAGTACCTCGACACAGACGGAGTACTCGGCTGGGACGACAAGTGCCTGATCACCGTACAGACCTGCAAAAACTTCATTCGTGATTCGCGTCAGGTATGGATAGCGAAGCGCGACGGCATCAAAGATTACAACAACGAGTTCAAGCTCATCATTGACCGCAAGCGCGAGAGCCGCGCCAATGCCAAGTGGATCATAGACGGTACTCCGCTCCACATGTATTTCATGAGAGACGGCAAGCCGTACCAGAGAATGAACCTGTTCCTGGTGCTTGATGGACACAGCTATTGCGTACTAGGCTATTCGCTATCGTTCAACGAGAACAGCAGCCAAGTACTGCAAGCGCTTCGCATGGCTTGCCAAAACGCCGGACACCTACCGGACGAGCTCCAGTCTGACAATGGCCGGGCAATCAACAATTGGCATGTAAAGCATGCCATTGAGAGTATTACCCCGAGGTGGATCCCCGCCGAGGTAGGAAACGCCAGGGCAAAAAAGATTGAGTCCTTTTTCGGGCACTTCGACGACAGAGTTTTGAAGTTCATACCCGGATACACTGGTAATCCATTCGCTAAAATGTCCACAACTCGCCCCAACATTGAGCACGTGCAAAGCATGATCAAAAACGGCGAAATACCTGAATTTATTGAGTCGTGGAACCTGATCGAGCAAGGCCTGAACCGATGGAACGAGCAAATGTTCGACAAAGCTTATCCCATAGAGAAGTATCAAAAAAGCCTCAAGGCCACAGCGAGCGTACAGCGCAAGTTTACTCACAGTACCGACGTGGAGGCCTTCTGGCACATGCCTGGGCAAATGCGCCAATTCGACGATATGTCGGGATCTAAGCGCAAAAAGGTCAGCCTGTTTGTACCTACAGAGTACGAATACACCAACCGCGGCATTGTCATAGAAAAAACCGACGGTGAGGGAGCTAAGCAAAAGCATATTTTCAACGTGCCGGACGCTGCTTTCAACTTCCTCAAGATCGGCCAAAAGTTCCGCATCAAACTGGAGCCGGAAAACTGGAGCAAGGCTTATCTCTACTCAGGTGACAAGCCTATTTGTGACCAGGACGGAAAGCCGCTAGAGGTACTACCGAAGAAATTATTTGCGTCTGCTAAAGTGGATCAGCTCCCGGGCGAAAACGAGGAGTGGCACCAAATGCTAAAGGTTCAGAAGGATCAAAAAGAGCTAGCTGACCAAACCCTGAGCAGGTACATGAAGGTGAACAAAGAGGCTGAGCTCATAGAGTCGGCCATCGAATCTCAAAACATCTATGGCGGCAAAGACGCCATCAACGAAGGAAAATCAAAAGTGATTGAAGGACTCTCCCGGTATGAACGTGGAGCTAAAAAAGGGGCGCACTCTGATACAGCGCACCCCCATGATTAATTAATAACTACTGTAAAATTATGAAGAAAGAACAAAAAGAACTCATCACCGCCAAACTCAAGGAGTGGATCAAGTCCAACAGCTCGAGCCAGGCACAGCTTGCGAAGAAAGCAGACGTAAGCTCCGCGTACATGAGCAAGATAGCCTCGGGTATCTACATGTACGAAAACAGTGGCCGTGAAGCCACACCAATCAGCGACCAGGTGTTCTACAAAATAGCTGACGCTATTGGCCTGAGATTTGATTTTGAGCCGCACTTCAATAGCGACAATTTTCAGCGCCTAACGACGGCCTGCATGTTCGCCCAATTCAATCACCGCAGGGTATTGATCGATAGCCGGGACTCTGGGCTGTGTAAGACCTACACGCTCGAAAAGTACGCCAGCGAAAACAAAAACGTGCTTTATATCAAGTGCACTAGCCTCATGAAAGGGCGCGACTTGATTCAGTTGTTGCTTGACAAGCTCAATATCCGATTTGAGGGGCGCACTACCAACACGGAAAAGCTGGCCATGATCACAGAGCAGCTACTTAAGCCGGGTTACCTCATCATATTGGACGAGTTTGAAAATGTAGCCCCCGACATGTTTAGAGTGCTCAAGGATATCGAGGATAGCACATATCAGCGCTGCGGACTTATGGTCTGCGGTATGGGTATCACGCAGGATTTAGAGAGCGCAAGCAAGAATAAGAAAAAGCTAGGGCCACAGCTCTGGAGGCGCTTCCGTACCAACCGCATCAAACTTGGCCTTTATAAAAAGGAGTACACCATCAACGGATGCGCGGAGTACGGCATCACCAACGGCAAAGTAGTAACATGGCTTTGTGAGCGCGTGACTGATTACGCCATGCTAGCGGAGTACGTCAAGGACATCCATACCCATCTTATTGCCGAGGGCAAAGACGTGAACCTTGACAATATAGAAGCCTTATTTCAACCACTTTAAACGACTGTTAAACATGGATTTAAACGCTATAAAAAAAGACAGAGATTGCTTGGGGGAGATCCTCGAGCATATCCAAAATGAGTGCGGCCATAAGCCAAATAGTCAGGCAGTGGAAATGATTAACGATTGGATTTCTGAGCTTGACACTAAGATTGAGAACTCTAACGAAGTATCCTGGGTAAACAAAGCAGGGTTTTGCAAGACTCCCGAGCAGATGGAGGCCATCGAGGAGCAAGCTTTTGAAAATGGGCGGGTGGAAACGCTCGCTGACGCAAAAGCAGGACGATACGCCAAGTCGGAGGAGATCTATAATAAGGAGCAAACCAAGGAGCTGATCGCCGAGGCTATCAAAGAGCACGAGCGCCAAACGCTCTACGCCCTTAAGAAGATCAACGGCGTGTATAGGCTACCCGGAGCGGTGGAGGAGCTTATCAGAGATATTGAGAACAATATAGCGGGAGGGGAATCATGAGGCTAACAAAAGAACTTTGTGAACACGCTTTTTCCTCAGCACCGCTAGAGGTTCAGCAATGGGTTATTGCTATGATCCAAGAGCTAAATGCTGCCAATGAGAAGCACCCGCTAACAGTACTAGAAATGGGCGGGGATCATGTATCCAGTGCCGCAGTTGTAGTGGAGGAAGCTGGGGAGCTAATTAAGTCAGCACTGCAATTCACATTTGAGGGCGGCAGATGTTACGACATGCATAAAGAGGCTGTGCAAACAGGGGCAATGGCTATAAAGTTTTTGCTCAATGCCCCTGACCCGGTTAAAGATCGCGAGGAGAATCAAGCCGCAGGGCAACTCGAAGAGTTCTATTGCAAAAGAGAAAATGGCCTTGCCCGTTGCAGAGCCTTTTGCGGACAAGACAAGTGTAAGAAAGGAGGCTCTCGTGGTTGATATGCACCCTGTACACGAAACCAAGAGCGGACACTTTAGCACCTTCACCGGTGCTAAAGTGTCCCTCCAGAGCCCGAAAGCCTCCAGTATCAAAATCAACGATATAGCGCACGCCCTGTCTAACCTGTGCAGGTTTGGCGGTCACACGCGCTATTTCTACAGCGTAGCACAGCACAGCATATTGGTGGCCAAGCTAGCCAAACTCAACGGCGAAAACCGAGAGATACAGCTCGCCGCGCTCATGCACGACGCTACTGAGGCCTACGTGCAGGATCTGATCAAGCCACTCAAAAATATGGTAGCCGAGCCATACGATGTTATTGAGGCTCGGTTTGAGGCTGTCATAGCGCAAAAGTTCGGCATCAAGCTAGAGCATTTTGCCACCGTGAAGCAATACGACAGAGCCGCGCTCGAGATAGAGCACGAGTACCTAATGGTCGGCAAAGATCGCGCCCGGTTCATGCAGTTTTTTAGCTCAGGAGCCGTGGATCCTCCCTTCGCGGAGATTGCGTTCCTCGGTCAGTTCAAGCAACTCATTATAAAGAAAAGCTCATGATCTGGTTAGCTATCACATGCATTTACTTTTTAGGCTTGGCGGTATTCTCATTTATCGCCAGCCTGGGCTCGGCTCCAGATCACAAGGAAGATACTGAGGGCTTCATCGGTTGGTTGTTTATCAACTTCTTGGTCGTGCTACTATGGCCGATCTACATCATCTCTTATGTACTGTTTGAGATCCGAAACATTATAACACGATGGATAAAGTAAAGATCAAACTGAACAAAGAGCACAAGGTAGTGCTAAACCTGAGCCACAGCCACATGGAGGATTTCTGCCACGCTGTGAGCTACATGGTGGACATGTATTGCCGCATCACGTCAGACAAGTCCATCAGCAAGATGTTCAACCAGTCGGACGCTATGACCCTCCTTCAGGAGGCCATATTTCTGGAGCTGTACAATCGGCTAATGAAGTCGGCAAACAGCCCCATTCGCGGCACATACATTCCCGCCGATAAGTACACGGTCAAGCTTACCAAAGCAGAGGCCGTGGCATTTTGGGTGGCCGTCAATCCTATCAATACCATACAGGACAACAGGCCGTCGCTCAGATTCATTTTAGACCAAATACACAAACTGTTATCATGAAAACTACTGCAAAAATACTACTGGCCCTGCTCGCTACTTACGGGCTATTGTGCCTCGTGGCGCTGGCCAGCCCATACATAATACTGGAGGCCATTTTCAGAATGGGCCAGGAGTGGTACCACCATTATCAATCCCTGCGGGTAGAAGTAGCCGCCCGCATAGAAGCAATGGAAGGAGGTTATTGTGAGTAGAGGATCGGGCATAAAAGAAGTAATGGGCTGGACGTTTACCCGTGCCGAACTGCCAGAGCCTTGGCTTAGCCACCTGGGCAATGTACCAGAGAGGCAATGGGTAATGTATGTCGACGGAAACGACGGGCAAGGAAAGACTGACTATATCATGCAGCTTTCAAAGGTTCTAGCCCAAACCATTGGCAAGGTTAGCCTCAATGGAGTAGAGCAAGGCAAACACCCGCAAATCACCGAAAGCGCCAACCGTCACCACTTTGAGGAGATCCAGCCAGGCAAGTTTATATACGAGCGCAACCTGAGAGACTGGGACAAGTACAAAGCCAAAATGAAACGCTCACGCCCGAGAGTCATGATTATAGACTCCATAAGCATGTGGCCGCTCACAGTTAAGCAAGTGCAAGAGCTGCTTGAGCAGTTCCCTAACAAGATCATCGTGCTCGTGGCTTACGAGGCTCACTACAGCCAAAACAAGCCCATACGCCACCTCTGTGACGTCAAGGTGAGAGTTAAAGATTTTAGCGCTGTGGTGCGCAGTAGGTTCGGCGGAAAAAGGCCTTTCATCATTTGGGAGGAAGGGTATCAGGCCGCAAAAAGAAAAGGTTCAACGGGTCAACTATCAATAATATGACACTAGGATTTTCACTCTATTTCGATAAGGCTAAAAAACAGCCGACGCACTTCCCGGAGAGGGTTTTAGCATCGCTCTCTCACATTCACTGGACAGGGACGCGATACTGATGAACGCCGCAATGATCCAGCATATCGCCCAGGCTGACGAGCAGATACTAAGCCTCACCGGACTCAACCAGGAGGAGCTTAACGAGCTGCGGTTCAATACGGCCTATGAGTTCCTCAGGGACATCATGGGCGTGGACGAGTACGGGCTGGAGGTCATGCCGCAAACCCCGCTTTTCTGGAGCTGGTGGCGCAACGAATGGTTCAGAGTAGACGAGCGGTTTCTCAGCAACCTGCGCTATGACACCAACCAGGGCGATCAATACCTCATCATGCCAGACCGCACCCAAGCGTGCGCACACTCCCAAGAGCTCCGGCTCGAAGGGTGGAAACGCTACCACGAGGCTAGCGAAACAAACTACTACATGAGCCGGGAGATACTCGAGCTCAGCTATCACAAACTCATAAAACGAATAGTAAGACAATGAAAATGAATTGGACAGCCAAAGTTTGGCTCAAGGCGCAAGGCCGCCGCATAGTGGGGTTTTTCATACTCCTGTTTTCCCGCAAGTTCCTCGTGGTAGGCACATGGAACTATCAGAAGCTCATGCAGAGCCAGCACATGCCCGGCCACCTTGGCTTTGTCGTGTGCGTAACCGACATCAAAAAGATGGATAAGCTCATAGAGCGCCTGATTAAGATCCGCCACGACCTTATACACAAGAGCAAGCACCACGACGGTATCACGCTCAGAAACAATCACAAATCAAAATCTAAATGACATGGAAACAATAGGAAAAATCGCAACTACACTAGCCTCATTAATCACGGCTGTAATTGTTAACTGCTTTGTAATAATGAATCTGTGGAACTGGCTTGCAGTTCCCCTTTTTTCAGTTCAAGAACTTTCCCTTAATCAGTCATTTGCACTGGTCGTGTTAATCTCCCCTTTCGCGCCAAAGAGAAGGGATAACGATGAGCCTAGCGAGGGCAACCTCGGCTTAGCCATTTTCAAATTAATCGGAAAGGCGCTGACAAGGGCCGCCGTTTTACTATCCGCTGGGTATGTCGCCAGCCTATTGATTTAGGGGTGACCAGCCTCGCCATGATTAGGGGTGATCAGGCGGGGCGCTACGAGGATGCCGCAATCCTCACAACGTTCATACATGCTGTGCAAACAGCAGCGGCGAAATCAAACAACGCTCCCGGGACTAATCGAAAAGTGGGTTCGGGAGCACTAGCCGGGGAGTCTCTGCGTGGTTGGTCGCAGGTGGACAAGCGGAGGGTTCGACTCCCTCACCCGGCTCTCTTAAAATGAAGAAAGATGAATGATCGAATTACACTTAAATGGGAGTACAAAACGGGGAGCCCGCTTATTAGCGGGTTTCTGGCGGAGTACTGCGAGCAGTTCGGCTTTAAGCTACAGGATCATGAAAAGGATATCGAGGGCGTGACCGCCAGATCCTACGAGTACCCTGGTGCAACCTTCGAGGAGCGTAACTGGACATTTCACCACGCCTTCGAGTGCCTGGAGCAATACGTAGCGCCCAAAGGTCACCAAGTTAAGAGCCTCGTTTTTGGCGTGGAGCGCGAGCACCAGGAAGAAATCACCTCGCCATTTATCGCCTTCGAGCTCATTGCACAGGTGGCTATCTATTGCAATACTTATCGCATGGTTGTTTACTCAATTTTCGTGAAGCGCGCCAGAAAGCCGAAGGCCAGAAAGCCAAAGGCTACAGAAGAGACAGCTCACTCATGGCTTGACAGCATCAAAACAGAAAGTGCCCCCAACCCTTTAGCAAACCTTTAACAACACGATATGTCGCAGCTCAATCTTTTTACCGGATCCATTCAATGCCACTACTGTGGGGGTGGATCAGCTAAGCCCGGGAGCCCGCACAAATGGCAGGGGTTTCACTGCCAGGACACTGGCCGTAGCGTGTGCGCCGACTGCCGAGACATCCATTATATAAACAAAGCTCGGGAGATGGGAACGCTCAAAGAATACAAGCCTAATCAGGCGATCCCATCTAACCAAAAGATACTGGAGAGGCTGTTTGACTGCTACATCATAGAGTCAATGACCTACTCAGAAATGCCCATAATCATAAACAATTAATACATGAACAAAGAACTAGAATTAATCAACTACATAATCGAGAGCGAAAGCTTTTCCGAAGTGGCAGTCTGTAAAGACACTATATCGGGATACTTCAATTTCGACTCGCTCCATTCTAGCGTAATGCTAGAAATAGCTAAGCGATTCACTAAAGATTTTAGGGTTAGCGCTGAAGATCAAAAACTGATCATTCCCCGCGTAAACCTCACTTAAAACCATAATCATAACATGAACACAAGAGCAAAAAAGAAAGTAGTAGTGGCGCCCGGCGAGGCTGAGGCACACGAAGCAATGAGACTTTTCGCAGAGTCCGCTAGCCGGATCAAAGGGCTGGAGAGTGAAATGGAGCTAGAGATCCAAAAGATCAGGGAGGCGTTCTCCCCGCGCATAGCCAAAATCAAAGTGGACTATGATCACAGCATGGATCAGCTCAAGGCATACGCCGAGGAGCACAGAGCCGACATGTTTACCAAAAAGAAGAAAAGCCAGGAATGGGAGCACGGCACGCTCGGCTTCCGTACCGGCACGCCTAAAGTGGCCAAGCCGCGCACCATCACTTGGGACAAGATCATGAAAGCCCTCAAGGAAAACAGCCTCGGCCATTTCCTCAGAACCAAGGAGGAGATCAACAAAGACATGATCATAGAGAGCCGAGAGGACGAGAGTGTAATGGCTCAGCTCAAGGAGGTAGTCGGTATCGAAGTGACACAGGACGAAACCTTCTTTGTGGTACCAAAAGAGGAAGAAGTAGCGGTATGAAACTAAAGACTTTCAATCCTAGAAACACAATAGTCGGGGGTAAAAACATACTCCCGTCTATTTCATTCTGCGCAAAGAATGGCATGATCAAGCTCAGCGCAGGATTTGTAAAAGAGCGCGGGTTTGAGGCTGGCATGACCGTCTCTCTCGCCCAGGACGAGGAGAAGCCGGAAAACTGGTACCTGAGAAAAGACGACCAGGGCTTTGAGCTACGTATGTCCGGGAGCGGAAGCAAGCGCGTGAAAAACCCGTCGCTGTGCTTCTCTAGCAAGGATATAGCCTCTAAGGTTATCAGATCCTCTGCCCTCCCCAATAGCCTCGCCAATACGGTCACCATGAACCTTGATACTGATCCTATCACCATAGAGGGTGTCGAGTACTTTGAAATAGCAACCAAAACAGCAAAATAATGAAAACTAAAACCTTTGAATTTAAGGCGCCAAGCGCCGAGGAGTTCGCCCTGCTAGAGGCGGGGATCATGCGGATCCTCTTTATACCTGTCAATAAAATAGACAGAGACGAGCTCTATAATGAGGATAACGACATCATCAAATTTGAGAGCGTCACCGTCAAGTCGCCGAGCGGCAAAAAGGCCATAGAGTGCGATCACCTGCTCACTGATGTATGCAAGCCGGGTTACAAAAAAGAGTGGCCCAATGGTAAGAAGACTTACGCCATTCAGGCCGTAGGCCACATGTACCGCATACACGTGCAGCTCAAAAAACAGGAGGTAAAGGATGAGCAGTAGTACAATATTGCCCGGCCAGATCAGGCGCATAAATGTGCACTTGACTGAGCTGGGCCTCAACGAGAAGGACACCAAAGCGGATATAGTATCTAAGTTTAGCGCAGTGGGGCACAGCAGTACCAAAGGGCTGAAATACGATGAAGCCGAGGCGCTCATTGCCCATCTGGTCAGTCAGAGCCCAGAGGCACAAAAGCAGAAGCTCCGCCGCAAACTACTCTCGCTGGGATATGATATGCACTGGCACAAAGACGCAAAGAAAAACAGCGATCTAGCAGGTATGCACCCGTCAAAAATCAACGCTTACAATGTAAACGCCTGGTGTATGTCTGACAAGTGTAAAGTAGGCAAGGACATGAACGAAATGACCATTGACGAGCTCAACCAGACCATCACACAATTGAAACTAGTAAAAAAGAGTGTAGTAAATGGCTAACAACACAGATCGAAGAAACAAGGAAATACTCATGGTGTGGGACTATCTCCGCAAGGAGCGCAGACACACTGCCGACTTTTGCCGTGAGTTTATGGACGAGAACTATTTCGCTGACGAGATGTACGTCTATAAAATCATGAAGAGAGCCGAGTCCCTTCCCGACACCTTCGATCCCAGTAAAGCCAGCCTGATCTATCACTTAGTCATGACCAACCAATACATGGATCTGGTCAAGTATCAACCTGAAGAAAAAGAACAATGAACGATATTACAACTTACAAAGTATCATTCCTCGGTTACCACATATATCTTGGTTACCGAAACAAACGGCTATGGATTATCCAGTTGCCAGACAAGGGATTACCGAGACCTTTACAGTCTCAGTTTTTGGCCAACCTGGACGAAACAGAAAAGGCCCTGACAGACTACAACTGTTTTTACTCCAACCACAAGATGTTTGAGCTCACCAAGAAGCAACTGGGCGAGCCCAAAACACAGCAGGACAAAATCATTGTATTTGGTATGGCCTTCAAGCACTACCGCGGCGTGGCGTATCAGGCCAAGGATCAGGAAAAAGCCAACATCAAGCATGTGCCGGTCAGCCGCAAGCTGCTCGAGACATTCTTTACTACTCCCGGCCTCACCAACTACACCGTGGAAAACTACATTCAGCGTATCAACATCACCCGAGATTATGCCGTCAACGGATTCCCCGACGCACGCTTCCCCGATCAGTGGGATCGCGAGTTTTGGCGAAACTGCGACGATAAGACCCGCATGATGTACGAAAAGAGCCTTGTGGCCAAAGGCTACCAGCGCAAAACCACAGGGCTTGGTACCAACTTTGTGAGGGAGGTGGCTCATGGATAAGCTACAGCTAACACTCGCCGTTTTGGCCGTGGGGTTATTGATCTCAGGAGTGGCCGTTTTGCTAGTCTATCACACGCTTTCATTGGTGATCAGCGGGTACAAGGACAAGCTCGCCCGCATCCAAAGCGAGCGCCTCAATATTATGGAGCACCGGGAAACATGGGTTGAGCTTCGGACAGGTCCCATTAGAGTTTCGGCATTTGAGCTGGAGCAAGTCCGCGATAGAGAGCGATACATCCTAAGCGTCAAAAGCGGCATAGCTCACGCCCTAGCTCAGGAGCTGGTTAACCGTACCCCCATTTATGTCTATATGTTGCCGGATAGCCGGTACTATGAGGTGACCGCCAACGTCAGGGTATTAAGCGAGGAACGAAATTATAAGATATTAATGGGGCGATCATTCTACCACAACAATCACATGGAACTTATCAAGGAATTTAACGATATCAAAATTGACACGAAATGAATAACACAGCAACAAAGAAAATAGGCATAGTGGCCGACAACTATAAAGTGAAGGCATTCAAAAAGGCGCTTAACAAGGCCGGATTTGAGTATAGGAAGCTGTATTTCACAGAGAAAGCCAGCCTCTTTACCATAGAGACCACAGAGGACAAAGTCAAGGAGTTAGAAAGGATCTGCAAAAAGGTAGAGATAGACGTCACTAGATCCAATTGATTATGACCGATCAGGAATTTTGCAAACTGTATAGCGCCTTTTACGGCGACTCAGGGATAGAGGCTATTAGTAGCCCTAAGCAGCTAACCTTTGTAAAGCTGAGCGGCGTGGAGCTAAAGGAGCTGGTAGAGCACTTTGTGGGGCACGCCAGCCCCACAGCGGGCAGCTCCACCACATGCGCGTGCGGAGTGCAGCACCCCCTCGTGGCTGAGTTTGGCGCCTGCGGCAAGTGTATGGAGGAAAAAATGTAACTGGACTAAGCTAAACACCGTTTGAGGCGGTATAAATAACGAGAATATGAGTAATAAATCAGAGAAGTATTTAGATGAAATTGATTGTGAGAACGCACAATATATTTTAGATGGCAAACTTATCAAGCTATCAGAAATATTAGATAATTATCACAAACTAGCCTCAGATGGGGATTTAGCGAGTGTTAGCACACGCCAAAGCAAATGCCAACATCTAAACGTAACCAATAGGGTCTGCAATAAATGTAAAAGAGTGATAACCTATGTGCCTGATTGATGGGTGCTAATGTGATCCTGATAAACGCTGGTGACAGGCTGCATAGCCTGGCAGGAAAAGCGTTCAAGGACACCTTGCAGTAGCCTGTCACTTGCGTTTATCTTGTGTTCGGGTGAGTGCCTTTCGGCATAGATAAAGATTGCTTGTGTCCATCAGGATCACATTCAGGATGAATAGTAAGACCGAGAAGAATTAGAAATTATGACAGATATTAAAAAACAACAAAAACTAACTGAGCTCAAAAGCAAGCTCTACGAACTTAGAAAAAAGAGAGAAAGGAATGTTAACAGATATATTCTGCCAGTAGAGATGAGGATTGTAGCGATATTAGATAAGATTGACGCATTGTCATAATTTCTTTTTCTGTAGGGATTACGTGCCGATAGGCATTCATCCTGAACGATTTAGCTATCACCTGTGCGGAAAGACCACACACTTAATTAAACCAAAATAAAATTATGAAAACAACTGAAATATCAAGTACCGAAACTCCTAGCATGGGTGATGAGCGTGTGTTAGGGGATGTTATTTCGGAGGAAAGAGCAAAAGAATTGATCAAGGAATTAATGCCTTGGATGAAAGGTAGGTATATAGAGATAGACCATATTGGAGAATATGATAAAGATGGATGTAAACATTGGGACGCAATATGTGTAATTCAATTTAACACCAACCAGCAAATAACTATTTGGAATAAAGGCATTCAATGCTATGATGGTGGCAGAAAGGCTAATGACACAGTTCTTTCTTGTGGGCCAAATACATTTAATGTTTATAGAATGCTTCATTCGTGGGGGCTGGTTTCCTAATATCCCCTAACACCAAGCTAATCGCTGTTGTCATGGTGAGCCTGTCGAACCATAGACAATGGCGATGTTAGCGGCTGTTAGATTTAGTTACTAACCAACCTAGTCATCAGGTATCAAAGCCGGGAGCTCTACCTGCCCCCTGGTTACCCTGATCTCAAAATTTTCCTTAGACACAAAGTAGTGCGCATAGTCGTGATCCGGGTCACTGTCTTTGTGCACCAGCACATCACCCGATATACTGATCCGGTCAAGGATCTCTACCACTATCTCCGGGAGCTGGAGGAGCGCCTCCTGCTTTTCCCTAAAGCTGATAGTATCCTGCACTACGTGCACAGTCACCGGCAGGTCGCCCTCCTTGGCACCTTCCTCGGTTTGCCACTCCACCCGACCAAACTCTATGGACAAGTAAGGACGCGGCGGTATATGGTCTACCTCCTCCTCCTGGTACTCTTTGCTAAAAATAATAGTACTCGCGGGAGCTGTCAGCCCCTCGTCGGTAAATAGTGCCTGATTGGCGGGCAGCTCTAGCGCTGCTTCGATGGCGTTAAATACTGTTCTCATGGTTTTGTCCTGGTTACTTGAAACACTTCTCTATTTCCCGCTCTATGAGCGAGACTATACGCCTGTCCAGCGCTTTACTATCTCCTAAAAACCTCCGCTCCGGTATATTCACCGTGAGCACCTTCTTTTTGGTAAGCGCCATTCCCCGCCAGAAGTCCAGCCCTGTGGCGTAGTGCATAGCCCAAAAAAAGCGCCTACTCCGTGGCGTTACTGTGACACGGATCTGCCCGCCCTCGTTGTGTATGCCCGAGTACACCACGTCCGACCCTATCGTTACCGAGGTGGCCGTGGTGCGCGTGCGCCTGATACTCCGCTTGAGCCTGCCGCCCTGCCTGCCCACCAGCACAGCCCCGCCCGGTCGTGGGTCTGGATCGGATCTATCCGCCCAGCGCTTTATGCCCGCCCCTGTATCAAAACCCTGCTTGTCAAAATTGTCCAGCGCAAAGTTGACCACCTCATTGCCTATAAGCACGGGAAGGTTGCGCCGGAGCTTCGCCAGCTTGCGGGCTATATCGGCGTAATTGCTTGTCATGCTGAGCCTGTCGAAGCATCCGGTATGCTCAGCCCAAACAATGAATTAGCGCGGGCTCTGTCCCGGCTGTCTACCTTATAGTATGGGTGCGACTTAGGGAAGATTACTTTCTCCTTGCCGGGGTTAAACTGAAACTCATCTTTCAGCAATTGCTTGAGATCCGGCAGTGATCT
>JBDVMP010000065.1:0-8535 GCA_039970095.1 Cyclobacteriaceae bacterium
CACCTTTTCCTTCCGTAATAGAATCTCCTAATCCTAGAACTGTATAAGTTGTTTGCTTCTTTTCTGTTTCATCCTGGTTTCCTTTTTGATTACACCCATGGAATGAAAAAGACATTACCAGCAATACTATTTTTATTCTATTGACATTAAGTCTGAATATCATTTTACCTCATTTATATAATGCGCTGTAATATCCAACTGGCAGGTATGGCATAAGAGTAATAATTGGCGATGAAACAGCTCAGCTGGACAGTGTAACACTCTGCGAAAGAGAAGCTAGTAGGAAGTACTGTCTGTTATCGAGGCGCTGCAGACAGGTAACGTCAACTAAAATGAGTATGCGCCTCAGTTGCCAGAAGCACCGAAGTTTCTGGTTAGTATTGTCATATCAAAGGGCTCAGTTCGCATATTCATGGGAGTGTTTGTTATGGGCTTTTATAATTCAGATTCTCTTTTAACAGTTACTATTTCATCGAAACCATGTTTTATTAGAAGTTTCTTCAAAGTTGTGATGAACCTTCTTAATTCCCTTTCCAGAATTGAATTGTAATCAGGACTTAACTTATTGAAGTCATTCGGAAGAAGATTTGAAATAGCATGGTTAATCCCAGAAATAATTGTCGGGAAGTCGATAAACTCCAAAGTTCCATCTTTCATTTGAGTATCGATGCTGATATTTCTAGGTCTCCCTGCGTACTTAAAGGTTACATTCTCAGTTTCAATAGTCGATTTCAATTTCTCGAACTGAAGGTTTACATCTTCATTTATTCGATCAGGGACAATAACATTGATCTGACATTTCTTGTAGTGATTGTCACCGATTTTAAAGCCGTCATTCCCAATTAAGAATCGGCAAATTGGAACAATCAAGTTTTCCAGATATACAGATGCCAGCGTAGATGAAGGAAAGAAGTTCAAGTCATCATCTGAACTCGACAGAAATAGGTCTTTGATCTGAGTAACGGCTCTTTCAAAACTTGAACTATCTTCATTATCAAATTGAGCAACAGATAGGCCGCCAAAATCAGAAAGTAATTTGATTTCTTTGTCAATCAAAAACGCACATTTCGATGTACCTAAACGACCTGTGAACAATCCCAGTTCGAATAAAACATTGTCTCTTGGCTGTAAAACTTCCGTCCCTCGAAACGTCACTTTATCATCTCCTGTTCCAATCAATATTCCAAAATCATACTGCAGTGTAGCTTTAAGGAGATCCGACAAAAAGTTCTGATTGATTTTAAATATTGATTTATCCCAAACATTTTCATTCCAAATAGAGACATCAAAATCTTTATCGAGAATAGCTTTGGCTGTCTCAGCAAGGTTTAGTTCTTCAGACGATGATCCTATAAACAAGCGTTTCTTTATCATTTTAAATCCGTATTGTTGATTTAAGATCAATAAATATGCTCTCTACTTCAGATAACAACTTTTTAAGGTTATCTAATTTCAGAGAATCATGTCTAAAAATATATTCTCGTTCATCAACAGATAACAAGTTGTTGGCTTTGTTATTATCTGTACAAATTGACTTTAACTGATAATAAATTACTGGAACCAATTCATAGAAACTCAAATTTTGGTATTCTGATACTTTAATATCATAGCAAATTGCATTGATATCGAAACTACTGAGATCAATATCATGGTTGGAATTCTCCTTCGAGTTCTTCAAAAATCTTATCATTTTTTTGAGTCGTCCATTGGTTTCAGAACTTCGTTCATTGATTCTCTTGATGCTTAAAAATGGATAGTCCGCATTTCCTTTTGAATGAGTCTCTTTATTGTAGACTTGAATACCTCGATAATCACCCTTGTCGTTGATTATGGACCTAACATCGTCATACCAGTTGGCTATTACAATATCCACATCTCGCCTAAGACTCTTGTTTGTTATTTTTATCGATTTTGGCTTGGTGGTATCGCAGATATCATAGTTGTCAAGCAAAACAATTTCACTATCTCTACGCAGGTTCCTTAAATCATCCAAAGCACTTCCAGAGTATGACGAAGTATTTACTTCATATTCAAGCTTCTGAATAGAGCTTTGATAGTAATTGGAGCGCCTTTCAGGTTTAGCCAATATGTCTTTGGTGTTATTAGCATCGTAAGTATAAAATTTGTCAGAGATCGTAAGGAGGTCAATATCACTGTATCCTTTTATATGTGTATCAGTCATAACAGAGCCTTGATATTTAAAAGATACATTATCAAGAGTTCGTTCTAGGTGACCTTTTACTCTTTCACCGGCTTCCTTGCTTTTTCGAGTATATTCGGGTTCTACACCTTTCATAGCAATTCTTATGTATGTTAAAACCTCGCTATAGGAAATTGTTCCTAATTCATCAGAGAAGGATTTTTCGAAAGCAAAATTTTCAGGGTTGATTCTGCCTCTTACGCTTTCAACAAGTTGTCTGTAATTCTTTGCCATAAATTTCTAATAAGTGGAATCCGTTCCGAGAAATTGCCCATAACATCCGGATAAACGCAATGCCGTTTATTTACCTTATATCGGATTGTATGTTATCTAATTTAAGACCAGGCACTTTCCCAATTGCCATCGCTTATAAGTGGTGGCAAGCAGCTGTTCAAAAACAAGTAGGCTACTGATCCTACTCCAAATTAACCGTTTTATTGAATGAATACAAGAAGTGAAGAATCAGACGGTAAAAACATGAGCCAAAACGTTGTATTTTCTTTCTGATTTATTCATTCTTAAAAGCCAGAATTAACGATCTGGAGGTATTTGCAAATATCACTGAATTTTCTAAAGCACTGAACGCCCTATTTGCTGTTGCCAGTACTCTGTTTTTTCACCACCTATTGAATCAATTTTATCATGGTATTAAATGATTATCTGTGATGGTTTCGGTTATTCTTCCAGGCAATTTATAGTTTGTGACTGAGTAAAACGCCTTCTCTTTTGCTGGAAATGCCCTTTGTTGTTTTGTACTTATAGTCTGACAAGCCAAGAATATTGCATCCTGGCTCGTCAGACTAAAGTTTAGAATTTTACCCCCAGATAAAGGTTTGGCTCAAAGAGAAAGACGTTTCCGTATTTGTCATCAAACTCCTTAAACCCTGCAGGAGAATTGTTGTCAAACATCCATTGGTTAACATGAACTTGAGGTTCGATAAAAATTCGTTTCTTCTTACCAAAGTCGAAATGATAACCCAGGTGATACGAATTATAAACTTTAAAACCATTCTTAATTTTATTGCCGTCTAGATCGGTGTAGGTTTGAAATTGCGGTAGCACTTCAATAGAGGCAAAAAGCCCTTTCCATAGCATACGCTGGTAGCTAATACCAATTCCAGTTTCTCTCAGGTATCCATCGTAATATTCGCTTCCAGACTCGATCTTATCCAATAGGCCTTGCCACCATAGGATTCCCATAGGTTGAAATAATCGCCACGTGGCAAACTTTACCCCAATGATGTTCTTGTTATCCAGGTTGCGCTTTACATGTAATTCTACCATTTGAATACTTGTTCGATCGCTGTAACCAGAGATAATCTCATCTGGAACAATATAAGGCAAACTCACCCTCCACTTATGGGTTACTTCGGTTTCACTACCCTTGAGTGAGCTAGTTTGAGCAAAAGCACTGAGTGTGCAAGAAAATAAAAGAATTGTAAATAGATTTTTCATGATAATAATATTTTGTTTTTAAAATCCCGATTTCTACAAAGCATCTCCCATTATTGTTCTTTCATTTAGTAAAGAAGAAAGGAATCATCACACTCTGCTTTATCGAATTGACAAAGCAAAGATGAAGGGGTAAGAGGGGTGAATCGTTCTGAAATGAAATTCCGAACTTAATAGTGAGATTTGGTACTTTTTAGCCAGGCGTAAGTTTGGTTAGACCTCACCCAGGCTTTGGGTGTCATCCCTTCGACTCTTTTAAAGAAGGCATTGAAAACCGTTTTAGAATTAAAGCCGCTTTCAAAAGCTATGGAAAAAAGGGTAAGGTGACTATTGGCAGGGTTTAGGGCATTCTTTTTGAAGTTCTCCAAACGAAAACTATTGATGTATTCATTGAAGTTTTGGCCAATTCGTTCATTCAGCAACCAGGAAAGCTTGTTGCCCTTGCCTTGGTTTGTGTCCTCACGAACCTCCGCCTAGTGTCATATCCTCGCTAGTCATATTAGATGGTGTGGATCGTGGAAATACGATCCAAGGCCAAAAATGGCGTTCTCTTTTTATGAAATTTGTAATTTCTGTTCTCTTATTGAATGGTCATGATGGCAATGAAGTCATGAGCTGAAAGCTCGCGCCAACTGAGGAGGCTAACGTTCCGGCTAAAAAGCTTTGCTGTCCCGCAGGGCAGCTATGATTTTTTTTGCCATTGTTGTAATACGTTTTAAAAATGCCCGAATTTGAACACTAGACCAATGTTTAATCCCGATAAATCACGATTATGAAGGTTTTTTAAGGAACCTCCGAATACCTGTCGATAAGATACACTTATTGCAGAAATAAAATATTTCGAAAAGTTAAATTCTAAATTAACTCCTGGTTCAAAAATGAATATAGTAGAGGATTCAATATCAACATTATTCTCTTCAATAGATACACCTCCAGCCATAAGATTGATAGGAATAGAAAAGTGAAGAGGACTCGCCATATTAAAAATATATTCTCCAAAAACTCCTCCAGAGCCATAACTTGTAGTCAAAGAAGCACTTTCATTCCCATTTAAGTTATTTCCTAAGAAGTTGTTTCTACTAACTAAACGCTTTCCAATTCCCCCAAAAGCAAATTTCTTATTAATAATAACTCCGCCTTTTCCTCCTATCGCTAATCCCCAATCGCTGTTGATATGAGTAGTTTCAATTAGTGGCCCACCATACCTACCAAAGGATAAGGTTTTTGAACTATCATTTGATGAAAATAAGGTCTTGATTTCTTGCGAAAAACAAAAAGTAGAGGACAACATTAGAGAAATAATTAGAATCTTTTTTTTCATAATATTTGTTTTAATGCATTATAACGGCATGCTTCGTGAGTGTTGCACATAAAACTTTCTTTACTCTTTAAGGATTTCAGAGTAAAGAGTATCCATAATACCCACTTTTCGCAAAAACTGTGGATTTTGATTTACCTGAGCTTATACGAATTGTTGAAAGAAAATAATGAGTGCTATTATCAGTACGATTTTTAATCCTTCAGTTATTTTATTGTCTTTAATCATTCTTATTTTTCATATGCTTTTTTTAGAAATTCGATTTCTACAAAGCACTGTCCATTATGAAATATGATTAGTTACTCCGCTTTATCGAATTGACAAAGCAAAGATGAAGGGGTAAGAGGGGTGAATCGTTCTGAAATGAAATTCGGAACTTAATAGTGAGATTTGGCACTTTTTAGCCAGGCTTAAGTTTGGTTAGACCTCACCCAGGCTTTGGGTGTCATCCCTTCGACTCTTTTAAAGAAGGCATTGAAAACCGTTTTAGAATTAAAGCCGCTTTCATAAGCTATTGCCAAAAGGGTAAGGTGACTATTGGCAGGGTTTAGGGTATTCTTTTTGAAGTTCTCCAAACGAAAACTATTAATGTATTCATTGAAGTTTTGGCCAATTCGTTCATTCAGCAACCAGGAAAGCTTGTTGCTGCTAATATTCACATTCTCGGCTAGCTCGCGTAAAGATAAAGATGGGTTTTGAAACCACTTTTCTTCCTCCATTCCTTTTTCAATAATTTCTAAAACCATGTCGATTTCAGCAACTGATATTAAGGCTTTGGGAGGGGCAACTCGTATGTGTTTTTCGGAATCAGTTGGTAACATCTCTACACGGAAAACAGTTTGTACCAAATCCTGAAATCGCTGATACTGGTGTAAAGGTTTAAGCAGCGGAATATTCATAAAATTTATGATTTGACCGGTACGCATCCTGATGTTTTCTTCCAAATAGTCCAATGCCATTTCGTGTTCCCCCAAATGGACCATCAAAAACAGTTGCCAGGGAAAAAGCGCCTCCCCAATCTCTTTTTTGATCATGAAATTAACCCTGCTGATATCAACATCGATCTTATCTTCGGGATTCACCAATTTGTATAATACTCGGCATTCTTCTGGTCTCTCTGCAAAAGGAGTTTGATCTAAGAAATCATTTAGTTTTTCGTAATCTTTTGTGAAAATTAAGCATAGTTGTTTTAGTCCAATGGGATGTGTAAAATCTGGGTTGATGCTCAGTGAGGTTTCTATACATTCCAGCGCTTTTGTGTAGTCCTCTTTTAGATAATAAATATTCGCTTTGGTAAAATAATGGTTTGGAGACAGAGGGTTTATTCTTAGTATATTTTCGGCATGCCATAGGGCTTTTTCGAAATAGCCTACTGCTGTGTACAATTCACATAAACCTTCTTCTGCTTCCGTATAGGATGGGTTAAGTTCTATTGCTTTTTGAAAAAACTTCTGCCCATTAATGAAATCCCAATGACCCCAAAAATGTAGTGTCGCTTTACCAAAATACCCTGTATAGGATTGTTTGTCCAGCTTAAAACCTTTGCCAAGGTTCTCTTCTGACAACTGTAGTAATCTTTTATTGGTTGTCCATGATCCATACATGGCATAGCTATATACCAAACCAAAGTAAGGCAATGCAAATGAAGGGTCTATTGTTACACATTGTTCATATAGAGCTATTGAATTTACCATTCCTTGTCCATCCCACATCAAATGCTGATGACGACCTTTAAGATAAAGGTCATAGGCCTCTATATTTTTGGTTGGTGCTTCAATTAAATGTTCTTGAATGTTGAGGTGACCAAAATTTTCACGGATCTGGTCAGCAATGCGTAAGCTTATTTCATCTTGTACTGCGAATATGTCTTCTAAATCCCGATCGAAATTCTTTGACCAGAAGTGTGAGCCATTATCGGTGCTGATCAACTGCGCTGTAATGCGAACCCTGTTTTTAGCTTTCCGGACGCTACCCTCCAGAACAGTACTTACTCCTAACTGATCACCAATAGTTCGTACATCTATATTTTTATTCTTAAATGCAAAAGAGGATGTTCGGGCAATGACTTTCAAGCCCTTCACGGTGGTTAGGGCGTTGATTATTTCTTCTGTAATGCCATCGCTGAAATATTCGTTTTCAGGGTCAGCACTCATATTTACAAAAGGGAGCACCACAATGGACTTATTGGATGATGATATGGACAGGTTGGTGCTCATTTTCTTCTATACTTTATCAGGGCTTCTACGCCTGATATTGAATTTTCTATGTTTTTTTAATTGGCATATAACCAATAATATGATAGCTGGGGATTAGATAGCACTACCTCTCGTCTTGCACATAGCCATACCATGATTTAAATTTAAAACTTGTGGCGGACTTTCCAAGTGTCACCAAAGTGCCTCGACCAATTAAATCACATTCATCCAGAGTATTTGTTGGAGCGTGTAGTTTTTTCTTGTCGTGGTGTTTGCCTATGAAAGTGATAATTAGTAGCTCGATCCAGTCGATTATCCAGTAGGTCGCAAATCTGAAATTGGGGGAGAGAAATCAGTGGCAGATACAGCAAGTTGAAGCCGTCCACAATTTCATATTCCACCTGTTTGATTTCAATAAGAACCGAAGGTATTGGGGAAGATGCCCGCAAACAGCAAAAACCAAAGACCATAACCCAGCATTCGATGATGTTATGATAAAGATCGAGGATCGGTTCATGGAGAATCAGTCCAGACTAAGGGAGTCATTGAAGGAAGAAGGACTGATTAAATGGAATTGATCATAATGTACAGCTAAAATCCGTAGGCAGGCCTTGACTAATAGCCAGGGAACGGAATTAAAGCCGATTTCAAAAGCTATGGCCAAAAGGGTAAGGTGACTATTGGCAGGGTTTAGGGCATTCTTTTTGAAGTTCTCCTAACGAATTGATAACTCTTTCTATTTTCTAGTGGTTCTTTTACTGGGTAGAATTTCCTGTCACGCTTGTTTCCAAAGAATAGAAGTCACTAAGAATTTTCCCAAATCTGAACGGATTATGAATCCACGGAATATGACCTGAATCTTCTATTACTTGAAATTCGCCACTTGGATAGCGATTTTTCACTTCCGTTTTGCTGTCACCATAAACGTCACCAATGCCATAAGTGACAAGGATAGGAAATTGAGGTTCGATCATATTGGAAAGGGGCTTATAAGCCACGATGTTCTTTCTTGTGGAATTAACCGATCTTGCTGTGATAGCTTTTAACTGTTCCTTGTTTACGGAAATTTCAGAATAGTCCTTGTGATAATTTTTTAATACCGATAAAAGTAGCTTATCTGCCGGTGCTTCCAAAGTATCCAAGAGGCAGTGCGTTCTGAAGATAAAAACTCCTGCGAACTGAACTTGGAAGAAAGCAGATCTGTTTCCTCAGCGGTAGATTCACGGTCGAGTTCCTCAGAAGCTGGCAAACATGTCTTGTCCTGAAATAGGTTGACTAAAATTGACTATTAGTAAGTTGTTATTTTCCATGTTTATTTCCAAAGTTTGGCCAATGGTTGTTTAGTCTTATGAGCTATTGAAGGTGTGAGC
>JBDVMP010000066.1:0-78140 GCA_039970095.1 Cyclobacteriaceae bacterium
CACCAATTTCGCCAAGGTGCTGATGCGTAAATGCCTTATAGACACTCATGTTATTGTTTCTCCATGAAAAATGAGATGTCGGAGACAGTGACTGCCCCGCTCCTGTTGAGCCGGTAATTCCAGAGATATGGATTTCCGACTTTATGGCTTGGGCACTTGCCGCTGGCAAAAGTCCAAGCTGAATGCAGGTAGCAAAACATCCTGGGTTTGCGATTTTTGAGGCTTTCGTTATGGCTTCCTTATTGAACTCAGGCAGACCATAAATAAAATCATTACCATCTCTTTTCAGTCTGTAATCGTGACTCAGATCAATGATTTTTATGTGATCGGGCACATCAGTATTCGATAGATACCGGGCCGATTCGCCATGACCTTTGCACAGAAAGATAGCATCCACATTAGCAAAATCGATGTTGTCAGAAAACCGTAATTCTGTTTCGCCTATTAAATCTTTATGCACCTCATACAAACACTTACCGGCCTGGCTCTCACTTTGCGCAGATACCAATTCAACGGAATCATGATTGATTAAAATTCTTATTAACTCCCCAGCAGTATATCCAGCCGCTCCTACTATCCCTACTTTAACCATCATTACTACCGTGAATTTTGTGATAGATCATATTTTGATTGCCAAAAATCTTGGAGAATCCTTTCACATCTTCACCTGACCAGGCGTTGTTCATCTCGCCATATTTACCAAAAGAAGATTGCATCATATCATACTCTGACTCTATACCCACGACATAAAACCTGTAAGGGGCAAAGTGCACCTTGACAGTCCCGGAAACATATTTTTGCGAGGACTCAAACAGAGCTTCTATGTCCCGCATGACCGGATCCAAATAATGACCTTCATGTAGCAGATTCCCGTAAGTGAGTGAAAATTGGTCTTTGATCAGTAATTGATTCTTTCCCAGCACATGTTTTTCCAAAGCATGGTGCGCTTTTATCACCACCAGCGGAGCTGAAGCTTCAAACCCCACACGACCTTTTATACCGATAATTGTATCGCCGACATGAATATCACGACCTATAGCATATTTAGATGCAAGCACCTCTATTTTCTCAATACACTCAATAGGCTTAAGTTTTTCTCCGTTGAGCCCTACGGGCTCTCCTTTTTCAAACTGGATGGCTATCTCCTCCGAATCCTGACTCTGAAGCTGAGAGGGAAAGGCCGCATCAGGCAAATATTGATCTGATGTCAAAGTTTCCTTTCCTCCTACAGATGTACCCCAAAGTCCCTGATTTACAGAATATAATGCCTTCTCCCAGTTGCCAGAAACCCCATGTTCGATAAGGAAATTGATTTCTTCTTCACGTGAAAGCTTCAAATCTCTAATAGGCGTGATGATCTCCTTTTCAGGACACATGATGTTGAAAATCATATCAAACCTCACCTGATCATTACCAGCTCCGGTACTTCCATGCGCTATGGCATCAGCCCCAAGCGCCATGGCATGTTTGGCGATTTCAGTGGCCTGAAAAACGCGCTCTGCACTAACAGAAAGCGGGTAAGTATTATTCTTAAGTACATTTCCGGCTATCAGATATTTAATCGATTTGGAATAAAAATCCTCCGTTGCATCAATATTGACATGACTTGCCGAACCGAGTTCTTTAGCGCGCGACTCAATTGCTTTCAATTCGTCAGAATCAAAACCGCCAGTATTGACAGTGATCGTATGTACTTCTCCAAAATTTTTAGAGAGGTATATTGCACAATAAGTCGTATCTAAGCCTCCGCTAAAAGCCAGTACTATTTTTTTCTTTCCACTCATTTCGTTTTCACTGTTTTTTTCCAAATCATTAGCTTCTCTTTCACTTCTTTACGTTTCTTTTCCCACTTTCTTTTCTTGTCCTCTGGATCATACAACATTCCGGTACAAAGGCAGTTTTGATGGTTCTTGCTAGTTAGAATCGAGTAATTCACACAACTGCTGCAACCTTTCCAAAAGACCTCATCATCTGTGAGTTCAGAAAAAGGTACAGGCCGATAACCCAAATCTGAGTTTATTTTCATCACTGCATGACTAGTAGTCAAACCGAACAGTTTAGCTTCCGGATATAGTTTACGCGACAATTTGAAAGCTCGTTCCTTGATAGCCTGAGCCAGGCCGTGTTTGCGGAAGTCAGGGTGTACGATCAGGCCTGAATTTGCTGCATATTTTCCATGCCCCCAGGTCTCCACGTAGCAATACCCAGCCAGGTCTCCCTTATCTGTCAGCGCGATAACGGACTTTCCTTCTACAATTTTCTTGGCGATGTACTTTGAAGATCTTTTGGCTATACCTGTTCCCCGTTGACGAGCACTTTCGGCAATCATATTACAGATTTCCTCTGCAAGGTATTCATGGGATGTATCCGCGACGGATACAACAAACTTATTCATGGGAATTTGCTTTAGATATAAAATTAATGAAAGAATCGTGGGTTCGGCTCGCTACGTAAGCAGCCATAGTAATAGCATCAGGCAGAGCGCCTGGGAGTACTTGGCCTCATAAGAGGTGTTGCTATGTAGATTCTGTTTTTCATTGCTACTAAAACAAGGTGCAAATTTAACCCCGTAAAATTCTCAATAACAAGAAATATTCAACATATTTTCCATGATATCACAGAATAATATTTAGTTAATTTCTATTTTCCCCGAAACTCCTCCTGAAACTATATATTTCATTATGTCGGTATTCTTGCCTTTGAGTAGTATGAGTTTCGACTTGTCTATAAGAAAAAGGTTTCCTGAAAAATTATAAGAGTGCGGCAAATAAACAGACACCATACCGGGTAATCCTATTTCCTCCAGGTCAGTTTGTGTTATAAATCCAGGTTTGAGCAGCTGCCCATTTGCATCAAAAGGAACCAATACGGGCTGGTCAAATTTCTTCTTATCTCCAACAAAAGCCATCACCAAATCATTGATAGAGGTGTAAATAAAACCCACCAACGGAATCTTCTGTAAGGCTTTGTTAATGCTGTCAAAAAATGGCTTAGCGATGAAAGAGTTGGCCAAATAGCCCAGTCCTGTAGTAGCAAGGAGCACGGTCAGTATACCTATACCTGGCACTTTGATAGGAATAAGCCCATCTACCCACACGACCATTGCTGATATGATATATATAGTCAGGCCAATGGGCACAACAAGGAGTAACCCTCTAAAAAAATAGTTGATAACAGGATGCATTTTCATAGCTTCAAAATAACAAAAAAAGGCTTTGCCAATTACTAGACAAAGCCTTCTTTAATATTATGCTTTTTCCGATTACAGTGCGATACCAATGAAGGATTTAAATGCTATCCCCATCAAGCCGGTGATCAACATTGTAATCCCCAAACCTTTCAGGCCTGCAGGCACGTGTGAATATTTTAGTTTTTCTCTAATGGCCGCCAATGCTATGATGGCAAGGAACCACCCTAGCCCAGAGCCAAATCCATAAGATGTAGCCTGTGCGATTGTATAATCTCGCTGAACCATGAATAACGAAGCTCCCAAAATAGAGCAGTTAACAGCGATCAACGGAAGGAAGATTCCTAGTGATCCATAAAGCGCTGGTGAAAACTTCTCGATGATCATCTCGACTAGTTGCACCATAGACGCAATAACTGCGATAAACATGATAAACTGAAGAAATGTAAGATCGACGGTTTCAAAGCTGGCTCCCATCCACTGCAATGCGCCTTCTTTCAAAACATACTCCTGAAGTAGCCAGTTGACTGGCGTAGTGATGGTCAATACAAATATGACTGCCATACCTAAACCAAAGGCTGTTGACACCTTCTTAGACACAGCAAGAAATGAACACATGCCCAAAAAGTAGGCAAAGATCATGTTGTCAATAAATGTTGCTTTAAGCGCTATATTAAAAATTTCCATGTCTAATTATTAATGCTCTACGTAACCAGTTTTCGTTCTCTGTATCCAGATCAGTAATCCCAAAACCATGAAGGCTCCTATTGAATCAACCATTAATCCGTTTGTTGGAAATGTGTCCCATCCGATTGCTTCGAAAACTTTAAAATTCAAAACTGAACCTGACCCGAAAAGCTCTCTGAAAAATGCCACCACGAGGATGATCCAGGCATACCCAAAACCACTTCCTAACCCATCAAGGATAGAGTCATACGGTTTGTTTGCCATAGCGAATGCTTCCAAACGCCCCATTACGATACAGTTTGTAATGATCAGCCCTACGAATGCCCCAAGCACCTTGTACATATCAAAGTAATAAGCTTTCAAGACTTCACTTACAAGCGTCACCAAAGTAGCGATAACGGCAAGCTGTACTATAATCCTGACCCGACCGGGGATGAGGTTTCTCATCACTGAAATGATCAAGTTGGAGAAAACAATCACGAAGATTACCGCTATCGACATAACGATAGTTGGCTCCATTTTGATTGTAATGGCAAGTGCAGAACAAATACCCAATACCTGAATGGTAATAGGGTTATCCTCGCTCAAAGGATCCTTTACAATCTGCTTTCTTCTCTTAGAAAGTAAAGGCTCAGAAGGAGCTTTTACTTTCTTTTCTTCTTGTACTTCTACAGTATCTGTACTCATATTCCTTTATTAATTGAGGGCAAGACTTGCTTCACCTGATTGTACCTTTTCAATAAATGGTTTGTAGCATTCAAGGTAGTCCTTCAGCATATTGTTCACTCCTTTACCTGTCAATGTCGCTCCCGACATTCCATCAACTTCATGAACGGTCAGGCTTGGATGTCCCTCTCCTTTCACCATACTCACAGCAACCAATTCCCCATCGCTATTAAAAATCTTCTTATCGACATACCTATCCTGAATTTCATTTGAGGTAATTCTCGCACCTAGTCCTGGAGTCTCAGCTTTGTGATCAAATGCAATACCTTTAATTGTATTTAAATCTGAATCCAACGCCATATATCCTGAAATCCAATCCCAAAGACCCTTTCCGAACATTGGAAAAATATAGGCTCCTATTGACCCATCTTCTTTTTTGAACATGTAAACAGGATAAAGTCTTTCTTCCTTATCAAATCGACTATTTTTCTGGATATTCACCTTCTCGGCAATTACAGGGTTTCCCTTCGCATCTTCGGTTACCTTATTGCCATCTATGTCCACGACAACAGACTCAACCCTTTCATCGTAAAGGCTTAAAAGCTCATTTGGATCTTTGATCCCGGAGATATCCATTACGGCACCAAGAATCTTCTTCTTGGTATCCAATTCAACTTGTTTTTCCTGAGCCGGCTTCAGTCCTACTGACGCCAAGGATAACAATCCGCCCAAAATCACTGTAAGGACGATCGAGAAAATAATGATGTAGGTATTAGATCGTTGCACGCTTCAGTCTTCTTTTTTTGTTAGCTTCTACTACATAGTAATCAATAAGTGGGGCAAATACGTTCATAAACAAGATTGCCAACATGATTCCTTCCGGGTACGCCGGATTCACCACTCTTATCAGTACTGTAAGTATTCCAATTAAAAATCCGTATATCCATTTGCCCGTTTCGGTCTGAGCTGCCGAAACAGGATCAGTTGCCATGAACACAGCACCGAAAGCCAAACCACCAGAAACAAGGTGATAATGAGCTGGCATCTCAAGGAAGGAGTTTCCTCCGATTACGTTGAACAATGTACCCATTGCAAATGCTCCAGCAAAAACACTGAATATAATTTTCCAGCTCCCAACGCCAGTTGCTACGAGTATAAATGCTCCTATCAAGCAAACCAGTGTGGATGTCTCTCCTATTGATCCCGGGATAATTCCTATGAACATATTCCAGAAATCGAACATACCCGCATACCAGTGACCAGCCATGTCCGACAACATATCTGTACCATTTGCCACTGCACTAGCGCCGTATGACAAAACCGTAGCACCGCTATAACCATCAACCGGAGCAGCAGAACCAAAATAAGTCCAAACCTCACCAGAAATCTGAGAAGGGTAGGCGAAATACAAGAAAGCTCTTGCTGTTAAAGCCACGTTCAAAATATTCATTCCAGTGCCACCAAAGGCTTCCTTACCAATAACAACAGCAAATATTGTTGCCAAAGCAACTTGCCAAAGTGGAATAGTTGGAGGGAGAACCAAAGGGATAAGCATCCCGGTAACAAGAAATCCTTCGCTGACAGGGTGATTTCTTATCACACAAAAAATAAATTCGGTGATCAAACCAACCGCATAAGAAACGATCAAAATCGGAATAACTGCAATTGCTCCTATCCAAAGTTTATCGATCAGTTCTGCTTCAACTCCAGTAGAAATAAAATGCTGATGTCCTACATTCCAAATACCGAATAGTAAGCAGGGAATCATCGCAATTACCACTGTGAACATCAAACGCTTAAGATCAACTGCGTCTTTGATTTGTGTTCCTTTTTGACCGGTAGTAATGTCTGGAGCAAAGGCGATAGTTCTATGCCCTTCATAGAGCGTATGAAACTTCTCCAGCTTTCCCCCTTTTTCGAAGTGCGGCTTAATGCCGTCAAATAAGTTTTGTAATAACTTCATTAAACTTTATTAGCTATGTTGAACTAAATCAATTCCGTGTCTCAAAATCTTCTGTAGATCATTTTTGGAAGGATCTATGAATTCACAAAGCGCTACATCTTCTTCGATCACTTCAAAAATGCCAAGAGCCTCCATGTCATTGTAATCATTGGCCAAAATAGCCTTGAAAAGGTAAGTAGGGAGCAAGTCCATCGGCAATACCTTCTCAAATTCTCCAGAAACCACAAATGCTCTTTGTTCTCCGTGAGTATTGGTATCTACCTCAAATTCTTTTCCATTTAGGAAAGACAAAAGACCAAATGCTTTGTGGAAACTTAATTTTTTCGCTGATGGAAGGATCCAACCAAGGAACTCTTCATAATCACCCTCAGGAATAACCGTTACTTGATTATGATAAAATCCCAAGTAGCCTTCTTTCCCTACTGCTTCACCAGAAAGTACATTTCCGGAAACGAATCTGTGCTTGCCTTCCTCAATGTTGTTTTCTGTTAGTTTGCTCAACTGAGCACCTACAAAAGTCTTTAAGTAAGAAGGATTTTTAACACTTGATCCTGTCAACGCTACCAACTTGGATGCATCATATTTCCCTTCCAGGAAAAGTTGACCAATCTGAGCTACGAAGTAAGGAGTAGTCGTCCAGGCAATGTCGCCTTTGTTGATAGGGTCTAGATGGTGTATTTGAACACCGACATTACCGGCCGGGTGCGCTCCTGTGAATTTATTAATCTCAACACCTTCAGCTTGAGCAAATACCTGTGGCACTTCAGCTCCACCATCGATGTTTAAGTGAACCAAACCAGTGGTAAACTTTTTAAGCACATCAAGTCCTGCTTGAAAAAACTGCTCTTTACCCTGCAGCATGAACCCATAATCTGGCGCAAGCGGGCTAGAATCAAATGCAGAAATGAAAATCGCCTTTGGTGAATCCGACGGATCAGCAACTATACCATAAGGTCTTTGGATGATCCCAGGCCAAACTCCACCAGCCATCATTTGGGCCGCAGCGTCTTCTTTAGAAAGAGAGGACAGATCTGAAACTGAGTAACTTTTGAAACTCTCGAATTCAACCTCCTTGTCGGCAAGAATCTTGATTTCGAGTATTTTTCTTTTCTCTCCTCTTTTGATCTCCACAATCTCACCACTCACAGGCGAGCAAAACATCACATTTTCAAAAGGCTTATCGTAAAAAACAGGCGATCCTGCTTTTACAGTATCACCTTCTTTGGCAACCAGCTTTGGCATCTCGATTCCAAGAAAATCCGTTGGCTTCAGAGCAAATGTTTCAGGTTGAGATATTTCGGTGATTTTACTTTCCGGTTTTCCGGCGAGGTTTAGGTTAAAACCCTTCTTTAGCTTGACGTTTTTCGACATTTTTAATGTATCGGTGTGCTTAAAAATCCCTGCAAAAATAGTAAAAAAATGTTCAAATGAAATGTTTGAGGAAATTGATAAAAAAGTATTTCACCCTTATGAAAATAGGATCTAAATACCCTCTTCTACCGCTTGTTTGGACAGTACATAATCCTTTACCTGAGCCATGAGCCAGCCTGGCGTAGATGTTGCTCCGCAAATTCCAATGGAATCTTCCGGTAAGAGCCAACTCATATCTATTTCCTTTTCGCTCTCAATAAAATAGCTTCTCGGATTGTTTTGCAAGCAAACATTGAACAATGCTCGACCATTGGAACTTTTCTTTCCGGCTACAAAAAGGATCACATCATGACGGGATGAGAACTCCAGCATTTTTGGCTCCCGGTTTGATACTTGTCGGCAAATGCTGTCATTGGCTTGAAAGTCCTCAACTTTCAAATTTCCCTTAAGGGCTTTGATTCGCTCCTCAATCAATGACTTGATGGTGTAAAATCCTTTGGTACTTTTTGTGGTTTGGCTATATAAGATGACTGGGCGTGAAAAATCAATTTTCTCCAAGTCTTCCGCCGACGAAACGATGATAGCCTCATTGTTAGTCTGACCAGTAAGACCTATCACTTCTGCATGACCTTCCTTGCCATAAATCACGATCTGACCTTTATCACTGCTAGACTTATCAAAGGAATATTTGATTCGATTTTGGAGTTTTAATACAACCGGACATGAAGCATCAATCAACTCGAGATTGTTTTCAATAGCCGTCTTGTAAGTCTCGGGAGGCTCTCCATGTGCCCTGATCAACACCTTGGCGTTGTGTATTGTGGCTAGTTCTTCGTGAGTGATAGTCCGAAGGCCTTTGTTATACAAGCGCTCAACCTCCATACTATTGTGCACAATATCTCCAAGACAATAGAGCTCATCGGAATCGGCAAGTTCATCTTCTGCCATCTGAATGGCGAACTCAACCCCAAAGCAATAACCTGAATGCTGGTCTATTTCAATTTTCATTGATTTTGGCTTTTGCCAACTTTACAATTTTACTCACTTGGCCTTCAAATGTCAAGTCAGAGGTGTCCACCTCTATGGCATCATCAGCTTTTATCAGCGGCGACTCCTCACGAGAGCTATCAATTTTATCTCTTTCGAGTAAATTATTTTTGATCACCGAAAGTTCCTCTGATATTCCCTTATGGCTAAGCTCTTCCATTCTGCGCTGAGCTCTTACTTCGGCATTGGCGGTCATGAAAACTTTCAGTTCTGCATCTGGAAAAACAACCGTACCAATATCGCGACCGTCCATCACCACACCTTTGTCTTTCCCCATCGCCTGCTGCTGGCGCACCATTTCTACACGCACATTGCGCAGGGCTGCTACATGGCTCACTTTTTCGTTGACTTCCATTGTTCTTATGGAGTCCTCCACATTCTGGGAGTTGATACTAATTTCACTCCCATCAAATGATAGTGAAAGTTGAGCCAGGGCTTGGGATACGCTCTCCGGATTTTGAATATCAATGGCCTGCCGAATAAAATAAAGCGTAGTGGCTCGATACATGGCGCCACTGTCTATATAGACATAACCCAGGGCCTTTGCAACTGCCTTGGCAGTAGAACTCTTACCCGTTCCGGAGTAGCCGTCAATGGCAATATTGATTCTGGTCAAATCAGCAGTCTTTTAGTGGGCAAGGAATTGGTTTACCTTTTTTGATCTGGCGCTTGGAGTTAGAAGGCCCCTTGCGACAGCCACTAACAGTCAACAGGACTATTAAAGAAAGCAAACCTATATATCGCCTGAATGATAGCATTATAGATGACTGGTTTCCGCTGCTCTGTCTATCTTTTTGACCAACCCCTGAAGCACGTTACCTGGACCACACTCCACGAAAGAAGAAGCTCCATCGGCCAACATGGCCTGAACAATTTGCGTCCACCTCACGGCTCCTGTGAGCTGTGCCACAAGATTGGCTTTTATTTCCTCAACATCAGTATGAGGCCGGGCGTCTACATTTTGGTAAATAGGGCATTTAGGAGCTGAAAACTCCGTATTCCTGATGGCTTCCGCCAATTCTTCTCTGGCAGGCTCCATGATTGGGGAGTGAAAAGCTCCTCCTACCGGCAGCATCAAAGCACGTTTCGCTCCAGCTTCTTTTAGCTTTTCGCAAGCCATTTCCACACCTTTCACAGATCCTGAGATCACCAATTGTCCCGGACAATTGTAGTTAGCAGCCACAACTACTTCTTCGATTTCATTACAAACTTTTTCAACAACAGCATCTTCCAATCCCAAAACAGCAGCCATTGTCGACTCTTGGAGCTCACAAGCTTTTTGCATTGTCTGGGCACGTTGAGAAACCAGCTTCAAACCATCCTCAAAACTCAAGGCTCCATTGGCAACCAAAGATGAAAACTCTCCCAGAGAATGACCTGCAACCATCTCAGGAGCAAAATCATCAGACACCAATGCAGATATTACGCTATGCAAAAACACGGCGGGTTGGGTTACCTTTGTTTGTTTCAGCTCATCAGCCGTACCTTCAAACATGATATCAGAAATCCGGAAACCCAAAATCTCATTTGCCTGCTCAAAAAGTGCTTTAGCTTTTTCAGAACTTTCATATAAATCTTTACCCATTCCTGGGAACTGTGCTCCCTGTCCGGGAAAAACGTATGCCTTCATGTAGTTGATTTAATTTGGGGGGCAAAATTAGAAAACATATCAAGAATCAAGAAATCTTTGTCGCAGTTCCGGTGTAGGCACACGACAGGCGTCTCTTTTACCAAACCAGCTGTACCTATTTGTGGAAATCCAATCGTAAATCTGATCGCGAAACCCTCTTGGAATGACCATGAATACAAAAAATACAGACCAGGGCATCCCTAGTTTTTTCAGCACACTCAATGCTGCTGTGCTTCTGGTGTATATGACACCATCTTCTATATATACCACCGTCTTCATCTGATCTGTATTCTGCGAATATTTTAGAAGGATGCGTTTGGCTTCTTTGGACTGAAGTGAACCGAAAAGAAAGTCGTTCTTTCGGTCATGGTCTATAATAAAGTTGACAAAGAAGTTGCAGAGATTACACACACCATCAAACAAAACGACAGGACTATTTGGATCTATTTCACCAGCTGAATCCATCCCTTGTACTGTTGCTTAGCTTTTTTAGGATCGAAGACATTGAATAACACAATGGCTTCATAATAATACACGCCTGCAGGAAGTTCCAGCCCCTGATTGCTTTTACCATTCCACCTGATCAAAAAATCATTTTCGTTACTATCTTGTGTGGAGTAATCAAAAACCAAATTACCTGTTCTGTCCATCACTCTAAAATCAAGTTCTAAAACGAATCTTGGGCAATTGTTGTAGTTAAAGTCCGTGACCTGGATATCTCCGCCAGAATATTTAGGCGTGTAAACATCATTTACATTGTCGCCATCTGGGGTGAATACGTTAGGAAAGCGAATGAAAGGGCAATTGTCATTGCAAATTTGCTCAGTAAGGATACTCTCATTACCCGACCTATCCACTGCTCCTACTTTATAGCAACCTTTAAAGGAATCAAGATTGTAGTGAATAAACTCGGTTGCAACTGAGGTTCCTATAAGCTCAAAAGATCCCTCTTCGCCAGTTTCTGAAAAATAGATATTATACGTTCTAATCTCATCGTCACAATCGGGATTGTCATCAATATCCCAAATGATTTTGTTTTGAAAAACACTATTATCACAAGGCTGGCCAGACAGAAAAGCTTCGCACTCAAAATCAGGAGCTATACTTAGATTAGGTGGTGTGCATGGCGGTATGGTGTCATTGGGCTGTGCACAACTAATCTGGGTCTTGTTCACCAGTGGCTCTGGAAGTAGCACGTTATCATAGGTTCCATTTGTGGTAACGAAATAACAATACTCCAGACTATCCAGTAAGGTGATACCATTTGACTGACCCGCATCTACGTATTGCAGGGCGGATTGTGTAACATCTACAGAATCAATGAGCACAAGTTCAGATTGATCTGCAGCATCAATTCTATCCCTGAAAATATAATGATATGGATGCTTTGTGGATCGTAGTGACCATGGCACATCACCATCCCATGATAGTTGGATAGCCTGAACCAGCGGACGAAGCTCTAACCTAATTGAGGATGCAGTGGCGGATGAATCCACAACCACATTAATGTCACTGTCGCTATAAAATCGAACAAAATATGTGTACTGCAAATCCATCGTATTAAGTCCTGAATCGATGAATGTAGTATCGAGCGTTTTATCAGTGAGTTGAGTAAACGGACTTCCTGATTCATTTGATCGTCTAAACAAATCGTAGGTATAATTTGGTGGATAAAGCACCTGATCAATCTGATAAGGAGGCACCCACCGGACTTCTATTTGTCCGTTCGTCTCGCTCGTAGAGCGCACATCCACATTGGTGATTACCGGCACATCTATAATTACACTGTCGCATGCTTCAGCAGAAACATAGCTTAGCCCACCTTCTGGAAGCGGGAATTCTGCAACTAATCGATAACAATAGGTTGCGCCTGCTGAGAGTCCATTGTCATTATTGGTGTCCAAATAAGAAGTTTCCGAAATATCAACCACGTCAACAAGTTGGTAACCGGTATTGGCGGGCATACCCACCTGACATTCATCCAGCTCTATATCAAACTCTCCGGTTTTCCTCCAGATTTGCATATCGCTAGCCTCACTGCATGAATAATCATCCCAGCTGAGCTGCATACTTCTCCCTGAGGAAACCTCTGCCGTAAGACCTGTAGGTGGTGGCCCAACTACAGTGATTTGAAAAGTTTCAAATTCAACCAGACTTGGTCCGATTTCAGGATTGTCCGTGGCTTTAATTTGCACCTCATAAGGCCGCTCTCTCACATTTGCACAGGTAGTATTCCACTCGAAGTTCAGTACTGCAGGCAAAACGTTCTGGAATGTGTCAGGTGAATAAATAGCTGAATTTGCAACTTCAAAGGGACCTCCATAAGCTTCTAACTTCACTGGCTGCCCATCCGGATCTGTTGCCAGAGCCTGAGTTTTCACCTGCTGACCTGCTTCCACACACACGTCTTCAGGAGGCGTAATTACTGGACGCTCATTATCGGTCTCCGTCACGATGATCTGCATATCACGCACCACATATCCCATGAGTCTGTATTGCCCGGCGATCTCTCGCCATTCCTCCACCATAAAGGCCACATTGTATTCTCTTTGTTCATCCCCATTTATCGCAACAAAACCATCTCCAGGCGCATCCCATATAAGATCCCCGGTCACAGGATTGATGGTCAGCGTAGGTGGATTACCATCTTCACTACCAGTGGCAAAATTGGAATAAAACTCGGGATTAATGAGTTCCCTGTAATTATCAACACTACTGGATGCATTTTTCTTGGGTGTCACAAATTTGTAGGCCAGGCTGTCTCCATCAGGGTCATAAGCCCCGGGGTTGTGGATAAATTGCGCCCCCACAGCTGCATAGTCAATAGGTGGTACGGTGAGTACCGGGGTATCGTTGAGGCCGTAAAATCCATCTATAATAATGAGTGTCTCTACAAAAAACGTAGTGCCCACTGAATTGTCCATGTTAATGATCCCTTGATTTCGATAGTCCTCCTGATAGCTCACCAGGTAACCATTGCCATTCTGAGCACGGTAGCTGTGCGTGTAGGTGAAGCTCACCATCTCCACGTCGTTTCCCAGTGCCACGGGCTCAGCAAAATTAAACGGCCCAGTGACCTGTGTTCCATCTCCTAAACTAAGAAGACCGCCCCCAAACGGAATATCAGAACCCGTATCGCGAAAACCTGTCACCGTAAACCTATACTCCAACTGCCCGGTTCTAACTGCCGTAATTTCTCCTGCCCTAATATGGGTGGCGTGAGCCGAAGGATACCAAAGCATCAGGGTAATAATTGGAAGGAGTAATTTGTAAAATGTTTTCAATCTGCAGTTTTTTATTTCAAACAATCAGAAAAGCATAATTACTTAACTAACGGCGAAAAGTCATTGAAATTTTCACCGAATTGTTCAGACAAAATTCGATTGCTCAACAATTTAACACAAACATAGCAACGACATCAGACTAGCGGAACAAGAAAACCAAACAATCGGGTTCACAATTCGAGAACTTTTCTCACATTCACAAAACAATTCTTGCAAACAATCTGATCGTTATTTAGACACAATCAAAATAAGACTTTGAATTGTATGGATGGCGCTGGGGAAGTACCTTTGGTTCCGCACAAAAATGAAATTCAAGATAACATTATGAGTTGGTTCTCTAATACTTTCTCCAGTTCCATAGGACGAAAATTCGCTATGGCGCTTTCCGCTCTTTTTCTGGTATTCTTCTTACTGATGCACCTCACCACCAATATGCTTTCGGTGATCAGCGCAGATGCATTCAATGAGGCGTCTCACTTCATGGGCACCAATCCGGTTGTACAGTTTCTCATGCAGCCTATCCTGATAGCAGCTGTTGTTTTCCATTTTGTCATGGGTTTTGTACTAGAGGCCAAAAACCGAGCTTCTCGTCCAGCCAAATACGCAAAGAAGGACAAAGGGAACGCAACCTGGATGTCTCAAAACATGATCTACAGTGGCTTGGTCATACTGGCTTTTTTAGCACTCCACTTCATAGATTTTTGGGTCCCTGAGATGAATTATAAATATGTTCAGCAGCTAGCTCCGGATACAGAGCGCTACTACGGCGAACTCGTTCACAAATTCCAAAGCCCAGCCAGGGTAATAGCGTACGTTATAGCATTTATCTTACTTGCTTTGCACTTGCTTCACGGCTTTCAGTCCTCTATTCAGTCCATCGGCATCAACAATAAGTTCACCTCTGGATTCAAGAAATTCACTGAGGCTTATGCCATCATCATCCCTTTAGGATTCATATTTATTGCGATTTATCATTTTATCAATCATTAATTTAAGTCATGCAAATAGGTTCTAATTTCCCTTCAAAATTGCCGGAAGGCCCAATTGCCGACCAATGGACCAACTACAAAGACCATATCAATCTGGTCAACCCGGCCAATAAAAGACTTATTGATGTCATCGTTGTAGGAACAGGTTTGGCTGGAGGCTCAGCTGCAGCCACCCTCGCAGAGCTTGGTTACAACGTAAAAGCATTTTGTTTTCAAGATTCACCAAGACGTGCGCACTCTATTGCGGCACAAGGGGGAATCAACGCAGCAAAAAATTATCAGGGTGATGGTGACTCTACCTACAGGCTGTTTTATGACACTGTGAAAGGTGGTGACTACAGAGCCAGAGAAGCCAATGTATATCGTTTGGCTGAAGTTTCTGCAAACATCATTGACCAATGCGTAGCTCAGGGGGTTCCGTTTGCACGTGACTATGGTGGGCTTCTTGACAATCGATCTTTTGGGGGTGTTTTGGTTTCAAGGACTTTTTACGCAAAGGGTCAAACAGGTCAGCAACTGCTTTTGGGAGCCTATTCGGCCATGAACCGTCAGATAGCCCGAGGTAAAATAAAAATGTATAATCGCCACGAGATGGTGGAGCTGGTAATGGTTGACGGGAAAGCCCGAGGCATTATTGCTCGTGATTTGGTAAGTGGCGAAATCGAAAGACATTCAGCGCATGCCGTGGTTATTGCCTCTGGAGGATATGGTAACGTCTTTTTCCTTTCTACCAACGCAATGGGTAGCAACGTTTCAGCTTCATGGAAAATCCATAAAAAAGGAGCCTGGTTTGCAAACCCATGTTACACGCAAATTCACCCCACATGTATTCCGGTTTCCGGTGATCATCAATCCAAACTGACTTTGATGTCAGAGTCGCTCAGAAATGATGGACGGATCTGGGTACCAAAGAAAAAAGAAGATGTAGAAGCTATCAGAGCTGGCAAGCTTAAACCTACAGAGCTGGCAGAAGAAGATCGGGATTACTATCTGGAAAGAAGATACCCGGCATTCGGTAATCTGGTGCCAAGAGATGTGGCCTCTCGCGCTGCTAAAGAAAGATGTGATGCTGGTTTTGGTGTGAATGCTACCGGAGAGGCTGTTTATCTTGATTTTGCTGCGGCAATCCAACGATACGGCAAGGAGCAAGCCCACCTCAAAGGACTGGATGAAGACGACATGTCGTTAGTGAAAAAACTGGGTAAGGAAGTCATCAAAAACAAATACGGCAACCTTTTTCAGATGTACGAGAAGATTGTTGATGATAACCCGTACGAAACCCCGATGATGATCTACCCTGCTGTGCATTACACCATGGGTGGAACCTGGGTTGACTACAACTTGATGTCAACCATCCCGGGATGTTTCGTAGTTGGTGAAGCAAACTTCTCCGATCACGGAGCAAACAGACTGGGCGCCTCGGCGCTGATGCAGGGACTGGCCGATGGCTATTTCGTGCTCCCTTACACAATTGGAGATTACCTTTCGGCTGATATCAGAACTGGCAAGATCCCAACGGATTCACCTGAGTTTGATGAAGCCGAAAAATCGGTGCGTGAACAATTAGAAAAACTTGTAAACAACAACGGCTCCAAGTCAGTAGATTATTTCCACAAAAAACTAGGTAAAGTGATGTGGGATAAAGTAGGTATGGCGAGAAACGCCAAGGGTCTACAGGAAGCTATTACGGAAATAAAAGAAATCAGGGAAGAATTCTGGAAAGAAGTGAAAGTGCCCGGCGGTATGGATGAGTACAATGAAGAGCTGGCCAAAGCAGGGCGTGTAGCAGACTTCCTTGAGTTGGGTGAGCTTTTCGCAAAAGACGCGCTTCACAGAGAAGAATCCTGTGGAGGTCACTTCCGTGAGGAGCACCAGACCGCAGAAGGTGAAGCCAAGCGTGACCCTAAATTCCAATACGTGGCGGCCTGGGAGTTTAAAGGTGAGCCAAGCGAGGCAGTCCTTCACAAAGAAACCCTTGAGTACAAGGACATTGAAGTAAAAGAAAGAAGTTACAAGTAACAGCAGCGGCTGTACAAAAACATACGATAATATGGATTTGAAACTGAAAATCTGGAGACAAAAAAATAGCAGCGATAAAGGTAAAATCGTGGATTATGACATCAAAAATGTTTCGCCAGACATGTCCTTTTTGGAGATGCTGGACATACTCAACGACGAACTGGTAGGAAAAGATGAAGAGCCTGTAGCCTTTGATCACGATTGCCGCGAGGGAATCTGTGGAATGTGCTCACTACAAATCAACGGTAAGCCGCACGGACCTGACTCTGCCATCACGACATGCCAGCTGCACATGAGAAAATTCAAAGATGGAGACACCATCTATATTGAGCCGTTCAGAGCAAAGGCATTTCCTGTGATCAAGGATCTGGTTGTAGATAGGACTTCATTTGATCGTATTCAACATGCAGGAGGTTACGTTTCGGTGAATACCTCTGGAAACACTCAGGACGCCAATGCTATTCCTATAAACAAAGAAAACGCAGATCACGCATTTGATGCGGCTACTTGTATCGGCTGTGGAGCATGTGTAGCGGCTTGTAAAAATGCTTCCGCTATGCTATTTGTCTCTGCGAAAGTATCTCAATATGCACTTTTGCCGCAAGGCCAGGTGGAGCGAAAAATGAGAGCTGAAAAAATGGTAGCCCAGATGGATGCCGAAGGTTTCGGCGCTTGTACCAACACAGGCGCCTGCTCGGCTGAATGCCCCAAAGAAATCAGCCTGACGAACATCGCCCGGCTCAATCGAGAGTTTCTTAATTCGAGTTTTAATTGATTTTAAATAAAAGCTCTGACTAGTCAGGGCTTTTTTATTTATCAGCATTTTTCCAGTTCGTTACTCGGTCATATAATTGATTCCGTATTTCATCGGAATTTTTAATTTGCTTACTTTAATGAACCCTTAGGCATCACTGTCTCGCCAGAAACATGCAACCAACCGCTGAATTAAATACTGATCATGTAGTTCAGCTGCTCGAAGAAGCTTATTCTATAAGAATAAACAACCTTCAGGGCAGCATGGATTTGACCAACAAGGCCATGTCCATAAGTCAGAAAATGCAGGACAACCTGCTAATGGCCAAGTGCACGTCACGTCTTTCTTTGTATCACATGATTCTTGGCGAGTACGAACGCGCTATAAAGCTTGGCACAGAAGCTCTGCCACTTTTCGAAAAGGAAAAGTACAAACCCGGCATTGCCGAGGTGAAGTACAACATCGCAGGAGTTTACTACAAGACGGACAAATATCACCAGGCTCTGGTTTACCTGATTGACTGCCTTACTATTTTCGAAGAGCTCAGGGATATGCATAATCAGGCACGTGTGCACAAATCCCTTGGGACTATTTACGAGTATTTCGGTGACGAAAAAAGTGCCGTCATTTCTTACGAAAGATCGATATCAGCAGCACAAAAAGTTAAGGATCTCAATCTCGAGTCTAACGCCTACAACCCACTATCAGGCATCTACCTGAACAAAGGAAATGTACCCAAAGCCACTGAGCTGATAGAAAGATCAATCGCCATGAAAAACAAAACAGGCGATACAAGAGGTTTGGCATTTGCCATATATGGAAAAGCTAAAATTTATGCCAAAACTGGTGAATTTGAGGTTGCAAAACAGCTTTACCTGGAGTCCTTAAAAATCCACCAAGACATGGGCGAACGGCTTGGAAGAGCTATGGTGCTTTATAAACTGGGTGTGCTCTATACTAAAATGAATATGTTGGATAAAGCGGAGGAAGTGCTAAATGAGGCACTAAAATTCTCTACAGAATTCAACATTGTCATCATCAAGTTTAAGTGCAACTACCAGCTATATGAAATTTTTAAGCACAAGCAAAATCATGTTCGGGCACTTAAGTACTTAGAAACATATTTAGAAGAAAAAGAAAGCGTTATAAATAGCCAAACCCGAAAAATAATTGAAAGCTATGAAGCGCTCACATCTATGGAAAGGCTCAAAAAAGAGGCTGAGATGCAACGCGAAAAAGCCGAAATTCTCGAGAAAAAGAATCTGGCTGAAGAATCGTCTCGGGTAAGGCAAGAATTTCTATCCACGATGAGCCATGAGATTCGCACTCCTCTAAATGCTGTCATTACCATCACTTCTCTGTTGGAGGATAAATCTGACAACAACGATGATGAGTTGCTAAAATCCCTCAAGTTTTCTTCCAACAATCTTCTCAGAATTATCAATGACATTCTTGACTTCAGTAAGCTGGATGCTGGGAAAGTTACCCTGGATCCAACCTCCGGAGACCTGTTGTCGCTACTAGAAAACATTCGCAATGCCTACAAAAACCTCGCAAGGGAAAAGGGGATCGAGATCAAATTAAATATTGACAAAACGGTCAAAAGGTTCTATAAAATTGACGAGACCAAAATCACTCAAATACTGGGCAACCTTGTCAGTAATGCCATCAAATTCACCGATGAGGGCGAAGTTTCTATGGGCGTAAGGTTACTTAGAAAAGGAGCTAAATCTGACCAACTTGAAATAAGCATATCTGATACAGGTATGGGTATTGCTGAGAAATCTCTCAATGATATTTTTGATAGTTTTTCTCAATCTAAATCCTACACTACCCGAAAACATCAGGGTACAGGGCTAGGATTGGCCATTGTAAAAAAACTGGTACATCTTCATGGAAGTAATATTGACGTAGAAAGTACTATTGGTAAGGGATCACGGTTTTTCTTTCAAATAAACCTTGACCATGGCATTAACCACAAATCCAATACAGTTGAAATTTCTGATGACCTGAACGGAAAAACCGTATTAATGGCTGAAGACAATATGATCAACGCCCTGGTTTCAATTAAGCTTTTATCCAAATGGGGACTAAACGTAGAGCATGCTAAAGATGGTCTGGAGGCAGTAGAGCTTTCCGGCACCAAAATTTTTGACTTTATCCTGATGGATATCCACATGCCAAACCTTGATGGTTTTGACGCCACGCGCAGCATTAGAGCCACTTCGAACCCCAACTGTGGCACCCCTATTTATGCCCTCACAGCAGATATAACCGCAAGTCAACGCGAACTATTCTCACCCTATTTTGACGGTTTTTTGCTTAAGCCAATAGAAATAGACAAACTATTCAACACACTAACAAAGGAATCCATCTAATAAACTAACCTATATATCCTAAATTCGATTGTAGATGCTCCAATACATTTAGGATAAAATTGAATACTTACTATCTTGCGTAATAAAATCAGCCTTTGAAGAAGTTACTTATCCTTATTGCGATCCTTCTTCTTGGTGGCGCTGGTTATTTTACCTATACCAAATGGGTAAAAGACGCCAACCTCACCAACTGGTCATTCGTCCCTCAAAACGCACTTGTCGTTTACGAATCTTCCACTCCGTTTGCTACTCTTGAAGATGTTAAACAAACCGGAGTTTGGAAAAACATAATCTCCCTCCCATTATTTTCTTCCATGGAAGAAAATCTAGACATACTTGACACACTTGCCGGAGAAGGCAACTTCAAAAGTCTATTCAAAAACACAAATACCCTGATTTCACTACACCAAACTTCCAGTTCGGGGTATGACTTCTTGTATATCGTTGACATAGACAAGCTTGGCAAACACGCATTTGTCAGTAAGGCATTGGCCTATTTTAGAAATTTGGGATATTCAATCAAAACCAGAGAATACCTTGATTTCACCATTACCGAGTTGAAAATACAAGGCAGCCCTGATGCCTTCACTTTTATCTTCTACAAGAATTTTTTTATAGGAAGTTTCTCAGCATTCCTCGTTGAAGATGGAATCAGAACGGTGGTGGATAAGGAAATAAACTCATTTCAAAGGAAATTTTCAGAACTCCAAAGGGTCTCCAAGCTCACCCGGGATCAAGGCAACCTTTACTTGAACTTATCCAGATATGACGCAATGATCAATGGCATTGTCAACAAGAAAATTGATTTAGAACTGGCCAAATCTTCATTTCTTGACCTCAAAGTGGAAGATCACTACATTAATCTCTCTGGTTTTACCTTTTTAGACGAGCCCACACAATTTCTCAGTACAATGACTATAGACCCAGGGTCTGCATTTGACATGGCAGAGATTATCCCTACACAGACCGCCTGGATGTACCATTACAATATGAATGACGCCAAAGAGTTTGCCAGCAAGCTAGAGTCCTATTGTTTGATATCGGATAATGGTGTATTAAAGAAACGCGAAGAGTTACTTCAAAAAAAGGACTTTGACGTGACCTATGCCTACCAACTGGTCGATGAAGAAATAGGCCTCATAACTCTGGAACAAAGCAGACCCACAAGAGAAGACAGAATGCTTATTCTTGAAATCAAGGATATGGGTGAGGCGCTCAATTTCTTCAATTCCATGACAGAAAGAGAAGCAGCCAAGTCAGGAGATACTGTATATGTGGAAAACTACGGCAACTACGAAATAAGAAAGTTGCCTGTGGATGAGTTTCCCTACGCATTACTTGGCAACATTGCCCTTGGCTTCAAAAGTTCTTTTTACATACAGCACCGCAACTATCTGATTTTTTGCAACAACCTTCTTCAGCTAAAAAACTTTACGCGCTCCATAGAAAACGAAAATACCTGGGGTAAGTCACTAAAGTTTAAAAAAATGCTTGACCTGGGAAATCAGGCTGCCAACTTCAGCATGTTCATTAACACACCCAGAGCTTGGATTCAGAGCGCTGAAGCGCTTGAATCTTCATGGGCAGGATTTGCTAAAGAATACCAGTTTCCTATAAAAAATCTGGAATTCATCACCGTACAGTTTAGCGCAGTGGATAACAAGTTTTACACCAACATCACAGCACATCAGCCATATATACCTAGTGGAAGCATTCCAGACAAAGTAACCACTCAGGAGTCAGTAGCTTTGCCGGATTTCATCACCACCAAACCGTATATTATCACCAACCACACCACACGTGACAGAGAGGTGGTTGTTCAGGATTCATCGAATCATATCCACCATTTTAGCAGCGGGTTTGATGCCCTCTGGTCCAAAGATGTTGGAAACAAAATCATCTCAGATATTGAACAGATTGATTATTACAAAAACGGTAAGCTACAAATCGCTTTTGCGACAAAATCAGACATTCACATCATTGACAGAACAGGTGAATATATTCCAGGATTTCCTAAAAACACCCCTGGAAAGCGGGATGCGGAACATTTCAAAATCATTGACTATGACAATTCTAAAAATTACAGATTTGCCATAGCGGACACCAAAGGTAATGTCTACCTAACGGATAAAGATGTCAATCCGCTTAATGGATGGTCGCCACTAAAGTTCGATTCTCCTATTGTACAGGCACCTGAACATCACCGAATAGGGCGCAAAGATGTAATCATTGTTGTTCAGAAAAATGGTAAAGTAAATGTATTGAACCGACGGGGAGAACAAATGGAGAAATTCCCGATGGTATTGGACACTGACATCAGAAGTGAGATTTTCGTAAAAGAAACCAACGAGCTTAAATCATCATCGATTCATTTGGTTACAACATCAGGTGAAACCATGGAAATCAGTCTTGCAGGAAGTTTACTCAATAGAGATCAACTTTATAAGCCAGCGGCTTCTACAGACTTCAGGCTCATCACAGACGTTTCAAAGGAATCCTTTGTACTGCTCAGAAACACCGAGCGCAAGTATGAGGTGCTGTCAGAGTCTGGTCAGTCGCTCTTCGAAAAAGACTACTTCACTGACAAGACCCTATATACACAGTACTACAAGCTAGGAGGTGGAACCAACTTCATCATACTGACAGACCCTAGTGGATCATATCTATATATCTATGACATGAATGGTAAATTGGTAACCGGTCGGCCTCTTGCAGCCACTATGCCAATAGCCATGCTGAAATATGAAAATGAGTACCAGATCTACCGAGTTGTCGATAAAAATCTGGAACTCATTTCATTGTCATTTTAGACAGAGACGTCTTTCCACTTTCCGCGTCTGAACAGGTAAATACAAATCACAGCTTGCAGTGAATGACAAAAAGCGATAGTAAACAATACACCGTTCACCCTCCAGTCTAAAACTGTTGACAGCACATAGGCGAGAGGTATTTGGATTACCCAAAAAACGACCAGATTAATCCAAAGAGGTGTTTTGGTATCTCCTGCACCATTGAACGCCTGGCTTATGACCATGCCATAAGCGAAGAAAACATAGCCTATACAGATTATTCGAAGTGCCGAAACCCCAACATCAATTACATGAGGTTCCAAAGAAAAAATCTGAATTATAGGCTCAGCAGCGATGTAAAACAAAATAGACACGCCTCCTAGAAAAAGCATGTTGTACTTAGCTGTTCTCCACACAGAAGTCTCTGCTCTAATCGGTTCTCCGGCACCCAGATTCTGACCTACCAGTGTTGCGGCTGCATTGGACATTCCCCAGGAAGGTAAAATAGTAAATACAATTACCCTAAAGGCTATCTGATACCCCGCTACCGCATCAGTACCGAAATTGGAAATCAACATAATTAAGAATATCCAACTGGCTGTTTCGATCAGAAACTGACCAATACCAGAGGCGGATATTCGGATTAGTTCCACAATCGTTTTGAATCTAATCACTACGTGTCTGACCAGCAGCCTAATCCTGGAACTACCATTTACCAGATGAACTACCTGATAAACAACACCAATCGACCGACCGATGGTCGTGGCTATGGCAGCTCCTTCTATTCCCATTGCCGGTATGGGGCCAAGCCCAAAGATCAAGAGCGGATCCAGAATAATGTTCAGCCCATTTGAGATAAACAGTGCGCGCATAGCGATAGATGCATCACCTGCACCACGGAAAACAGCATTGATCAGAAACAGTAACAAAATAGGCATATTGCCTAAAAACATGATTTTTGTAAATCCTACTCCTTCCTGTATAACATCATCAGAGGCTCCAAGCAATCCCAATAGTTCTTCCGCCTGGAAAAACCCGAAGATTCCCAAAACCAGACTCACCATTATGCCGAGGAAAATCGATTGAAATCCCGCACTAGCCGCTCGGTCTGGATTCCCCTCTCCAATTCTTCTGGCTACTACGGCTGTTGCCGCCATAGACATCCCCACTGCAACTGAATAGACGATCATCATCATCGACTCTGTGTAACCGACAGTCGCTACTGCATTGGTGCTGATTTTGGAAACCCAAAACATATCCACCACCGCAAATACAGCTTCGAGACTCATCTCGGCTATCATGGGAATGGACAATAGAAAAATGGCCCTATTGATACTACCAGATGTAAAACTCTGATCCGAACCCTTGAGTGCCTCAATAAATAAATTGAATATAGATTTTGCTGAACGCATTTCTTAAAAATTAAAAAGTAAAGGAAAATTACAGATGGATATAGTCTTGGCTGCTAAAGGCTTAGCAGAAAGAAATTGTGGTGACTATATCGACGTTCAGAATCATGATGCAACAAATAAAGTGAATTTTCTGCAAATTGAAATTATTGCCGGGTTATTTTTTCATAAACACAATTCAAACCCCGACTATTTACTATTTTCGAAAAAAGCCAAACCAAAATCTTTTCCGTGCGCCATCTTTTGATCATCTTTTTATTGACGGTTATTGCCCCGTTCGCTTATTGCCAATCAGAGGAACACATTGATAGTCTGAACCTTATACTGGCTGATAGTGCGTGTTCCAACGAACTATTTTCAAGAAAAACCTATCAATCGATTGCTTCAAAACTGAGGGATTCACACTATCCACAAGGCCAGGTTGATGCACTAAAAAACTACGGAACCATGATGTATTGCCTGGGTAAAACAGACAGTGCCATCATTTTATATCGTCAAGGGGGCTATTACGCTGAAAAAGAAAACCTTCTTACAATTTCAGGTAAGCTCTTCAATAATGTAGGCTTCATTTTTCAGATGAACGGTGAATATGATTCAAGCATTTACAATTTCAAGAAGGCACTAAAAATTGCAAAATCAATTGGAGATCCAATGATACTTAGTTCTGTTTATTCAGGAATTGGAATAGTTCAACAGCATTCCGGTCAACTAGACTCTGCGCTGGCCACCTATTTGAAAGCATTTCAAGTGGCAGAGGAAAATGACATCCCGAAACTCGGAGTAGTAGCCATGTTAAACATTGCCACCATTCACTACGACCATTTCCCTGAGAGATTAGACGTGAAGGGCCTTGAAACCAACCTCGAGTTTGCGCGAGAAGTTGGAGATCGTAGAAGTGAAATATCTTTTTTAGAATTCCTTGGATACATTTCATCAGATAGTTCAAAACACACAGAAGCGATAGCATATTTTAATCAGGCTCTCCAGGTCAACAAAGAACTTAAAGATCAAAATGCACAGGTTCTCATATTACAAGGTCTGGCATACGCATACACCAACAAGGGTGATTATAGAGAATCAAGCAAGGTTCTTGAAGACGCCATTCAGGTGGCCATGACGTCCGGGTCTGAATCTAACTTACCAAGGCTTTATTTAGATAAAACCTTAAACTACCTGAGAATAAACTCTTATGATCTAGCGGAAAAAAATGCAAACGAAAGCATCCGAGTTGCTGAAAGGCTTAAAAGCGGCGAGCACCTGGCTAATGCATATAAATATTTAGCTGAAGCTCTGAACGGCAAAGGAGCGTTTGCAGAGGCCTATCAGGCACAGCTTGAACACTCGAGGCTTAGCAAAGAAATACTCGACGCTGCAAAGTCAGAGCAACTCACCGAAATGGAGACCAAATATGAAACCGAAAGAAAAGAAGCGGAGATAGCCAAACTATCGCAGCAAGCCTCTATCCAGGTGCTGCAGATCCAGCAAAGGAATCAGACCATCGTTATCGGATTGATAGTCTTCATCCTCATCATTGTCATTGCCTATTTCCTCTACCGAGAACGATCCTTGAGGAATGAGCGATCTCAAACTGAGCTGGAGCAACGGTTTCTCCGATCTCAGCTCAATCCTCATTTCATTTTCAATGCACTCCTCGCGATCCAAAATTTCATGCTGAAAAATGATGGCCCAAAAGCTGCCCTATACCTGACTAAGTTTTCTAAACTGATGAGAGAAATTCTGGAAAGCTCAAGACAGGAGTTCATCCCACTGGAATCAGAAGTAGAACTGATCACCAACTATCTGGACATCCATAAATTACGGTTAAACGATTCCTTTGATTACAGTATAGAAATTGATGATCAGATTGATCCCGAAACAGACACCATCCCTCCTATGTTTGTACAGCCCTTTGTGGAAAATGCCATTGAACACGGTATTGCCGACAAGAAAGAAGGTGGACTTATTGAAATCAAATTTCACAAATCGGAAAATCACATCTTCATAGAAGTACTGGACAATGGAAAAGGCCTGTTTTCAGCAGAAAGCAAAAGCCACAAATCTCTGGCGTCCAGGATCATCCGTGAAAGAATGGCGCTTTTCAACAAAACCCTCAAAAACAAAATTCAACTCGTGCTCGACAATGTAGAAAATGAATCTGGCGAAATACTGGGCACTAAAGTAGAATTGAAGGTTCCGTTTAGATATACCTAACACAAAGTCCGCCAGCTATAAAGTCAGCCTGCCATTTTAATATCAAAACAATTTATTATCTTGTATGTTCATACATTTGAACATAACATGAAAGCATTTACCCATTTTGCGTTCCTAATTATAATTTTCATAATCAGCGCCTGTTCCACTCCCCAAAGACAGGACCGTGTACCTTATTATGACACGTCAGAACCTTACGCATTAGCATACACTACCGAGCCAGCACCCGAATGGACTAACCTTTTCTACAGAAAATCCGGTTGGTTTGGCGGAGACGGCATATTTTCAGTCGCACTCAATGGCGTGGATAAACAGGGCACAGCAGTCAACCAAAAAACACTCCTATGGTTCGGAGACACTTACATCGGCGAAGTAAATGAAGAAGGTGTTCCATTGCCTGGCAATGTCATGGTGAACAACACCGTGGCATATTTTGAAGGAATCGAGCCCCTAGCATCGAATATTCAATTTCAGTGGAAAAAAAGTCCCGAAGGTGATCCCGAGACCTTTTTTGTTCCTGACAATGCCAATTCCAAACCAGATCAGTACTACTGGCTTGGTGATGGATTCATCAACCAAGAGCTAAACAACCGCTTCTACGCTTTTGCTTATCATGTGGAAATGACCGGACCAAATGTCTTTGACTTCAGGCTGCCCAATGTCAGCATACTCGCCATTGATAACGCAAGCTCTCCTCCGTTTGAGGGGTATAGACAGATTCCGTCCCCTTTCCACTTCAAAAATGAAAATGTAGGCGAAGGTGATCTTGGAGCCGGCATTTTAGTCAATACAGAAGGTGCTGGCGCACCGTTTCCTGATGGCTATGTTTACGTTTACGGCTGCATTGGTGAAAATAAATCATTGGTTGCAGCCAGAGTAAAACCAGCAGATTTTGAAAATTTTGAACAATGGAGATATTGGAATGGATCCGAATGGTCCGAAAACATTACAAGTTTAGGTGAAATCGCAAACGCAGCATCTAACGAATTAAGTGTAACCCCTTTACAAGATGGCAGGTACATTTTAGTTTTTCAGGTTCTAGGTGTTTCTGATAAAGTAGGAATCAGAATTGGTACTTCACCTGTAGGCCCTTTTGGCCCAATAGAAGAAATCTGGACAACCCCGGAAGTCAATGACCCTCCAGGCCTTCTTCCATACAATGCAAAGGCGCACCCTCATCTGTCCAAGCCGGGCGAACTGCTGATCAGCTACAATACAATCACATTTGACTTCTGGAATGATATTCAAAAAGACGCGCATATTTATCGACCAAGGTTCATCAAACTCAAATCCGAAACTTTAAATTAATGAGGATCTTCATTTCAATTTTTCTTACCCTCTGTCTATTGTCCGGCTGTAACCAAACGGGCAATTATCAACTCCCCGCAGAAGTGATGACTCACAGAGGAGCGTTATTTTTCGACGATTATGAAGCCGCCGTTGACAGTCTGAAGGAGTCATTTCAGAATGATAACAGCAATGTAGAGGCATTGCGTCTTATTGCTGAGTTCAGAATATATCAATTCATTTTTGGATTTGAGGCTAGAACGAACCTACTCCAAGAGGCTAAACTGTATTTCAATAAGTCTAAAATATTGGATTCTACGTCAGCCCGCTTTTTTGGTCTTTCAGGAAAACTAAATTTCCTTGACTGGAATTGGCAAAAAGCTCAAAGCGATTTTTCAAAGTCACTCAAACTAAACCCCAACGACCCTGACGTTCGTCACTGGTACTGCCTGTGGCTAATGGCCATGAAACGTACCGATGAGGCTTTGGCGCACTCCGACACAGTAATGATGCAAGACAAATCAGGCAACTACCTTATAGCCAGAGGTTCTATGTTTTATTTTCTTGAGGATTTCCAACAGTTAGAAAAACTTATGATACAGGCCATAGACAAAGACCCTCAAATCCCCTGGAGCTACGACTGGCTTGGAATGGCCTACAATGGCATGCAAGAACATGAAAAGTCGATTAAAACATACATTAAAGCATTTGAAATGTCGGATGGTACAGTAGAGGTAGGTGGCGGATTGGGTCATGCTCTTGGCGATGCAGGGGAAATAGAACTGGCAAAAACGATGACCAATATCTACGACTCATTATCAACAAATCATTATTTGCCTCAGGTTCAGCGAGCATTCATTCACATATCCATGAATGAGAAAGAAAAGGCCCTGAAACTTCTCGAACAGGCTTATGAGCGCAAATCCTGGTTTCTGGCTTTCATACAGATTGAACATTGGTACAACCCGATTAGAAAAGAAAAAAGGTTTCAAGACATCATCACAAACATGAACTTCCCTCATTAATACAGATATTCCGCCTCATTTTTATGCGTATTGCCAACAAAAACTAGATTTAGAAACGCCTTTGATCTATTTTTGACTTGCTAGCCAAAAGACAAGTATGCGCATAGTTCTGATTGACGATCATAATGTTGTCAAGGACAATTTAAAAACCCTTTTATCCATTTATGTTCCCGATGCTGAAATTGTGGGGGAAGCTGATGGAGTAAAGACGGGTATAGAATGTCTCAAAACCCATAAGCCGGATTTACTGCTGCTCGACGTGGAAATGGGTGACGGTACTGGTTTCGATTTGCTAGCCATTTACGGAGAAATTGATTTTAAGGTGATCTTCATTACCGGCCATGATGCATATGCCATCAAGGCCATCAAGTTTAGCGCCATCGATTATCTATTGAAACCTGTGGATCCGGAGCTATTGTCCAGTGCTCTCGCAAGAGCAAAGCAAGCCATTGACACAAGCGAACAAAACCTGAAAGTATCGACACTGTTTCAAAATCGCGAGACTCCCTTGCTAGATCAGAAAATAGTACTAAAAGACTCAGAAACGGTGTATCTCGTAGCTATCAAAGACATCATACGCTGTGAATCTCAGGCCAACTATACCAAGTTCTTTCTAGTTGGCGACAAAATGGTTATCGTCTCCAAGACGTTAAAAGAGTACGACTCGCTCTTCGAGAGCAAATTCTTTTTCCGGGCTCATCAGTCCCACCTTGTCAACCTCATGCATTTTGACCGATATGAGAAGAAAGATGGAGGCATTGTTCACATGAAAGATGGAAGCATGTTACCAGTAGCCGTGAGGAAAAAAGATTCCTTAATGAATGCTCTTGATCTGCTCTGATTATTGGATTTATTCCAGATATAATATTCAGATTTCATTTTCAATGCAACAAAAACGAACTTTAAAATTAGTCTGACGAATATTCGATAGACCCTGTCAAATATTCATCTACAGAAATATCATCGGGCTCCCATTCTAGGTTTAAGGCAGTTCTAAAAATCTACTGCCATGAAAAAGCTACTATTATTATCACTTTTAACCATTATAGGAATACACAATCGCGGGTTTTCCCAAGACTGTGGCACGCCAGTTCAAAATTTATTCGAAGACTTCAACTCACCTGATCCGAGTAACAACACAATCTTACCTGATTGTTGGTCAATAGTTGGCGGATCAGCGTATATGGACGGTGGAGCTCTCAATTTAGCATTACTGGGAACTTCCAACCCTGGTACGCTTATTACTCCTGACGTTGAAAACGGCGCAGGCTCGATCACCTTCAAAGCACGCAAAGCGACATCCTACACCGTATATTTAAGTGTAGGATATTACAATGGAGGGTTCGTTGAAGCGGTCAAATACACGCTCGGAGGATCATATCAGACTTATACATATGATTTTGCAGACTACCACTCCACGATAGCCACACAAACGAATATAGCCTTCAAAATAACATCCGGTCCCAATTCAGGAGTTCAGCGATTATTGCTTGAGGATATTGAATATAAGAGTTTCTGCCAGCCAGCGGCCAACCCTACAGCTATCGCCAAAGACATCACTGTAAAACTTGACGCCTCCGGAAATGTCATCGTTAACCCGGCATCAGTTGACAATGGTTCGACGGACGATTGTGGGGAGTTTATTAGCAATTTTACTTTGGATAAAACCCTGTTCACTTGTGATGATCTCGGTGTTAATGCAGTGACCCTTACCGCCACAGATAGTGAAGGACAAACCGCTACTGCATCAGCTAACATAACCATAGAACCGGATTTTGTTTTCAATTCAAATCAGCTAGGACTTACCGAGAGCGGAGAATCACATGTGGAGCTGGACATGATTACCCAATCCAAAACAGACTGTGATGGAGTGACCTATTCGCTTGATCAGGCACACTTTACCTGTGCCGATGCTGGTTACCAAACCCTTACCGTCACGGCCACCTACAACAACGAAAGTGTCACGTTTACATCTACCAAAACGCTCACTGACTACATCACTCCCATAGCAATCGCCCAGGACCTTTCGGTGAGTATTGACGAGTCAACAGGCATTGCGGCAATCACTCCAGAAATGATCGACAATGGATCTTCAGATAATTGCGGAATCGCTTCCATGACTTTATCCAAATCCTCGTTCGATTGTGGGGATCAAGGCGAAAATGAAGTTACACTCACAGTCACGGATGAGAGAGGGCTCTCAGCTACCGCGACAGCAACAGTCACTGTGGGCTCTTTTATCGAAGATGTTTCATTGACAAGCAATACCACTACCGTTTGTTTTGATGGTGAAAATGGAAGTTCTGCAACAACCATACAAACAAGTGGATCAACCATAGGTACACAATATTATTTGAGAAATAATGCCGACGATGCTATAGTAGATGGGCCAGTCGATGGCACGGGAAGTGGCCTGTCTTTTGACGCTGGAAGTATCAGCGAAAACACAACATTCAATGTTTATGCAGAAGTGCCCTTTTCAGGTAAGGCTCTTGATTTGTCTTCTGGTTCAGCACACCTATCGGTAAATACACCAGGAAGCTTTGACTATGCCGCGGGTTATACAATATCAGCCTGGGTTAAGCTAGGTGGATCAGGAAATAGCACCTTTTACAATGGAATATTTTATGCTGGGGGAACCACTGGTAGTGACATTGAGATCTATGAAAATTCCTCTGGCACCATAACCGTACTCCATAATCGGGGAAACGGCGGCACGCAAGGCGCATACTCAGTTTCAGGTAACCCAATCACCAACAGCACCTATGTGCATCTGGCTGTAACTTACAATGGGCTTGCCTCCAGAGTATTTGTCAACGGGGTTGAAAAAGGAGCTGTTTCGCTAGTTGCTCCAGTAAAAAGTGCTTCCAGCGAATTCACTTTTGGCCATATGAACAGTAGTACATTTCCTGCAGCTCAGAGGTATAGTGGCTTGATGGATGACATTAGAATTTATGATAAAGCTTTGACCGCTACGGAGATTCTCGCGGACTATGATAAATGTCTTTCTGGATCGGAAACGAATCTGGTTCTTTATTTTGATCTGGAAACAGCGAGCGGTTCAATATACACCGATCTGGTTAGCAGCACACCTGCCCAGGTAAAAAATGGTGGAGTTTCCACTGAAGAAGGAGCCATTTCATGTTCATTTACTTGTAACCGTGTAATGAGTGAAACCATAACCATTGGCGATGATGTATTTCCCACGGCAGTGACCAAAAACATTTCACTTGATTATACCGGAACCATGCTAGAGGTTTCTGCTGCTGACGTCAACAACGGCTCTTCTGACAACTGTACGTCATCAGAAAATCTCATTTATAGCTTGAGTCAGAGCTTTTTTGATTGTGATGATATAGGTGAGCAAATAATCACACTATCTGTTACCGACGAAGCAGGCAACACTACTTCTGCTGAAGCCACGGTCACTGTGCATTCAGCGGTAGATGATGTAACCGTCACCTCCTCAGATGAGGCTTTGTGCACAGGAAACACCGACAATGTGACCATTTCAGTTTCTGGTTCGTTTACTGGACTTAATTACTCCTTGAGAAACAGCCATGACAATAGCGTTGTGGATGGCCCTATAGCCGGAGACGGAAATGCCCTGGAGTTTGACGCTGGAGTAGTTACTGAGACTACAACTTTCAATGTGTTTTATGCCAATGAAGTGCCGCTCCGGTATGCTTTGGATTTTGATGGACAAAATGACTACATAAACGCAGGAACGGGTACAAGAGGAATAACAAACGATGTGACCGTAGGCGCATGGATCAAGGCCGGATACACCAATTACAACAATATAGTCGTTTCAAAGTATGATGGTATGAAAGGTTTTCTCCTTACCATCAACTCGTCGGGCAAGGCGGTCTTTGATGGACGAACTGGAAATGGAGTGTACTTCTCATCCGGACAATCTACTACATCGGTGAATGACAATGAATGGCACTATATCGTGGGAACAGCCAGCATCACTACCGGAGAATGGAAGATATATGTAGATGGTGTACTGGAAAGCGAAAGCGCTAACAATACTGGCGGAACTTCCCTAAGCCCCACATCAAAGGCACTACTCATTGGAGCCTATCACACCAGCTATTTCCAAGGCAGCATTGATGAAGTAGGAGTTTGGAATACCGTACTTGACGAAGCGGCCATTCTCGGAAATAGTGATGCGTGTTTGGGTGTATCATCAGACAATACCATAGCTTATTTCGATTTTGAAGAAGGCACAGGAACAACCATAACAGATAAGTCAGCTACTGAGACCAATGGCTTTATGGTCAACATGCAAGACGGTGACTGGATCACAGAAACAAGCAATGCAACATGTGGTTTGTGTGAAATGGAACTCAGCAGTGAGATAACCATTACTGTCGGTGACGACACACCTCCTGTGGTTGTAACTCAGGACATCAGCGTCATATTAGATGAAAATGGAAATGCCACCATTACACCAGCCGACATTGACAATGGTTCCTCAGACAACTGTGCTGATGTATCTTCACTAACACAGAGCCTTGATATTACAAGTTTTGACATCAATGACCTGGGAGAAAATACAGTCACCCTGACGGTAACAGATGCCAATCAAAATTCAGCTACTGCTACCGCGATAGTTACGGTACTCGACAAGCAGATTCAGACTATCACTTCCACTGGTGTTGCAGATAAAACTTTTGGTGATGCGGATTTTGATATCTCGGTAACGGCTGACAGTGGTTTACCAGTGACGTTAACAGTAGTAAGCGGAGGTCTAAGTGTGGTAAATACTTCGCTGGGCAGAAGTGCCAGCAACGACCCAACCACTTTTACAATCACTGGAGCGGGTACAGCAGTTATCAGAGCTTCCAACGACGGTGATGCTACCTATGCGCCTTTGCAGGAGGACATCACCATCAATATAGCTAAAGCAGATCAGGCAATAACCATCACGCCAATCGCCGACAAGGTACAGACCGCTGCTCCGTTTGACGTAAGCGCAAGCATAGACACAGGCCTGGAGTTGAGTTATGCGGTATCAGGGCCTGCCACAATTGCGGGTACTACTGTGACAGTTGATGGCACGTTAGGCACAGTCACAGTGACCGTAAGCCAGCAAGGCACAGACAACTACAACGCTGCTTCCAATAGCACCAGTTTTGAAGTGATAGAAAAAACAGCGCAAACAATCACCTTTGCCGACCTGGATGATCAAGCCTATGGATCGCCAGCCCAGACACTGGCAGCAACAGCAAGTTCAAATCTGGCTGTAAGCTATTCGGTAATCTCCGGCCCTGTTTCCATAGATGGAAATGTGATGACAATCACAGGAGCAGGAGAGGCCACAATAGAAGCCAATCAGGAAGGTGATGACGATTTTGCGGCAGCTCCGGCTGTGCAGAAAACTTTCACCATTGCTCAAGCGGCCTTGCAAGTCACAGCAGACAGCTTCACCATCACCTATGGAGATGACGTACCTACGCTCACATTTACTTATAGTGGATTTGTGAATAATGAGACCTCAGCCGATCTGGATGCAGAACCGACAATTTCAGCTAACACCGGCGTGATAAAAGGCGCTCTTGGCGCAGGAACATACGACATCATATTATCTGGTGGTTCTGCCTCTAACTATGCGCTCACTTTGGTGAATGGAACTTTGACTGTAGTCAAAACAGACCAAACGGTAAGCATAGACCCAATTGACGATAAGCTGACCACAGACGTGCCATTTGATGTGGTTGCCAGTGCATCTTCTGGTCTGGATTTGAGCTTTGAAGTAACAGGCCCGGCGAGTCTGACTGGAACTACAGTAACTCTTGATGGCACTCCCGGCACAGTGACAATCACCGCAACTCAAGCAGGAAGTGATAATCACAATACAGCTTCGGCAAGCGTATCTTTTGAGGTGAATGCGCCACTGGCTAATGAGAACATTGAGGCAACTGTGGAAGTGTATCCAAACCCGGCTAGTTCATACCTGAACATTGACGCCACAGATTTTGTACAGACCCAAATCTACGGACTTGATGGCACCCTGAAGTTAACCTCGGATAAGATGAATAAAATCGATATTCAACGACTCCCTTCAGGAATCTACCTGATCAAAATCGAATTGAAAGAAAAGACCTTGACACAAAAGCTAATAATTCAGAACTAAGGCAGTCCGGATTTTTTCAACGCGGACGAGGCGGCCTCTTGCAGAGGTCGCCTTTTTTTGTGCATAAAAAAACCCGAAAGCTACAAGGCTATCGGGTTTGGATTTCGGTGAAAAGCTATCAAATAAATTGAGCCAAATAAATACACATTACGCAGCTAGCCAAAATCTTCACAAGAGTTAGACGCACCTGCTTTCGGTCCACCTTGTTAAAGGATTCCCAATGTTTCATGTATTTAATCAATGGATGCTGGCTGGTGGTCAATGAATAAACTTGAGTCATACGGCGTAAATTTTAATTTTGATTAAAACTAGGCACCATACATTTCAAAATCCTGCCAACATGATGCAGAATCTTGCCATTCTACTCAGCATACTATTCAACCACAGATAAGACCCCTTCCAATTGGCGGATTTCTTGCCTATCGAGCAAAACCCGAACAGCTTCCTCCACTTTTTCGGGTGGGTACTTTTTTAGAGCCACACGCAGATTTTCTAACTTCATCGGCTCATCCTTAAGTTGTGCTACAATAGATTTAAGAGGCAAATTCTGATCTCGCTTTTGTTTCAGGCATACATCACAGACTCCACAGTTCTCTTCTGTCTGTTCATCAAAATACTCCTGTATAATTCTCGTACGACACGTTTTTTCGTTGGTCACGTAATCAATCACGGCCTTGGTTTTATCAAAAGCCACTTGCCTTCTCCAGGCAATCTGCTCCTTATCCAGCGGCAGGTTGTTGGAGTCGTATCTCGGCGTGAGAAATGTGATCTGTGGTCTATCAGATGCCTGCTGGTACTCTATTACCTCTGCCTGATGCAGGTACTGCAACTGCTTAATGATATTGGGTTCGCTATCCTTGATCAGGCGTGCCAGCTCCTTTTCTTTGATATTATGATAATCAGTAAAAATCTCCCCTCCGTACAGCCTCATCAGCGCTTTGATCAGTGGATCTACAGCTCCATGCGCCACCTGAAACCTGTAAACATCCTCATGAGACTGCAAGAAAATAATTTTTGAGGTTGGGTGAAAGGCGTCTGAAATTTGGATCAATCCTTCATCTCTGAGCTTATTCAACGCATAATATGTTTCAACCGTAGGAAGGTTAAAATTGGAGGTAAACCGAACATAGTCAAACTCAAAACTGGTAAACGCGTTACTGCCCACAGCCAGCTTATAGTAATTAGCTAAAGCCTGATACACGCGCTTGATCAAATCTATACCTACGGCCATCTGCTCTGTGCGAGACTCCAGCTCGTCCAGATCTCCCTGGTGAAAAAGCGCCACAGCATAGGCCTTCTTCTCATCTCTCCCTGCCCTGCCTGCTTCTTGATAATAAGCCTCTAGTGAATCAGGTAAATCGTAGTGAATAACCACTCGTACGTCGGGCTTGTCAATTCCCATCCCGAAAGCATTGGTGCTGACGATTACCCTGATTCGGTCCTGAATCCAATCATCCTGTTTGTGGGAGCGTTCCTCCCCAGACAATCCGGCATGATAAAAATCTGCATTTATACCGCTGCGTTTTAGAAACTCAGACAGCATCCTGGTTTTCTTTCTGCTGCGCACGTAGATGATGCCCGTGCCTCCCACATTGTTGAGAATATCAATCATCTTTTGATCCTTATTCTCAAGATTAAATACCGAATAAGAAAGGTTGGCTCTCGCAAAACTCTTTTGGAAAATGTTCGGATCATCAAACTCCAAACGCTTGACGATATCTTCTTTCACTTGTCTGGTGGCAGAAGCCGTGAGCGCGATTACATTCTTTATCTCCAGCGCATTGATAAAGTCCGCGATCTCGAGATATGGCGGACGAAAATCATAGCCCCACTGAGAAATACAATGCGCCTCATCTATGGCCAGCAGTCCTATATTCATCTGTTTGGCTCGCTCCAGAAACAATTCAGTTTTGATGCGCTCTGGCGAGACATAAAGAAACTTAAACCCACCATAAATACAGTTGTCGAGGGTGAAATCGATCTCTTTCTTGGACATGCCAGAGTATAGGGCGGCAGCCTTGATTCCTCGTTTTTTAAGCTGAAAAACCTGATCCTTCATCAAAGCAATCAACGGGGAGATCACTATGCAAATCCCATCGAGAAATAAACCCGGAACCTGAAAACAAATGGACTTACCTCCTCCTGTAGGCAATAATGCAAGCGTATGATTTCCGGCAATGACAGAATCGATGATTTCGTCCTGCAACTCCCTGAAAGCAGGATAACCCCAGTATTGTTTGAGTATGTCAACCGGTTGCTTATCAGCCATTTACCACTTTAGTTTTTTCTTATCCAAAAACGCTTGTATCCCTGCCTTGCAATCATCTGTAACTCTGGCTTTGGCGTTATATTCTGCAGCTTTACCCAACGCATCTCCAATTTCCAAAGTCTGCATTTCGCGTATGAGTTGTTTGGTCAGGGTCATTGATTCACCTGAATTTGTTGTGATCATTTTATCAACTATCCCCGTTACCACTTCTGCTATCTTGTCAGCTTCAAAAACTCCCGAGACCAATCCAAAATCCATGCATTTTGAAGCTTCAAAAAGCTCTCCTGTCAACAGCAGTTGTGTGGCCCTGGACTCACCAATTTTTCTGATCAAAAAAGCAGAAACGATGGCAGGCACAAAACCTATTTTCACTTCAGTGTATCCAATTTTAGTTTCAGGAGTACAGTAAACCAGGTCACATACCGAAATCAATCCCGCTCCTCCTGCAATGGCGTGTCCTTCCACCTGAGCAATCATTGGCTTAGGAAAATGATACATTTGTTCAAAAAGTGCCTTGAGGTGTTCTGAGTCCTCAAGGTTTTCTTCATAAGAATTGGATTGCAAAGACTTTAGATATTCCAGATCGGCTCCAGCGCTAAAAACAGACCCCTCGGCTGAGATCACAACAACTTTCACAGATTGATCCTGCTTCAGGTCATCGAGGCAACCTCGCAATTCAGTGACCATATCAGGATGCAGCGCATTGCGCTTTTCCGGTCTGTTTAGAACAATGTTCGCTCTTCTATCGGCTATGTCGCACTTGATAAAATTCATCTTATTCGTTGGGGTGTTTGATTTAGCTACAATTTAGAATATCTCCCATAGATGTTCAGAGCTTTATTTCATAATAGCCATCTTCCACCAGGCTATGCGCCGAAATTCCCGAATCCGCTAACCTGTCTCTCAGCGCATCGAGTTGATAGTATTGAGTATCGGCTCCCAGGATCAGCCTATTTCCTTTGAGCATTTCAGACGACCAATACCTGGTTCCGTTCAGATAGATTATATCGGCATATAGCTCTGCCTTAAAATCCAGTTTTTGGTCCGTGTCGAGAATCAAAATCTTCTTACCTGCCCAGTCAATCATTTTCCCATAGGGAAAAATTTGCACAGCAAAATGATCAGACATGAGCGCGTATGATGTCTCCATTTTTCCAAGACCATTGGCCAACCGAAAAGGGTTCACCTGAAAACCGACAACCTCCAGTTCATCCTCAGACAAATCATCAATTAACAATGTGGCCTCCTTTCCATCTACCAGATCTATGGCGATTTTGTTTTTGATTTCATAAAATACAATCCGCTTTTGCTGAACATAGACGGAATGTTTGTAATTGAGCCAGGCACAGAGAAACATCCCACAAATCAGCGCTGCGAACAATGATCTTTTGTGATAGTAATCAAAAGCAATGCTGAACAATAAAATCATGGCATAAACCAAAATCGTATCATAAATATCAAAATATAGCCAATCAACGATAGGCCGTGGAAGTAGCATCAGATAGCCTATGGCTTCATTTATTATCCAAATGAACCACCCTAGAATAAATCCTATAACCCACCCTATACCAGTGTGAATAAAACTGCCGGTCACCAATAATATTCCCCCTACCAAAATCACTGCAGCTGCAGGAATCACCACAATATTGGAAACCAAAAAGTATGTAGGGAACTGATGGAAATAATAAACGGTAAGCGGAAATGTGGCAAGCTGAGCAGAAATAGAAACACAGGTTATCTGCCAGAAATAAAGCATCACTTTGGTATTCGGCACCATCAGTCTGACCAACTTAGGCTGCAAAAACACAATGCCAAAAACAGCAGCAAAAGAAAGCTGAAAACCCACAGAGTGAATCAGAAAAGGGTCGTAAAGTAGCAGCACAAAAGCAGCAATACCCAGAGAATTGTAAATATTGGCACTCTTACTAATAGTCTGGCTAATCAGTATAACACTAAACATGACAGAGGCTCGAAGTACCGATGGAGAAAATCCTGTAACAAGTGCATAAGACCAAATGAGTGAAATGGCCAGAACTATAAAAGCAATCTGTCCTGCTTTCTTTTTCTTGACAAAACCAAACACCAGGTTGATAAGCAGATAGACAATGCCGACATGCAAACCCGAAACAGCAAGTACATGCATGGCACCCGCCGAAGAATAAGCCAGTTTAGTCTCATTATCCAAATGATCTTTGATCCCAATGAGCAATGCGGCCAATATTGCTTGCTCTCGTTCCTTATCTATTTGCTCAAAGATGAGTTCCTTGCACTTGGTTCTAATTGCGAACGCCGTGCCTAAGATGACATTTGGCGGATCATTTTCAATTAGTGTGATATCCGATTCTGAGGCAAATGCGTGTGCATAGATATTGATGGTTTCGAGATACCTTCGGTAGTCAAACTCCTCGGGGTTTCCCGGCGCACCAACGGGGTGACAGGCAGCCAACACGTCCAATTTATCTCCATATTGATAGATTGCAAGCGAGTCCTCCTTTCTCACATAGAGATACACCCTGCCCGAGGCGCTATGAGCTGAATCTGAAGTCTTAATCAGGTCGATCCCAACTTCATAGCGCTGATAATCTTTTCTTTCCACATTATCAGAAAGAACAGTTCCACGAAACGCCTTGATTTCAGAATAACTGGAGTAATGACTAAAATCTGTGCGCTCATCATGGAATTGGGATACTAAAAAACCAACTGCCGATATAGTTAGAAGTGTGAAAAAACCACCCAACACACGGTTTGTCTCATTTGGCTTGGAGAAGTTTTCGAACACCCAGCAGACTGACATCAACCCGAAAAGTATTGCCAGATGCCACAGGTTAATAGCCGGCATGAACTCATGTTGTTCACAAAGAATTCCAGCTATGAGTGCAATGGCATATCTGATATATGGAAACGGACTCCAAATGAACATAATACCAACCGTTGTTCATTAAAGTTGGGAATTAAAACACTAACAAGCAACGCTTTATTTAATTATCTTATAAAACGTTATCGCCTTATGGCTAGGCTTTTCGACCTCAAGAATTAGTGTCAGTGGTGTCAGAAGAAGGGTTTTATTATACAAATAGCACTGATTCTATTTCAGATAGCTAAAAATGATAAGCTGACATTTCGATTGTTTCGTGAGGACACGAAACATAATTCTAAGAATAGATGAGAATATGAACTTACGTTTTTAAACTCAATTCCTTAATCGGAAATGCGCTCCATCTTGAAATGCTGGATATTGCATTCTTCAAATTGTGGCCCTGTTTTTTCAAAGCCAAATTTGGTATAAAGGGGAATAGCTGTGAGCTGTGCATGAAGATATAGATATTGCCCATTTCCTACATTTTGAGAAATATCGGACAATACCGCTTGTACCAAAGCTGAACCCACTCCGGCACCCCGGTGGCTTTGTTTCACTGCAAATCTTTCCAGTTTAATGCCCTTGTCTGTGGCTCGCCATCGTGCTACGCCTACAGGCAAATCATCCTCAAACGCAATAAAGTGACGAGATATTGACTCAAACTCATCAAATTCCTCTTCGCTTCTAACCTCCTGCTCCACTACAAAAACCTCCTGTCGCAGTGCGAATACTTTGTCTTGTAGTTCTTTGGTGTCAGCTAGTTTTACGTCAATCTCTCTTGCCATGAAAATCATCGTAAGCTTTGATAATATCTTTCACAAGTTTGTGCCTTACCACATCACGCTCATCGAGAGTAACGAAGTTGATACCCTTGACTGGCCCCAAAACATCCAATGCCTCAATCAGCCCCGACTTTTGTTTGGGTGGTAAATCAATCTGTGATTTATCACCTGTTATGATGACTTTAGATGACGGCCCCATTCTGGTCAGGAACATTTTGATCTGCATCGGCGTAGTATTTTGCGCTTCGTCCAGAAGAATAAAAGCATTGTTCAGTGTCCTGCCTCGCATATATGCCAATGGTGCAATTTCCACAACACCGCTCTCCATATAGAACTTTAGCTTTTCGGATGGGATCATATCATTCAGTGCGTCATAAATAGGCCGCAGATATGGATCAATTTTTTCTTTCAAGTCGCCCGGCAGGAAGCCCAAGTTTTCTCCTGCCTCAACAGCCGGTCTTGTTATGATTATTTTCTTAACCTCTTTATTCTTAAGTGCTTTGACCGCCAGAGCCACAGAAACATAGGTTTTTCCTGTTCCGGCTGGGCCAATGGCAAAAACAAGATCATTCTTACTCACGGCCTCAACCAACTCCTTCTGGTTTTTGGTCTTAGCAGCAATCTTCACCCCACGCGTGCCAAAAACAAGAATATCGTCCTTGCTCAGGTCAGTCCCGTGAGCCTGCTCCTCGTTGATATAGGACACCACATTTTCATGCGTGACCTTACCATACTTATGATAATGATCAACAAGGGAATTCAAAATCTCATTGATTTTGATGATGTTCTGTCCAGACCCCTGAATACGAATTTCATTACCTCTTGAAACAATTTTGCTTTGAGGAAAGGCACTGGCAATTTCCCTGATATTTTGATTTTCTATTCCTAAAAAATCAACTAATGAGATATTCTCGAGAGTAACTACCTTTTCTAACAAATGAATTTTGGTTTAGAATTTTTTTGGCTCTAGTAATTTATACTTTTGCTCAAACTTAAAATAATATTTGCTTCGCTTGTATGGCAGTGATCACTTTTATGTCGGATTTTGGAATAGAAGACCACTATGTTGCTGCTGTAAAAGCTGTAATCATCAGTCATAACCCCAGTATCCCTATCATTGACATCAGTCATCAAATCACGCCTGGAGATATCGGTCAGGCGGCTTACCTGCTCAAAAGTGTCTTTCGGGAGTTCCCAAAAGGAACGGTTCATTTATGTGGTATAGATAATGTTGCCCGCGAAAGAACAAGGCTGTTGGCGATGAAAGTGGAGGATCATTTTTTTGTAGGTTCTGATTCGGGTATTTTCAGCTTGATCAGCGAAGAAAGACCCATGGCCTGCATAGACCTCAATGCTGTCAATCCTGTTAATTCCACTTTTCCCACTAAAGAAATTTTGGCTCCTGCCGCTGCAGGACTGGCCAGTGGCAAAAACATCCACGATATGGGGCCTGCTGTAGATGCTATTATGGAGCTTTTTGCAAGAAAGCTGAAGGTAACCAAACGCGAAATAGCAGGAAATGTAATTAGGGTAGATCAATATGGAAACCTTATTACCAATATTGAGAAAAAGGAATTTGATATCATTCAGAAGCTGAACAACAACGCCGCATTCGAAATCACCATAGGTCGGGAGACAGTAACCCGGATCAACGAAAACTACTTCGAAGTAGAGTCTGGTGACTGTTTCGTTTTCTTTAATTCAATTGGCTTGTTGCAGATTGGGATAAACAAGGGAAATGCAGCCGAATTGCTCGGACTCAAGCTGGACACGCCTATCGTAATGAGCTTTAACATATGATTACACGAATCGTAAGAATGGTATTTGAGGAAGATAAGACCAACGATTTTTTGTTGATCTTTAACGCAGCAAAAGCGAAAATCAAAGATTTTGATGGTTGTGAAGATTTAGAGCTTCATCAGGATTATCACAACAAGAGCGTGTACTACACAAAAAGTATCTGGCAGAGTCAATCTCACCTGGAAGCATATAGACAGTCGGAGCTTTTTAAAACCACCTGGGCCAAAACTAAAGTTTTATTTGCCGACAAACCGATGGCATTTAGTCTTAAAAAAATGTGAGAAAAATAACTCGCCTACCTAACTAAAGTGTTTGACGATAAAAAGCGGGTGTTCACCGAGAAATACTTCTCCAGTCCGCTTCCGTACTACATCTTTGTAATGAAGATAGACGAGAGATTTATTTTCATAGCAGATTTTATCCCGCTTTCGAGCGGGATTTTTTTTTACCTAATGGCCAGTGCAGACTGCCACTCCATCAAAAAAGTAATCCTCATTTTTCCCGATGTTACCAAAGGCAAGCACCATGTGTTTGAATAGGTTGTCGTTCATGTGAATTTTGATGCTGCCGTTCATCTCATCGAGCAACTCATAAGTGAATGGCTCACCGTTGCTCAGTTCAACCTGATCGAGAATTGTCACGCTATTACCTGTTGCTCCATCTACGGGATTTAGCGCAAAGGCCAACTCTCCGACCTCTCTTACGCTACCAAAGTGCAAATGTGCCGGATGTTTTGCTTCGGGAGATATACCTGTAAGACTTATCACTACCTTGATTTTTCCGGGAGCCAGCTCCTCGAAAACGGCTTCTCCCCTCACGTTATTCAAATTTGCCCTGTTGATATAATAGGTTTTCTGCCTCGGCTCAGCAGCCTTCTGCTGACAAGAAAACATCAAAATGGTCAGGACGAAAAGTGTAAAAAAGTATTTCATGGTAGCACTAAAAAGTTTCAAAACGAATCCTTACTATAAATTTAGCACGTAAGCAGGTCAAATCAAAAGTGGAAAGTGACGGCTACACTACTCCAATATGCATGATAGCGTCTCCCTGATGTAACAACGGATTATTGTTAAGCCCTATTACATAACCGGCAACTTTCGTTTTCACGGGCTGTTTCTTCTCACCAAATGGGTCAGTGAGATATCCAACCACCTGGTTTTTGCCTACCGGATCTCCTGAGCTCACCAACGGCTGAAATAGTCCTGCATTTCGCGCTCTGATCCAGCTGGAGCTTTGCACCACCTGGCTCAACGCTATTGGCTCAGGTGCCTCATCTATCATATCCAGATGCTTCATCAAACGCAGAGCGCCATTCACACCCTGATCAATAGCAAATTCATCAAAACGGGTGGACTCTCCTCCCTCATATACCAGGATTCGCTTGCCTAACTTAGATGCGGACCAACGCAAAGAATTGGACCTAAACTTTGAATTCAAAGCGAATGGTGCGCCAAAAGCCTCTGCCAGCTTCCGGTTTTCATCATCTTTCATGACGCACCTTGTCTGAGGGTAATTGGTTCTTTGTGCTCCTCCGGTGTGAAAGTCTATACCGTAATCTATTTTGGGTATAATATCCTTCAACACATAATTGGCCATTCTAGAAGCCAGCGATCCGTTTTTGTTGCCCGGAAACGAACGATTCACATCTTTGCCATCCGGTACGGTACGCGAAAAGTGTATAAAACCGTAAACATTGAGTATAGGAATACAAATCGTGGTTCCGCGCTTCACTTTGTTATGACCACCCTCGATGATTCGCCTTACGATCTCTACCCCGTTGATTTCGTCTCCATGCATGCCGCCGAGTAGTAGCAGTACAGGTCCCGGGTTTTCAGAGCGGCATACCGTAATTGATATGTCGATAGAAGTGTGAGATGGGAGCTTTGAAATCTCCACCTTAGTTACTCTTTCTTGCCCCGGAAGTATTTCTTTTTCGTTGATTATCATGACTTAAGCGTCAACTTTTCTTTTCTTCCGAGACTTTCTTTTTTTCTCTACCGTCTCTTCAACGTAGCTAATCACCTTATCCGCTATATCTATTCCCGTAGCTTTTTCTATCCCCTCCAATCCCGGAGAGGAATTGACCTCCAAAACCATAGGCCCTCTTTTAGATTGCAACATATCAACACCCGCTATGGCCAGCCCCATTGCTTTGGCGGCATTTAGGGCAGTGGATTTTTCAGATCGAGACAGTTTCAAAAGTTTGGCCTCTCCTCCTCTATGCAGGTTGGAACGAAACTCACCCTCTTTGCCCTGACGCTTCATGGCGCCCACGATCTCTCCATTCACAACAAATGCCCGAATGTCAGCGCCACCAGCCTCTTCTATAAATTCCTGAATAATCACCCGGGTCTTTAAGCTTTCAAATGCCTCTACAACCGATTTAGCCGCCTTATTGGACTCAGCCAAAATAACACCCAGACCTTGTGTTCCTTCCAGAAGTTTTATGATCACAGGGGCCTTACCTATATGTTTCAATACCGAACCTTCATCCTTACTATTATTGGTAAAGGCCGTTTTAGGCATGGCCACACCGGCTCTCGACAAAATCTGTAAACTCCGCAGTTTATCCCTCGATCGTGTGATTGCCAATGAGTCAACCGCGCTGAACACCTTCATCATTTCAAACTGACGCACTACAGCAGTACCATAAAACGTAACCGAAGCACCTATTCGCGGAATGATGGCATCAACATCCGAGAGATTTCGACCACCATATAGCACTGATGGTCCATCCTCATCCATCAGAATATCGCATTTGAGGTGATCAATCACCTCCGCCTCGTGCCCCTTTGCCTCGATGGCCTCAATCAATCTTTTGGTAGAATATAAATTGGGGTTTCTTGATAGAACCGCGATTTTCATTTTTCTATTGTTTTGAATTAAAAGACAAGTCTTTTAGTGAGACATCCACTAAAAACTTTTTGTTTAAAAACTTTCGACCAATCAGTACAGGATACTTCATCTTCTTTCTATCGGTCAGTGTGAAAGTGACTTTATATGGAGTATCAAAGACTATTACGATGGTTTTAATAGCATACCTCATTTGAGATACTCCAACTGAGCTCTTGACTTTTTTTTGCGTAAAATCTGCTGTGTAGTGTATAACATTGGCATATTCCGGATGTGATGGGTCCAGCACTTTGAAAGCCAAAACCTCCACACCATCCCTCTCCGTTACCTGAGCATAATGGCAATGAATGGCGCATCCGTATGCTCCGGTATCTATCTTCACCGGAAGCTCGTACAGCTCAAATGCTGGAAAATCTATTTTATCACGCCTGCCAATGGTTTTCATCTCATACATTCCATAGTCGTCTGAGCGAAATACATGTTTTCCTACCGGAAAACCAAAAACCATGAAAATCATGAAATTTTATTACATACGATTGCAATCAGTGCAAACCCGCAAAAAACCTCTATGTGACCCTTTAAATACCATTTCGTTCTTTAGTTCAGTCTTTTTCCTTTTACAAAATCTTTTAAATTCGTCCCGTCAAAAACGAAAAATCAATGACTAGTAAATACAAAAAGTGGTATCACCCCTATAAACCTGCACCGGAATACAAAAAAAAGGCAGCCTACTTCAGCATGGAGTTTGCTATAGATCAAGCCTTGAAAATCTATTCAGGAGGATTGGGATTTCTGGCAGGATCACATATGCGCAGTGCATATGAATACAAGCAAAACATGATCGGAATAGGTATGCTATGGAAGTATGGCTACTATGATCAGGGTAGGAATCAAGACCAAACACTTTCGGCCAATTTCATTGAAAAACAATACAACTTTCTAGAGGATTCAGGTTTGGAAGTGGAAGTGAAAATCTGGGACAATAGCTCGGTTAAAGTACGTGCCATGGTTTTGAAGCCAGAGATATTTGGTTCTGTTCCGTTGTATCTTCTCACCACAGATGTGGAAGGCAATGATCACTTATCACGCACTATCACCGATCACCTATATGACGCCAACGAGCTGACGAGAATTGCTCAGAGCATAGTACTGGGTATCGGAGGAGCCAAAATCGTAGAAGCCCTTGGTGGGGCAGACATTTACCACCTCAACGAGGGACATGCATTGCCTGCCTTCTACTATCTAAAAGACAAAGGTGTCACAAAAGACCAAATGGTGTTTACCACGCATACCCCCGAAAAAGCCGGTAACGAAGAACACGACGGAAACTACCTCAACAGATGCGGTTTTTTCGGGCGAACCTTATCAGAGCCAGAGCTTAAAAATGAAATGGTTGAAGATGGCATGATCAGCTACACTGTTTCAGCCTTGCGAATGGCCAAAAGATCAAATGCGGTATCAAAACTGCACGCCAAAGTATCAAAAGACATGTGGAAAGGTTTTGATGGGATAAGTGAAATTATTCCCATCACCAACGCTCAAAACCAAAAATTCTGGCAGGATAAAACAATCGAAAAGGCATGGGAAAAGAAAGATACCAAGGCATACAAGAAAAGAAAAACAGAACTCAAAAAAGTGCTGTTTGACGAGGTTTTGAATCAAACTGGAAAGCTGTTTGACCCTAACGTACTCACCATAGTTTGGGCCAGAAGGTTTGCAGGCTATAAAAGAGCCGACCTGCTGCTATATGATCTTGACCGTTTCGAAAAACTCGTAAGCAACAGCAAATACCCTGTTCAGATTATCTGGGCAGGCAAGCCTTATCCACGAGACTTTAATGCTATCGGTGTTTTCAACCACCTGGTACATTACACAAAGTTTAAGCCCAATTTGGCCATCTTGACGGGTTATGAAATTGCGCTTTCGCGAAAGTTAAAGACAGGGTCTGACATCTGGCTAAACAACCCGAGAATCACAAGAGAAGCCTCAGGAACAAGCGGTATGACCGCAGCAATGAACGGATCGGTGAACGTATCCACCAACGACGGTTGGATTCCCGAATTTGTCAAGGATGGCAAAAACTGCTTTGTGCTCCCTGAGATAGATTATAGAAAATCGGCTGATGATCAGGACAAAACAGACAGTGACAATCTTTACAAAATTTTGGAGAATAAGGTGATTCCAACTTTCTACGAACAGCCTGAAAAATGGCAGGAAATTGTTTTCCAGGGAATAGATGATGTCATCCCGGATTTTGCGAGTCGGAGAATGGCTAAGCAATATTATGAGGAGCTCTACGTGTAACTCTTCTCTCAGAATCAAAAAAGCCATCGCAAATGCGATGGCTTTCTTTTTTTAAAATTGATTGATCAGCGGCTAGCTATCTTATCCTATCGTAAACCTCGTATGTGGTCACGCTATCATCTCGCTGCACCTGGGTGTATGAGTCCCCGAAAATTGTCAAATCCATAGAAAACATATTTGAACCACCAGCCAATACTTCCCTGAAGGAATTTGACCCGCTCACCATGGTCTCCCTGAGTGTATCTCCATCCAGCCGATATTTACCATAACCAAACCATTCTGTAGAGTCAGGAGCGGCCTCAAACCCCCACATCACATTCCCATCTACATATAGTTTATACTGCTTCCTTTCTATCCAGGTAGTATCTCCATTAAAGTTATTTACCAAATACATACTTGTCATAGACCAAGCTCCGGTGAGCACATCACGTTCAGGGCTTTCTTCTATTGGCTCAGAATACATCATTTGTTCTTTCGGTTGGGGTTGTTGACAGGCCAAGGTGAAACACAAGGCTATAAAAGCTAGCTTTTTCATTTTCGGGTATGTTATGAGTTATGTGAATATCTGAGTTACGAAAATTTCAGAACAAAGTCAAGCACTCAGCCAGAATCGCTACAACCCAAACGCCGTAGTGTATTTGTTCTTAGACAGCACAAACGAACTCTGCACATGATCAATATTATTGATGACGGATAGTCTGGTTAATATAAATTTCTGATACGCCTCCATGTCTTTCATCATCACTTTAACCAGAAAATCATAATTACCAGCAATGTGGTAAACCTCCATCACTTCAGGAATTGATTCCATCTCCTTAGTAAAGGTCTCCAGATAAGATCGGGTATGGTTTTTAATCGAAATAGAAATAAACACAATAAGTTTACGATCAATGCTTCGCTGATCCAGCAGTGCCACATACTTATCGATCACTTTGTTTTTCTCCAATCGCTTGATCCTCTCAAAGACCGGCGTGGTGGTCAGGCCCAATTTATCAGCAAGTGCTTTCGTGGTAATTCTTGCATCCTTTTGAAGGATGTTTAAGATCTTTTTATCCGTCTCATCTAGTATATAAGCCATGCTATAGAAAATTCAATTACTGGAAAGTCATTTTAGGACACAAAACAATATGTTTCAACTATAAATTTAAATATTAATAGACATATATTCTTAATATAAATCATATCAAAGATTATTCAAACAACAAACCTCATAGCCCTGTAATTTTAACAAAGGTTTAAATGCCCATATGTAAAAAATGAGAATGCAGGAATTACTTGAGAAGTTTGAAAACACCACCCCGGAAATAGTTTTCGAGTGGAAAGACAAGGAATTGGGAGCTGAAGGGTGGATGGTGATCAACTCGCTACGTGGAGGTGCTGCTGGCGGTGGCACCAGAATGAGAAAAGGTTTGGATAAGCAGGAGGTAATCTCTCTGGCCAAAACCATGGAAGTAAAATTTAGCGTGTCGGGCCCAGCTATAGGTGGAGCCAAATCCGGCATCAACTTTGACCCTTCTCATCCTCAAAAAAATGAGGTTCTCAGGAGATGGTATAGGGCGGTAATGCCTTTACTCAAATCTTACTACGGAACGGGTGGAGACCTCAACGTCGATGAAATACATGATGTGATTCCCATCACTGAAAGCTACGGCTTGTGGCATCCGCAAGAAGGCGTAGTGAACGGTCACTACCAACCAAATGAAGCCCAGAAAGTACACAAGATTGGTCACCTGAGACAAGGCGTTTCTAAAGTTTTGGAGGACAGTAAGTATTCACCCGACCTGACAAAAAAATATACGGTAGCCGATATGATCACAGGTTTTGGTGTGGCTGAATCAGTCAAACACTATTTCAACCTGTGGGAAAAGCAACTGAAAGGCAAAAAAGCCATCATTCAAGGTTGGGGCAATGTGGGAGCAGCAGCGGGCTACTACCTGGCTAAAATGGGGGTGAAAATTGTGGGAATCATAGACGCAAATGGGGCCTGCATCAATGAAAACGGCTATAGCCTGGAGCAAGTAATAGACCTGCTCAATAACCGACACAACCGCAACGCCACCGGGCTCATGAATTATGACTTTGAAGAAGGAAATAACCGAATGTGGGATATTGGAGCTGAAATATTTATTCCGTGTGCCGGATCTCGCATGGTAAAAACGGACCAGCTAAATCTGATGATCTCAAATGGCCTGGAGTTGATCTCCTGTGGTGCCAACGTGCCTTTCGATGATCCTGAAATTTTTTATGGAGATGTGCATGAACACATCGACGGAAAAGTAGCGCTCATTCCGGACTTCATCGCCAACTGTGGCATGGCCAGAGTGTTTGCCTTTCTGATGAATGGCGTGGCAACCATCACCGATGAAGCCATCTTTGAGGACACCTCAAATACCATAGCTAATGCGCTAAAGCGAATTAAGGACAACTATCCCGGAGATCACAATATCACAAGCAAAGCACTGGAAATCACGATCTCGGAATTGGTTTAACCAAAAATGTAAAACAAATGCCTATTTATCACACACTAGGAAAAATACCGCACAAAAGGCACACGACTTTCAAAAAGCCGGATGGAGGGTTCTATTATGAGCAGCTCTTCGGAACCATAGGTTTCGATGGCATGTCATCATTGATGTACCACGTACATCGGCCTACAATGGTCAAGTCCGTGAAAGACTCCTATGATGTGAGCCCCAAGATTGCAGTGGATAAGAACATGCTTTCGCGAAATTTGGCTGGATTTGACGTGAAGCCTGAAAAGGACTACCTGACAAGCCGAAAAACAGTGCTCGTCAATAGCGACTGTCAAATAGACCTGGCAGCTCCCCAGCAATCTATGACAGATTACTTCTATAAAAATACTGATTGCGATGAGCTCATTTTCGTGCATCGTGGAAAAGGCGTGCTCAAAACCCTTTTGGGAAATTTGTCATTTGAATATGGAGATTATCTTCTGGTGCCTAGAGGAATGATTTATCAAATTCACTTTGAAACTGAGGACAACAGGCTTTTTATCGTCTCATCCTCCAGGCCAATTTATTTTCCTAAGAAATATCGAAACTGGTTCGGCCAACTTCTGGAAAACTCCCCCTATTGCGAGCGGGACATCAGGCGTCCAACCGATCTGGAAACCCATGATGAGACAGGCGAATTTCTAATCAAGGTGCGCAAGCAAAATATGATACATGAATATATCTACGCCTCTCACCCATTTGATGTGGTGGGATGGGATGGATACAACTACCCATATGCATTCAGCATTCATGATTTCGAACCCATAACCGGGCGTGTGCATCAGCCACCTCCCGTTCACGTCACGTTTGAGACTGACGCCTTTGTAGTATGCTCATTTTGCCCGAGGCTTTATGACTACCACCCACAGGCAGTTCCAGCGCCTTATAACCACAGCAACATCGACTCTGATGAAGTGCTTTATTATGTGGAAGGAGACTTCATGAGCCGAAACAATATTGATATTGGGCAAATTACTCTACACCCTGCTGGCATTCCACATGGCCCACACCCCGGAGCTATGGAGCGCAGCATTGGGCAGACCAAAACCGATGAGCTGGCCGTGATGGTGGATACATTTAAACCTCTCCAGATTACACAAGAAGCATTGAATATAGAAGTACCCGATTATTTCAAATCGTGGCTCGACTAAAAAAGAAATATTATGCAAACACAGACCCAAGACATCAAGAAAATTTTCCCCGACGCACAGGATTTCTTACCTCTCAATGGCACAGACTATATAGAACTGTATGTGGGTAATGCGAAGCAATCAGCATATTACTACCAGTCGGCCTTTGGCTTCAAGCCGGTAGCTTACTCAGGACTGGAAACCGGAAACAAGGAAAAAGTCTCATATGTACTCCAGCAGGACAAGATTCGGTTGGTACTGACTTCATCGCTGGTAAAGGGCGGTGAGATCAACGAACACTTAAACCAACATGGTGATGGTGTGAAGGTCATTGCCTTGTGGGTAGATGACGCCACCAAATCATGGGAAGAAACAACAAAAAGAGGAGCCAAATCCTATTTTGAACCCAAAGTTGAAGAAGATGCGGACGGCACGATTGTTTCCTCGGGAATTCACACTTATGGCGACACTGTCCATATTTTCATAGAAAGAAAAAACTATAACGGAACGTTTCTACCTGGCTTCAAACCATGGACAACTGAAGTGCCTGCAGAACCTGTGGGACTGAAATACATCGACCATATGGTGGGCAATGTAGACCTGGGTGAGATGAACGAGTGGTGCCAATTCTATGCAAAAGTGATGGGCTTCACACAGCTGGTGTCATTTGACGACAAGGATATCTCCACAGAATATACCGCGCTCATGAGCAAAGTGATGAGCAATGGAAACGGAAGGATCAAGTTTCCAATAAATGAGCCCGCCGAGGGCAAGAAGAAATCACAAATAGAGGAATATATCCATTTCTACAACGGAGCAGGCGTTCAGCATATAGCCGTAGCTACTGACAACATCATAGAAACCGTTTCAAAGCTCAGGGAAAGAGGAGTTGAGTTTCTGTATGTGCCTGAGACCTATTATGATGACCTCTTCGATAGAGTAGGAGAAATAGATGAAGACATGGCGCCACTCAAAGAAATGAATATTCTCGTTGACCGGGATGACGAGGGGTACTTACTCCAGATTTTCACCAAACCCGTTGTGGATAGACCGACCATGTTTTTTGAAATCATCCAAAGAAAGGGCGCCCAGTCTTTCGGAAAAGGAAACTTCAAAGCACTTTTTGAATCAATCGAAAGAGAACAAGAACTAAGAGGAACGCTATGAATAAGCTAAAAAGCTGGCTAGACATATCATCAGAATCAGATTTTTCAATTTACAACATCCCTTTTGGTATATACAAAAGCGAAAAGTCAAAGCACACAGCAGCTACTGCGATTGGAGATTGGGTAGTTGACCTGGATGCGCTTCATGAGAGTGGATATTTTGAAGGAATCGACCTTCCCGAAAACATATTTAAAAACCAGTATCTCAACCAATTCATTGGCTTGGGCAAACCCATTACCAATGCCGTGAGGCTGAAACTGCAATCACTTTTTGAGGAAGGATCGAAGCTCCAAGAAGATATAGCAACCAGACACAAGGCGTTTGTGCCGGCAAATGATGCTACCATGCTCATGCCGGTGAGACCCGAAAATTATACGGATTTCTATTCGAGTGTAGAGCACGCCACCAATGTCGGAACGATGTTTCGTGATCCTGACAATGCCCTACTACCAAATTGGAAACACCTGCCTGTGGGCTATCATGGTAGAGCTTCTTCGATTGTGGAAAGTGGCGTGCCGATCCGACGACCAAAAGGGCAAACGAAAGCTCCCGATGCAGAAAATCCTTCTTTTGGCCCCACTAAAAGATTGGATTTTGAGTTGGAAATGGCTTTTATCACCGGAAAGGAAACACCGCTCGGACAGCCTGTAGCTGCAGAAAATGCCGAAGACTATATATTTGGTTTTGTGATATTCAATGACTGGTCTGCAAGGGATGTACAGGTATGGGAGTATGTGCCACTTGGGCCATTTTTAGCTAAAAACTTTGCATCAAGCATATCTCCATGGATTGTAACTTTGGAAGCGCTCGAGCCATTTCGGGTACCCTCGCCTAAGCAAGACCCTGAGGTTTTGGACTATCTAAAAGTCTCGGGAAACAAAAATTTTGATATTGAGCTGGATGTATTCGTGCAACCTGATGGTGAGACACCACATTTGGTTTCTCAATCCAACTTCAAGCACATGTACTGGAACATCAACCAGCAACTGGCGCATCAAACCTGCAATGGATGCAACCTGCGGGTTGCCGATTTCTATGCATCCGGAACCATAAGCGGCCCCACCCCAGGCAGGTATGGTTCCATGCTAGAGTTGGCATGGAAAGGAACTAAACCAATCCAAATGCCGGACGGCAGTACTCGAACCTTCATAGAAGATGGAGACACGGTGATCATGAAAGGGTTTGCTAAAAAAGATGAGATCAAAGTTGGGTTTGGTGAGGTAAGTACGAAGGTATTGGGGGTGTAATAAAGCAAGGAAATAAACCAGTTCTAAACTGTGGTTATATTTACACCTTTGTCTTTCACTTCTATCCCCCTTTTCATGCGTATAGGATCTTTTTTCAAACTACTCACTTTTCTTCCTATACCATTGATTGCGCAAGTCGATCACTGGGAGTCGATCATTGTGGAAGCAGACGAGTGGCAGTACACAGTACCTACCAGTCAGCCATCCAATCTATGGACTTCTCTAGATTTTGATGCATCTGCCTGGAGCACGGGAGCATCCGGGTTTGGATATGGCGATGATGACGACAACACCACTGTTACCAGCGGTACGCCGGCTATTTACATCAGAAAAGTATTCAGCATAACAGACAAAAATGCGATTGACCAGGCACTACTGCATCTGGATTATGACGACAGCTTCGTAGCATATCTGAACGGTCAGGAGATTGCCAGAGACCTGATTTCCGGCAACCCTCCGGACTACAACCAGTATGCTGATGGACTACATGAAGCAATGCTCTATCAAGACCAGACGCCTCCAGGCTTTGATGTTGATCCCGCCATACTGCTGGAAGGTGAAAATGTACTCGCAGTAGAAGTGCATAATGAAAGCAGCACCTCCTCGGATATGACAGCAATACCGATTTTTTCGGTGGGTCTAAATGACGACTCTAACAATTACTCGGCTACACCGTCGTGGTTTTCAGCTCCAGTAAACGTAGATTTTACAGACTCAAACCTGCCAATTGTAATAATCGAAACTAAAAATGGAGTGAGCATTCAGGATGACCCAAAAGTTGATGCCACGATGAAAATCTTGTACCGTGGCGAGGGTGAGCGCACATCATTGGATGACGAAAATACACCCGGCTATATAGACTACACTGGAAATATTCGGATAGAGTTTCGTGGTTCATCGTCTCAGGCTTTACCAAAAAAACCATACGGTTTCACAACTTATGATGAGACGAACAGTGATAAAGAAAATGTGGAATTATTGGGTATGCCTAAGGAAAATGACTGGATCTTGAACAGCCTCGCCTTTGACCCATCCCTGATTAGAGATTATATCACTTATAATCTCTCGAGGAAAATAGGTCAGTACGCCACCAGAACGCAGTTTTGCGAGGTGCTTGTAAATGGTGAATATGTCGGGCTTTATGTTCTTCAGGAAAAGATGAAAGCCGATGACAATCGCATCGACATCACTAAAATAGATATGGACGATGTTGCGCTTCCGAAATTGTCAGGAGGATATATCACCAAGGCAGACAAAACTACCGGCGGAGATCCTGTTGCTTGGTCCATGCCCAACTATAGCGGCTGGGAAACCGATTTCATTCACGAAGTACCGAAACCCGAAGATGTAATCGCCGTGCAGCACGACTATATCAAATCGGAATTTGAAAAGTTAAGAGCAACAGCCTTAAGTCATAACTCATCATTTTCTCAGGGATATCCATCGGTTATTGACATCCCCTCTTTCGTGGACTTCATGCTCCTAAATGAGTTAGCTTCCAATGCAGACGCCTACCAGTATAGCACCTATTTCCACAAGGATCGCCGTGGAAAGCTAAGAGCCGGGCCAATATGGGATATCAATCTCAGCTATGGAAATGACCTCTTCCTGTGGGGTTTCGACAGAAGCCATACTGATGTCTGGCAGTTCGATTTTGACAATCGTGGTGCCACATTCTGGAGAGACCTATTTGAAGATCCGGATTTCAAATGCTACCTGGCCAAAAGATGGAACGAGCTGACACAACTGGGCCAGCCATTTCACTTCATAAGCATCTCTGATGAGATAAGCGCAGCTGTGGCGACTATCAGTGAAGCCGCAGAAAGAGAGAATGCCAAATGGGGAACCATACCTGATCATTCCATGGAAATTGTTAATATGAAAACATGGGTCAGCGACAGGATATCATGGATGAGTAACGAGCTTGGCTCTCCCACCTCATGCCTCAACGTAGAAACCCCAAATCTGGTCATTTCCAAAATTCATTATCATCCCGCATCCGAAGAATTTGACGAAGAGGATCTTGAGTTTATCGAGATTCATAACAACAGCAGCGACGTAGTGGATCTGACCGGAGTATATTTTGGAGGGACCGGACTCTCATTCCAATTCTATTACCAATCCTACCTCATGCCGGACGCTCGAATATTTGTATCCAGCGACTCTTCTGCATTCCGAGAAACCTACGGAACTCCGGCTTATGGCACATTCTCACGCCATTTGTCCAACAAATCAGAAAGCATCTCGCTGAGAGATGGTTTTGGAAATTTAATAGATGAAGTTGCATATAGTGACGATGCGCCCTGGCCAATCGAGGCAGATGGAGACGGCTACTGCCTAGAGCTCATTGACTCGAATCTAGATAACGCCTTGGCCGAAAGTTGGAAAGCCAGCATTCCCAACATCTCAATTATACTGAGCGCTGAAACATTGCATTCAGATGTTTTAGTTTATCCCAATCCGGCACAGGAATACCTAATCATTGAAGGCCAGAAAACCATGGATACGATAACCTTGAGCACAATAGATGGCAAAGTCATATACAGTGCTCAGCCTGGCTCTAATAGTCATAAAATATCCATTTCAAACCTCAGCGCAGGCGTCTATCTGGTATTTATCAAACACGGAAAAGAGACCGTCAGGAGAAAAATCAGTATTCAGTAGCCTTTTTCATAACACCAGATCACCATACTTGTAACCTTTTTAGGTTGACTCGGTATTACAATTAAAGGAGAATAGTTGCTTGCTCATGCAACCATCAAAATTGGCTGTTGTCCTTTAAAAAACTCACCAACCCCTAAAACGCATGCTAAGGAATTTTTTCGTTGTGACCTGGCGCAACCTTCGTAGAAACGGACTTTACTCCACTATCAATATTGCCGGCCTTTCTATCGGTATTACCTGTAGCATCCTCATTTTATTATGGGTCGCAGATGAAACTTCCTACGACAAGTTTGTACCTAAAGTCAATCGGCTGCATCAAGTCTGGGTCAATGCTGAGTTTGACGGCAAGACCAACTCCTGGAGATCCATCCCCCTTCCTTCCTATGAAGCGCTAAAAAACGAGCACAGCGATATTGTGAATACTTGTGTGACAGGATGGGGAGGAGACCACCTCCTCACCGTGAACGACACACGCATTATCAAAAAAGGGTACTTCGCAAGTAAGGAGTTTCTTCAAATGTTCGAATACCCACTCATAGTCGGGAGTGCCGAAAATGTAATGGAAAACCCCTCTTCTATCGTGATTAGCGAGAGACTTGGAAAAATCCTTTTTGGTGAAAAAAATCCGCTAGGAGAAATCATTCGGGTAGATGATAAGAGTTCACTCACAGTCACCGGAATACTCAAAGACATTCCCTCAAATTCCTCTTTTGAGTTTGACTATCTGATACCCTGGAAGCACCGTGAGTCGATCAACCCATGGGTGGTGAGAAATAAAACAAACTGGGGTAACTATTCCTTTCAGGTTTTTGTAGAGCTAGCTGCAGATGATAAGGCGCCTCTTGTAGAAGAAGGCATTAAGGATCTCCTTACGGAAAAAGGACAGGACGATATACCTCGGGAATTTTTCCTTCACCCTATGCCCGAGTGGCGCTTGCATTCCAACTTTGAAAATGGTGTGGCCACTGGAGGCATGAGCGATTATGTCCAACTTTTCACAATCATTGCCGCATTCATTTTGGTCATTGCCTGCATCAATTTCATGAACCTGGCCACTGCCAGATCTGAAAAGCGCGTACGTGAAGTCGGCATTCGCAAATCATTGGGATCCAATAGAAAGCAGCTCATTTCGCAGTTTATTGGTGAGTCGGTTTTCATCTCTACGCTATCCTACTCACTGGCTCTTCTTTTGGCGTATGCCTGCCTAAATCCATATAATATCCTCGTAGAAAAAACACTGGAAATCGATCCGTTTTCTACCCAATTCTGGATTTTTTCCGTCGGGGTGATCCTGGTCACAGGTGTGCTCTCGGGAAGCTACCCAGCATTATACCTATCCTCTTTCGATCCCGTAAAAACACTAAAAGGCTCTGTTTTTACGGGTAAAAATTCGGGAATACCCCGAAAAGTACTGGTCACTCTGCAGTTTGCATTTTCTATTATCCTGATGATCAGTACTGTGGTCATTTACAAACAGATAGAACTGGTCAAAAATCGGGAAATTGGATATGCTCAGGAGAACCTGATCACTGTAGAGACCACTGACGCCATAGAGGACAACTATGAGGTGTTGAAGAATGATCTGGAACAATCAGGAGCGGTAGAATCCGTTTGCATTTCAAACAGCCCTATCAACAACATCCAATCCAATAATTTTCTGGGGTGGCCTGGAAAACCAGAAAGCCTCAAAGTAATCTTTGCGACCATATCAACGCAATATGATTATGCCCGAACCATGGGTATCAAAATGTTGCACGGCCGTGACTTTTCGCGGGAGTTTGCCACGGATACTGCCGCCATTGTGATCAACAAAACCGCTCTCGACATGATGGACTTAGGAGACGACCCGATCGGAACACAACTAGACCTCTGGGGAGGAAAGCGAAAGCTCATTGGAGTCACAGAAGATGTACTCATGGGGTCACCATATCAGGCCATCCCTCCCACATTCTTCGTTCTCAATCCTGATTGGGTGAGCTATGTAACAGTGAGACTGAAAAAAACCAACAACCTGCAAGCCTCCTTAAGCACTGTAGAAAGCATCTTCAACACGCACAACCCAGCTTACCCTTTCGATTATAAGTTTGTTGATGAAGAGTTTGCAAAAAAATTCACCACCATCAGTCTAACGCAAAAATTGGCAACTATATTTTCGTTTCTTGCCATCTTCATCACCGGGCTAGGACTATTCGGCCTGGCCTCATACACAGCCGAACAACGAATCAAAGAAATCGGCATTCGCAAAGTACTTGGAGCTAGTGTTGTCTGTTTGGTCACGCTCATTTCACGAGAGTTTACCAAACTGGTAATCATCTCCTTTGCACTAGCTGCTCCGGCTGCCTGGTATCTACTCGACACCTATCTTGACCGCTACCCTATTCGCACGGATGTGCCCTGGTGGGTGTTCCCAATCGCTGGCATAGTGGCCTTAGGATTTGCACTAGCTATAGTCTCCAATCAGGCCAGAAAAGCTGCACTAACAAATCCTGCCCAATCATTGAGAAGCGAGTAGTCTGATGCCGTTTTGTGTTTGATGACGTCACAACTTTTTGCGTCCCGTCAGTGTTAAAGGAGTGAAATTACCTTCATTTAAATGAACAGCATGATATCCATAGTCAGCGTACTGGCCTTGTCAGCAATGTTTGCCTGCCAGACAACTTCCCAAAAAGAGACCCGGGCTAACCCCTACACCGAAGAGCTAAAAGAGTATTGGTTTAGCGGAGAAGCAGAACTCACAAGCTATGAACTGAAGCAGGCTCGCTATGGCGAAATACGTGAAGGAAAGTCAGTCTTGATTTTCGTCACGGAGGATTTTTCCTCTAAAACGATGACCAAAGCAGATAACCCTACTAAAGATAACTTTCCTATACTGAAACTGAACAATACCCGAAAATTCAACACCGGCATCTACCCCTACTCCATGATGACTAGCACGTTTTTTCCATTCCCTGATGGAGAAAATTCCATCAAAGTCTCCACAAGTAGTCAAGAGTGGTGTGGACACACATATCTCGAACTTATAGACAAAGGAGATTTTGAAATTCAAAATCATTCTTACTTCCAAAGTGAAGCGAAGAAAAAAATCACCTTGGATAAAGACATTCTGGAAGATGACCTGTGGAGCAGGATTAGAATAAACCCCGATGATCTCCCAACCGGAACGCATAAGGTTATTCCATCATTCTTTTTCCTACGTTTATCTCATAATGATATCAAGGCCTATAGCTGCGACCTCAACCTGCACAAGAAGAATGATAGTTTGAGTACCTACCAGATTTCTTATCCAGAGTTGGAGCGAAACTTGAAAATCACCTTTGAATCAGCTTTCCCATTCAAGATTGTTGCTTGGGAAGACACTCACTACAGCGGCTATGGCGAAAGCAGGAAAAAATTAACCACAAGTGCAACAGCCATCAAAACCATCAGGTCTCAGTACTGGAGCAAAAACTCGAATGCTGATGTTGGCTTGAGGGGAGAATTGGGGTTGGAATAGGTGAAAATTAGTCCATTTAGTGATCCCTAAGAAAGTTTTGAGAGATCAGTAATCAACCAAAAGCCATAAAATGTTATTACATTTGTAATTACAAAAGTTAAGTCATGAAACTTAAGATCACAAAAATCGGCAATTCACAAGGGGTTCGTATTCCCAAAGAGTTTCTTCAGGGCTTTTCTGAGGGAATGGAGTTTAAACTCTCACGAAAAGGTGATAGCCTCATATTATCACCTAACCCAAAATCCAGAAAAACCTGGGAAGATCAAATCGCAAAAGCTTCACACGATGATTCAAATGATTTCATCATCAATGATTTTGATGAAAATGATTGGGAATGGAAATAAGGAAATACGATGTGGTACTAGTCAGACTAGATCCTACAGTAGGTAAAGAAATTCAAAAAACCAGACCTGCAATTATCGTATCTCCAGATGAGATTAATAAAAACTGGAGTCCCGTTGTAATAGTGCCGCTGACTTCAGCTCTGCGCCCACTTGATTTTCGGGTAGATGTTCAATTTGATAAAAAAAAGGGACAGGCCGCAATAGACCAAATCAAGGCTGTAGATAAATCTCGCATCCTTAAAAAACTAGGCTCATTGAGTCCCAAGGATGCCAAAAACCTGGGCGATTGGATGAAAGTATTTTTTGAGGATTGACTTGGTGGTCAGGGCACAGCATTAATGTTATTACCACTAACCAAATAACAATTAGTCAATACCACCAAGTTTAATGAGCTAATATTTCTATTGATGAAAAGAATAATCGTCATCTCACTTAGTCTGAGAAAGCAATGGGATAGCACCCGTTCGAAATCCCCGAGTCTTTCGAAACTTGTTCAGCCTTTTACAAGCTTTAAAGCATCTCTCTTTCACCTGCTAAGCCAAAAAAGCCTTTCCCTGAATCAGAGAAAGGCTTTTGGAATATCTTTAATTTGAATCTTAAGCTACATTCAAGGTCTTCACAAGCTCTACCGGACCGAATTGTCTGGTATGAAGAACTGTTTTCTTCCCTTTGATCAATTGAATTTCCGTGTTAGGAAAACCAGTCGAAGCGTGCTTCTTGATCACATCATTGTAAAAAACACGTGCCTTGTCAATCTCTCCTTTCCCGAAATCATGTTTGTGATCGTACTTCTGGATTTTCTGTCCGGGGATCACGTGATACATGGAAACGATTACCGAATATGTCGGTTTAAAAGAGGTTAAAAAATTGTTCCAGGCTTTTTTCATTACTCAAAGAATGTTTTGGTACGCCAAGTTTAATAAATAAGGGGCTTAATTGAAATAATAATTGACGGGTTTGTAAAAATAAAAGGCCGTATGCAAGCATACGGCCTCTCGTGGCAGAAATAATTTTTGTGAATTAATCTACATTATCATGCAGATACTTATTGTTTCCAAGAATTTGATTGTCTTCCGTCAGGTTAAACTTGGAAATGTTCCGATCTGATGAATGCGGCACCTGCGTGAAGTTTACCTTCTTGCGTTCATATGCCGGCACATCATATTTCGTTTTGTAATCCTGAGCACTGATGTCAGTTTTCTGAGCACCATTGAGGGTCTCTTCCCTTCTCCTGCGTTCCTCCATAAGTTCTACTTTTTTGGAGTGCATTTCCATATTGGTCATGCGGGGCAAGTCTATTGGATCTTTCTTTTCCTCTGAGGATGGCTTTGGCATGGCAGCCAAATCTTCTTCTTCGTCAAATTCAAATTCGAAATCATCCTCCTCTTCATCCTCCAGCTCGTCTTCACGCTCTACTGCTTTTCTGATTTCCTTTTTCAAAAAATCAAACGTAAAAGAACGCTCATCTTCTTTTTCCTCCTCTACAGAGTAATCCTCCTCGTCCTCTTCTTGCTCGTCATTATCAACATTGAAAAGTCTGATTTGCTGTGGGTTGTTGAGGTCAAATATTTTTCCGGTTTCATTGTCAGATTCCACGCTCTGGGGCTGTGGTGTTGACCTGCGCTGAATCGGCTTGATCTCTTCGTGATCAAACCCCGTAGCTATTACCGTCACTTTAATGTTTTCTCCCAATTCAGGATCTACTCCGTGACCAAAGATCACCTCTGCATCGTCTCCTGAGAACTCTTGCATGTAGTCTGTAACCTCAGCAAGCTCGTCCATTTGCAGTTCTGCATCCTCTCCTGACATGATAGAAAGTAGAATTTTCTGAGCACCGTTAATATTTTGATTGTTTAGAAGAGGTGAGTTAAGTGCCTCTTCGGCCGCTCTTCTTGCACGACTTTCGCCGTAAGTTTGAGCGGACCCCATCACGGCGGCTCCTGCATCTTTCATTACAGTTTTTACATCCTCAAAATCGACATTCACATAACCCGGAACCGTGATAATTTCGGCAATTCCCTTTGCTGCAGTTGTCAATACATTGTCTGCCTGACCGAAAGCTTCACGTATAGCCAGATTTCCAAAGATCTCTCTCAACTTATCGTTGAGAATCACCAGCACTGTATCACAATGTTCTTTTAACTCTGCAATACCCGTATTTGCCGCCTGCATCTTTTTCTTTCCTTCGAAGGCGAAAGGAGCCGTCACAATACCTACGGTCAGGATGTCCATTTCCTTAGCTATCTGAGCGATAACAGGAGCAGCCCCTGTTCCTGTGCCACCACCCATTCCGGCGGTGATGAATACCATTTTGGTATCTTCAGCCAGCATTTCCCGGATATCATCTTTGGACTCCAATGCGGCATTCTTTCCTTTTTCGGGATTGGCTCCTGCGCCTAATCCCCCTGTAAGAGAGGTACCCAATTGGATCTTGTTAGGAACCGGGCTACTCTCCAGTGCCTGGATATCAGTGTTGCAGACAACAAACTCTACATCTTTGATACCAAGGTTAAACATGTGGTTTACGGCATTTCCGCCTCCACCACCTACTCCTATCACCTTGATGATGGATTTGTGATGTGTGGGTAAATCAAATGAATACATATTTCTGCCTTTTTTAATTTCTGTTACTTACTTAATAGTCGGTTTTATCATCCAGGTCATCAATCAAAAGATCTTTGGTCTTTTCAATGATATTCATGAAAAACTTGCCCCCTTTTTTAGCGTGTTTGCTTTTCATGCTTACGCCACCAACTTTCTCCCTATAGCCATCTTCACGGATATCCAGAGCCCTGAACCCTGAAAGCACCAAACCAACAGTGGTCGCATACATTGGACTTTTGACTGATTCCAATTTACTCTTTCCGAGATGCTCGTTCGGATAACCAATTCTTGTGTCAAGTCCGGTCATATATTCAAATAGCTGCTGCAAGTTGGTGAGTTGCGAGCCTCCACCCGTAACCACGATTCCAGCGGCCAATTTCTTATTGTAACCCGAGGTGATGATTTCGGTGTGAACCATTTCTATGATCTCTTCCATTCTGGCTTCAATCACATGAGCCAGGTTTTTCAACGAGATCTCCTTCGGAGCTCTGTTTCTCAAACCTGGTATCGATACTATCTCATTCGGACTGGCTTCTTCGGCAATCGCTCTGCCAAACTTGGTTTTCAGGAGTTCGGCCTGATGCTCCATTACCATACACCCTTGTTTGATATCGGATGTAATGATATTGCCGCCGAAAGGTATCACCGCCGTGTGGCGAATGATGTTATCATAAAACACGGCAATGTCAGTGGTACCTCCACCTATGTCAACCAGACAAACACCAGCTTCCTTTTCTTCGTCGCTAAGCACCGAGAGAGAAGATGCCAGCGGCTCCAAAATCAAATTTTCGATTTCAAGGCCTGCGCGTTTTACACACTTATTGATATTATTGATAGCGTTAGTCTGAGCCGTGATGATGTGAAAGTCAGCTTCAAGTTTGACACCTGACATACCAACAGGGTCTTTAATACCATCTTCGTAATCGACGATATAATCTTGTGGCATGACATGTATGATCTCACTGCCTGGCGGTATCACGATGCGATACATGTCGCTGGTAAGGCGATTGATGTCTTCGACGGTGATCTCATCGTCAGAACTACGTGTGATCGAGCCATGGTGAACGGCACTCTTGATGTGCTGCCCCGCAATACCCACGTTGACCACATTGATATCAATTCCGGACTGCTCGCTTGCCTCGGCAATGGCTTTCTCGATGGCCACAACAGTTTTGTCAATATTGGTGACAATACCACGGATAACTCCATCTGACACGGCCTTTCCCATGCCTAGTACTTCGAGCTTCCCAAACTCATTTTTGCGACCTACTATGGCGCAAATCTTTGTGGTTCCGATATCTAATCCTACGATGATTTTATCTTCTTTCATCTCTCTAACTATTTAAACGCTTAATATCTTTATCCTGCCTGAGCAGGTATTTTTTCCTATTCACAAACAATTTGATCCTTGAACTTTAAGTTGACCGTGCTGTACGTATTCCAACCTTTGTTCGGTAATATTTCTTTATAAAACAGTTTCAGTTTTCTGAATTTTTCATCCAGTTCTTGCGGCATACCGAAAGTTATTTCCTGTTTCGTCACTTGCGGCTGCATGATGATCTCCCCATCACTCTGAATCAACATACCGGCAATCTGCGCCCTCCAGAATTCATCCTTATCGACAAAGTGAAGAAGTTCAAGCAACTGCTGGCCGTACGAGCTTTCTGTTATATTTTCTTCCCATCCCAATTTTCTCTCAAATTCCAAAATCGGAACACGTGCCACTTGACTGGCTTTGGTAGGAATGAGATAACCATCAGCATCTATATATCTATCCTCACCGGAACGGTTGAAAACACGCGCAATCGGCTTGGCTTGTTTTACCTGCACAATGAGGTTGCCTTTGATGTCCTTATAGACCTGCGCATCTTTCACGAATGGATGAACCTCCACTCGCTGTTCTAAAATTTTAAGGTCTAGCTGGCTCACCGCCGAACCCAACACATAATCCGTACTTTCGGCATTGAGAAGGCCAATAACCTCTTCTTTATCGGTGAAATAGTTGCCATCCAGGGTCTCAATATTTACTTCTACATCGTTGACAGGTCGGGCGGCTCTTTTCACACTCGCAAAGCTAATTACCACCAACATCACAATGCAGGCAACCGAGTAAAACAATATGTTTTTTATGTTACTCTTCAAGCTTCTTCTTTTTTAAAATGATTTCCAATTACAGGCACCAACTGATCTATATCGCCGGCACCAATCGTCACCAGGATATCCAAATCCCTTTCTTCCAAATCTGCTACTATGTCTTCTTTTGCAACTATCTTCCTGTTGGCAGTAAACATCTTGTCCAAAATCATCTGAGAGGTCACTCCGGGTATTGGTGTTTCTCTGGCCGGATATATATCAAGCAATATCACTTCGTCCGACAAGTCGAGGCTCTCTGCAAATCCTAAATAGAAATCTTTGGTACGGCTGTACAAATGAGGCTGAAAAATCGTTGTGATCTTTTTATTTGGATACATACTCTTCACCGATCGTAAGAAAGCTGTGATTTCAGATGGATGATGTGCGTAATCGTCTATGTAAACAAGATCTTGCTGACGGAGAATAAACTCAAATCGGCGCTTAACTCCCCGATAAGATTTGACTGCCTCTTTAATTGTCTCCAATGGCACTTCCAATTCTATAGCCACTGAAATAGCCGCTACGCAGTTTTCTACGTTGTGAAAACCTGGCACATAAAGCGCAATGTCTTTGATGGTTCTGCGTCCGTGATAATTGAAATAGAACACACCTCCGATAGACCTCAAGGCGCGAGCCTGATAATCGCCCTGATCAATACCATAGGTGAAATAAAGGTTTTCAAGATATGTATTGACTTTTTCGGCAGCCTTGTAATGCACAAGCAAGTGGCCATCTTCCGGAACAAGTTGCAAAAACTTACCAAAGGCCTCTTTCATCTGGCTTTCGTCACCATAGATATCCAGATGATCCGCATCTACAGAAGTGACTATCGCATAGTTTGGAAAAAGTCTGTGAAAAGATCTATCAAATTCGTCTGCTTCAACTACCAGCGGGGCATCCTGCTCTCCAATAATCAGATTAGAGTTGGTATTGGTCATAATGCCACCAATGAAAGCAGAACAACCAGCTTCCGATTTGCTCAATATGTGCGCAAGCATCGAAGAAGTGGTAGTCTTGCCGTGAGTTCCACCCACCGCTATACAATAATGATCTTTGGAAATAACACCCAGAACTTCAGACCGCTTCATCACTGTAAAGTCCTTTTTCTGAAAGTAAACCAGCTCACCAAAATCAGCAGGCACAGCGGGTGTATAAACAATCAAACACCATTCGCGTTCTTTGAAGGTATCAGGAATGGCCCTGACCTTGTCTTCATAATGAATCCAGATTCCTTCGTCTTCGAGGGATTGGGTCAAAGATGTTTTTACGCGATCATAACCAGCAACACGCTTGCCTCTTTGTTTGAACCATCGGGCAATGGCACTCATGCCAATCCCTCCGATCCCAATGAAATAGACGCTATCGATTTTATCAAGCTCCATTATGCCGCTATCAATTTTAATACCTCATTCGCAATGTCTTTGGACGCATCTGCGTGAGCCATTGCTTTAATATTTTTACTCAAACCTGCTTTTGCAGTCTCATCCTCAAGCAGCTCCATTGCACGATCAATCAGATCGTCTTTAGCATCTGAATCGGTCACTAAAATGGCCGCATTCCGCTCTACCAGTGCTTTGGCGTTGATCGTTTGGTGATCTTCGGCCACATTTGGTGACGGCACCAAAATACTCGGCTTGCCCGTAAGCATTAGTTCTGCAATAGCCAGCGCCCCCGCCCTGGAAACGACCACATCTGCCACAGCATAGGCATAATTCATTTCTCTCAAGAAATCGAACATGCGGATATTTTCAGACTGCTCTCCTACTCGCTCGATCATCTCTTTAAAATAGTATCCTCCTGTTTGCCAGATCACCTGATAGCCAGACTCAGCCAATCTTTTATACCCAGCAAGCACAAATTCATTGATAGATCTCGCACCTAAACTTCCACCTACAATCAACAATGTCTTTTTGGAATCAGAGAAATTGAAGAAATCGTACGCCGATTTCTTTTCAGAATTATCCAGTAAGATGGTTTTGCGAACCGGGTTTCCTGTCACTACGAGCTTGTCTGCAGGAAAGTACTTTTCCATGCCTCCATGAGCCACACATATCTTATTCACCCGTTTAGCCAACAATTTATTGGTAAGACCGGCATAGGAGTTTTGTTCCTGAATCAAAGTGGGGATGCCCTTTTTTGTGGCTGCAAAGAGTAAAGGCCCGCTGGCATATCCACCCACACCGATCACTGCATCAGGCTTGAATTTACGAATCAGACTAAAAGACTTCCATACGCTAGAAATCACTTTGAAAGGAAATGCCAGGTTTTGCAGTGATAGGCTTCTTTGCAAGCCGCTGATCCAGAGACCAACGATTTCAAATCCAGCATCAGGTACTTTTTTCATCTCCATCTTGCCTTTGGCACCAACAAACAGGATTTCCACGTCGCTGATCATATCCTTGAGCGATTGCGCAATAGAAACTGCAGGATAGATGTGCCCTCCGGTACCTCCTCCGCTTATCATAATCCGAAACGGACGTTTACGATATGTCTTCTTTTCAGCCATTTATGCAGCTTCTCTCATATTGTTTCTAAACTGATTCGCCATAGGCGAACCAACATCATCTATTTCTCCTCGACTCACGCTCAAAATGATCCCGATTGCCAAACCTGTGAAAAGCTGAGATGTACCCCCCATACTTATCAACGGTAACGGCAGTCCCGTAATTGGCCCTAAGCCAACGGCTACTCCCATGTTTACCACGGCCTGCATCACTAGTGCAAATGCCAACCCTGCCGACAGTAATCCTCCATAAGCACGATCACTTTCTGCGGCAGCTTTCATACCCCTATAAAGCAGCGCCAGGTATAATAACAGCACCACAAAACCGCCAATCAGGCCGTATTCCTCCAGTATGATAGCGAACACAAAATCTGAATATGGGTGAGGTAAATAATTTCTTTGGTCACTCTGTCCTGGACCTTTCCCGGTAAGGCCGCCCGTGGCTATTGCGATATATGCCTGCTTGGCCTGAAATGGAATGTCGTCTTTATCAAAGAAGGACTCTACCCTGCTTAGAGCCGTACCGCCTCTTTGTCCTATTGCCAAAGCAGCTGAACCTGAGATCGCTCCAATGATCAAAAGCATTACCAGGTATTTCATCGGCACACGACCAATAAACAACACCAGCATGCAAGTGCCAAAAAGTAACACAGCAGTAGAAATATTGGTCATAGCTATCAACCCACAGATCAATCCAATCCACAATAGCATCGGGATTATTGCCTTTTGAAAATCATCAATGCTCTGCTGTTTTTTAGAAAGCATAGCAGCCAAAGTCACTAGCAAAGCAAGCTTGGCCAAATCCGAAGGCTGGAAAGCCTGGTTGATAAATGGAATGGTAATCCACCGCGAAGCGTCATTGATATTGTTACCAAACTGCCAGGTAATTAAAAGCAAAGGCACAGAAATCCAAAGTGCAAATCGCGAAAGCTTGGAGTAGTATCTGTAGTCTATTTTATGCGCAACCCACATGGCAAACAAGCTCAAAAACACGAGTGCCGAGTGCTTGATCAGGTAGTACTCCGTATCGCCACCCATCATTTTGTAAGCCAAACTTCCTGTGGCACTATACACAACCAAAATGCTAAACATAGACAGCACAAAAACGATGAACCAGATCACTGGATCGCCTTTTAGATTTTTGTATGCCCAATCTTTGATGACATTCATGCTTTCAGGGGTTTAGATTCTGAAATTGATTTCACTGCCGCCTTGAACTGATCGCCACGGTCTTCATAATTCTTAAAAAGATCAAAACTGGCACAAGCAGGAGAGAGCAAAACCACATCTCCATTTTCTGACAAGTCGGCTGCCGCACTAACTGCTTTCTCCGCGGAATCTACCTCCACGATGGTCGGCACCACATCACCAAATGCTGACAGCAAAGGCTCGTTTTCTGTACCCAGACAAATCAACGCTTTGACTTTTTCTTTCACCAAATCCATGACCTGGTCGTAATCGTTTCCTTTGTCTACTCCTCCTGCAATCCACACAATATGTTCGCTGATGCCATCAAGGGCATAGTACACTGAATCAACATTGGTTGCCTTGGAGTCGTTGATATATTTCACCCCATCAATTTTACCTGCCAGCTCAAGTCTATGAGGCGCATTGATGAAGGATTTTAGTCCTTTTAAAATACTTTCTATCGAAATATCAAACCACAACGCACAGAGAACAGCCGACATGCTGTTGATCATATTGTGCTTGCCGATAAGTGATATTTCAGACATTGGGATTTTGTGATTTTTCCCTTTGTCTTTGTATTGATAATCGAAAATCAAGTGCTCGTTATCCATATAGGCCTGCCACTTAGGGCCTTTGGTAGCAGAAACAGCAAACAGGCAAGCTTCTATCTGACGCCTGGACACTTCCTCGGAAACCGATTTGCTATCTGCACAATAGACGAAGCACTCGTCCTGAGTGAGGTTTTCGGTAATCCTGAATTTAGAGGAGATATATCGCTGAAAATCATTGTTGTATCTATCCAGGTGATCAGGGGTGATATTGAGCAATACTGCAATATCTGGCTTGAACTGAACTACCCCATCCAACTGAAAACTACTGACCTCCACTACATAATAATCATATCCACCCTCAGCAACCAGCTTGGCAAGGCTGACTCCCACATTTCCTCCCAGAGCCACATTGAATCCCGCTGATTTGAGTAAATGATAGGTCAAAAGCGAGGTGGTTGTCTTGCCATTTGTTCCGGTAATCGCGATGACTTTGGCATCCTTTTCCATGTATCTAAAGGCAAATTCTATCTCAGAGATAACCGAAATACCTTGAGCTACAATAGATTGGATGAAAGGAGCCATATCCGGAATACCGGGGCTCTTAACCACAATATCGGCAGCCAAAATACGGGGGGCAGTATGACCACCTTCCTCAAACTCAATATCACGGGTTTGAAGAATTGTCTTGCGCTCATCAGAGATCACACCACTATCAGACAAGAATACCTCAAGACCGAGTTCCTTACCTAATATGGCCGCTCCAATGCCGCTTTCTGCAGCTCCCAATATGGCTACTTTTCTATTCATTTATCCAAATTCGTCAGCTTTCACTTTTCGCTCGATCAACTGATCACAGCATAGTGAATAGATTGACAACAAGTCATATCCTTTTTTAATAAAATCTGTGACAAAATCCATCCCCTTAGAGCGGTTGGCTTCATCGAGTCGATCCAACATATAAACGATCTCATCCATTTCGTCCTCCATTTTCGACATGGCTGTGTGAAATGATGTTTCGCTCTTAGTTGAAATCAGCTTTTTCAGCTGCATATCCATTTTTTTCGCTCCCCGGATAATGAGAGAAGAAAACTCCAGCATGTTACCTCCTGGCAACAACTCAGCAAGCTGTCCGGCTTCCTCCTGGAATTTTTCATTTAGTCGATAAAGTTGTTCAAGCGTCATATCTTACTCATCTTAATTTTAAAGTGGCTAAAGTGGCTATCGCCAAAAGAATCCCTGTGGTCCAAAACCTAGATACAATCTTGGCTTCATGAATTCCCTTCTTTTGATAGTGGTGGTGCAGCGGTGACATCAACAAGATGCGGCGGCCTTCACCGTATTTTCTTTTAGTGTATTTGAAATAGAAAATCTGGACGATAACACTGAGGTTCTCGATCAGGAAAATGCCACACAAAAGTGGAATCAACAGCTCTTTTCGGATGACCAAAGCCAAAACTGCGATAATGCCTCCGATAGAGAGACTGCCAGTATCGCCCATAAATACCTGTGCTGGGTACGAATTGTACCATAAAAATCCGATGCACGCTCCCACAAATGCCGCACTGAAAATCACCAGTTCGCCAGCGTTAGGGATGTATTCAATATTCAGATAATCTGCAAAAATGACGTTACCGCTGAGGTAAGCCAAAACAGCGAGAGTCAACCCTATGATAGCAGAAGTTCCAGCTGCCAGGCCATCAACACCATCGGTGATATTGGCACCATTAGAAACAGCCGTAATGATGAAAATAACGATGAGCACATAGAGCAACCATGTGTAGTCCTCAAGAAAATATGGTAGCAACCAGTCGTAATGAAACTCATTGTCTTTGATAAAAGGAAGAGTTGTGACGATGGACTCACCATCGATGATGCCGGCGAATGAAAAGCCCGGAAGCGTAACATCCGGATGCCAGACCATAACCATGCCTACAAATACCCCTATCGCCACCTGACCGATGATCTTGAACTTGCCACTGAGGCCATCCTTATTTTTCTTTTTGATTTTGAGATAATCATCTAAAAAGCCAATCAATCCCATCCAAACGGCAGTAACCAACAACAACTGGATGTAGATGTTGGCCAGATTAGCAAAAAGAACCGTAGGAATGACAATAGCAGCAATGATGATAATACCGCCCATCGTTGGTGTGCCTTGCTTCTCCATCTGACCATCAAGCCCCAAATCCCTGATAGATTCACCCAGTTGAAACTTTCGTAACATAGAAATCAGGCTCTTGCCAAACACAATGGTGATCAGCAAAGAAATGACAGTAGCCATACCAGCTCTGAAGGAGATAAACTGGAATAAACCAGCTCCCGTCAGGTCAAATTGTTTTTCTAAATAATCAAACAAATGGTACAACATACTTTTATAAACTTGTGAATTGAGAATTAAGGATTGGGGTGCTCATTTCAGCACATATCGAATCTTTTATCTTCAATTTTCTGTTCTTCATTATCAATTATTATTCAGCATTTCGCTCAACACTTCTTTATCGTCGAAGTGATTTCTCACTCCTTTTATCTCCTGATAAGTTTCATGCCCTTTGCCTGCCACCAAAATGATATCATTCTCGGCAGCCAGATTACATGCCGTTCTTATGGCTTCTTTTCTATCCTGAATGATCATGGTCTTTTTCTGATCCACTTTGGAAACCCCGGCCATCATATCATTGAGTATCTCAGCCGGATCTTCGTCCCGAGGGTTGTCCGACGTGAGAATTACCTTGTTGCTAAAACTTGCCGCCAAACGAGCCATTTTCGGGCGCTTAGCCTTATCTCTATTTCCACCACAGCCTACCACCGTGATCAGCGTCTCCTGTCGGGTGCGCAGATTATCAATGGTCTTTAGCACGTTTTCCAATGCGTCTGGCGTATGTGCATAATCTACTATGGCCAAAACCTGACTGGTATTTGAGATCAACTCAAAGCGACCCCTTGCACCTTCGAGTTGCGAAAGCGCCATAAGTACCTCTTCCTTTTCTTCTTCCAACAAAACCGCTGTAGCATAAACCGCTAAAAGATTGTAAGCATTGAAATCACCTATCAACCTAAACCAGGCTGAGACACCATTGATTTCAAGTTCCAACCCCTGAATGGTGTTGTGCAAGGTCTTGGCTTTGAAATCGGCCATAGACTTGAGCGAATAAGTATTTTTATCGGCTCCTGTATTTTGAAGCATGACTCTGCCTCGCTTATCATCCACATTGACCAGGGCAAAAGCATCTGACTTCAACCCATCAAACAACAACTTCTTAGCTGTGATATACTCATCGAAAGTGCCATGATAATCGAGGTGATCGTGGGTAATATTGGTGAAAACTGCTCCAGTGAAATAAATTCCGCTTACACGATTTTGAACCAATGCATGAGAGCTTACTTCCATAAAAGCATGCGTACACCCCTGATCAGCCATCTGAGCCAAAAGCTCATTTAGCTGAATACTGTCGGGTGTTGTAAAGCTGGATGGCAAGACCTTATGGTCTATTTTATTCTCGACTGTTGAGAGCAAGCCCACTTTATAGCCGAGATTGATGAAAAGCTGGTGAAGCAACGTGGCAGTGGTAGTTTTACCATTTGTCCCCGTAACACCAACTAGTTTCAATTTTTTAGATGGATTATCATAGAAATTAGCAGCAACCACTCCCATGGCTGCTGCACTATTCTCCACCTGTATATATGTGATCTTAGTATCTAATTTTGTAGGTAAATCCTCGCAAACGATCGCCACAGCCCCATCCTGAATTGCTTTTTCAATGAATGTGTGACCATCTACGGTAAGTCCTTTCACGGCAATGAAAAGCATGCCACTTTTAACCTTTCTGGAGTCGAAAGTGAGGCCGCTAATCTCAGCTTCTCGCTCACCATGAACCGAAACCAGTGAGACACCAAACAATATGTCTTTTAGAGATCTCATCCGAGCTGAAGTTTAATGGTGGCACCATGAGAAAACTTAACCCCCGGGGTAATGGATTGTGAGCTAACACGTCCGCGACCTTCAATATCCACTTGTAGCCCTACGTTTTCGAGCACATATATCGCGTCGCGCAGGGTCATACCTTTCACATCAGGTACCCGGTCAATTGGAGAGTCATTGCCTTCCCAAAAAACAGAGTGGTTTACAACATCGGTTTTTACCCATACATCATGATCCTCCGTGTGGTTAGAAATACCTAGCTCATTGCTAATCATCTGCAACTCTTCTCTCTTACCCGAACGGATGACCGGAAATACTCCGGCAAACTCCAGGCGTTTATCAGGGATTTCCTGATGTAAGTCAATTTCCAAAGCGTAAATTTTATCGGCTATTTCTTTGAAAACAGGAGCCGACACGTCGCTACCATAGATGTGATAACCTTTAGGCTCATCGATCACCACAATGCAACTATAGCGAGGGTCATCTGCCGGAAAGTAGCCAGCGAAAGAAGTGTAATAGTTGCTTGTATAGCGGCCATTTTTCACCTTCTTGGCAGTACCGGTTTTGCCTGCTATTTTAAATCTTTCATTCTTAATGTTTCGGGCTGTGCCTCTCTCAACCACGCCTTCCAGCATGATACGGATGTCCTTCAGCGTTTCATCAGAGCATATTTTTTTATTCAACACTTTGGCCTGGTAAGACTCAATGTGCCTGTTGTCCTTCAGCACAGACTTCACTATCAATGGTTGAATCATTTTACCATTGTTGGCCACTGCGTTATACAGAGTGAGGGTCTGAAGTGGAGTCATCTTCAGCTCGTAACCGTGAGAAATCCATGGCAAACTGATACCACTCCAGGTAGAATCTGTAGGGTCTTTGATATATGGAATACCCTCGCCTATAAGCTGAAACCCCAGCGGCTTATCGATACCGATGCTCTTGATGTAATTGGTAAAGCGTACGGGATCAGACCCAAAATGCTCGGTGATCAACTTTGCCACGCCAATATTTGATGATTTTTCGAAAACCTCCTGAACCGTAAGAGTGCCATAGCCACCGGGTTTGTGGTCTTTCATGGTTTCATCATAAAATCTCATGCTGCCATTGCCTGTTTCTACAGAGTCGGTCAGTTTCACGTTAGAATCTTCCAACAAAGCAATCATGCTGGCCAGTTTAAAAGTAGATCCGGGCTCACGTGCTCCCTGACTACCTACGGCGTAGTTGTATCGTTCGTAATATTGACCTTGGCTATTTCGACTCAAATTAGAAATAGCTTTGATTTCACCGGTTTTCACTTCCATCAACACAGCTACACCATAGTCAGCTCTATGCTTTTCCAGGTGCTTCAAAAGTGCCGTTTCAGTAACATCCTGAAGGTTGACATTGATCGTGGTTTGTATATCATAACCATTGATTGGCTGAATCTCTGTACCGTCAAAAACAGGCTTCCAGCCTCCTCCAGCCATTTTTTGAAACAATGCCTCACCATTGCGTCCGGCCAGCTGACGGTTGAAACTATACTCCAATCCTACAGTGCCCCGGTTGTCTCCGTTGATAGATCCTACAGTACGTCCACCTAAATGCGAAAAAGGTCGAATCCTTTTTTCCACCTTTTCAAAAATTACTCCACCCGTAAGTCTGCCCGTTCTAAATATGGGCCAGCGCTCCATTAGTTTCTTTTCCTGGTAACCTACTTCCTGCCGGTTGAGCACCATATAGCGCCGATGCTCCTTGCGGGCATTGACAATTTTCCGTTTGTATTGATCGGTTGTGAGATCACCGTAAAATTTGGCCAACAAAAAACTGAGCGAATCGATTTGCCCATAAAAAAGATCATCGCTGGCCAAGCCTGGATCAAACGCCACTTTATACACAGGCAATGAGGTAGCTAAAAGGCTACCATCGTCAGCATAAATATTGCCACGCGTGGCATTTACCTTCATCACCTGGAGGCCCAATGACTCAGCTATTTCTTTCCATTTGGACCCTTCTGCATACTGAATGGTGAAAATGCGAAAAAGCACCCCTGCCGAAAACAAGAACACTAATAAGAAGGCGATTCGCACCCGAACTAATATGGATTTTTTTATACTCATTCCGCCTGTTTGATTTTATAAGGTGGAACAAGACTTTCTTTCAGGCCCAATTTTTCTGCCTGTCTGGCAACTTCGGATTGCTTGCTTGAGAACTTATAAGCAGCATTTAAAGTGGTGTAATCAGCTCGCAGGTCAGAAACTGTGGTTTCGAGCTTATTGATAGTGCGGATCTTCTTCTCTGCATAATGTCTGTTGCCAATGTATATGATACACAAGGCAGAAATGAAGAATATTTGGGGTAGGAATCTTATGTGAATGACCTCAGCCAAAGACTGATCAATACGCAAAAACCTATCCAGCACAGCGAAGAAGCCTCCTCTGTTGTTTGATTTTGATGGTATTTTGTAAGTATTAGTTGCCATGCTTTTTGTTGTTCGCAGCTTGCTATTTGCTCACCACTATATTTTTCTTTCTCTTTTAATCTCTTTTCTTTTTTTTACCTAAAGCCTCTCTCCGACTCTAAGTTTTGCGCTTCTGGCGCGGCTATTCACATTTATTTCATCTTGAGTAGGAATAATCGGTTTTTTGGTCACCGGCTTAAGTGGCCTGATTTCATGACCGAAAAAATCCTTTTCCATTACACCTTTAAAATTTCCGGTATTGATGAAGTTTTTGACTGGACGATCTTCCAATGAGTGATAACTCATTACCACCAAACGACCACCAGGCTTGAGTACCTCCACTGTCTGCTCAAGAAATTCTCTGAGCGTTCCCATCTCGTCGTTTACCTCGATTCTGATTGCCTGAAAAAGCTGAGCCAGATATTTCATTTCTTTTCCACGTGGTGCTGATTTCAAAGCAATGTTCTTCAGCTCCTCGTTGCGATTGATTGACTGACTTCTAGCTTTGATAATATTGGAGGCCAGTGTGCGGGCATTTTTGATTTCACCATACGCACTCAAAATATGGATCAGATCGCTTTCCTCATACTCGTTAACCACAGTTTTGGCTGTAAGTGGAGCATTGCGATCCATTCGCATATCCAGCTGACCATCAAATCGAATAGAAAAACCTCTGTCACCCTCATTGATCTGGTGGGATGAGACACCAAGGTCGGCCAGAATACCGTCTACAGGTCCAGCTTTGTGAAATTTGAGGTACTTACTCAGATACCTGAAATTGGATTCAATAAATGTGAAAGAACGTCCTTGCGTTGCTTCTTTCAAAGCTTTCGCATTGGCTTTTGCATCATCATCCTGATCAAATGCAAACAATTTCCCTGAATCCAGCTGGTTGAGTATCTCTCTTGAGTGTCCGCCTCCGCCAAATGTGACATCTACATAAGTGCCTTCCGGCCTGATGTCTAGCGCTTCGAGGCACTCTTTCAACATAACCGGGACGTGGTATTCGCTCATCGGCTATTCGTCTAAGTACTTCTGTGCCAGATCCGAATATTCCATAGGATCCTCTAGCTGATACTCATTGAACACCTGAGGATTCCACATTTCAATGTAGTTGCCCATCCCGACTAGTATAGCTTCCTTCTCAAGCTTGGCATGAGCGAGCATCAACTTCGGCACTAAGATCCTTCCTGCATTGTCCAGATCCACCTGAGCGATACTCCTGAAAAAGGTGCGTTTAAGTTTTCGCTGCTCAGCGTTGAACTCACTGAGCGCACTGATCTTGGCATGTATCTTTTTGTATTCTAACATTGGATACACGATCAGATTGGGTTCGAAACCCTGACGTATGACGAGTTCGGTAGTGGAGACCTCTGGCAGGTTAGCTTTAATCTTTGCAGGTAAAACTAGCCTGCCTTTGGTATCCAACTTACACTCATACTCGCTTGTAAAAAAAGCCATCTGAGCCTTGAAAAATATAAACCACCATAGCAAATATAAGGAATGAATCGACATTTCCAACCACAACCTCCCACTTTCACCCACTAAAAGCAAAAAATTTAATATTAGCCTATAAACAGCGATTTTAGAATGCATTTGGTCACTAAAACGGATAACTAACTGAGGTGCAAGAGATAAAATCAGGCTAATTGAATGATGAATTGTAGAAAAATGCAGCAAAAGACCACCTCGGTGGGAGGCTGTGGGAGAAATGAAAAAAAAACACAAAAAAAGTGGGTGATGGTGGGAAATACCAGCGGCTTGCGTATTAGAATTGTCACCTTAAGCCCGTTGAAAGGATTGTCACTTTGAGCTGGTCAAATGTCATACTGAAGCTTCGCGCTCCGGCTTGCCGAAGTATTAGACATTTGACGATTACACTGAATCACCTTTTTATCTACTCCTCTATTCTACAAAAACCGGAATGACGATTCGGATAAATCACGTCATTCCACGGGTCACTAGCTAAACCGTGTTGATTTCCAGTAAACGATATGTGATACCGAGGAATCCCATCAAAGCTTCCACCGTTCCGGGTCTCATCCTAAAATAAGCCCTGGGCTGAGCAATTAGTTTTGAAGTGAAGGTTTCTCACTACTGCTCCAGCGCGTCATTACGACGATCATCACATTGATTAAAAACAATAAAATGACCACACCATTGACCAGCCCTCCATATTGTTTCCAAAGATGCAGAGTAAACATCCCACCAACGATGCGAACAATCAGTGATAACTGAAACAAAACCACCCACGCGTACAGCGTAGGGTGATAGGGCTTGAACCCAAGGCCCAGCACGCCTGGCAGTATAATTGGAGCATGGGCGAAAATCATGGAGAAAACAAACCCTAAAAAGAAACTATGAATCAAAGCATCATAGGTAATTAAGCCAGTATTGTCCAGTACATACAACAACCCGCTGAGCGCCAGCCAAACGTATCCACAAATCAGAGTGAACGCAGAAAACTTATGGATTCCAGGCTTGCGAATGGACTTTCGTACCATGTCGTACAGCAACAACCAGATGGCAATCAAAAATAGGGTG
>JBDVMP010000067.1:0-84746 GCA_039970095.1 Cyclobacteriaceae bacterium
GCCTTTTTTCAAAGGTATAACGCAGGCTGATTTTAACGCTTTGGTTCGAGTCCTCTCGAACATGGAATTAGTGTCTTGTGTTTCGTGGGGGCACGAAACAGGGCGAAGGGGTTTGAGCCCGTGATGGGATGCCTTTTTTCAAAGGCATCACGCTGGCTAAATGGCTACTTTTCGCTTTATTTGGCTACCTTGATTCATCTCACATGAAGCAACGCCTCCTCCTGTACACATTCCTTTCCCTACTTTTAGCTTTTACGACAAACGCTCAGCTACAAATCGTGTTGGAGCATTTACCCAAAAACACTCCGGAAGATGCTGAAATCTATCTTGCGGGCAACATCTGTGGCTGGGAAGCAGGCCATCCGGACTACCAATTTCAAAAGGATGCATCAGGGCAGTATTCTCTCAATTTCAGTCCTGATCCCGGACAAATCCAGTTTAAAATAACCCGTGGAAGTTGGCAAACCGTAGAAGCTAACAACGATGGCAGTTCAATTGCCAATCGCAGTTACACGTATCAAGCCCCTGACACACTCCGACTCTCCGTCTTGAACTGGGAAGATAAGGTGGCCAAAGCGCCACCCTCCTCTACCGCAAATGCTCAGGTCATGGTTTGGGATAGCGCGATGTACATGCCTCAACTTGACAGGTATCGCCGGGTTTGGGTCTACTTGCCCTCAGACTATCAGCATAGTAAAAAATCGTATCCTGTGCTCTACATGCTCGACGGTCAAAATGTATTTGACGCCAAAACATCTTTCACGGGAGAATGGAAAGTTGATGAAACTTTGAGCCAGCTGGAAGAAGCGGGGAAGGCGACAGCTATTGTTGTCGCTATTGACAATGGTGAGGAACATCGGATCAACGAATATGCGCCATTCATCAATCCGGAGTATGGAGGTGGGGAAGGCGACAAAACAGTCGATTTCATCGTGAAAACGCTCAAACCTAAGGTAGACGCCACCTTTCGTACTAAATCCAGAGCAAAACATACTGGCATTATGGGCTCAAGTCTTGGTGGTTTGATTGCGCATTATGCATATTTCAAATACCCGGAGGTATTTGGTCGGGTTGGTATTTTCTCTCCATCATACTGGTTTTCGCCAGCGTTTTTTGACCTGACCGAATACCCAAAAGGTGTGAAAGCTCCCAGAATCTATTTACTGGCTGGCGCCAAAGAGGGTAAGCTGGGAAATGTGGTGGAAGAAACCACACGCATGCAGCAGCTGATGTTGGAAAATGGCTTTTCTTCAAAAAATATCAAACTGAGCATCCATGCGGACGGAGAGCACACAGAGTGGTTTTGGGCACGGGAATTTGAGAAAGCTTTTTTGTGGTTGTTCAGCACAAAATGAATTCAATGGTCATGCTCAAAGAAATAATTTACCGTTTGTCATTTTCGATGCGGGAGCATCTTCCAGATCAGTGTTTATGTTAAAAATCCATATGATGCGCACCCTTTGCTCCACTTTGCTACTCTCCCTGTCACTCAATATCTGCGCCCAGATCGATAGCCTTCGCAAATATTATAAGCTCGGAATCTCGGCCTATGAAACTCAGGACTATTCAGGTTTTCTCTTGAATATGCAGCGGGCAGACGGATTTCGAGCCTTTTACCCTCCTATCATTTACAACATTGGTGCTGGATATGCCCTTGCGGGAAATGCCGAAAAGGCCACTGAATATCTGAAAACTTATCTCACCATAAACAGCCAGGTGGACTTTGCCGCGGATACTGACTTTGCCGCAATCAAAGATTCTGAGGCTTTCTCATCTGCCGTGAAACTGGCCGCCGAGCTATCCGAGCGGATCACTGCCAGTCAGCATTATAAGCAGATAGAGGATGTGCGGCACATCGAGGCAATCGGAGTGGATGAGTCCACCGGCGCTATCTACCTGGGGGATGTCTGGGCCAGACAAGTCTGTCGCTATGAGGACGGCAAGCTCTCCGTGCTTTTTGATTATGCTGAGCAGCCGGAGCTTTATTCCGTGATGGGCATAGACGTGGATGAAAAGAACAACAAGCTCTGGATCTGTTCGGCAGCACTCCCACAAACTCAGGGCTACACAGCAGCTTTGGAGGGCACTTCGTCGGTGTTTTCCTACGACCTGAAAACGCAATCTGTCCAGCATCACGGCACCCTTACGGCCAGCAATACCTTCGGCGATTTGATTGTCTCCAGGTCAGGCAAAGTGTACATTTCCGATGGGAGCAGCAATAAGGTTTATACCGTTGATGAAAGTGGCAATCTCCTGGTATTTGCTGACCTCAGCACCAAAACCCTAAACCTCCAGGGCCTCACTTTTGATGGGCCAGAAAAGAACATTTTCGTTGCTGATTACATTCTGGGCATTTTCAAACTGAATCTTGAAACCCGGGAGCTAACGAAAGTGGAGTTCGCCACAGACATTCCCTTCAAGGGGATCGACGGTTTGTATTATCACAAAAATGCCCTTTTCGCAATCCAAAACGGTACCAAACCGATCAGGGTCACGCAGCTGTTTTTGAACAAAGAAGAAACCACGGTGGGCAATTATGCAGCTTTTGATCAGAACACCAAATACCTCAACGAACCGACACAGGGATTTATCTACAAGCGGATCATGGTGTATATCGCCAACAGCCCGTGGGCAGACTACAACGATCAGAATGAATTTGTCGGCACCAGTGACTTGCTGCTGCGCAAAATCATGATCAAGTAACTTCCTCAGAGATGAGGACAGGTCCGCGGTTGATGCGGATAGATATTTGGCCTTCTCTTTTTTTGGCCAGCATGATTCCGTCGGCCAGCTTTTCCTCCTCCATATCCAGATCAAAACCCTCTGTGGAAATGAAGGTATTTTCCCGCATGGGCATCACCGACAAGCGGCTAAAGTCCGCAAGCCACTTTTGGAACGTGTGATTTTTTACAATTATGTGTCTTTGCGTTTCCGAATAAATCACCACATCCAAATTGGCAAAATACAGCTGGCACTGGGCGATGACATTAGGTAAACCTGCATCGTCGGTCACCACATTTATGGCGCGATACTTTCCGGCAATAGCCGCACTGGCCGCCTCAAAAATCTGGTTTTCGCCTACAGGCCGGATATCTACAGGATTTTGATATGTCAGCTGTTCTTTCCAATAGTTGACCTGACCCATGGAGACCAGGGCAATGTCAACTTTATGACCTAACGATGAAATTTGATCGAGCACACGCTCAGCAGCCAACACCGTCGGTGACCAGCCAAAAAGCTGCAGTATAACCGGCCACTGACTTGATTCTAAGGCAGTTAAGAGCAGTGCTGGCTCCTGTTCGTCTCGTACTATATGGTGTGAAGACATTTCTTATTTCAAAGTTTCGTGATTATATTTAGAATGATAAAATGACACCCATGAAAAATCTCTTTGCCATTGCCGCACTCGTTCTCCTTGCTAGCTGCATCGTCGAACGGGAATATATAGTCGATTATGATTATAGCTACAGAGGAAGTTTCAAGAAATATAAGACTTTTAGCTTCCTTTCCACAAGTGATACCATAAACTATAATGGCATGAGCGATTTTCTGATCAAAGATGAGATAGTTCGCCGGATGGAGTCACAAGGTTACCGGCTAAACGAAAAGCGGCCGTCTCTATTGATCGCTTATAAAATATTTGGTGAAGATTTTAAGCTGCAGGGCTATGATCAGCTAGAGCTCGAAAGCTGGGACAACCACTACGGACAATACGATCTTTCGGAAGAAGACCTGGCCGAAATCGATATTGCCAAGTACAATGAAGCAGCCATGGACCTGAAAAAAGGAACGCTATTGATCGATTTTATAGATACAAAATCGCACAGCGTAATCTGGCAAGGTTATGCGAGCGGGCTTTTCGATGATGCCACGCTTTTTAGCAAAGATGCCAAATACGCTGTGCGAACAATTCTGAATCAGTACAAACTACTGGCTTATAACAACGTGGCGCAGTGATTTAAAATCTCACAGACAATCCTGCAAGGAAATTAGTCCCTGCTTGTGGATAGTAGTTGTTTTGCTGGTAGAGAAAATCTCCTGCATAGTAACCCCACGTATAGCCATTAGACGAGTACTTCACATCGAAAATATTGTTGACTAAAAGTGAAAGTCTGATGTTCTCAACAGACTTCACGCTGAAGCTATAATCTATCTTGAAATCATTGATGAAGTAAGGATCAATCGCCCGATCATTGTTCTGGGTGTTGTCCAGATATTGCTTGCCCACATACTTGCTCAGCAGCTCAAAAGTCAGTCCGATCACAGGCTCAAATAAAAATGAACTACCAATTATAGCACTTGGAGAAAAAGCAATGTCTGAATCTCTGCTCTCAAAAACAGTTGGACTACCTCCCTTATTTATAACTTCCTTAAAATTAGAAATTTTATTTTGGCTCAAAGCGATATTTCCGTTCCAGTCCAAGGTCTCAAAAATCTTTACGCCAACCACAAGCTCTATACCTGTTCTATAACTATTAGGTACGTTGGTCCTTATTGCAGATCCAACATCATTAAGTGCTCCTGTAAGCACAAGTTGATTTTTGTAGTCCATCAAATAATAATTAGCAGCTACAGAAAGGTTGGAAGTGGTTAATCTGTAACCAGCTTCCAAATTTCTCAAAGTCTCCGGCTTGGGTGTAGCTCCATTAGGAGCATCTATAAAGTCCGTTCGCACTGGCTCTCGATTCCCCACAGCAAAAGACGCATAAAAACTATCTTGAGTAGATAATGAATATGAGAAACCAAACTTGGGGTTGAAGAAGGTGTAGTTATCACCAGCATCAATGTCCGCCAAATCACTATCCACTCCCTTGGTATTGTAGTCGATCATTCTCACTTGGAGGTCAGCAAACAAATTAAGCTTTTCTCCTAGCTGATAGTTGGTTTTGGAATAGACGTTAAAGTCTCCTTTTCTCCCAAAGTTATCATAGTATCTATCTCTAATCTCTGACCCAGACGCAAACCTTGCCCAGGTTATTTCACCAAAGTGATCTCCGTCGTAGAAGTTGTAACCTCCTCCTAAAGTGGTCACCAGATTTCCGCTTGTATAGTTGACCGAAAATGTTCCTCCGTAAAAATGATTTTTCAACCATCTTCTTCTAATCAAATCTGTTTTGCTTCGCTGTGCGATTGCATCCAAATAAACGTCACCAGCTTCATTCTTTACTGTATCCTCATCGATTATTATCGGTAAGAATGTGATTTCAGGCTCATTTTCAAGCTGACTACCAAAGGAACTGTTGTAATAGTTTCCATCATCATCCACAGCATTACTCATGATTGAATCCCTCAGATAGGTAATGTTGGATAAACCGTAATCTGCAAGATCATCATCATTCCTATACTGCTCATAGTAGCCACGGCCATATGTATAGTGCAAAGCAGCATTCACATTTAGCTTTTGGCTAAAGGTATGGCTTGCATGAAGCTGGTAGTGATCCTGCTGATAATTGTCTGTTTCATTATCATAGAGGTAGTAGTTAAAACTTCGATCTGAATTTTGAAGATTGGCCAATTGCTCATCTGTTCCGTACTCTCCTCCCCAATCTATTAAGGTCTGAATATCTTCAGCATTTCCCGAAAGTTTAGCCTCAGGCGTACCATACCAACTCTGATAAGTGACTTCCTTTCCTGAAAAAGTCAGTGCTTTGATGGTGGTATTTTTGCCATAATACCCAGCTGCCAGGTAGTAAGACTTCAGATCAGAAGAAGCCCTGTCGATGTAGCCATCAGAAGCAATCTGAGAAAGTCTTCCTTCGAAAGACCATTTGCTTTTGATTAGTCCTGTATTGAAAATGGCCGTATGTTTTCTGGTGCCAAAAGACCCGAATGAGTTATCGATTTGGCCATAGGCATCCTCTGATGGCAGGCTGGTCTGCATGCTGATAGTCGCACCAAAAGCAGCAGCACCATTGGTGGAGGTTCCTACTCCGCGCTGCACCTGTATGTTGTTGACCGACGATGCAAAGTCAGGCATATTCACCCAAAACGTACCATGCGATTCTGAATCATTGATAGGCACACCATTGACAGTCACGTTGATTCTGGTGTTGTCGCTTCCGCGAATGCGCATGCCTGTATAGCCCACGCCAGCACCTGCATCAGATGTAGTCACCATAGACGGTGTGAAGCGCAAAATATACGGCATATCCTGTCCGAGGTTCCTGTCGGCTATCTCCTCTTTATTTACCTCAGAATATGTCGTTGGTGTCTTGTCGTTGGCTCTGGTAGCATACACGATTATCTCCTCGCCCTGAAAAACGCTCTCTTCAAGAGCAAAATCAACTGTCAGGTTTTCAGTCAATTCAATCTTCTTTTCCCAGCTCTTAAACCCTAGATACTCCGCCTTCAGGGTATAGGATCCTTCTGCAAGGTCCTTGATCATATAGTTGCCATCTCCATCAGCTATGGCACCAATAGTTGCTCCTTTGATGGATACAGTTGCTCCCGGCAGTACTTCTGCCTTTTTACTTTTTACAGTACCGGAAACGCTGAATTGAGCATACGAAACGCATGCTACGCAAATGCCCAAAAGGGTCATTCCTAACTTTTTCATTTTTTGATTTACTTAAAATTTAACCATCGGAAGAGGGGAATCTCCCATCTCGGTTATCATACTTCGGTCCATGACCGTCCCTACGCCAGCATTACCCGGATCAGGTTCTTGGGTATGATCTCAGCCAGCACTTCTTTCGAAGGTTTAGGCACCCCTGTTATTGCCGCAAAGCTAGTAAAGAATCAATCAGTAAAAAAAGCTTCGACTGCTTTGAGCGCACAAGCCGTGCGCGCTTCTTCTATACCTGACACCAGGGCATATGGCAGGTCATTGTCTTTCAGGTAGTTTTCATAAATGTCAAAAAAATGCTTGCGCATTTTGGGGTGTTCTCGCTGAGGGTCAGGTCGCCAGATCAGGTCTATATTGGCCAAAAGGTAAAAATCATACTTTCTGGTCTTCAGTTCCTTTTCTATCCACTCGTCAGTGCTGCCATATTTGTGATCGCTCCACACTTTTATTACGATCAGGTTCGTATCACAAAACAGATAGCGTCTTGCATAGTCGGCCTTGTCGTCTTCCCATGCGAGCTGCCCCTGCGCTATCAAGCCCAGATCTTCTTTTTCATATGGTTTGTCCATCCTGTCCAGGTGAAAGCGTGCATACTCCGGCACCCATTCCGTTTCATAATGCCTGGCCAGGTTTTGACACAGTTCACTTTTCCCTGTGGACTCAGGGCCAATTACTGCTATTCGTTTAAGCATTTTCCATCGATTTTTTCCAACTGAAATACCCCCACGTGGCTAGTATGGTGAATATCAAAAACTGCAAACTGAAGAAATATAACTCCTTGTGAAAATAAAGTGGAGTAGCTATCAGGTCCGTTATGATCCAGTAAATCCAGTTTTCTATTTTCTTTTTAGCCATCAGCCACATCCCGGTAAGGGCCGTAGCTGTAGTAATGGCATCCAGGTTAGGCACATCGCTATCCGTAAAGTCCAGACCAAATCGAATAACTGCAAACGCTCCAGCGGTCAGCAAAATAGCAATCAAGTGTTCTTTGGGTGTACTTCTGGTCACTGGCACCTGGGGTTTGCTGTCATCTGCGTGGGTCCAGTAATACCATCCATAAACGCTCATAATGAAATAATAGGTATTGATACCCGCCTCAGCATAAAGCTTGGATTGCAGCGTAACGTAAACAGCTATCACCACTCCTACAATCCCTGTGGGGTAAACCAAAATATTTTCCTGTTTGGAATACCAAACACTGGCCAGACCGAAAACAACGGCTATCGCTTCCAGCCAGGTGGTTTGCGAGGCTTGAGCCAAGAGTTGGTTGAGAATCTCATTCATTATGATAAAATTAATTTTCCGGCAAATGTTCAATAATTCTTCCTAACCTGATAGCTTTGCACCGCAAATAATAACCTATTATTTGCATGAATCTCGACACAAATAAATTCCTCTTCGAAGCACTAACGTATGACGATGTGCTTCTTCTCCCTGGCTACTCTGAAATCCTACCTAGAGATACGGATACATCATCTTTCATCACTCGAAACATCAAACTGAACATCCCGTTGGTTTCGGCAGCTATGGATACAGTGACCGAATCTGCACTGGCTATCGCGATGGCATTAGAAGGTGGTATGGGCTTCATTCACAAAAACATGACCGTAGAGAAGCAAGCTGCGGAGGTCAGAAAAGTGAAAAGATCGCAAAGTGGGATGATCCTGGACCCGATCACACTAGATGTGGACAGCACAGCCGGTGACGCTGAGAAAATCATGCGCGAGAATAAAATCGGGGGTATTCCGGTTGTTGACAAAAGCAAGAAACTTATTGGCATCATCACCAACAGAGATTTGAGGTTTCAAAAGATCATGAGCCGACCAATCATCGAGATCATGACCAAAGAAAATCTGATCACCGCTCAGGCGGAAGTTGGGTTGGTTGAAGCCGAGGGCATTTTGCAGGAATATAAAATCGAAAAGCTTCCTATAGTTGATAAAGACGGGAAACTGACCGGATTGATTACTTATAAGGATATCCTGAAAAACAAGGATCGCCCTAATGCATGTAAAGACGAATATGGTCGATTGAGAGTAGGTGCTGCCGTTGGAGTTACGCCAGATATGATCGACAGGATCACCGCATTGCAAACTGCGGGAGTTGATGTGGTGAGTATTGACACTGCGCACGGTCACTCCAAAGGAGTAATCGAAGCAGCCAAAAATATGAAAAAGCACTTCCCGGATATTGATTTGATAGTAGGAAATATTGCCACACGTGAGGCCGCCGAAGCTTTGGCTGAGGCCGGGGCAGATGCCATCAAGGTGGGTGTTGGCCCGGGTAGTATCTGCACCACGAGAATTGTAGCCGGAGTAGGTATGCCACAGCTATCAGCAGTTCACGAGGCATGGAAAGGCCTGAAAGGGAAAAATATTCCGATTATAGCCGATGGAGGTGTAAGATTCTCGGGTGATGTGGTAAAAGCTCTGGCCGGTGGAGCCAGCAGCGTGATGATCGGGTCATTATTGGCAGGAACAGAAGAGGCTCCTGGTGAAATGATCATTTTCGAAGGACGAAAATTCAAAACATACCGCGGCATGGGTTCGGTAGAGGCCATGGAAGAGGGATCAAAAGACAGATACTTTCAAGATGCAGAAGACGACATCAAAAAGTTGGTTCCTGAAGGCATTGTGGGGCGTGTGCCTTACAAAGGCCTGGTAGCGGAGGTACTATATCAGCTTACTGGTGGGCTCAAAGCCGGGATGGGTTATTGCGGTGCGGGCACCATAGAGCAGTTGCACGACGCGAAATTTGTGAAAATCTCTGCAGCAGGGTTTGCAGAAAGCCACCCACACGATATCACCATCACAAGGGAGGCCCCAAACTACAGCAGACGTTAAAATACATTAAACTTCGGTTTAAGCCATTGGCGATCAGGCCAATGGCTTTTTTATTAGGTGTCACCCTGCTATTTTTACCAACCGCACCATGTTGTCAGACAAACTCAAAATACGACTTAGCTTTTTTCTGGGACTCCTGTCCTGGCTGCTATTCCTATTTTTTGATTTGTATCTGCTTTTTATTGAGACCTATCACCTCAAGGTCAACCTGTCGGCAGCATTGCCGCAGATATTCCTGACGCTTTTCATTATCAGTTGCTTTTTCTATTTCCGGTTTCAAATCTCGAAGGCAGACAGTGTCAACTTCATGGATCTGCTCTGGCGTGTTTTTATCACCGGTTTGATAACCACCATCGGGTCACTGGCCATCAGGCTGTTCTTTTCCATCTTCTCCAACAGCAACATCACTCAAAACCCGATGACCATCAATTTCTTTTACCATATCCTCATCGGGTTAGTGGTCGTTTTTATGGTGTCAACTTTCGTGGTGTGGAAGCGGCTAATCCTATACCAAAAATCAAAGAACCTGATTCAGCTCTGGTCTTTCTTTGAATACTTCCTGCTGGGTAGCCTTGTCTTCGATTTGTTCGGAAACAAAATGATGAGTGTCAACTTCAACGTGGCGCTGGTTTTTCTATCAGGGTTTTCATTGATATTGTCATTCAACCTGAAGTGGATCGCTTATTTAAATTTCAAACAAAAGTGGAAAAGCATTCTCTTCATTCTTTTGTCGGGAGTTTACGTCTATCACTTTTTACTTACTCTGGATAATTTTTCTTCCACAGGCCTTTTGTCTCTTGATTTACTCAATCGGGTCTTTGTGGTCTCTCTCTTTATATTCATCATTTTCTATTCTGTAGTTACCATTTTGGTGACATTGTTCAACCTTCCCACGTCTTCTGTATTTGAGAAAAAACTACAAGAGGCGATGGATTTTCAGAAGTTAAGTCACACCAATCGTGGCGGAACGACCATAAAAGAAACTGCCGAACTCCTTCTGGAAAGCAGCATGAGCGCGGTGTTTGCAGATGCCGCCTGGCTGCAGATCAAAGATGAAAAACCTCTGCTCATAGCCCACGGCATGAATGAACTCACAGTGCAAGATATTGAGGAGAAAATTCGGGTAGAGTACACCAGAGATGTGGTAAAATACAGAGCTCCTGAGGAAATCAACACAAGCAAAGTAATAAGCACAGTCAATCACCCTGATTTCAAATCCGTCATGGTCCTCCCCATCTTTGTAAAGGGCACTCAAATAGGCGTTTTGGCTTTGCTGCAGGAAGTAGGTGACGCTTTTAACCGCGAGATGGTTGACATCATTGTGACATTCGTCAATCAGGCATCTATATCTATAGAAAACACAAAACTCATCAATGAGGCTATAGAAAACGAACGGTATAAGGAGCAACTCAGTATCGCCAAAAATGTGCAGAAAAGCTTACTGCCAACAGTACTGAAAAGCAACGATTGTTTTGAGATTATGGCCTATAGTGTCGCTGCAGATGAAGTTGGAGGCGACTATTACGACATCATAGAATCGGAGAAAGGCATCTTTAGCCTGATCATAGCCGATGTTTCCGGGAAGGGCACTTCTGCTGCATTCAATATGGCTCAGATGAAAGGTATCTTTCACAGCCTCGCCATCCAAAAAGAGGGAGTCAGGGCGTTTATTACCAAAGCCAACAAGGCCTTGAGCGAGTGCCTGGAGAAAAGTTCTTTTATCACCGCTTCCCTGTTTAAAATCAACACCCAGGACAAAACCATCTGCCACACCAGAGCAGGGCACTGTCCTGCCATTTTTCATTCGGCAAAAGAGAATAAAACCAGTTATCTGGAAAGTGAAGGACTTGGACTCGGCATTCTGAGAAACTCTGAGTTCAATCAATACGTTGAAGAAAAGACAATCACTTATGAGGCCGGAGACCTACTGCTGCTATATACAGATGGTATCATAGAAGCAAAAAACCCTGAAGGGAAACAATATGGAGCTAAAGGCCTTGAAATCTCACTACTAAGGCATATAGATAAGTCTTTGAGCAAAATCAAAGATGGACTGATAGACGATCTTCAGACATTTTTGGATGGGGAAAAACTTGATGATGATTATACACTCACAGTAGTTAAATTTCATAAATAGAAATGATAGAAATTAAGATATTAGAAGAAAACGATTATCAGCTCATCCAGGTGCGGGGAGACGTGGATGCCAGCTCCTCTATAGAGTTGGACAATGCGCTGAAAAAAGCCTCAGAATCGGCTCATAAAATTTTGGTTGACCTAGAAGGACTCCAATACATTTCCTCGGCCGGACTAGGCGTTTTTATTTCCTATTTGGAAGACCTGAAAGCCAAAAACATAAAAATGGTTCTGTTCGGAATGCAACCTAAAGTATTGGAAGTATTCCAAATTCTTGGTCTACAAAAGCTGATCACGATCGCGGATAATAAAGATGAAAGTTTGTCATTGCTAAATGAATAAAAAGCTTTCCATATCGTGCAGTAAATCTAACCTGCTCAAAATTAGGCAGTTTGTGACCGATATATTGGCATCTTACCATGTGCAGGAGTTGGAGGCTCACAAGATTATTCTGGCCGTAGATGAGGTTTGTGCCAATCTTATCATCCACTCCAACAACTGCAATCCAAACCATAAAATTGAAGTAGAAATCAAGCACCCCTCCACCTCCAAATTCATTTTCATCATCCGCGACTCAGGAATATCATTCAACTACAAAGCCTATCACGAACCATCGATCGAAGATATCATTTCATCCAAGCGCAAAGGAGGCGTAGGACTAATGCTTGTTAAAAGAATTATGGATGAAGTTGAGTTTTCCAAAGATAAGAATTGCAATATTTGCAGGCTGACCAAGAAAATCGGCTCATGAGAATCTATATCATCCTAATCATCCTCATCACATCAAGTTGCGAGTTTTTCAAGCCTAAAGAAATAAAGGAGGAACCTCCTATTGTGACTGTTGGCGACAATAAGCTGGTCGCATCAGATCTCGACGGTCTTTTTCCTAAAAACATATCTGATACAGATAGCACCAAGCTAGCTGAAAAATATGTGGATGACTGGATTAAGAAGCAACTCATGATAGCCCGTTCATCTGAAAACATCAATGTGAATGAGGCAGAAATCGAGCGTAAAGTATTGGATTACCGCTATGCCCTGGTTGTGCATTCATTCATAAAAAAATACATTGACCAAAACCTAAACACTGAAGTTAGTGAGGAAGAAATAGCCCAGTATTACGAAGAGAAGTCCGACAACTTTCTCCTCAAACAAAACATTATAAAATGTATGTTTGTGCAAGTGCCCAAAACGGCACCCAATCTGAGAAAATTCAGAAGGGATTTTCAAAAATATCCTGACCAAAAGCAGGAAGAGGTAATATCATATGTATCACAATTTGCCTCCAAGACATTTCTGGAAGATTCGGTCTGGGTTATTTTTGATGAAGTCACTCTGGGAACCCCACTGGAGGGGATAAAAGACAAAAAGCAATTTTTGCAGAGAAACAAATACTCAGAGACGTCCAATGACGAGAACACCTATTTTTTAAAGGTTTTTGATTTTAAAGGTGCCGATGAGGTATCACCCCTTGAATTTATCAAAGGAGATATCACCAGCATTATAATTAATAAGCGAAAGATTACGTTAAAGAAGGAATTAGAAGAAAAAATTTATGAGGAAGCGGAGCAGCAGGGCCTATTCGAGGTTAACCGTAATTAGGTTTTTACTGGCGTTGATCGTTGGTTTACCGACGGCACTTTTTGGGCAGGAAAATACTGCGGTCAACATTGACAAAATCGTGGCAAAGGTCGATGACTACATCATTCTAAAGTCTGATTTAGAAAAGGCCTATTTGGATTACCTATCGCAGGGGGAGTTTAGAAACCCAGACGCGAAGTGCATGATCCTCCAGTCACTCATTCAGGAAAAGATGTTTCTCGCCAAAGCGGTCATAGACTCTGTAGAAGTGGACGATGTGGTAGTACAGCAGCAGCTCACCAGTAGAATGGAAGCCGTGATATCAAGAGTTGGTTCGGCTGAAGAGCTAGAGAAATATTATGGCAAAACAGTCCAGGAACTAGAGTCAGAGCTTTTTGACGACATCAAACAGCAGATGATCATACAAAAAATGCAACAGCAGGTAGTCTCTGAACTGAAAGTTTCGCCCGCAGAAGTCAAGAGATTTTTTAACAAAATCCCTCAGGATTCACTTCCGTATTTTTCTACCGAAGTGGGTGTAGCACAAATCGTAGTGCAGCCAAAGGCCGGCAAAGAACAAAAAAACAAGGTCAAAAAGCTGATGTATGAGATCAGGGGTAGAATTATAGCCGGAGAGCCATTTGAATCCATGGCCCGCCAGTACTCCGAGGATCCAGGATCTGCCGCCAGAGGTGGGCAGCTGCCCTTCTACAATCGTGGAGACCTGGCGCCTGAGTTTGAGGCCACAGCCATGACTCTAAAGCCGGGAGAGCTATCAGAACCCGTTGAAACACAATTTGGATTTCACCTGATAGAACTACAGGAAAAGCGAGGAAATACATTCAGGTCTCGTCATATTCTCGTCTCACCAAAACCTTCTCAAAGCGACATAGCCAAAGCTGAAAACTACCTTGACAGTTTGAGAACGGCTATCATCAACGACAGCATTTCGTTTCAAAAAGCAGCCAAAGAATACAGTGATGACAAGGCTACATCGTCAAGCGGAGGCTTTTTCCTTGACCCAAATGGCGCAACAAGAATTTCTGTAGAGCAGCTTGACCCAACGATCTTCTTCACACTGGACACCATGCAAACAGGTAATATCACTCAGCCAGAGCAGTTTCAGCAGGCTGATGGAAGTTACGCTTTCCGGATTTTGTACTTCAAAGAAAAATTACCCCCTCATCAAGCCAGTCTAAGGCAGGATTATCAAAAAATATCGGTTGCCACACTTAACGACAAGCGTAACCGCATTCTTCAAAAGTATTTTGATGGAGCCAAAGACAATGTTTACATTGAAGTGGATCCGGAGTACGATCACTGTAATCTAGTAGAGTAGAATAATTCATAAGATGGAAGAAACAAAAAATGAAGTTCAGGAAGCAGATCAGCTTCACGAAGCATTTTTGCGATTAGAAAAAGAGATTGGGAAGACCATCATCGGACAAAAGGAGGTAGTCCGCTTGTTGATTACTTCTATTTTCTGTGGAGGTCACTCCCTACTGGTAGGAGTACCAGGACTGGCCAAAACCCTTTTGATACACACCATTTCCAATAGCCTTGGCCTTGATTTCAGCAGAATTCAATTTACTCCTGACCTCATGCCTAGCGATGTTTTGGGAGCTGAAACGTTGGATCAGGATAGGAATTTCAGGTTCATAAAGGGGCCCATATTCTCCAATGTAATTTTAGCCGATGAGATCAACAGAACGCCCCCTAAGACACAATCGGCACTACTTGAGGCAATGCAGGAAGGCTCTGTAACCATCGGAGGAAAGCATCACACTTTGGATAAGCCATTTTTTGTACTTGCCACGCAAAATCCTATATAACAAGAGGGAACATACCCACTCCCTGAAGCCCAGCTTGACCGCTTTATGTTCATGATTAAATTGAACTACCCCTCTCTGGAGGAAGAACTAAACATCGTCAAGCAAACCACTTCCAATCTTGATCAAAAGGTGGAAAAAATAATTTCGAAAGATGAAATTCTGAAATTTCAACAGCTGGTAAGGAAAGTCCCCGTGACGGATAATGTCTTTGAATATGCCGTTAACCTGGTCCACAAAACAAGGCCAGATAGCGAATTAGCACCAGAAATAAGCAAAAGCTACCTGGAGTGGGGAGCAGGCCCACGCGCAAGCCAGTATCTCATTCTGGGCGCCAAGTGCAACGCCCTTCTGGCGGGAAAATATTCTCCTGACATTGAAGACGTAAAAGCTGTAGCTAAAGCCATTCTGGCTCACAGAATCGTGAGAAACTTCCGTGCTGAAGCCGATGGACAAACGGAAGAGAAGATTATCGAAGCGTTACTCTAAGAACTAGAACTGCTTCAAGAAGCGGATGTCATTTTCTGAGAACAACCTGATATCATCGATCTGATATTTCAGCATAGCTATGCGTTCTATTCCCATACCGAATGCAAACCCACTGTATTCTTTCGGGTCTATTCCGCAGCTGCTCAGAACATTGGGATCCACCATCCCTGAGCCTCCAATTTCTACCCATCCTGAATACTTACAAATCTTACATCCATCACCCCCGCAAATGAAGCAGCTGATGTCGATCTCCGCCGATGGCTCTGTAAATGGAAAATAAGAAGGCCGGAATCTGATCTTGGTTTGTGGGCCAAAAAGTTCTTTAGCAAAGTGATAAAGCGTCTGTTTCAAATCTTTGAAGCTCACATCTTTGTCTACATATAATCCTTCTACCTGATTGAAAAAGCAGTGCGCTCTGGCAGAAATGGCTTCATTCCTGTAAACTCTACCCGGCATGATAGATCTGAATGGCGGCTTCCCATTTTCCATGAGGCGTGTTTGCACGTTCGAAGTATGCGTACGTAACAGCACATCCGGATCACGCTCGATGAAATAAGTATCCTGCATCTCTCGTGCAGGGTGATTTTCGGGAAAGTTTAAGGCTGTGAAATTGTGCCAATCATCTTCAATTTCCGGACCCTCCGCTACACTGAAACCTTGCCTTTCAAAGATTTGTATGATTCTGTTTTTGATTTGCGTAAGCGGGTGAATAGAGCCAGACGCCTCAACTGCCGGTAGGGTTAGATCTAGTCCTGCAGCTTCTTCTTCAGCTCCCTTAGAACTCAGGGCCTCAATCAGTTCATTGAACTTCTCCTGCGCTTCTGTCTTAAAGACATTCAAAGCTGCTCCCAGTTCTCTCTTCTGTTCGTTAGGCACAGATTTAAACTCATCAAAAAGTTCGGTTATGACACCTTTCTTGCTGATGTATTTCAGCCTGTAGTTTTCAAGTTCTTCTTTGGAATTGGCTACCGCCTGACGCAACTCTGTCCTTAAATTTTCAATCTTCTCTTTCATCGCACTTTGTAAAGTGGCAAAAGTAATAAGATATTAAGCAGATTTTGAGACGTACAGTGTTTTTGGCGATTTGACCTGCGAAGAAATTCCCAGGAACTTTCTTCTACGCCCGAGGAGATCAATAACAAGCCCAAAGGAAAACATGATACCTGCAGTCAAAAGGATTAGTTCGCCGTTTGTGAAAGTTTCATTCAATAACACGACTGCCGACAGTATTAGCAAGTTCAGACTAACAAGAATTAACGTCGCAGATGAGTGCTTCATGCCCAACTTGAGTAGTCCATGGTGTATGTGGTTTCTGTCTGGAGCAAGTGGAGACTGGCCCTTTGAAAACCTAATGATAAAAACCCGCAACGTATCATAAATAGGAATTGACAAAGCTCCAATCGTAAGCGCAACAGGCGATTTGATTATAATTCCTTCGGTAAAAACCAAAGCCTGAGCGTTATTAATCACCACGATAGCCAAAACGGAGGTTATAAAACCTAAAAGCATTGACCCTGTATCTCCCATGAAAACTTTGGATGGATGCCAATTGAAAAATAGAAATGCTCCCAATGAACCAGATACGGCTAAACAGAAAATCGCCAACGAATACATTTCCATTTTCAAGAAAAGCCACCCAAACAAACTCAAGATTATAAATCCCAGTGATCCGGCCAAACCGTCAATCCCGTCTATAAGATTGAATGAATTGGTAAATCCGACAATCATAAAGACACTCAAAAACTCCGCCACACCGTATGGAAGTTCATGAACTCCTAATATACCATATAGTCCATGAAGTTTGATCCCTGAGAAAAATACGATCAGCACTGCACACAATAACTGAACAGCGATTTTATGCTTGGCTTGTAAGCTTGCAATGTCATCTCTTATTCCAAGTACGAATATTAGCGCTACCCCACCTAAAAAGAACTTCAGCTCAGCCAGTTCGGCAAAAGAAATTGAAATAAGCATGGCCATGACAAACCCTATAAAAATACCTATTCCACCTAGGGATGGTGTGCTCACTTTGTGAATCTTACGCCGATCGGGCATGTCAAGTACATCAATAGACTTTGACACCTTAATGATTAAAGGAAGCAACGTAAATGTTACTAAAAATGAGATAGAGACGGCAAGAAATAAGAGCATGTATATCGGAATTACTTTTACTAAAGTATTAAATTTCTCAGAAAAAATATTACTATTTCGATGGAATGAGTTTCTGGGAGGTTAAGTAATGCCTTAATCAAGATGATTGTATTGGGACAACCTATAATCTTGTTACAAATTAAAAAAACTCTGCGCTGAGAAATGCAGGTTATTGTATTTTTGATTTGTGGAAAAAGAAAATAAGTACAGCGACAGAAAGAAACTGGTCAAAGTATTTCTGATAAGAGCAGGAATAGCTTACGCCCTTTGGTTGGTTATTTTCTATGGTTTCATCCAACCAGACGGAAGACTCAACGCATTTCTGACGCAGCAAGTGATTGATGGCACTGTGATCGGCCTGGATATTTTGGGCTATGAAACCCACGGGAAGGGAGATCTGGTTTATATAGACAATCAGCCTGTAGTCTTAGTAGCAGACGCCTGTAACGGATTAGAGCTTTTTGCACTCTATGCAGGATTTCTGTTGTGTTTTCCCGGACGATGGATTCACAAAGCCATTTTCATTCCTGTAGGTATTGGCATCATATTTTTGGTCAATGTAATCAGGGAAATTGTACTGTCATTGAACTACAAATTTTTTCAGGAGACCTTCGAGTTTAACCATAAGTACACGTACGTTTTTGTGGTTTATATAGTGGTTTTCCTCATTTGGCGCTTTTGGTTAAAGCGATATTCTGTTATTGCCAATGCTTAAGAATATCTCAGCTAAGGCTCTATCGACGATGGTGCTTATTCTTATTGTGTTATATGGGTTTTTCAAAAACTGGGTAAGAGGTGTCTACTCGAAATTCATAGAAATTTGCCTTGAATTTGCAAATATCGATTCCCGTGAGTTGGTAAGACATTTCAACAGCTTTTCTGAAACTACTGAAAGTATTTCAGGAATATTAGGATGGTTAATTTACTACCCAACTTACTTTCTTTTACATGTTGCATTCATTTTCCTGCTATTCCATAAACAAAAGAAAACCAGGAACTATTTGACGATAGGACTAACGGGGTTGATCGCGCTATCCGTAGGATTGGCTTTGATTGGGAAAATTCTGGAATTAGAGTTGATCTACAATATCAGCTATGATGCTTTCCAAAAGCTTTTTGGACTCCCATTTATTCTTCTATTTATTGAGGGGGGAAGAATTTTATACAACGATATTTTTGAAAAACAGGATTGACAAGAAAAATGCTATCTCAAACTAGTAGGCGTTCTCACTTCCCTTTAAAATAGAGACTATAGTAAGAATAATAATCTTGAAGTCAAGAATCAGTGACCAATTTTTAACATAAAATCGATCAAGACGAACTCTTCCGCTCATATCACTGAATTCTGAAGTTTCCCCTCTGAAGCCCTTTGCCTGGGCCAACCCCGTGATTCCGGGCTTAACAGCGTGTCTTTGCCAAAATTTTTCTATACTCGGCTGGAAAGACTCATTCAGCTTTATAGGATGCGGTCGTGGACCGACAACTGACATATCGCCAAGGAATACATTGATAAACTGGGGGATTTCGTCAATACTGGTTTTACGCAATATTGCTCCAACTTTTGTGATTCTAGAATCCCCTTTTGTGGCCTGTTTGGAATCGGCTTCATTATTTACCACCATGGTTCTAAACTTCCAGCATAAGAAGGGTTTGTTACCTCTTCCATGTCTTAGCTGCTTAAAAAACATTGGTCCTTTTGACTCTAGCCTGATTAACAATCCTATAATCGGGATTAGCCAGGACAGTATAAGCAAAATGAATAACCCTGAAAAAACTACATCAAAAAGCCTTTTCGAAATTTGGTTGATTTTGTTGTCAAGTGGTATAGCATTGACGTTTAAAACAGGAATAGGTCCATAATTTTGAACTGAAAGATTCTGTCCGCCCAACTTAGAAAATTGAGAAATGATCTTAACCTTAATCAGATGACTCTCAGCATAGTTGATCAACTCGTTAACTCTGTCCTCCTCTAACTGATTCAACACACAAAACATAATATCTACATGGTTTTCAGACAAGTAATTTTCTACTTTATCAATTTCTCCCAAAAGCGAATTGTCGGACAAACCATCATCAAATGAACCTAAATATTTATACCCAAGCCCTTTATTATTGTTGATGAAATAAATCATTTCCTCAGCCATTTCACCACTTCCAACCACCACAACATTTCGAATGTTGAATCCCTTTGCTCGATAATAGCGAATGAAGTAATGCCACCCAGACCTCCAAATAACGAGGGCGAACGTGAATAAAAGATAGGTATAGAAAAGATGCTGTCTGGAGTAATAAAACGGTTTCGTAGCAAACCACAATGCGAAGACCACTGCTAAATTAATGACAAGGGCTGTCAGGACTTTATTGAGATGATCTAGCAGCCTTTGTTCGCGGTGAATTTCGTGTAGGCCTGCCGAAAAGAAAACTAAAATCCATAACCCGCTTAGCAGTACTTGTAAAGAAAAGTATTCTTCATTAACGGGTAAAAAGAATCCAAATCTTAGCTGATTGGATACAGTGAATCCCAAGTTTAAACAGAAAAGATCTGCTAAGAGAAATACAGCAGGAAAATATATAGAGAACCTACGTGCCGTCACGACTATTTTTCTTCAAAAATAAGTATTAATCACGAAACAACATTTGATTGGTCATTCTCAAATAATGTCATAAATAAACCTAGTCAAGGGCTATACCAAAATAAACAAAATCCAACCTTTCACTCCCGTCATTTATAAGTTTATGTTCTATTCCCGCAGGTATTCTTAGAAAGGTAGATGGGCTAAGACGTATTTTTTGGCGGCCCACCTCATATACCCCTATTCCGTTAATAAAAAAAAAACACTCAACCATAGTAGGATGACTATGTTTTGGGCATATTTCGCCTGGTTCAAATGACCCAAATGCAAACTGCGTTAATTTAGACTCACAATCACCTCTACGAAGGAAAACCTTTTTTAGACCAGAAAGGTGAGCAGTCGGCTCACCTTTAATATCATCCAAATTACAAGTGATTCTCTCACCCATTTGCATTTTGTTTCTGAAGAATCTGTTGAGATATCCAATTATACGTTATCTCAGTGCTTTCCCTTAGTGTCATTGAAGGCTGCCAGCCCAACTTATTCTTAATCAGGGTATTATCCGAATTCCTCCCTGCAACACCTGTCGGACCTTGAATGTTTTTAACTGTTAGATCTTTGCCTGATATGTCGATTATCATCTTAGCATAATCATTAATAGAGATCATCTCTTCAGAGCCAATATTTACAGGGCCGATAAAGTCAGATTCCATTAAACGCCTAATACCTTCCACACACTCATCAACTAATAAAAATGACCTTGTTTGTTTGCCATCACCCCAAACTTCGATAATTCCTTTATCATCTGCCATAGCAACCTTTCTACATAAGGCTGCAGGAGCCTTTTCTCTTCCACCATCCCAAGTTCCCTGAGGGCCAAAAATATTGTGAAACCTTGCCACTCTTACTCCTGTACCATGGTTCCTCCTATAGGTAAGATATAATCTTTCACTAAATAGCTTTTCCCAGCCATATTCACTATCCGGGGCTGCTGGATATGCCGAGCCTTCTGAGCATTTTGGATTATTCGGATCCATTTGATTATACTCTGGATACATGCACGCTGATGACGAGTAGAATATTTTATTTACCTTTTTATTCTTAACCTCTTCAAGCACATTGAGATTGCACAATGCGGAATTGTGCATTATATCTGAATCATTATCCCCAGTGAAAACAAAACCAGCTCCGCCCATATCAGCCGCCAACTGATAAACCTCTATCAAATCATTAGTAACGACACTTCTAACCACATCGACATCCCTCAAATCCCCAATAATAAATTCATCTGAACTATTGTTACCGTACTCATTCTCCTTTAAGTCAACTCCTCTAACCCAATACCCTTCAGCTTTTAACCGATTTACCAAATGACCACCAATGAAGCCCCCTGCTCCACAAACCAATGCCTTTTTCATGTTTACCTTTTATTAAATATTCCTGAAAATAATTCTGCAAAGTTATAATAAATAAACATAGGTACAACTTCAAAGTATCGTCTCCATAATCTCTTTGGTTCAGTAAATAAACGAAACAGCCACTCCATGCCCGCTTTCTGTATCCATGCCGGCGCTTGTTTTACGTTACCAATGTGAAAGTCAAAAGCCGCACCGACGCAAATAATAAACTTAACATCTGTGTGTTTAGATAAATGAAAGGCAAATTGTTCCTGTTTGGGCGTACTCAAGCCAATCCATACAACATCAGGTTTTACTGAATTTACAAAGCTGGCAATACCAGCATAGTCATACTTCTCTACAGTTTCAAAAGGAGGACAGTACGTCCCAACGATATTGTTATTCTTGAATTTAGTTTCACAAGCAGATTTCAAGCGATTGGCCACTCCTTCTTTTCCTCCACACAGGAAGTGTTTTAAGCAAGTATTGGCAGATAACAGCATTACATCGCGAAAAAAGTTTGGTCCATAACAACGTTGCATATTTTTTGCCCCTTTAATTTTTCCTACCCAAACACCCGGCATTCCATCTGGAAGATTCAAATAAAAAGATTCCAAGATGTTCCTAAATGCTAAGTTTTTTCTGGAGTATACAAGGCCATGAGCGCCAGTAGCACTAATACAAAAGTTTCTAACCACCGCATCTTTAGACTCTAAAACTATTACTGCTGCTGACCTAATGTTCGAAGCAAACAGAGGTATATCAAGAACTCTTACCGTATTCATTTGAAGACTTAAATGGTATTTTTCGTAGTTTATTAAAGTAATTGTACGCTGAATAAGCAATGTTCAACAACCTTATCGATGCGAAAAAGGTCAAATATATTTTAGTAAACAATAAATCCGGGAAGCCCCAAAACACATCGGCATTGACAAAAACAATGTAAATTATCAAATCACCTGGAAATGACAAGTATTGTTTTAAAACGTATTTTAGTTCGATAAAATTACGGGGAAGCACAATGAAATCTCTAGGAATTTGGGATTTTGTCCAATAGACGAAATCCAATCCTGCAAACTGCTTGATGTATTCAGTTTTAATCAAACTTTCATTTTTAACAGTCATTTCGAAAACAGTAAAAGCACTTGTAAACCGTGGCAAGCCACTGCTTCCAACTGCACCTATTACACCCAAAACCAGCCAAACAAAGTGCTCGTCTATCAGGTATAGTGATATTCCAAGACAGGGATATAATGTTATTCCCAAAAAATAGTGCACAATTCTGTCAAAATAAATGCCGGATAGATTGATAAACGAGTCGGAGTTTTTGGACTTATATATATAATATCTCGCCAATTCTCCATCAACATGATCTAGTATATAAAAGACGTAAAGAAATACAGCAGATAAAAACAATGCCCATTGGGTTGACAAAAGGAGAATAAAAGATGAGCTCAACGCGAATACACAGCTGACAAAAGTTATTTGATTCGCTCGTATACCGAGTTGTATGCATATCCATGTGACGTAAATTGAAAAAGGACGCGCTAGAACATTTGATATCCAAAACGGATCCAGTTTATCCTTTCGACATACTTTCTTAAGTTCCACTAAAGACTTCATTGCTTTATATTGACATTAGTGAGGCCTCAATCATATCCAAATGATGTTTTAGCGTGTATTTATTTATAAACTTCTTTCGAGCCTCAGAACTCATTTCCTGAAGTTTACTACGGTCTGCGGATAGTTGAAGAATTGCATCGCCAATTCCTTGGTAATCATGTACATCTACAATTATTCCATTAAGGCCGTCATCAATAATAGTAGACGTCCCTCTCCAATTACTCCCAATAACAGGCTTTGACATCATAAACCCTTCTATGATAACATTCCCGAAAGATTCTTTCTCAAAAAATGTAGGAAAACATAAAACGTCTGAATTCAACAAATATTCCCATTTTCTATCGCCCACTTGCAAACCTTCAAAAATTATGTAATTCACAAGACTTTTATGCTCAACATAATTTTTGACTTTAGTCTCATATTCCTTTGAAGCAAAGGACCCTACAATTCTGAGCTGAACTCGCGTGAATTTCTTGACATTCACTAGATAATCAATACCCTTAATTAAATCAGTTACACCTTTACTTTCTTTTACCATTCCAAGGTATATGCAATTAAAGTTATTGTCATCATTTATATTACTCGATATTAAATGCCTGTACTCTTCAAATAAATCATCAATGCCGTTAGGTATAAAAGCTGTTCTTTTTGACTGAAGCCTTTGGTCATCTCTCGGGTTTCCTTCCGTAAGAAGAATACTCAAGTCGGGTTTCATGAACGGAAAACACAACATTCGCCGAAATAAAGGATTGAAACTCCATATATACTCACCTAATCCGGCCGCTTGAAAGTTTAATACCAGTTTTTTAAACAAGCCTCTAGTGAGTAACAAATAAACCCAATCTCTTAAAACACCTCCTAGTCTATTTCCTACCGGGTAGTAAACAAGTACAGACGGCTTAAACTTCCAAAACACAACATGGGTTTTAAATATAAGATAAAAAAGGTGTAGGATTTTTCTTATAGAAATTCTTCCAATCTCATCAATTTGCGAAGAATATGACATTCTAATATGATATATCTCAATATTATCAAACTCCGTGTTTACCAACTTTTCAATCATCATAGCTTGTCCATGATAGGGTGGTGGAGTTTGACCTACAACTACTACTTTCTTTTTCAATTCTTTCAATTAGGTTTCTATTTATGAAATTTTTACGACCTACTAAAAGTAGGATTTTGTATGATTATAGCTCTACAATTCCAATAGAATAAATCATTCCTTACCAACCTTTAACGAGCGTATTTCAATAAAAGAAATAAACAATACGACCATTACCGGGTTTGGCCTAAGTAACTGTGGGTCAAATATGGATATCAACAAAGTATATATCAAGATCCCTGAAAAAAAACCATATTTAATCAGCATATCGTGTTTAATCATTTTTACAGTTCTTACAAGAACAAAAAATAAAATGAAAACACCAACTAAACCTGTTGTCAGCATTAGGTCAATATATGCATTGTGAGCATGTCCGCCGTAATGAGCAATATCCAGTAATAATACCCTTGACGAGTAATACCCAACCCCAAAAATGGTAATGAAACTATTTGCAGTAAAGGCTTCCATTGCAGTATACCATAAAACCACGCGTCCTCCTAATGTATCCACTCCGGCTATGTTACTATATAGCAATTTCTGAACATCAAAGCTGAGAAAAATGTATGCTACTGATAGAAGTACTATTAAAAAACCTGAACATACAATTAAAAGCTTATAGGCCTTTTTTTCTATTTTAAAGTATAAAATAACTAGGACAGAAAAAAGCACGAAAAGCTGAGAAGCTCTCGCATCAGCCAAATAAATACAAAAAAACAAAAAAATTAGGACGAGAATATTTTTTAGGCTCCTAGACGCACTAATCCCGGTAATTGCGCAAAGTGCCAATAAGTCAGCCGTTTCTAATGGGTGTGCAAACCCAAGTGTAAACCTAATTCGTGGCACACTACCATACGCACCTGACTGAACAAAATTGAAAGGTGTACCAAACGCCAACACATTAAAAAGGAAAAGAAATGCCAAGTATAGAATTAAAAATTTAAATAAAACTTTAGAGGTATTAGCTCTATTAAGGAACAGGTCTTGCACTATAACAAGCGTCACAAAAAATACCATAAATAATTCTATACTCTTGGCCAAAGACAATATTCTGAAGGCAGACCAGATTACGGTTGAAATTGACCAAAAACAGAAAAGTATGATCGGAATGATATAAGTATCAGAGAATATAATCTTGAGATAGCTTTTCTTGACCCAAAATAAGGAAAGTAAAAAGGCCATTAAAATTAACATAAACTCCAACCAACTTCGTATGCTGCCCTGGCTGCTCAAGGCCTCACCTCCAGGGATTACAGGTGCGAATGCAATAAATAATAAGCCTATTAAGACATAGGGTTTTTTAACTTTCATAACTGCAGCATAGTCTTAAGCTGTCTTTTGTAATTATGACTAACATAAAAAAGTATGCCAGATAAGTTAACTAAAAACAATGAGGTCAAGGCTCCCTTCACTCCATAATTGGCCACTAAAGGAATTCCAATTACCACAGAAAAAACTACGCCAAAAATATTGGCGTAAAAGATTTTTTTAGGTTGATTCAGTGATCGGAATATACTCGCATATAGGAAGCTTAATCCAATAGAGAAAACAAGGAAACCCGTTATGATGTAATAGAATATTGACTCGAATTGGTAATTATTTCCGTAAAGGAATTGAGTTATCTCCTTCCCAAAAACTATTAGCACAATAGTGTAGAAGCACGACCCTAAGACAATGACCAAAAGGACAGATTGAATTTGTTTAATAAATTTAGCTTTGTCTCTTTCAAATACCAATTTGGACAAGCTAGGTAATAATATTAACGATAAGCCGGATATCAAATGCTGAATTGGCAATACAATATTTAAAATGGCCTTATATTCTCCTGGTTCTCGTAGCGAATAAAAATATAATAGGACATAGATGAACAGATTATTAGGAACCCAATTTAAAAATGCTGAGAGAATAGACCACCTTCCAAAACTCCATTGATCATTCATAATATACCGCAAAGATGGCCTTAATGCATTTAATGATAAGATGGGTTTCATTATTAGAATAAATAAAACAATTACTGTTATTGATGACACAGATAAAATCAGAAACGCACCCAAAACACTCATTTCAAAAAAGGAGCGATAAAGAAATAACAATAGAAATACGACAACCAAATAAAGCATTCCTCCGAAAGCAGGTAGTTGAGGTTTACTCAATATATATGCCGACCGCCTCAAAACCCAAAGTAAAGAAATTGTTGAAATGCTAAACATGGCTCCAATAATTGAAAGCCGAATAAGCGGTGATGATTGCTGAAGAAACAAATAATAAATTGGCACAAACAGTATTAACAATGCAAGAGAAATAAGGATGTGTTGATAAAATACTATACCCAAAAATTTATGTATTTTTTCCTTATACTTACCACTTCCTAATACAAGAAATGACTCCACCAAATAGGCCTTATTAATGTTTGCGGCAAATAAAAACACTGAATACCCCACAGCAAACCCTCCATATTCATCAACCCCTAACACTCTTGCTAGATAAACATTTAGCAAGAAGTTTGTCCCCGAGAAAAGGCCTTGATCAAGGACTGTCCAAGCTATTTTTTTAAACTGCCCTTTCCTAATTGAAAGATTCATTTAGATTAAAATCTTAGATGATTCATCAAAACCACCAAGATTGTACGTAACCTTATTAGACAAATCATTTAACTTCTCAAGTTCCTTTAAAGCTAGATTATCCCTTTCCTCAGGATCAAGTTTGATATTATAAAGTTCGTGCTCCCCGTTTGATTTTTTGATTAATTTCCAATCTCCACACACCACCCCCTTTACGGCATAATTGAACCTGTCAACTGAAAACCCTTTATCAATTTTTTGCAACGTTTGAACAATATTTCCGGGTTTACCATCTTCAAAATAGACTTGATCATCGTTCTTAGATAGAATCTCTTCAATGGCATGAACGTCTACCTTTTCAGAATCAGCAAGTTCTGTAATAATATTCTTTAGGTTAACATGGGAATATTTGTAATCAACTTCATGCCTTTCTGAGTTTGGACTCCATATTACTAAGGGAATATTTATAATTTGTTGGCTAGCGGAGAAATTATGACTCAACATTCCATGCTCTCCAAGGTTTTCTCCGTGATCAGCTGTTATAATAAAAATTGAATTATCGAATAACCCCTGGGATTTTAAAAACTCAAAGAAGCCCTTTACTCTTTGGTCAGCATAATTAGCACTTGCTTCATACAACAACTTGAGGGCGCCTAACTCTCTTTCAGTTAGATAGCTCGGGTCACATATAAACTTATGAGAAAGCCTTGTTTCCTTATCAAGTTTTTGGATTTTTCGCCTCAACTGATTGAAGTCCTGAACATCAAATCCTTTATGATTTCTAATATAACGCCATTTACTATTCCAAAAATAAGGAATGTTACTTCCATTAAAAAAAAACAAATGCATATGACCAAAAACCGGAACATCCTTTTTTCTTCGTAGTAACTTTTGCGTTTTATCAATACTATATTTTAACCTAACATCCCTTCCAACAACTGCACTGTATAAGAGCTGACCCACATCAAAAATCTTATCGCTAGATTTTTTTAGCGCCTCCCTCGGATATCTAATTGAAAATGTATCAACCAAATATTTATACCCTTTTGTGATTTGCCTCACCTCCGACAAATATTGGGATCCGGTTCCTACAAAGAAGGAGCTATACCCCTGTTTTGTCAAAACCTCAGCGATTGTTTCATCTTCCAAGTTGGAGTCAATTCCTGCCAGCACTCTATGCTTATGTGGAAACTGACCGGATACCATACTAGCAACGCTTGGGTCAGACCACAAGCCAGAAGAATATGCAGCATTAAACTTCACACCACTGTTAGCTAATGAATCAATAAAAGGTGTGACGTTCTGCCTAATTCCATAAGATGATACAAAATCAGGTCTTAACGAATCCAAGGTAATAAGAAAGATATTTGGTTTCGTAGTAGCCTTTAGTTTCATTTCTTTGGGTTTTCTGAGAGTATTGTTACCAGTATTTTTCAATTACCTTCTTTGAATCCGCTAGATCCTCTAAAGTATCTATTTCCATATAGCTATTCTCTGGTAAAGAAACAAAGTCGATTTCCTGATTTCCTTGAGCCATTTGATTGAAAGCCAAGTCGTACCAACCGTTTCTCTTCATTTTTTCTTCTTTTAGCATTTCATGTATCGTTCTGTCAAAAGCGGCAAGCCCATTTCCTCGAAGTTTAGAAATGCCAGTAAACTCTCCAAAGGATTGGTCAAGGGCTATTTCTTTTGAAACACGCGTAACTAAGTTCGTCTCATTGTGTATTGATACTTTCATATCTTCCCTATCACAAGCCTTTTCATCCACTGATAGTACTATCGAGCTATCATTTGTCAAAAACTCACTTAATGCATTTTCACGAAAAACAACATCGCTATTTGAAAAAATCAGTTCTTCACTAGTACTCCAAAATTCACGTGTAAGCCAAGCTGAATACAGACTATTAGTTACGTCAAAGTTCTTATTATGGATTAAGTGTATTGGTTTTCCAAACTCCGTGTTCTCGACAAAATCCTCAATCTTCTCAGAACAGTACCCCGTTACTAATACAATTTGGTCAGCCCATTCATTAAAATGATCCAGTAATTGCTCAATCAAACTTCGATCTCCCAATTTCACCATACCCTTAGGTGTAGAGTCTGTAAGCGGCCTCAATCGGGTACCAGAACCTGCTGCCAAAATCACTAAAGTATTTTTACCCTTTATCATATTGAATTTCTTATTATCGTTTCAATGGTACTGACGCCAGTAAAGCACGGATCGTTTTCAACACTGCCCGATACCTTAGCAGCAATTTGATCAACCTGACTAATTGTTATGCCAAAATCAGATAATGTATATGTTAAGCCTAGGCTTTTCTTCAATTCTAAAATTCTAGCTGACAATTCCCCCCTTCTCCAACCCAACTCAATCTCTAACTCTTTAAAACTTTCTGTTTGCGATATGACCGGAATCCAACCTTTGTAAAGCATGACCAAGCCTTGCGCATGGCTCGTATCAGTCAAAGGGCCAATTACATACTGTATTCTATGGGGAAGACATGTACTGCTTTTGGCCAAGTTAACCCCCATCATACATGAAGCCATTGCCATATTTAACAAGCCACTCGAGTCGCTGTGTTGAACAGCATCAGGCAAAGACCTAAATATTTCTTGGATTGCAGCCACAGATTGATACTTTACCAAAGGGCTTGCTTTTATTGATAAATATGTTTCAATCGCATGAGTAAGGCAATCAAACCCCGTTTCAGCTTTTAACCTAACAGGGGCTAATCGGTATAAGTCGATGTCTATAAAAACCTTATTTGGCTGTAAAACCTTCCCCCGCAAGCCCCCTTTTTGATTATTGCTTGTATCCTCCAATATCGCTCCGTAAGATAGTTCAGCACCCGTTCCTGCAGTCGTCGGGACTGCTATATTAAAAATTTTTGATTCTACCTTTTTTGTTTTTTTATAGAAATGATCATATATATTGTCTTTACCCCAAGTTACAGATAAGGCTTTGGCTGAATCTATAGTTGAGCCACCGCCAATAGCTAACAACAAATCTGGCTTCTTGTAAGTATTCTTAATCCAATCCAGCATATCAAGCGGGGCATTTGGCTTTATGTCACTATAGCATTCAACCTTTAGACCCAATTCATTTGACAAATCAAAAAAGCTAGTTTTTCGGATGTATTTATAAATTGTTGGGCTCGTAAGCAGAAGTATATTCACAAATTTTCCTGAAATTATGCCAGGCAACTCCTCAATTGAACCAAAATGAACCTCCGGTTCAATATTATAAACCATCATAAATTTTTGACCTTTTCATTTTGACGAATTGTTTTCATTGAAATCAAATCTTTGTGCTTGTCATATATTGGCAAAAGATTGTTATTGAGTTCCTTAAAAAGCTCAAAAAACTTATTGTATGCAAAGTGATTTTCCTCAGACGGATTAATAATCTTTCTAACCTTTACAACGTTTTTCAATGCTTCAGATAATGAGCCGAACTCTTTGGTAGTGATCGCCATCAGGATAAAGGCTCCTATTGAAGTGCTTTCAAAATTATCAACAACATAAACCGGTTTATTACAAACGTCAGCTTTAATTTGATTAATTAAATCAAACCTGGCCAGTCCACCACTAACTGTTAAAGAATTAACATTAATTCCACCCTCATTCTGTATTAATTCAATCAAATCTCTTGTTACATATGCCGTTGATTCAAACACGGCACGCGTAAAATCTTTAATGGTGCTGCTCCTTTTAATTCCGAAAAAAGACCCAGAAGCATTAGGAGCAACAAACGGGGCACGTTCCCCTAGCAAATAGGGTAGAAACAACAGCCCTCTGGCTCCAACATTTGACTTGGTTGCGGCATTTTCCATCTTAGAATAAACAGAAGAGGATGAAGCCTCTTTTTTGTAGAAGGCTTGTTTGTGCCATTCAATTATTCCACCACCAAGATTATTGGAAGCTCCAACCAAATACTTATCCAACAAACCTACATATTGACTCAACAAAATGTTTGAATTGACCTGAATCTGTTGATTCGAAATAAGTCTTACAGATGTAACCGTTCCTGAAACATCACAAGCATTGAAATCTTCCCCATTATTTGAGCCTATTACAGCACATATAGCATCATAGGTTGTAAGTATATATTTACAACTGTCAGAAAAGCCAAATTCTCTTTGAACAGAACTGGAGATCTGAAATGTAGTTCCTATTGAACAAACTGGAGGTAAAGTTGAAGAAGGCAAGCCACTACTTTCTAACAAAGTTACATTATAGGTCTTACCATCAAAAAACGCTTTTGATGCATTTAATGGATCCGTGAATAGTTCTTTCGTGAAAAAATAGTTTAGATACTCACCGGCACCAATCCAATATTTAACTTCATCAAATACTTTCGTATCGTTGTTTTTAAACCAGAGCGCCTTTGGAACAACTGATGACGTTGCGCAAGTTAATTTTGCTCCGCGACTATTTGTCCTCTTAAATTCGTCAGATTTAACAATTTGCTCCACTTCATTATAGGATCTCTTATCCGAGACCATTAAAACCTTAGTCAAGGGTTTAATTTTATCATCAACCCCAAGTATGCATGATGAGCTAGTGGTTACAGAGATATATCTGATCTCAGAACACAAATTTGTGTTCTCTTTCAAATCGATCAGAATATTCTTCAGCAGCTTTCTCCATTCAGAAGCATCCTGCTCGACTCTTCTATTAAATAAAGTAGTATGTACCGGAAATGCTTTAGAAAACACTTGTCTCCCTTTTTCTGTAAAAACTATTCCGCGAATTGACTTTAAGCCTAAATTAATTATCAGATACATAAACTAACTAGTAAATTTTTTGATATACTGCGAGTATAGTGAACTTAAATTTTTCTTCAGCCCCAAAAAAAAGTTATCCTCATTATACATTGTATTTGTGTCGAGATAATCTTTCATTGATTCATAGGTTGCTAATTTCAAAGCTGTGCTAACATTGAGCTTTACAACACCAAAAGATATTGCCTTTTTTATCATTTCATCAGTCATTCCAGTACCTCCATGAAGAACAAATAACTGTTGACCGATGAGCTTTTCGGCATCAGACAATAAATCCATATTAATGTTTTCGAAGGAACTATATTCCCCATGCGCATTCCCTATTGCCAGGGCTAACAGATCAAACTTAGCCTCATCTGCAAATCTCTGAAGTTCCTTTTTAGAATAGTATAAACCTTCTTCCGACCCTACCCCATCTTCAACACCTTGAATTGTCCCTAACTCTGCTTCCAGGAGTGCACCATACTCACGTGCCATTTTATATGCTATGTTCGTATACTTTATATTGTCTTCCAAACTAAGGCTTGAACCATCATACATAACCGATTTGAAACCAGCTTCCAAACACCTCTTAATTATGGATAAATCCATGCAGTGATCAAGGTGAAAAGTGACCATATCATTTTGATATTTTTGAACTATATTTTTCAGACCAATTTGCCCATCCAAAAAATCGACATATTTTTTAGATATTTGTGCCATAACCGGAGATCCCATCGTCGTGGATACAATCGACAGAATTTTTAATTGATTCACATTTTGAACATTAAAAGCAATCAACGCCCGACCACTTTCTCTTAATATTTTAAATCTCTCCGATAGTTCATTCATGATTACCTCTCAAGTCTTTGTTGGTTAAGTCTAGAGTTTCAAATTTCCAAAATATTCTGTTATTAAAACCCATGAAACCCCTGATATAACACCGATCAGCCCCGCAATAAATAGGATTAAAATCACTTTTGGCTCACTATTTTTCGGAGGGATCGCAACCGGTTCTAACTCCGTAAACACGGGGGTATTTTCGTTTATTTGTAATTGGATCGTTTCTACTTGCTGAGCCAGTTGATTGTAAATATTGAAAGCTAGGTTGTATCTAGACTGTAGTCTTTCCTCCTCTGATCTGGCTTTTGCTGTATTTACATATTGGTTTTGATCTCGAAACTTAGCCAAGTCAAGCTGAATATCTTCAAATTCTTGTTTGCGTCTTTCAAATTGTGATTGCACAAACTTCAACTGTTCATGGCTCTTCGAAACAGCATAATTGGTAACATAGCGAGTTATAAATTCCTGAGTAAAATTACCCACCTCAGCAGCTACCACAGGATCCTGCAACTTCACTTGGATAGTTACCACATTGAGTTCCCAATCCATCGTCACCAATATCCGATCTCGCAAATCATCCGCACACTTTTGTTCGTCTTTTGTAAGAGAAATAATCTTAGAAGGCCTTGGAGAGGCTGTTTCCTGTTGAAATTTGGATTTGATCCACCTTACTACCTGGAATGGTACAAATAAGATTTTCGACAACAAGCCAGCGCTTTGATGCTCAATGTAATAATCGTATAAGGATACTTCTCTATTTAGTTCTTGAAAAAAGAATCGCTCTTTCATCAAATTATGCAGAAAAGGTGTGCTTTGAGCTACGCTCCGATACAACCCAGGGTTAATCGTTGATCCTCCTCCCGAAAGTCCCCCCAAATCGATCCCAGCCAATGATGCTAATCCACCTAGCGATCCTCCCAATTTGCCCTCACCACCCACAGCCTCAGGAATAAGTGTGCATGTCACCTCATATTCTTTAGGTGAAGTCAAAGCTATGATTACTCCAAAAGCAAAACACACACCTGTAACTTTCATTAAAGACCATCGCTTGGACCAAATAACCTTAATTAACTCTATCAGGTCTATTTCATCTTCTAAGATCTCTCTATTTTGTCTTTGCTCGGCCATATTCTTATTTACAAGCTGCTAACAATCTGGAAAACGACCCAACTCAACGTAGTTAATCCACTAGAAATCGCAACCATTTCTCCAGGAGTCAACTTTCGTTTTGCCGGCTTCTCGGGAATAATCAACTCTGCCCCCGGCTCCACATTTGGGAATTTCTTGAACCATAGAAATGAACTGGTCTTTTCTGCTGTACCATTCGCATAAACGATATACGATTTTCGCTTCATCGCTCGGTCAGAAAAACCACCCGCCTGAGACACAAATTTTTTGAAGCCATATGAATCGTCAAAGCGCACTGTACTAGGATACAATACCTGACCCCTAACTCGAACAGTCTGCAGCTCTCTTGGAATGCTAATCAAATCACCTTCCTTCAAGATGAGATCATACGAAGACCCTGGATTTTTTATTATTTGATCAAGCTGAATGCCAATGGATTCCTGCTGTCTAAATGTCTTCGAACTACCCTCCAACACCGTATCACGTTCAAATAGGGCAGCTAACTCCTCCCGTCTAACTTTAGCAGCAGTAGCACTCTCGTCATCAGTAGTCGCATAGTACTCAGACCGCCTGATCAATGTGGCACCCTTGGGATAAGCATATGAAGTTAGATTCCCAGCTCTTTTCATCACATCCGATATCCGCTCATTTTTAGTTTGTATCACATACTTGCCTGGGAATTGAACTTCTCCCTGTATATCTATGGTTTTTTGTTTCTCATAGTATGGAGATTTTCGAATCACAACCAGATCAAAAGGTTGCAGTTCGAAAGTAGAGGCTTCCTCAGAAATGTTTAGGTTTTCGCTAATCGGAAAATTGAAAACCTCGGATGAATAAGATTCGCCTTTAGTGTCATCCGTGATCCGCCTTGCTACCTCTACAAAAGACTTTGCTGCAGTTTCTTTAAATCCCCCTCCTAAGTAGATAAGGTTTTCTACCGTCAGTCCTTCAGCATACGGGAAATTCCCCGGAGCTAAAACCTCTCCCTCTAGTCGTAAGGTAAAGTCTTCGGCAAGGTCAAAAATGGATTGAACCTTAACCAGGTCACCGCTTTTTAATTCCAAATCAAAATCTCCATTTAGGAGTTCCGTAGGTTTGAAAGCAACATTTGACAAAGTCAAATTGTCATTTTCTCTTATCACGAGCGCCTGGTGCATAAATGCGTCATCACGAAAGCCATCAAAAAGATTCAATAAATCTGAAAGCCTCATCCCTTGTTTAAATTCAAACTCTCCCGGATGATTTACTGCTCCCTCCACTCTGAGCCTATTTCTAAATCGGTTTGAAATGGGGGACACATCAACTACATCTCCATTTTTTATAATTAAATCACCAAAACCTTCTTTGGCTATGGTTTTAACAATCTTGAAATTTTCATCATTACGTTGTAGCGAAACGGTCTTGGTATAAGCTTTTTCGGTAAACCCTCCTGCAAACTCTAATACATGAGCAAAGGTCTCCTCTTCGGTCACCTCATAAAAAGCAGGTCTTTTTACTTCACCTTTCACGGCAACCCTCGCGATATATGGCTTGACCAAAACGACATCCTGATCATTCAAAGAGATAGGAGTTCCCTCACCATTAATCAAAAACTGATAAGCATCAAGTTTTCCAACTTTCTTTCCATTTCTGAAAACCAGAATTTCTCTAAGTGAACCTGTTCTCGAAGGTCCTCCTGCCATATAGAGTGCGTTAAAAGCTGTAGCGAATGATGAGAGCTGATAGGTTCCTGGCGTTTTTACTTCTCCAACCACATTTACACTAATAGTGCGAATTTGCCCAAGGCTTACCTGAGCAAACGACTTATCTCCCAGTGTACTGTAAATAGCTTTGAGTTTAGCTTTGAGTTTGGCCTCTGCTTTCTCCATTACCAAACCATTGAGATATACAGGTCCAAGGTTAGGGATTACCACATTTCCTTCCGGACTAATTGTAAGTTGATAATTATTTTCTGAAGCCCCCCAGATATCAATAATAATCTGATCACCAGGGCCTAACAGGTAGTTTTCGGGAGTAGGAATGTTGACGCTGGGTTCAAAAGTAAGGTTTGAATTCTCAAAAAAAGACATCCCGAATATGGGTAAATCGTTTTTTATCTTCGAACTATCCTTTTTATAGAGTCCATCAAACGGATCAAAAGTAGTTTGATTATTATCCACCAAATCTGGAGTGCCTCTTAATCTCGAAAGTTCATTGGAACCTGCTCCCGATCCACTGCCTGACTGAACACTGAGCATCCTTTGTCGAAGTTTGGAAATCTGAGCATCTGACATACCGCGAGCCTTGGCTAGAATTTCCAATTGCTGCTGTGAGTATCCGCTCGAAGCTACCTTTTCAGAAAATTTGGCGATTTGTTCGTCAGAGAGGTCGTCAACATTTATGTTCTGAAGGTTTCCTATATCTGGAACATCCTGTCCGGACACATCATAAACCACAAACCCTAATAAAAGGAAAAAGAAAACAAGTAATTTTCTCATTGAATCAATTTGATTTGCCGCAAATATATAAGCTTATAACTTCTACGCCTAAGCCTTGAGCTATTCAGTTATATTACACTGAACAAGAAAATGCGGGTTCAAAAGGTTTTCCTTATTGTACCTGACTTTTTCAGAGGAATTTTTTATCAAAACCTTTCCTCCTGCTTCTTCCACCACAATTTGTGCCGCTGCTGTATCCCACTCCATAGTGGGGGCGTAGCGCGGATAAAGATCTGCAGCACCTTCTGCGACCATCAGCAACTTGAGTGAGCTGCCTTTAGATACTATTTCAGGATTTTTGAGCCTTTCTATAAACTCTGATGTATCAGGATTTAGGTGGGATCTGGAAGCCACCACCCTTAACTTTTCATCGCCGATTTTTACGGTGGTTACATTTATTTTCTCACCATCCTTAAAAGCCCCTTCGCCTTTAATCGCCCAAAAGAGTTCGTTTAAGACAGGCGTGAAAACAACACCCAAAACCACTTCTTTACCCTGAATTAAAGCAATATTCACAGTAAACTCTCCATTCTTCTTGATAAACTCTTTTGTTCCGTCTAAAGGGTCAATCATCCAGAACAAGTCCCAATCTTTTCGTTCATCAAAAGGGATAGCTCTTCCTTCTTCGCTGAGAATAGGAAGTCCGGTACTCTCCAGTTTGGCAACAATTGCTTCGTGGGAAGCTTTATCTGCTTTAGTAAGAGGTGAATCGTCAGACTTAGCTTCAATAGAAAAGTCCCCTGATTCGTAAATCTTGAGTATATCTTTTCCTGCTTCCCTTGCGGCAAGCTTTGCTAAATCTAAATACTGGTCGTATTGCATTGGTATTTCTTAATGAGATTCTCGAAAGAAGGTGTTTTTATATCACCATTCCAGCTGCTACTGTTTCATTGGTTCCTTCATCAACCAAAATCAAACTTCCGGTAATGCGATTCTTGTTATAGGAGTCAGCTAGCAAAGGTTTCGTTGTTCTAAGCGTAACTCTGCAGATATCGTTCATTTGAATATCCTTATCCTCTTCGTTTCTATGAAGCGTGCTGATATCCAGTTTGTATCGGATTTCCTTTATCATGGCTTTGGCATCAGAGGTAGTATGTCTCAAAATATATTTTCCTCTAGGCCTTGGTCCTTGATTATTTAGCCAACATAACATCGCCTCGATATCCTGAATTGGTTCCGGCTTGTTGTTAGTTCGAACAATCATATCGCCTCGCCCAATGTCTATATCATCTTCCAGTTGCATTGAAATTGACATTGGTGCAAATGCCTCCTCAATTTCTCCGTCGAAGGTGTCGATACTTTTAATCTTAGAACTAAACCCTGATGGAAGCACGGTCACCTCGTCTCCTGGCTTAAAAACACCACTGGCTATTCTTCCTGCATACCCACGATAATCATGATACTTATCATTCTTAGGTCGAATGACCGTTTGAACTGGGAAACGGCAATCAATATGATTGTGGTCGCTTCCAATATGGAGGTTTTCAAGCGTATATAATAGCGTTGATCCTTCGTACCAGTCCATGTTCTCACTGCGGTTCACCACATTATCCCCGTTGAGGGCACTAATCGGGATGAAACGAACATCTTTTACGTCCAGTTTAGAGGCAAAATCTTCATATTCTTCCTTGATTTCTTCAAAGCGCTCCTGGCTATAGTCAGCCAAATCCATTTTGTTCACGCACACAATTACATGCGGTATTTGAAGAAGTGAAGCAATAATTGAATGTCTTCTGGTTTGCTCGATAACTCCATTTCGTGCATCAACGAGAATCAACGCACAATTCGCCGTAGAGGCTCCCGTAACCATGTTTCTGGTATATTGAATATGGCCAGGAGTGTCTGCGATTATGAACTTTCTTTTTGGAGTAGCAAAATATCTGTATGCAACATCAATGGTAATCCCCTGCTCTCTTTCATCTTTAAGTCCATCCGTCAAGAGGGCAAGGTCTGTATGTTCCAGGCCTTTTCTTTCACTCGACTTAGCAACTTGATCCAATTGATCTTGAAAGATGGATTTGGAGTCAAAAAGTAATCGACCTATCAATGTACTTTTTCCATCATCTACGCTACCTGCAGTAGTGAACCTTAGCAGTTCCATGTCTAGATAGCTATTGGCTTTAGCATCTGGCTTTTGGCTTGTTTTCATTTCAATTTATTTCTTAATGCGTTCAACTGTTTTGACAACTTGTTAATAGAGTTTGTAAAGTCGGTTAATCTTGTCTCTGAAATAAACCCAAGTCTTTTAGAGATAATTAATTGAGTTTTCATCTCAAAAGCCGACCCAAGAGATATTTCAATAAATCGTTTGAAATCCTTTTCAGTACTTCGACTACACCCTTCAGCAAAATTTGATGGAATTGAAACTGAGGCTCTTCTAAGTTGAGAGGTAAGCCCGAATTTTTCCGAATCAGGAAAAGGCTCAGTTATTTCATAGACCTGAACACAAATGTCAATGCCCTCTTTCCAAACATCATATTTAGTATAGTCTCTCATTGCAAATGGCCAACAGCCAATGTCAATAGCTAATTAAAAATATCCCTGTTTCTTTCTATCCTCCATCGAGGTTTCTGACCTCTTATCGTCTTCCCTGTTTCCTCGTTCGGTTTGCCTAGCTGAAGCTACTTCGTCCACTATTTTTTCGAGGGTATCTGCATCTGATTCATCACCACCTGTGATAGTAATATCACCTAGAGTTCTAAATCGAATCTTTTTAGTGACTACCTCCTCGTTTTCCTCAATCTGAATGAATTCGGAAACAGGCAACCACGTTCCGCTTCTTCTTATGACTTTTCTTTCGTGTGCAAAATACAAAGATGGCAGTGCAATGTTTTCGGACAGGATGTATTGCCACACATCCATCTCAGTCCAGTTACTTAATGGGAAAACCCTAAAATGTTCTCCATGCTGGCATTTTCCATTGAAAATATTCCAAAGCTCCGGCCTCTGATTTTTAGGATCCCACTGACCAAACTCGTCTCTGTGTGAGAAAAATCGCTCTTTGGCTCTGGCTTTTTCTTCATCCCGCCTGGCACCACCGATGCAAGCATCAAAACCATGTGTTTCTATGGTATCTAAAAGCGTTACTGTTTGGATCGCATTTCTACTGGCATTTTTACCTCGCTCTTCTGTCGCCGCTCCAGAGTCAATTGATTCCTGAACAGACCCCACAATTAATTTCACCCCGAGCTCATCCACATAGTTGTCCCTAAACTCCATGGTCTCGGGGAAATTATGTCCCGTATCAACGTGAACGAAAGGGAATGGAATTTTCGCAGGATGAAATGCCTTTCTTGCCAGATGCGCAACGCAAATTGAATCTTTTCCCCCGGAAAAGAGAATCGCTGGATTCTCAAATTGTGCAAAAACCTCTCTCAATATATAAATGGCCTCTGCTTCAAGTTCCTTGATGTGCGTTAAATTATATTTGCTCATTTCAAGATTTGATTTTTTCTGTGATTAAATCATATATTTTATTTACTCCCTCTTCCACGCTCATCTGGTGAGTGGGGATTTTAATATCCGCATTTTCCGGTTCTTCAAAGGGAGAGTCAATACCTGTAAAGTTTTTTATTTTCCCTCTTCTGGCTTTGGCGTAAAGCCCCTTCACATCTCTCTTTTCGCATTCTTCAATAGGACAGTTCACAAAAACCTCCGTGTAGTTTTCTTCTCCTATTAAAGCTTTGACCTTTTTCCTTTCTTCCTCAAATGGAGTGATGAATGCGGTCATCACCACCAAACCAGCATCTACAAAAAGTTTAGAAACCTCAGCTATCCTTCTAATATTTTCTTTCCTACTTTGATCTGAGAAATCAAGATCATTGTTTAATCCAGAGCGAACATTGTCCCCATCTAAAATGTAGGTGCTAATCCCGTCAGCGAAAAGCCTTTCCTCAAGGGAACTTGCCAGAGTTGATTTTCCTGACCCAGACAAACCGACAAACCAAATCAACTGTGGTTTATAGCCATTTTTTGCTATTCTATCTGTTAATTTGATAGCATGGTTATGCGGAATAATATTTTTTCTGTGATCCACTTATCTTTTCATTAAAACCAAAATGGTTCCGTTCAAAAAACATTAGAGCCGCGAATCTACTAAATCACGGTCTAAAATTCCTTTGACATCAAAGATTACTGGTACTTGCCGCCTGATTTCTTCCCAGTTTAGGCTTAAAAAAGATTTATGACCAACAGCTAATATGATTGCCTGATAATCCGATATTTCAGGGTCTTGCCGCATATCTATCCCGTATTCGACTTTTACTTCCGTTGGGTTTACATTGGGGTCAAAAACATCAATTGCAAGATTGTAGCTTTTCAGTTCGTCGTAAATATCAACTACCCGGGTGTTTCTAATATCCGGGCAGTTTTCCTTGAAAGTCAGCCCCATAATGAGGATTTTCGAAGAAGGTGTCATCTTCCCCTTCTGCGAAAGTAGCTTTACGGTCTTTTGAGCTACATATGCCCCCATGTTATCGTTGATCTTTCGACCTGCAAGAATCACCTGAGGATGATAGCCCAGTTCTTCCGACTTGTGAGTCAGGTAATAGGGATCCACTCCTATGCAATGGCCACCAACTAATCCTGGGCTAAATTTGAGAAAATTCCATTTGGTACCGGCAGCTTCAAGAACCTCTTTTGTATCGATTTTCATCCGATCGAAAATCATTGCCAGTTCATTGACAAACGCAATGTTGATATCACGCTGTGCGTTTTCTATAACCTTAGCCGCTTCCGCCACTTTGATTGAAGAGGCCAGATGTGTTCCGGCCTGAACTATCGAGGAGTAGAAATCATCTACAAATTTAGCCGTTTCCTGGTTGCTCCCACTCGTCACTTTCAAGATTGAAGTCAACCTATGCTCTTTATCTCCTGGATTAATTCTTTCTGGTGAATACCCTACAAAAAAGTCCTCATTGAAACGAAGGCCACTTTTGGATTCCAAAATCGGTACGCAAAAATCCTCCGTACATCCCGGAAAAACTGTGGACTCATAAACCACAACATCTCCCTTTTTTAAAAAAGGCCCTATAGTCGAAGAAGCAGACTCTAGTGGTCTGAGGTTTGGTTTTTTATTCGTGTCAACTGGGGTTGGCACGGTGATAATATAAAAATTAGCACTTTGTAGGTCATCTGGATCTGATGAAAACTTTAAGTTGTTGGCCTCAAGTAATTCTTCCTGATCTACCTCAAGGGTTTTATCCTGGCCAGATTTGAGTTCATCAATTCTGTTTTGATCGATATCGAAACCGAGTGTTGGGTACTTTTTTCCTGACTCGACTGCCAGAGGCAATCCCACATACCCAAGGCCGATAATCGCAACATGATATTCCACCAATAAAATTATTTAAGAACTTTAGCTTTGAAATAATCTAAGGTAGGCTTCAAGCCTTCGGCACGACTGAATTTAGGTTCCCAATTCAGTACTTTCTTAGCAAGGGTAATGTCTGGCTTTCTTTGTTTCGGATCATCCTTCGGCAATGCCTGATAAGAAATTTTCGACTTGCTATCGGTTAAACGTAAGATTTCTTCAGCAAACTCATTGATAGTAATCTCCTGAGGGTTTCCTATATTGACCGGGTGCGGGTAATCAGACAACAAAAGCCTGTAGATTCCTTCAACCAGATCATCCACGTATGTAAAAGATCTTGTTTGAGAGCCATCTCCAAATGCGGTGAGGTCCTCACCTCTGAGCGCCTGTGATATAAACGCCGGCAATACTCTACCGTCATCTAATCGCATCCGCGGACCAAAAGTGTTGAAAATACGTACGATTCGGGTTTCCAAGCCATGATAAGTATGATAGGCCATCGTGATAGCTTCCTGAAAACGCTTGGCCTCATCATAAACTCCGCGTGGGCCTACAGGGTTTACGTTACCCCAATAGTCCTCTGTCTGAGGGTGTACCAGAGGATCACCATAAACTTCAGAAGTAGAAGCAATTAGCATTCTTGCTCCCTTAGCTTTGGCCAAACCAAGACAATTAAGTGTTCCTAAAGAACCCACCTTCATGGTTTGAATCGGCATCTTCAGGTAGTCAATCGGGCTAGCTGGAGAAGCAAAATGAAGGACATACGCCAGGTCTCCGGGCACATGAACGAATTTTGAAACGTCATGATTAAAAAACTCAAAATCCTTATCTTTGAAAAGGTGCTCTATATTAGCCAGATCACCGGTAATCAAATTATCCATTGCCACAACGTGGAACCCTTCGGCTAGAAATCTATCACATAAATGAGATCCCAAAAATCCCGCCCCACCTGTTATTAATACCTTTTTCTTCATGATTTTACTGTCTTACGGCCAATACTATAATATTCAAAACCCAACTCTTCCATTTGACCCAAATCGTAAAGATTTCGCCCGTCAAATATTACCTTGTTGGCAAGAGACGCTGAGAGTTTGTCAAATTCCGGAGTTCTAAACACTGGCCACTCCGTCATAACCATCAGCGCATCCGCACCTTCTAGTGCATCGTATTCGTCTTTCGCAAAATATATTTTGTCTCCAAAAACACCTTGGACGTTTTCCATGGCTTCAGGGTCATAGGCTTTAACTTTGGCTCCCATACTCAGCAACTTGGTGATGTTTTCAAGCGCAGGAGCTTCTCTGATATCGTCCGTATAGGGCTTAAATGCCAGACCCCAAATAGCGATCGTCTTACCCGATAAATCATTATCAAAATAGGCTTTTAACGGATCAATTAGTTTTTCTTTTTGGATATCATTCACCTCCATAACGGAGTTCAAAATTTTGAAATCATAATTGACTTGAGAAGCTGACTTAGCCAGGGCCTGAACATCTTTTGGAAAACAACTTCCTCCATAACCAATTCCAGCAAAGAGGAACCTTTTCCCAATCCGCGTATCAGTTCCCATACCTTTTCTCACCATATCAACATCCGCTCCAAGTAACTCGCACATATTGGCTATTTCATTCATGAAGGTGATCTTGGTAGCCAAAAATGAATTAGCCGCATATTTCGTCAGCTCGGCTGACTTCACATCCATGAAAATGATTGGGTTACCCTGACGAACAAAAGGAGTATAAAGGTTCTCCATAACTTTCATCGCTTTCTCAGAAGCTGCGCCTATCACAACTCTATCCGGTTTCATGAAATCTTCAACAGCCACGCCTTCTCGCAAAAACTCCGGATTCGAAACCACATCGAAATCTACTTTCGCACCCTTGGAAATGGCGGCTGTAACTTTATCAGCAGTTCCAACAGGAACAGTGCTTTTATCAACTATTACTGTATAATCTTTTAATAACGGCCCCAAATCATCGGCCACCTTAAGCACATATTTCAAGTCCGCGCTTCCATCCTCGCCCGGAGGTGTCGGTAGGGCGAGAAAAATTATTTTAGCCCCTTCTATACCTTCTTTCAGGTTGGTAGTAAAATCCAAACGTCCTTGTCGTATGTTTCTTTCGAATAGCACCTCAAGACCAGGTTCGTATATAGTTACTTTACCGCTTTTCAGCTTCTGAACTTTTGCTTCATCAATATCCACACAAGTTACGTGGTTGCCCGTTTCCGCAAAACAAGTGCCCGTAACCAGACCTACATATCCGGTACCAACTACTGCTATTTTCATATTTAAATAATTTTAAATTCTAATTCTGGTCTGCAAAAAAAACATTTTATGAATTAAACAATCATAAAATGCTTCATTTATTCAGGTATGGTTGATTTAAATCTTTAGAAGAAATCAAAGGGCTTTCCTCATAATCCCAGTTAATATCTAAAACTGGATCATTGTAGCGCACTCCCTTTTCGTGCTCAGCCGAGTAAAAATTATCTACAGCATAATGGAAAATTGTATTTTCTTCCAAAGTCAAATATCCATGAGCAAATCCTCTTGGAACCAATAACAAAGTTTCAGGGTTGTCAATTTTTAGTTTGAAGTGCTCCAAATAAGTGGCAGAATCTTCCCTCAAATCCACGACCACATCTAATACGGCTCCACTAATAACACCTACAATTTTAGATTGTGAAAAGGGGTCTACCTGATAATGCAATCCCCTCAAAACATTTTTTCCGGATTTAGCAAAATTCACTTGCTTAACTTCAAAGCTTAACCCCAGGGCTATCAAGCTGTTTTGATTAAATGATTCAAGAAAAAAGCCTCGATCATCACCGTACTTGTCTAAGTGAATGACCTTGCAATCCTGGAGTGGTGTGTCCTTTATTTCCATGTTGCAACATTCTTCAAGTACTCACCATAACCGCTTTTAACCAGCGGTTCAGCAATTTTTAGCAATTGATCAGCTCCAATATAACCCATCTTGAAGGCTATCTCTTCTATACAGCTGACCTTCAAACCCTGACGATTTTCAATGGCTCGGACAAATTCCCCCGCTTCCATAAGCGACTCAATAGTGCCCGTATCCAGCCATGCCGTGCCACGATCTAAGGTCATAACGTTTAAATCTCCGGCTTTGAGATATTCGTTATTCACATCTGTGATTTCAAGCTCACCTCTCGGACTTGGCTTGATGTTCTTCGCAATATCAACGACCTTGTTATCGTAATAATAAAGTCCAGGAATGGCATAATTAGATTTTGGTACTTTAGGTTTTTCTTCGATAGAAATGGCTTTTCCCGTCTGGTCGAACTCCACCACCCCGTATCTTTCTGGATCATTTACCCTATATGCAAAAACCACAGCACCATCCGGGTCATTGCAACTTTGAAGTTTTTTCGACAAGCCCGATGCGTAAAAAATATTATCCCCCAAAACCAGCGCAGCTTTATCACTTCCAATGAATTCCTCTCCAATGATAAACGCCTGAGCCAAGCCTTCAGGCTTTTCCTGAACAGCATAACTAAACTCACAACCGAGAGAACTTCCATCACCCAACATCTGCTCAAACAAGGGTAAATCTCTAGGAGTGGAAATAATGAGAATCTCCCTTATTCCAGACAACATGAGTATGGAAAGAGGGTAATATATCATAGGCTTATCGTAAACAGGCAATAGCTGCTTGCTCACCGATAAGGTCAATGGGTGGAGTCTCGTGCCTGAGCCTCCTGCTAGTATTATCCCTTTCATTATTGATATTGTTCTTTGTAATAGCTCTGATAATCACCAGAAATCACATCGTTTAACCATGCTTCATTCGCAAGATACCAATCAACCGTCTTTTCCAACCCCGCCTCAAACTGCAGTGAGGGTTCCCACCCCAATTCGTTTTTCAATTTTGTAGCATCAATGGCATATCTCATATCATGACCCGCTCTATCTTTAACATACGTGATCAGTTTCTCCGAGGCTCCTTGTTCTCTTCCCAATTTCCGATCCATGATCTGGCAAAGTAATCTGACAAGATCAATGTTTTTCCATTCATTGAACCCTCCTATATTGTAGGTTTCTCCGTCAACTCCCTTATGAAAAATCACATCAATAGCTCGAGCATGATCTTCCACAAATAACCAGTCTCGGATATTTTCCCCTTTGCCATAAATTGGTAATGGCTTATTGTTCTGAATGTTATTGATGATGAGCGGAATCAACTTCTCAGGAAAGTGGTGAGAGCCGTAATTATTTGAACAATTGGAAACCACAACGGGTAAATCGTAAGTATTATGGTATGCTCTCACAAAATGATCAGAGGCTGCTTTTGAAGCAGAATATGGGGATTTCGGATCATACGGAGTGTTTTCGAGAAAAAACCCTTCGTTCCCTAAAGAACCATAAACCTCGTCGGTAGAGACATGATAGAAACGCTTACCTGCTTTTCCTTTCCAGGCATTCCTTGCAACATTCAGCAGCGTAACGGTTCCCAACACATTAGTTTCCACAAAGGCCAGGGGATTGGTAATCGAGCGATCCACGTGTGACTCAGCCGCCAGGTGAATAACTCCATCAAATTCATTCTTATCAAAAAGCGAAATCAGAAAATCAGCGTCACAGATATCTCCTTTTACGAAGTGGTAGTTATTTGCTTTTTCTATGTCCCTTAGGTTCTCAAGATTGCCAGCATAGGTTAACTTATCCAAATTGTAGATTTGATAATCTGGATATTGATTCACAAATAGACGAACCACGTGCGACCCAATAAATCCTGCCCCACCCGTTATCAATATTTTTTTCATTGTTCACAAATTATAATATTCCCTAAACCACTTCATGAACTGTTTCATACCGTAGGCCACTGTTGTTTGCGGCTTATATCCCACGGCATCCTCCAATTCGGAAGCATCTGCAAAACTCTGTGGAACATCTCCAATTTGGAGTGGTAAATAGTTTATCTGCGCCTTTCTATCGATTTCGTGTTCAATTGCATGGATAAAGTCCATCAACTGAACGGGAGAATTGTTGCCAATGTTGAAAATGCGATAGGGGCCAAAGCTTGTTGAAGGATTGGGTTTATCACTATTCCATTGCGGGTCGGGTAGTGATGGGTTGGGTAGCAGTCTGCAAATCCCTTCCAAGATATCATCTATGTAAGTGAAATCACGAAGCATGTCTCCATGATTGTAAACATCAATTGGCTCATCGTTCAGCATCTTAGTGGCAAAGATGAACAATGCCATATCCGGCCTGCCCCACGGTCCATAAGCTGAAAAAAACCTTAACCCTGTTGTGGGGATATCGTAATTAACCGAATAAGCATGAGCCATGAGCTCATTGGTTTTCTTAGATACGGCATATAAAGAAACCGGATGATCAATGTTGTCCCTGACCGAAAATGGAAGCTTCGTATTAGCGCCATAAACAGAGCTGGACGAGGCATAGATCAAATGTTTGATCCCATACTTTTTACAAGCCTCAAGGATATTTAAGAATGCCGTAATATTATAATCAACATAATCCTGAGGATGTGTTAGCGAATGCCTGACCCCAGCCTGAGCGGCAAGGTTTACGCAATAATCAAACCCGTGTGTCTCGAAGCATTCGAACAGTCGCTCTTTGTCCATGAAATTGAACCTGTAAAAGGTGAAATTTCCGAATTCGCCCAAAAGCTTCAGCCGGTCTTCTTTCAGGTTCACGTCATAGTAGTCATTGACCATATCAATGCCCACCACTTTGTGCCCTTCTCTAAGAAGCCTCCATGCAAGATGAAAGCCAATGAACCCAGCCGTACCGGTTACTAAAATGGGCTTATCTGATATTTCAAGTTTATTCATGGATCAAAATCAATATTCTGGCAAAGTAAAAAAATAATGTCTTAGGTATTGGTTATAAATTTGCCTTAATGCGCAAACAGGTAATAGCACTTATACTAAAAGACCTAAAAGTAGATTGGAGAAGCAAATATCCGGTGGCCGGACTATTTCTGTACATAATAGTCCTTGTGATCATAGGGTATATGTCTTTTGCCAACTTTATTAAACCGGAGGTTTGGAACGCTTTGTTCTGGATCATTCTGCTCTTCACCTCTGTAAATGCCATAGCCAAAAGTTTTGTGCAGGAGGACGACCGATCGATGTATTATTTCTTTACTGCAAAACCCGGAGCTATTATCCTGGCAAAACTGATTTATCACTTTGTTTATCAGCTAGCTCTTTTGATTACGGCATATATGGCCTTCTCTCTATTTCTGGGACCAGCTACTGGAGATCGTTTTTGGTTTACCACAAATCTGCTAGCTGGGTCTCTGGGTTTGTCCAGTGCGTTCACCATGATTTCGGCGCTGGCCTCTAAGACAAACAATCAGTCGATCATGATGGCAATTTTGGGATTTCCAGTCATCATTCCGGTACTAATTCTTTCTATATCGAATTCCAAAATGATCATTTTGGGTGGTGGATGGCCCGATATCTCAACCAATTTCATTGCCCTCTTAAGCGTGAATATGATTATCATTGCGCTAACTTTTATCCTGTTTCCATTTACCTGGAAATCTTAGCTATGCAATATCTTTTGAGGACAAATTGGTGGAAGTGGGCATGCGTAGGTTTGCTTACTTATGTGGTGATTGGTGGATTGCTATTCTCAACTCCCAGACTCCCTATTTTGAATGAAACGATCCGCGTCTTGCACTTTCATGTGCCTATGTGGTTCGGAATGCTGTTTCTGTTTCTTGGATCAGTTATTCACGCAATAAAATACCTGTCTTCAGGTAGGGAAGAAAGTGACAACATCAGTCAAAGTCTGGCAACCATAGGTGTTTTCTTCGGGATATTAGGCATGCTCACAGGAATGTTTTGGGCAACATTTACATGGGGCGAACCATGGAGCAGCGACCCCAAGCAAAACGCTTCAGCAATTGGCTTGCTGATCTATTTTGCCTATTTCATTTTAAGGGGCTCCATTCAGGACGAACAGCAGCGCGCTAAAATCTCGGCCGTTTATAACATATTCGCCTTTGCCGCGATCATTCCTCTTCTTTTCATCTTACCGAGACTTACTGACAGCCTGCACCCGGGAAACGGTGGCAACCCCGGCTTTAATTCTTACGATCTGGATAGTAGATTGAGAGCCATTTTTTATCCCGCAGTTATTGGCTGGACCTTACTGGGTTTTTGGATCGCCAGCATCAGAATAAAATTGAATAACATTAACCGAAAGCTTGATGATTAATTTATTGAACATACTAGCCGCCCTTCTACTACAGATTCCCATGGCAGATACTTTTCGTGCCGATGGGAAAATTTATGTGGTGATCGCCGTGATCTTAATCATACTTTTTGGAATGTTTTTTTATCTATTTCGCTTAGATAAAAAAGTGAAGAAGCTAGAGGACGAAATAAAAGATAAGTAACAGTGAAAAAGACTCATATAGTTGGAATAGTGGTGATAGCCATTGCCATAGTCGTGATTATGTCAACGGCAGGAGATGCCAGTGCTTATGTTTCTTTCGATGATGCGAAAGAAATGTATGATGCGGGCAACAAAAATAAAATTCATGTGGTGGGCACGCTAAAGAAAAACGATAGCGGGCAAGTAATTGGCATAGAAACGAGCCCTGATTTGCTTTCCTTCAAATTCACCATGGTAGATGAAAACAATGTACAGCAGGAAGTTTTTCATGCAAACCCCATGCCCACTGATTTTCTACGCTCAGAGCAAGTGGTGGTCGTTGGCTCATACCAGAACAACAAGTTCATTGCAGAAAAAATCCTCCTTAAATGCCCTTCCAAATATCAGGAAGAAGGCGTGAATGTCTAGCACATGATCCACGAACTGATTGGAAATATAGGCCACCTGCTGGTCATCGTTTCATTTGTAACCTCCGCATTAGCAACGTATGCGTTTTGGCAGTCCCACGTTACTGGCGAAAAGACCTGGGAAAGTCTATCCCGGTACACCTTCTACTTTCACACGTTGGCGATCATAGGAGTTTGTGTTACCCTCTTTTTGATCATCAGCAATCATTATTTTGAGTACCACTACGCATTTAGCTATACTTCCAAAATACTCCCTGTTTATTATCAGATTTCCAGCTTTTGGAATGGTCAGGAGGGGTCGTTCCTCCTCTGGATGTTTTGGAATGCCGTACTTGGTGTGATCCTCATCAACACCAACAAAACATGGAAGGCCCCCATGATGATGATGTTTTCATTCACGCAGCTTTTTCTCGTGTCTATGATCATGGGAGTGGTAATATTCGATGTGAAAATCGGCAGTTCGCCATTCATGCTACTAAGGGATGTGGTGAACGATCAGGTTTTTGACCTCAACCCAAACTTCATTCCCGAAGACGGCAGAGGACTAAATCCGCTTCTTCAAAACTACTGGATGGTGATTCACCCTCCGACACTCTTTCTTGGTTTCGCCACCACAGTTATTCCTTTCGCTTACTGCATGGCCGGCCTCTACACTGGCAAGTTCAAAGAATGGATAAGGCCCGCACTGCCATGGGCACAGTTTTCTGCAGTTGTATTGGGTGTTGGCATTTTGATGGGAGCGTATTGGGCATATGAGACGCTAAACTTTGGTGGTTACTGGAACTGGGATCCTGTAGAGAATGCAGTGTACGTTCCCTGGCTTGTTTTGGTCGGTGGAATTCATACCATGATTGCTTTCCGCAAAAACGAAACAGCACTCAAAGCCTCCATTGTATTGGTTGTGGCCACTTATGTTTTGATCGTGTATTCTACATTTTTGACTAGGAGTGGGATATTGGGCAATGCCTCCGTGCACTCATTCACAGATTTAGGACTTTCAGGTCAGCTATTGATCTACCTTTTCGTATTTCTGATTTTATCCATTGTCCTAATCGTAAAAGCATTCAGAGCGATCCCTTCACCAAAAGAAGAAGTTTCGGCTTACTCCCGCGAATTCTGGATTTTCATGGGAGCAATAACGCTTAGCCTGATGGCTTTCCAGGTTATCATCCCAACTTCAATTCCTGTTTGGAATGCCATAGTGGAAGCATTTGGAGGGTCTTCTAACATGGCACCTCCGGCAGATCAGGTCGGTTTTTATACCAAGTTCCAGCTTTGGTTCGCTGTAGCCATTGCCATTCTTTCTGGTACGGGTCAGTTTTTCTGGTGGAAAAAAATGGATGCCAAAGAGTTAAAAAATCAGCTTTACGCACCCTTTTTAATCTCTTTGCTGATTTCCGCTTTGATCATCGTCTTCTTCAAAATCCATGAGTTTGGATACATCCTCTTACTAACCACATCGATTTATTCGATAGTAGCCAACCTTAAAATTTTCATTTCAATAGCCAAATCAAACATCAAGCTCTCTGGTGGAGCTATCACCCATATCGGCGTAGCGATGATGCTTTTGGGTATTCTCTTTTCGTCGGGCTATTCCAAAATTTTGAGCACGAATAATACCGGGCTGCTCTGGAGTAAAGAGTTTCCTGACGAGGTAAACCAAAACAATTTGTTGCTTTTTCTCAATGAGCCCAGACAAATGGCGGACTACTCCCTGACTTATAAAGGGATGCGAAAGTTGAGTACAGATTTCGGCTATGTTGACCTTAATGATATCGAAGGGGCTCTTAGTCCGTTGGAGTTAAGAATTGGGAAAAACACTACAACAAGCGATGGAATAGAGCTAAAGCAGGGAGACACAATCAGAATCATTAATCCCGAGAACAGCTATTTTGAAGTGCTCTATAGCAAAGCCAATGGAAGTGAGTTTACGCTCTTCCCTAGAGTTCAAATGAATGAGTCCATGGACATGATAGTCTATTCTCCAGACATAGAGAGGACACTTACCGCAGATCTTTACACCCATGTGAGGACGTTTCCAGATCCAGAGCAGGAAGTAGATTGGAGCGATATTCAAGAAGTAAAAGCAGAGCCAGGTAAGCCTTTCTTTATCAATGATTATGTGGCGCACTTTGTGGGCATGGAGCCGATTTCCGACATTGAAGGGATCGAACTCAACGAAGGAGACGTGGCTGTAAAAGCCGTAATAGAAATAGAGGGAGAGCAGAAAACATACGTAGCTGAACCTATATATGTCATCAAAGACAATCTGGCCGGGCGTATCCCCGACCAGGTCAATGACCTTGCTGCCAGAATTACGATCCAAAGCATTGTGCCTGAGGAAAACAGCTTCGTGTTTGGTATCAGCACCACTCAAAAAGACTGGATAATCATGGAGGCTGTGGAAAAACCAGGCATTAATATTTTGTGGCTGGGAACGTTCCTGCTAGTGATTGGGTTTGGTGTAGCTACAGTGAGAAGATACACTGATTTCGTGAAGATGCGCGACAAAGGAATGGAGTAACTTTACTCCCGGATGATTATAAAAATAGCTCTTATTGGAAATGGAAATCTTGCGTTTCATTTAGCAAAACGACTAAAGGAAACTGGGAATCCGATAGCCGGATTGGTAGTAAGGGATAAAAAAAACGCCGGCGAATTCGAGGCATTGTTAAATAGCAATGCGGTCATCACAACTCAAAAAGATCTTTCGCTTTTCAATTGGGATATTGTACTTCTCGCCGTTTCAGATTCGGCCATTCCTCAAATCGTCAGGGAATACAAGCTTCCTCAAAACGCCACGGTTCTGCATTGCGCTGGTTCCCGATCCATTGGTGTTTTTCAGGGCACAGACATTGAGAAATACGGAGTGCTGTACCCGCTTCAAACATTTTCAAAAGGCAAGCACGTGCAGTTTGAAAATATCCCCATCTATATAGAAGGAAGCTCGGCTAATGTCGAAAATGAGATTCGACAATTCGGGGAATCGCTATCACCAAATGTTTCAGTTTTAAACTCTGAACAACGACTTAAACTTCATATGGCTGCTGTGATAGCCTGCAATTTTTCCAATGCACTTTATAGTGTAGCACAGTCCCAGCTCAACGAAATAGGTCTAAACTTTGAGGTACTTGCAGCGCTCGTTTCGGAGACCACAGAAAAGGCCATAGCCATAGGTCCGGACAAAGCTCAGACCGGACCGGCTGCCCGAAAAGATCAAGAAGTCATTGACAAACATTTAGAAGTTTTGGAGTCACGCCCGGAAATAAAGTCGATCTATCAGCAGTTGACTAACTTGATCGGAAATTCGCACAAAGACGATTGATACGCCTCATCAAATATGATTTTATCGGCTTCCTGCTAGCCAGCCGTATTCCCAACCTCCTGATAATCGGAAGTACGCAATACCTTACTGCCATCTTTTTGGTTTCGCATTTTGGACAAAAAAAGGCCTCACTGACTTCTCTGGGCTTTTTTATGATGGTGGTAAGCACCCTGCTCATCGCGGCGGGTGGATATATCATCAACGATTATTACGACCAAAAAATCGACATGATCAACCGGCCAGACAAGGTTGTCGTAGGAACGCTATTTAGGAGAAGGCTAGCCATGGCCGCCCATTTTTTACTTTCGATTCTCGGTATTGGTCTGGGGTTTTACATAAAACTTGAAATTGGGCTCATCCACCTGTTTAGCACCTTCTGCCTTTGGTATTACTCAAACTCTCTTCGCAGGCTGCCGCTGGTGGGAAACCTCATTATCGCCTTTATGGCGGGTTTGTCGTTGCTTCTCGTGCCCGTTTTCCTGGGGAGAAATGAACCAATAGTGTATATATACGCCATTTTTGCCATGTCCATCATTCTCATCAGAGAAGTGATAAAAGACATAGAAGACGTAAAGGGAGATGCCACATTCGGTTGCCAATCCATTCCGGTAGTCTGGGGCATAAGAGGAGCAAAGTTTTTTATTTATCTCGTGGTTTTGGGCGGCTCCTTTTTCCTTCTTTCCTTTCTGGTAGTGGTTGACAATTGGCACGTTCGCTACTACTTCCTTGGCCTGTTGCCACTATTTGGGTGGTTTGTTTTTAAACTTGCGGTAGCAGACAGGAAAAGTGAGTTTGAGGGGCTGAGAAGCTTCACCAATCTCATCATCCTCACGGGACTTATTAGCATGCTTATCATTTAAACCCATGGGTAAAAACATCGCAATCTTCGCTTCTGGTAGTGGATCAAATGCGGAAAATATCATATTGTCCGAACACTGTTCCGGGCTCACGATAAAAGCCATTTTCTGCAACAACCCCAAAGCTTTCGTAATTACCCGAGCGAAGAAATTGGATGTGCCTTGTGTGGTGTTTAGCCGTGAAGAATTCCGATCCGAAGACTTTCTCAAAGCCCTGACTGACATAGATTATATCATATTAGCAGGTTTTTTATGGAAAATCCCTCAGTATTTGGTGGATGCCTTTCCAAAGGAGATCATCAACATTCACCCGGCCCTGTTGCCCAAGTTTGGCGGCAAAGGCATGTATGGTGCCCATGTGCATGAAGCTGTAGTGGCCAGTGGAGAAACACAGTCGGGAATCACCATTCATTTGGTAAATGAAAACTATGATGAGGGGCAGACCATATTTCAAGCTAAATGTCCCGTCACAGCAACAGATACGCCAGATACAGTCGCAGAAAAAGTACACCAACTGGAATACGATCACTTTCCGCAAATAATCGCGCAATACATTGAGAATCAGGACTAATAAAAAGACATATCTTTTTACTTTTGCGCCTTGATTTTGAGGCAACCCGGCTTATACGGTTCCCTCAACTGCCTGACCCATTTTATCAAAAAAAGCATGAGCGAAGTAAAAATCCAATCCGCACTAATTTCTGTATTCTACAAAGACGGTCTTGACCCTATCGTAGAAAAACTAAATGAACTGGGAGTAAAGATCTACTCTACAGGAGGCACCCAAAGCTTCATTGAAGAAAAGGGCATTCCCGTCACAGCTGTAGAAGATGTTACGGACTACCCGTCAATCTTTGGAGGCAGAGTAAAAACGCTCCACCCAAAAGTTTTCGGTGGAATCTTATACAGAAGAGGCCTGGAAAGCGACGAAAAAGAAAAAGACACATTCGATGTGCCAGCCATTGATTTGGTGATTGTAGATCTGTATCCTTTTGAGGAAACAGTGGCGAGCGGCGCAAGTGAAGCAGACATCATTGAGAAGATAGATATTGGAGGAATTGCCCTTATCAGAGGTGCGGCTAAAAACTTCAAAGACGTGGTGATCGTGAGTTCCAGAGATTATTATGGCGACCTGCTCGACCTTTTGCAAAGCAAAAACGGATCTACTGACCTTGCTGATAGAAAGCTCTTTGCCACACGCGCTTTTGACACATCGTCACACTACGATTCAGCCATTTTCAACTATCTGAATGGAGAAGAAAAAGTGCCTTCTTTCAAATTGAGCGCAGCTAAGGGTAAGGTGCTGAGATACGGAGAAAATCCCCATCAAAAGGGTGTCTTCTACGAAGAATCAGATTCATACTTTGATCAGATTCACGGAAAGGAAATTTCTTATAACAATCTTGTAGATATCGAAGCGGCCATTCAGCTCATCGCCGAATTTGACGACACAGCTTTCGCAATATTGAAACATAACAATGCCTGCGGAATAGCTACTGGCAATAGTGTAAAAGAAGCCTATGATAGAGCCTTCGCGGCAGACACCACCTCTGCTTTTGGTGGTGTATTGATCACCAATAAGGAAGTGGACAAGGCTGCTGCCGAAACAATGAACAGCCTGTTCTTCGAAATCCTGCTGGCTCCATCATTCACAGATGAGGCTTTGGAAATCTTGAAAGGAAAGAAAAACAGGATTCTGTTGATCCAGAAAAAAACATGGGACAGAAAATTGGTTCACAAGAGCATGCTAAACGGCACCCTGGTGCAGGATTTTGACAATGTAACCGACAGCAAGGCTGGATTGAAGACCGTGACTAAGACAGCTCCATCTGACACAGAAATTGAAAATTTACTCTTCGCATCAAAAGTTTGTAAACACTCCAAGTCAAACACCATTGTGCTGGCCAAAGACGGTCAACTACTGGCCAGCGGAGTAGGCCAGACTTCTCGTGTTGATGCTTTGGAACAAGCCATCGAAAAGGCTCAGAAATTTGGATTTGACCTGAAAGGAGCAGCTATGGCATCTGATGCGTTCTTCCCTTTTCCGGATTGCGTAGAGATCGCCGACAAGGCAGGAATCTCTTCTGTAATACAGCCGGGAGGTTCTGTAAAAGACCAGCTTTCGATTGATTACTGCAACCAGCATGGCATTTCTATGGTATTCACCGGAACTCGTCATTTCAAACATTAGAAAAACTACTGTTTTACAACTATATTCGTAACTTTCCGCACCTTAAACTAGCGCGTACAAAATGGGTTTTTTTGATTTCTTCAACAGTGATATAGCTATCGACCTTGGAACGGCTAACACTTTGATTATCAGCAAGGATAAAATTGTTGTGGACGAGCCGTCCATCATTGCCATCGACAAACACAATAACAAAGTCCTGGCAATTGGGCGGGAGGCCATGCAAATGCACGAAAAAACCCACGAAAACATCAAGACCATACGTCCACTAAAGGACGGTGTGATTGCTGATTTCCACGCGGCGGAGCACATGATTCGGGGCATGATCAAAATGATCGAGTCAGCTAACAACAAGTTCTTGCCTTCTTCTCACCGAATGGTGATTTGTATCCCTTCAGGTATCACCGAGGTAGAAAAACGTGCAGTACGAGATAGTGCAGAGCATGCCGGCGCTAAGGAAGTTTACATGATCCATGAACCTATCGCCGCGGCTATAGGTATCGGTATCAAGATCGAGCAGCCGATCGGCTCCATGATTGTGGATATCGGAGGAGGTACCACAGAGATTGCCGTGATCGCACTGAGTGGTATTGTTTGTGACCAGTCGATAAGAGTGGCGGGTGACTCTTTCAACAAAGACATCCTTGATTATATGAGACGTCAGCACAATCTCCTGATAGGGGAAAGAACAGCTGAGCGAGTAAAAATAGAAGTCGGTTCAGCACTCACAGAACTTGACGATGGTCCTGAAGATTATGAGATCAGAGGTCGCGACCTGATGACGGGTATTCCTAAGGTTATCAAAATTTCCTATTCAGAAATTGCTTTTGCCATTGACAAATCAGTTTCTAAAATTGAAGAAGCCGTACTCAAGGCTCTTGAAATATCACCGCCCGAGTTGTCTGCCGACATTTATGATAATGGAATCTACCTCACGGGAGGTGGTGCCCTATTGAGAGGACTGGACAAAAGGCTGGCTATGAAAACAAAACTTCCAATCCACATTGCCGAGGATCCATTGAGAGCCGTGGTAAGAGGAACGGGGTTGGCTTTGAAAAACCTGAATAGCTACAAGCCTGTACTAATGACCTAGGCTTAAATGCAGAATTTATTAAACTTCCTTTATCGATTCAGAACCTTTGGTTTCTTTCTGGTCTTGGAAGGATTTTGTGCCTGGCTGATTGTTTCTTACAATCAGCGCCAAAACGCAGCTTTTCTCAACTCCTCCAATGCAGCCATCTCTAGCATCAGCAGTTTCACGCATAATACTGCCAACTATCTCAACCTCCTGCAGGTAAACAAGCAGCTACTGGAAGAAAATGAGGTTTTGAGAACACAGCTCGCCATAGGCAACAGGCGAAGCTATTCCATAGACACATCACTCAGAAAATACGATTTCATAGCTGCTGAAGTCATCAACAACACCTACCAGAGAGGTCAAAACTTCTTTACCCTTGACGGGGGTCAAAACATGGGTATTGAACCCGGCATGGGTGTCATCGCCAGCAAAGGGGTAGTAGGCAAAGTGAAATCCGTTTCGCAAAATTTTGCTACAGTGATTTCTGTGCTTCATAGAGGGCTGCTGATATCCAGCAACATCAAGTCATCCAATACGCTATGCACAGTGCAGTGGGATGGCGTATCTCCTTATGAAGCCGAAGTAAAATACATTCCCAGACACGTCAGTTTGTTTGAAGGTGACAGTATCGTAACATCGGGATACAATTCGGTATTTCCCCCTGATATTCTAATCGGAACCGTTTCGTCTTTCAATCTAAATATTGAAGATGCATTCTATGAAGCCAAGGTTAAACTGGCAGTTGACTTCACTTCTTTGAACTATGCTTTTGTAATCAAAAGTCGGCTTAAGGAAGAAAAAGACAGTCTGGAATTTATAACAATAGAAGGCCCATGATCAGGATAAACTACACACGCCAGGTCATACATCTAGTGGCCTTTATGCTCATACAAATACCCTTACTCCACCGATTCATTCTTTTCGATGTAGCATTCGGTTTCTTTTATATCGGATTCATTTTGTTTCTTCCCCTTGGGGTAAACCGCAACATCACCATGGTCATAGCACTATTGACCGGGCTTTTAGTTGACGTTTTTTCCAATACTCCGGGAATCCATGCATCGGCATGTGTGTTTTTGGCTTTGGTGAAAGATTATTGGTACTTGATAAGTATTGGAGACTATGAAGAGGACATCAATATTTCATGGAATCACCTCAAGCTTTGGGGCAGTGCTAAATTTTTGATCCCGTTGATTTTAGCTCACCATATCATCATTTTCACCGTCGAAAATGGTGGACTTAGTGGATTTTTTAGTTTGATGAATAAAATATTCCTGAGCACTCTATACTCGTTCGTGATGGTATTCACCATTAGTTTGTTGATTTCACCTAGAGAAAGAAGAATGTAATGAGCAGCAGAAGCATCATCATCCAGGCCATTATTTTGGTAACAGCCCTAGTCTTTTCGATACGGCTGTTTTCCATTCAGGTGGTAAATGATGACTATAAGCTAGCCGCTCAAAACAACATCGTACAGAGGATTGTGGAGTATCCTTACCGCGGACTTGTCACCGACAGGGACGATAACCTGATCGTTTACAATACTCCGGTCTATGACCTTATGATCGTGCCTAAAGAGGTGAATCTGGAAGATTCGGCTCGCATAAGCCAGCTTCTGCAAATTGATCATGAGACATTCATTACCAAATATTCAAAGGCCAGAAAGTATTCCACAATACTCGCTTCCAAGTTCATTGAACAAATCCCCAACGAAGAATTTGCTCGCATTCAGGACCAACTCGTTGATTTTCCTGGATTTTATGTGCTGCCCAGAACGGTGAGAGAATACCCTGAAAATACGCTTGCCAATGCACTGGGGTATGTAAGAGAAATCAGCAGGTACCAACTAAACCGGGATTCTTCAAATTATTACAAGCCTGGTGACTATATCGGGATTAAGGGTATAGAGCTACAGTATGAAAAAATCCTCCGTGGCAAGCGTGGTTTGAATTTTAAACTGGTCGATGTGCAGGGAGTGGTAAAGGGTTCGTTCAACGATGGAGAATATGATACGGCAGCCATCCCAGGTCAGAGTATAAAACTGACGGTGGACTCTCAGCTACAGCAGTATGCAGAAACGCTGATGGAAGGAAAAGTAGGCAGTATAGTTGCCCTTGATCCGGCTACCGGAGAAATCCTGGCTTATGTTTCAGCCCCCTCTTACAACCCCAACCTGCTGAGCGGTAGGGGTCTAAGTGCTAATTACGGCAAGCTGCAAGAAGACAGCCTCAAACCCCTTTTTAATCGTCCTATACAGGCTATGTACCCACCAGGGTCTATGTTTAAGACGGTACAAACGCTTATTGCAATGCAAGAAAAGGTGGTGGGGCCATACGAAAAACTCATGTGCGACTACAGCCCCATGGGAGATCACGCCCCTCTTGGGTTGTATGATGTGGACAGGGCCATCACATTGTCATCCAACACATTTCTGTACAAAATTTTTAGACGAGTTATCCTTCAGGAAGAAAATGACAACATGTACATTGACTCACGAATTGGTCTGGAAAAATGGAATAACTACGTGTATGAATTTGGTCTTGGCAATCCTCTGGGCGTTGACCTCCCTGGTGAAAAGTCAGGAAATATACCCACCGTACAATATTATGACAGAGTCTATGGCAAAAACCGGTGGAAGTTTTCCAACATTTACTCTCTGAGCATTGGTCAGGGAGAGTTACAGGTGACACCTCTTCAAATGGCGAATCTGGGAGCGCTCCTTGCCAACAAAGGTTACTACTACACCCCCCGTATCGTAAAGGAAATTAACGGTGTAACAATCTCTGGAGCAGAAAGAAAAGAGGTGAGCATCGACACGGCATATTTCGAGCCAGTACTACAGGGCATGTCCAACGTGGTGAAGGGAGGAACCGGATTCAGGGCGCGAATCTTAGATATAGAAGTGTGTGGTAAAACCAGTACTGTAGAAAACCCACACGGGGAAGATCATTCGGGATTTATGGCTTTTGCCCCCAGGCAAAACCCGCAAATCTCAGTGGCAGTATATGTGGAAAACGCCGGGCAGGGAGCCCGTGCAGCTGCAGCTACAGCGGGACTTCTGATAGAAAAATATATCAAAGGTGAGATCACCAGACCGTGGATGGAAGCCTATGTGCTGAGAGGTGATTTTTCTGATCCCAAACCACAGAAAGTGGTAAAAAAAGACACTGTTAGCAAAGACTCAAAAAACTCCAATGAGGGACAATCTACTAGTCTATAAAGTTGACTGGCTGACAATAGGCCTTTACCTGGCGCTTGTTTTGGGCGGCTGGCTCAATATCTATGCGGCAGATTTTGACCCTGATCAAAATGCCGGCATCTTCAGCCTAACTATGAGCTCAGGCCGCCAGATTATCTGGATGGGCACTGCTATCGTGCTGATTACGCTCATCATGCTTTTGGATTACAAGTTTTATCACACGCTATCCTATATTTTATATGGAGTGATGATATTCTTTCTGATCGCGGTACTCCTTTTTGGGGAAGAAGTGGCCGGCTCCAAATCATGGTTTGAACTGGGAGCCTTTAAGTTTCAGCCCTCAGAATTCACCAAGTTTGCTACTGCATTGGCTCTAGCCAGGTTTTTGAGTGCCACAAACAGAAAAACAGATGACTTAAAATCTCAGGTAATCGGATTTTTGATCTTTGGGTTTCCCCTCGCACTTGTCATCCTCCAGGGCGACCTTGGTACCGCTATGGTTTTCGGCAGCCTGATACTGGTGATGTTTCGTGAGGGTATGCACCCGGTGATACTCATAGCAGGAATCGGAATCGTAGCGGTATTTCTACTTACGCTTTTAGTCAATCAAACCATCCTTTTTATTGGACTGGTAGTGGTCATGATGTTGCTGATTGGGCTGGTGGCCAAAAACCCCAGGAAAATTGCCATGGTTGTGGTCGGGTGCGTACTAGCCGCTGGCTTTATCGTCAGTGTAGATTTTATCCTTACAGATGTATTGAAGCCCCACCAACAGAAACGAGTGATGTCGCTGATCAACCCTAACGCAGATCCACTGGGCATTGGCTGGAATGTAACTCAATCAAAGATCGCCATTGGTTCGGGCGGGCTCACAGGAAAAGGTTACCTCGAGGGCACACAAACCAAGTTTGATTTTGTGCCGGAGCAAACAACAGATTTTATTTTTTGCACGATAGGCGAAGAGCAAGGATGGATCGGGAGTTTCTTGCTTATAACAGCATTTTGCGGACTCTTTTTGCGACTGGTTTTTCTTGCCGAACGGCAAAAATCAGTCTTTGCAAGAATCTACGGATATGGCGTGATGTCTATCCTGTTTTTCCACTTTGCCGTAAATATCGCCATGACGATCGGCCTCTTTCCTGTAATAGGTATTCCGTTACCCTTTTTCAGCTACGGAGGGTCCTCACTTTGGGGCTTCACGATTTTGTTGTTTATTTTCCTGAAGCTCGACGCTCACAGGATGCAGGTACTACAACGTTTGTGATTATCTGAATTTCCTGAAAACAACTTTGAGCAACTCCTTTACCTCATCGCTGTTCATATCCCATTCATAGTTGCGGGCATACTCCTGAACCAAAATTTCTACTGCCTCATCAAAGGATTCACACTCCTCTATCCGATCTATGGCATCCGCAAACTCGTCTTTGTCTCCCTCGAAGAGATCGTTGATAAACATATACCTGTTGTTTACCGAAATGGCCTCCATGATCGAGGTGACTTTCGATTGCTGATGATGATCAGCCAGTGTCACGCTCTCTTCCCTTTCAAACTTCTCGTTGATGGTTTTAGTGGTTTCATCGGCGAGTTTTTGATTTAATGAGACTTCCTCATCCTCCTCAAAATCTACAACCTCAGCGGCTGTCTCCGGTGTTTTTTCCTCCTCCGGCGATTCTTCAGGCTCCAAACTATCCTCCTCTTCATCAGTAGCCTCGTCGGCAACCTCTTCATCCTCCAGTTCAGGTTCATCCTCAGCCTCCGGTTCTAATTCTTCTTCCGCTGGCTCTGGCTCCAATGACTCAGTTTCCGCTTCTTCAGGCATGGGCGCCTCCGCATCACTTTCTTCAGACTCTGGGTCGAACGCCTCAGCCTCTTCATCAGAGGTAGCTTCTAACGCCTCCGCTTCTACATGGGGTTCGCTGACATCTTCCTCCGCACCCTCTTCTACTTCGAGCTCAGGTTCATCATCAAAGTCATCAACCGACAAATCCAACTCCTCCTCGTCTGGGGCCTCCTGCTCCGGTTCTGCAATTTCCTCCTCAATCAGATCTCCCATAGTTATAGGCTCTATCTCATTAAGAATAGACAACTCAAATCCGGCAATCTGCTCCACATCCAAAGAGTCAAAGAAGACTCTGGAACTGTGCCCTATTTCTTCTGACGGCTGACCAATGTTTGACTCCAAAAACTGTTCTATATCAGATTTAAAAACCTTGATGTACTTTAAGAAATTCTTAACCGACTTTTCGGATAGGTCGGACTTTCGGTCAGCAAAACTTTGCTCCAAAAATTCAGCAGGATTAGCCAGCAAATGCAATGTTTCCCTAACAGCTCTCTCCAAAAGTGGTTTAAAATCACGTTCCTCTATTTCTATTTTTTGAGACACAGTGTTCATAAAGGTTCTTAGCGCCTTTCTTACTTCCGTATCCTTAAAGTCGAAAAATGGACTCTCCAACTTTTTCATCTCGTCCTGCCATTCGTTGAAAAGCATTTTAAGAACGAAAAAATTAACCTGTTTTGAAGGAGTCAGATTGATGATCTCCTTACCTGTAATTACATCATTTTCCTCGAAAAATTTATCAATTACATTATCGGCGAACGAGCCACTGTACTGATCAAAAAAAGAATGGTTAAGTTTCTTTTGCATCATTGAAAGTTCTAAGGAATGCTGTTGAGATATCTGAAAATCCTCTAAGTAAAGCTATTCATTGCGATTCTAAATCTAAAGGACTTGATCAAGTTTTGGCAGCTATGCCTACTGAAAGGATTATCAAGCAAACAATGACCTTCATATCAACCCGATTTGACTGATCAGCACAACTATTCCATCTAAAATTCAATCGCAGCTACCAAAGCACATCCAAGATGTTTAATTTGGATGTTTAATTAAAAAGTGAAGTTGGCTTCATGCAAAACCGGGACATCATCTCGCTTTTGGCCCCCGGCAAGTCTTTGATCTCATTAGTAATATGTTTGTAGAACCCAATGTAAGTCATATAAGCTCCAGAAACGGATGGATAGAGGTAGTCTGTGGCTCCATGTTTTCCGGAAAAACTGAAGAGCTCATCAGGAGGCTAAACAGAGCGCTGATCGCCCAGCAAAGTGTTGAAATTTTCAAACCGGAGATGGATAAGCGCTACTCAAAAAAGAAGGTGGTTTCACACAATGCCAATGAGATTCACAGCACACCTGTCAGCTTTGCAAATGATATTTTGCTACGGTCAGCAGATAGTGATGTGATCGGTATTGATGAGGCGCAGTTTTTCGATGCTGAAGTTGTGACTGTTGCCAATACACTTGCCAATCAGGGAAAACGTGTAATTGTTGCCGGATTGGATATGGATTTTATGGGTCGTCCGTTTAAACCCATGGATGAACTTATGGCCATTGCCGAGTACATCACCAAAGTTCATGCTATATGTATGAATTGTGGGAGAATTGCCTCCTATTCTCACAGAAGGACTAAATCCAACAAAACCGTCGTTTTAGGAGAGAAGGATGTTTACGAAGCACTATGCAGAAATTGTTTTTATGAAAAACTGGGTCATTAGTCTTGCACTGATCATCGCTTGCATTAGCCTGCAAGCACAGAATATTGGCATAGGATCATGGAGAACCCATTTTAGTTATCACAATGCCCGGCTCATCACTACTTCCCCAACCAGGGTTTATTGTGCGGTGGAAAATGGCCTTTTTTCTTTAGACCTATCAGAAAAAAGCACCACTAAAATCACAAAAATCAGCGGCCTTTCAGGCGCAGGTGTGAGTGCACTCCAATACAACCAGGAGTCCAATGTGCTGGTCATAGGCTATAAAAGTGGCCTTATCGATCTTGTGTTTGAAAATGACATAATCTCAATCCGGGACATCTATTCGCTCCGCGAAGAATTTGACAAAACGATATTCGATCTGGACATCCATGACGGAACGGTCTATGCCGCAACGAACATTGGTGTCATTGTGATCTCACTGAAAGAACAAGGCATAGTAGATAATTTTAGATCGATTGGCGCCAACGCGGCTGACATCAGCGTGTTTGAGTTACTTGTATCCAATCAAAGTCTGTACGCCATTACCGGTGATGGCATACAGGTAGGCAGCCTCTCTGACAATTTGCTTGACTTCAATAACTGGAATCTCCTCGACCTGGATCCTACCATGGAATACCAACATCTAAGCGCGGCAGAAAATCAGGTTTTTGTCTCTGTGGACAACTTAACTCTGTCTCAAATACAAGGTGACACGATCGAATCTATTGCGGTTTTGGATGAACCCATAAAAAAGCTGAAAGCACTAAACGGTGGGCTGGGCGTACTGCTTTCATCGGAACTATTGTCGTTTGACCCTGTGAGTAGCGCTAGCGGCTTGGTGTCATTAAAGGTTTTGGACAATGCTCAAAGCCTCAACGATTTTTCCGAAGATGGCTTCTGGTTTGCCGATGGCTCACTGGGTCTGCTGGATGCCATGGAGAACCCTGTTGTACCAAATGGACCACAGTCTGATAAGATCACCAATATCGAGTGGGTAGATGGAAAAATCTACGCCTTTTTCGGACCCGATCCGGATACATTCGCCGGAGAGTACGACTCACTAGGCTATAGCGCTTTTTCTAACGGCAGTTGGGATTACACCCAAATCAATGGGTTTTATAATATCGTGGATGCAGAGATGTATAGAGAAAAACTTTACTTCGCCTCTATTGGGCAGGGGCTCTACAATGCCACTGATGGCCTGCTGCTGGACGAGACTAACTCGGGCTTAAGCCGTGATATAAGCAACAGCGGTATTTTGATCAGTGCGCTGGAGTCGAACGGTTTTTTGTGGGTCGCATCTTACAACAACGAGAAGCCCCTGCTACTGCTCGACAGTGAAGATACATGGTTCGATTACGACCAGTCACTTATTGGCACGACCAAACCTCTGGATCTGGATATATCACCTGGTGAAACCGCATGGGTAACCAAAGAACAAGGCGGCATCACACTTTTTAATACAGAGGAAACGACGGTAAGGCTTCTGAGTGAAACAGATGGCCTCCCTTCTAATCTCATTTATGATGTGGAGCTTGATGTCAATGATGAGGCGTGGGTCGCTACCTCGGAAGGGATAGTCAATTTTTCTGAGGCAACCTTTATTAGCAACGATATACCAAGTGGCGAGCTGGTCTATGATGAGGCCACCGTTTACAATGAGCTGCCCGTGGCGGCTGTGTCATCTGATGGTGGCGGACGGGTCTGGGTAGCAGGAGAAAATGATCTTGCCGTCTATAGCAACAATGGTTTGGATCGATATTTTCTTTTCAACGAAACCAACAGCCCGCTTCCTTCCAACACCATTTTGGATATGGCGTATAACCCCGAAAATGGGGAGGTATTCATTCTGACAGATCGGGGTTTGGTCTCTTACAGGAGCAATTCTTCCGCTCCCAATCCTTCACACCAGAATGTAAGCATATTCCCGAACCCAGTCAGGCCCGGCTACTCTGGTCAGGTAGGAATCAAGGGAGTGGTTTCCAATGCCGATATCAAAATCACTGATGTCAACGGAAAACTTATTCGGCAGGTCGAAGCTTTTGGAGGATCAGCATCGTGGAATCTGCGTGATTACAACAACGCAAGGGTAAGGAGTGGTGTTTATCTGGTATTCAGCTCCAGCGCAGATGGATCAGAAACCTACGTGGGGAAAATTGCTGTCGTAAACTGATGCTAGTCAAGACCAAAGGCATCATCATCAACTATATTAAATACCAGGATACGAGCATCATTGCCAGGGCATTCACCGAGGAAATGGGCTACACTTCATTTATTGTAAACAGTGTGAGAAGTGCTAAGTCAAAAAAGAGCATCGGGTCATTCCAGCCATTTTCACTTTTAGACATGATCGCGTATGTCAAAGAAAACCGCGACATTCACCGCCTCTCAGAATGGAAATCGTTTCACCCTACTCACGAGCTTCATCATAATGTTTACAAGGGAACGATCGTGCTATTTCTATCCGAAATATTGGGGAAAGTACTCGGCAACCAGTCAGATGAAAATCGATCTATTTTTGATTTCCTGACTCAATCGATCATCACTTTCGACCAACTCGAACATGAGGTTGAAAACTTTCACCTTCATTTTCTCCTCAAAATAATCCCCCATCTAGGCTTTGGAATCACAAATGGCGAGGAGTTGCTGCGGTCCATGGAACTGGAAAACATACACAATGAGCCGAAAGTTATCAGCTTGATTTCTAAATTGCTACAAAGCTCCATACTTGATACTGTGCCCGCTTCTGGTGAACTAAGGTTTAAAGTTTTGGAGACAATTCTGTCTTACTACAACCACCATGATATACATATCGGGGAGATAAAATCCCTAAAAGTGCTGCATCAGGTTTTCCGATAGTGAAAAAATGATCTTATTTTTGATTGAATCCTACAATTATGAGCCAAACCCTATACTCCGAAATTCCCTCGCTGGATCTTGCAGATTTCACATCCGGTGACCCTACAAAGAAGAAAGCATTCGTTGAAAAACTTGGACATGCGTATCAAAATATTGGCTTTGTCGCCATCAAAAACCATGGCCTCTCTGATGACCTTACGTCAAAGCTCTACGATGCTGTACAGAAGTTTTTTGCCCTGCAGGACGAAGTGAAACTGAAATACGAACTAAAAGAGCTTGCCGGGCAGAGGGGTTACATTAGCAAAGGAAGGGAAAAAGCCAAAGGAAGAAATACGGGTGACCTTAAGGAATTTTATCACGTGGGCCAGCCCGATGAAAATAAAATCGATGAGTATCCTGCCAATATTTGGCCAACGGAAGTTCCCGAATTTAAGGATTTAACGCTAGAAGCCTACACCACCCTGGAAAAGGCTGGGATCAACATGCTAAGAGCCATTGCCCTACATCTGGGGCTTGATGAGTATTATTTTGACGGCAAAGTGGCTCAGGGAAACAGCATCCTGAGGCAGATTCATTACTTCCCAATAGAAAACCCAGATGAAATTCCACCTGATGCCGTGAGAGCAGCAGAGCATGGAGACATCAATCTGATAACCCTGCTGATGGGTGCCAGTGCTGATGGTCTGCAGGTACTGAGGCGCGATGGTGAGTGGATCTCAATCACAGCACTTCCAAACCAAATAGTGGTCAATGTAGGAGACATGCTGGACCGACTCACAAATCATAAATTGAAATCTACCATTCACAGAGTGGTAAATCCTCCGCGTGAGAAAATGGGAACCTCCCGTTTCAGCATCCCATTTTTTATGCACCCTATTTCTGAAATGGATCTCACCTGTTTAGAAAGCTGTGTGAATAAAGACAACCCCAAGATGTATGAAGACATGACCGCAGGAGAGTTTCTCGATGAGCGTCTGAGAGAAATAGGTCTCAAATAGGATGTCGATTACCCGGGTCAGATATATCATTTTTCTCAAAGATGTCTTGGTCCTGTCCCTCACAGCATTTGGAGGGCCCACGGCTCATATGGCTATGTTTTTGGATATCCTCGTCAAAAAACGCGGCTATCTCGTGGAACAAGATTTGATTGAGCTCTATGCCCTTTGCCAAATCCTGCCAGGGCCTACTTCCACCCAAACCATCACTTCTATCGGGTTTAAGATTGGTGGCCCCAGCCTGGCATACCTGACCCTGCTCGTTTGGATAACGCCTGCAGTCACCATCATGATCACTCTTGGCATCATGATGACCGTGTTTCAGGAGATGAACATCTCGCTCGAGTTTCTAAAGTTCATTCAGCCGATCGCTGTTGGAATAGTCGCCTACTCGGCATACAGAATCTCAAGCAGTGTGGTTCAAAGCCGAACGGGGTTCTTTCTGATGATCGTGTCCACATTGGCGGCTTTCGTTTTCCGAACACCTTTCGCCTTTCCTGTCATGATTCTGGTAGGTGGTTTTGTCACTGCTCTGAAGTTTAACAAACAGGAGCCTGCAGAGGAAAAACCTCACATCAAGATCAATTGGGCCAATTTCATCCTTTGGCTCTCTGTTTTGATTTTCGCAGCGGCGCTGGGAGGGGTTACTCAGTTCTTGCCCGTCCGGCTTTTTGAGAATTTTTACAGAAATGGAAGCCTCATCTTTGGCGGAGGACAGGTGCTTGTTCCGCTTCTTTATACGGAGTTTGTGGAGTTCAAGCATTACCTCACCTCACAGGAGTTTTTATCGGGATATGGATTTGTACAAGCATTGCCAGGTCCGGTGTTTTCGTTCAGTGCGTATGTTGGCGCCATCAGCATGAGAGATACCAATATCATGATGCAAGTTTTTGGTGGACTCATGGCTGCTGCTGGGGTCTTTCTGCCTGGAACTTTCCTCATTTATTTTGTGATCCGCTTTTGGGAAGACCTGAAAAAATACCGAATTGTACGGGCTTCACTTGAGGGGATCAATGCCGTGAGCTCTGGAATGGTGATAGCGGCCACATTCTTTCTGCTAGAGCCTGTGGAAGCCAATACAGTAAACTATCTGCTCATGATCGGAACGGCATTTTTGCTCTTCTTTACCAGAATTCCAACTCCGGTAGTGATCATTGTGGGCTTGATCACCGGAATCATTTTGCAATAAAAAAGCCGCATCCAATTTCTTGAATGCGGCTTCTCTCAATTTATAATTCTTTATTCGCTCTTTGCAGGAGGCGTAATTCCTAGTTTCTTCAAAATAATGTCAGAAACATCATCTTGCTCTCTGGCATAAAGCAATACATCAAAACCAGGAGCGCCAGCGCTGAAGATGTGCGTGTAGCCATTTTCTACAGCTATTTGCTCAATGGCATTGCCTATCTTCTCATAAGCAGGCTTCAAAAGATTGGTTCTTTTGGTCATCAATGAAGACTCAGCATCTTGACTGAATTTCTGAATTGACTGCTGCAACTGCGCTATTTCCTGCTCTTTGTCAGCACGGATCAGCTCATCATAAGATGCCGCATTTTGTTGGTAGTCACCTACAAGAGTTTCATAGTTGGTGTACTTAGCCTGCAGCTGATTCTGAAGTTGCTTTTCATAAGCCTTCAGTTCCGCATCTATTTGTTTCGCCTCTGGCAACAAGCTCAACACATAGTCTGCGTTGGTGTAACCAATTTTCAGCGCTTCCTGAGCGGTAGCAGCCATGGCACCCATCAGTATAGCTATGATTAATATTGATTTCGCTTTCATATCTAAATTGTTTGTTTTGATTGTCCTTTGTTTAATTGTTTTCGCCATTTGGGTTTTCACCCATTCCCAGTTCTTCGAGTACATAATCTGTGTAATCGTGTATCGGGTCTGTATATATCATGACCAAATCGCCTGATTTATCAAAAACGATTTGCAATCTATTATTTTTTGCAACTCTTTCTACAGCATCAAAAACCAAATCCTGAACTGGCTTCATCAACTCTTTTTTCTTTAGGAAATAAAGGCCATCAAAACCAAAAACCTGTTTTTGATATTCTTTTACTTCTTTCCAGTTGCGCTCTATCTCCAGTCGTCGTTCATTCTTAAGCTCCTGAGTCAATAATACCTCCTCTGCCTGTAGAATAGACTCTTTCTCCTCCACTGCCTTATACATCTGCTGTATCTCCTCTTCCCATCCCTGTGCCAGCTTTTGTATCTCCGCCTGCGCCTCTTTGTATTCAGACATGCGGCTCAGCACGTACTCTGTATCTACGTAACCAAATTTCTGGCCAAAAGTGAAATGGCTCAAAAAAATCAGTACAAAAGTGGCAAGTATGGTGACCTTTTTCATGCGCTATCGTATTTGCTGACCAATAGAAAAATGGAATTGTGGACCGCTCAAAGTGTTGGTGCCATAAGCAGAATCAAGACCGTAAGCCCAATCCAAACCTAGCAAACCAAATGCCGGCATGAATATCCTCACACCTACTCCAAGAGACCTTTTCATATCATAAGGGTTGAACTCACTGTATTTATTCCAGTTGTTGCCTCCTTCGAAGAACGTAAGGGCATAGATGGTTGCAGATGGATTTAGGGAAATTGGATACCTCAACTCCATGACGAACTTGGTGAAGACCGTTCCGCCTGTAAGATCATCACTGCCATCATTAGGAGTACCGCCATCATCAAAGGGACGAATAGAATTGTCTTCATACCCTCTGAGACCTATAATGTCGGTTCCGAATAAGAAGTTTTGTCCGGTGAGTCCACTCCCTCCAAGTGTAAACCTCTCCACCGGCCCCACATCTGCTGGACCTCCATACGAACCTAAATAACCAAAATGCATTCTTGGAGCAAGAACAAGGTTACCCACTAATTTTAAGTAGTAGCTCATGTCAAAGTTCCATTTGTGATACTCCAAATACCTGTACTTTTCACTTGCCGTAGCATTCTCATAGTCCAGATCGTTAAAAAGCGAATATGGTGGGGTGAAGGATGCGCTCAGGGAAAGTGATGAACCCGTTCTAGGATACATCGGGCTATCAACACTATTCCTTGCGATTGTCGTATTAAACGTAAAGCTTGTTGAAACACGATCTTCGCCACTAACATCACTTGATGAGGATGACGTGCCTCCCAGGCTGGCAAAAAAGGCTGGAGATCCACTGTAATTTTTATACGCTAATGAATTACTAATCGTGAAATAATCATCCGGCCATCTCACCCTTCTACCCAATGACACAGCCACTGAAGTTATGTCCATGCCGCCTTGAGATTCCCCAGTCAAATAGTTGATTTGTCGAATTTTCGATTGACTATATGAGATCCCAAAGGAGTTTGGTCTTTTACCTCCCAACCATGGTTCTGTAAAACTCACCGAGTAGCTCTGATACTGCTTACCATTGGCCTGCAGGTTCACACCAAACTTCTGTCCATCTCCCATTGGAAGCGGTCTCCACTTTTCGAAGTTTGGTATATTTCTTACTGAGAAGTTGTTGAAAGTAACCCCGAGCGTTCCAACAAACCCAAAGGCACCACCCCAGCCTCCTGAGAGCTGCACCTGGTCATTGGCTCGTTCTACCAGCTGCCATTCTATATCCACGGTTTCGTCAACCGGGTTTGGTTTTGGAACCGGGTTGACCTGCTCTGGATCAAAATAACCAAGCTGCGAAAGTTCTCTTTGCGTTCTAATGAGATCGGCACGACTGAACTTCTCTCCCGGCATGGTTCTAAGCTCCCTCAAGACCACATGATCGTTGGTCTTATCGTTTCCGCTTATGGTCACCTCATTGATAGTAGCCTGCACACCCTCATACATCCTCATTTCCAAATCGATAGAGTCACCCACTACGGCTACCTCCACCGGGTCCACGTTGAAGAAAAGATATCCATCATCCATGTAGAGTGCACTTACATCAGCTCCATTTGGATTGAAGTTCAATTTCTTTTGGATTAGGTCCAGATCATACACATCACCAGCTTCTACACCCAAAACCCTATCCAACTGCTCATCGGTGTATATGTAGTTACCCGACCAGATAATATCTCTAAAAAAGTATTTATTACCCGGATCTACAGTAATATCAATATTCATGAATTTTTTATTGATATCATATATGGTGTCCTGCAAAATTTCCGCATCACGATATCCCTTGGAGTTGTAAAAGGCAATCAGCAAGTCTTTGTCTTCTTTGAAATCAGACTCAATGAACTTGTTGCTTTTGAAAATATTGAGATAGACATGCTCCGACAGGTACTCTTTTAATTCCTTGCCTTCAACCTTCTCTCTATGCTTAGCAAAATGCCCGAAATTTTTAGGGTTAAGAACCCAAAGGGTTTTTTCCAGCAGATCCTTTATTATAGAGAAACGAACCGACTGTCCCGTCTTTTTCAATTTAGAGCGAAGCTTGCCCGTGTGAAAATGCTCTTCTCCGTAAAAATTGATGTCTTTGATTTTGACCTTGTATCCTCTGTCTACGTCAATGATGATATTGACACTGTTTGCTATCAGGGTGTCCTTTACTCGCCTGACACCCACTTGAGCGTTTAGGTATCCCTTCCCCTCAAAATATTTAAATACGGCAAGTTCCGTATTTTTTATAACCACATCGGTTAGAACCTTTCCTCTTACCAGGTCTATTTTGTCCTTGAGTTCGCTTTCCTGCGTCTTGTTAACTCCGGTAAATTCATACTTTGTAAGTCGCGGACGCTCTGTTAGTTCTATGGTCAGCCAAACCTTACCGTCTTCTACTTTATTGGCATAAATCGAGACATTGCCAATGATACCTTGCTTCCATAGCTTTTTGATAGCTGACGAAATATGTTCCCCTGGTATTTTGATCTTATCCCCCACACGCAAACCAGAAAGTGAAATCAAAGCGTTGTTATCAAGAAACTCGACCCCCTTCACCTCAATATCGGCTATTTCATATTCCTTCGGGCTGGAGTAGTTTATACTCAAGCCCGGATCCTGCTGGGCTGCCGAACTGAATTTTTTGCTCAGGCCTATCTGCGATAAAGCTTGAAATCCTACAAAAAGGACAATGATAAAAACCTGAATTTTCCTCTGCATACTAACCGACATTCAACTGCTCGCTAATTTTTCCAAACCGTCGCTCCCTTTGTTGATAGGCAGCTATTGCCTCCAAAAGGTCTTTTTTTCTAAAATCTGGCCATAGAACTTTCGTAAAGTAAAGTTCTGTATAGGCCATTTCCCACAATAGGAAATTGCTTATTCTCATTTCGCCACTCGTCCTTATCAACAATTCAGGATCCGGGATACCATTAGTGGAAAGGTGCTTTTCAAAAACGTTGCTGTGCATCGCATCAGGACTCAGCACCCCTTCTGATACTTCTTTTGCAACATTTTGTAATGCATTTAGAATATCCCACCTGCCACTATAATTAAGTGCCAACACCAACTTCAATCCGGTGTTTCCTTTTGTTTTTTCTTTAGCCTGAGCCAAGCCATTTTGAGCCTTTTGTGGCAAGCCTTTTATATCTCCAATGGATTGCAAGCTTACGTTGTTATCCATCAAAGTTGAAATTTCATCATTGATAGTCGTCACCAACAAGCTCATTAGCCCATCAACTTCTGCTTTTGGGCGAGCCCAATTTTCAGTAGAGAAAGCATATAAAGTAAGGTATTCTACTCCCAGCTCAGCACAACCTTCAGTAACCTCGCGAACAGCCTTTATGGCGTGCTTATGACCGAAAAGTCTGGCGGCACCTTTGCCCTTAGCCCAACGGCCATTTCCGTCCATAATAACGGCAATGTGCTTAGGTAAATTGTCCAGATTTAGTTGTTGGGTCATCCTTGAAAAAAGCTCCTTTTGGCAAAAGGCTACAAAGTTGCCTTTTTTTTCGGTAACGGTGAATTATTAAACATTTTTTAACGAATTACCTCGCTCTGACTTTCATCAATATAGACTTATTGGGAATATATGGGAATGGGCATGGTATTTTATACAGCACATAAGTGAGGCTGAACCCGGTAAAGAAATACCAATCATTGTCATTGGGGTTGCCGTACTGGTAATCTTTGATATAAATATCTCCTTCACTCACACCATCGAGATAATCAAAAAAGGTTTTGCGAATACCAATCTCGCCAGTCAGCGTCCATTGTTTCCCTACAAGATATTTAACACCCAAGCCTACTGGGAGGGTGAATTGAATGGGGTTAAAGTCTTCAAGAGTGGGCGCCACGCCGCTTACTTTCACAAAACCAACACCCATAAAAGCAAATGGAGACCAGTCTAACTCCATATTGTCGCCTCGGTAGTCAAGGAAATGAAATTCAAACACCGAATGAAATTCAAATATCTGATGTTCAAATGTTACCTGCCTGTTTTCACCCAATGCGTCAATGGGGTTGCGATCACTTCCGGCTACTTTCCCATAATTGAGTCCCATCTTTACGCTAAGTACAGGCGAAAAATTCATCCGATATACTCCGCCAAAACCAAGTTTTGAATGTTTAACCTGTGGAAACCTATTGAGGTCTCCTGTATAATTGAATGCTCCTACCGAACCGCCAAATTCAAGAAACTGGGCATTTGCTACCCCTATCAAGAGGGTAGTGCAAAAAAGAATGAGAAATGTTTTTTTCAATGATTATCTGAATTTCGCTCCTGCTCTAATCCTTGACCCTAATATATAGGTCAGCTTTAAGCTAGTAACGATGTAGAGGTCATTATCTTTTGGATTACCCCTTTGTTTTCCTGATACACTTCCACCTCCTTGATTTCCATCTACATAATAAGCCACCCCATCTTCAGGGTAACCAATAAGGACAGGTCTCAAGTTTTCTCTTGGAGTGTTATCTCCTGCATAGATAGGTTCAGCACTACGATCAGACATAATTCTGGCCAGTGGGTCTTCAAATTCATTAAGGGCTACATATTCACCACTCACATCGTCAATGTAATCTGTAAACAAAAACCTGTAGCCTACTTCCAGTCCGGCATCAAAAGGAGTGCCCGGTATCCTCATCTTTACTCCAATGCCGAGTGGAATGGATACTTGTATCGGACTATACGTTTTTTTATTATAGTCAGGTAGATTCTGCCCTTCAGTCCCCAGTTTTCTCAAACTAACCCACTCACCGGCCTTAGGCGCAGGAATAGTTCCATTAATATCTGATTGGTAATCAAACTCTGGGACAAGCCCTTTTGGATTATGGTAAAACAAAGCCCCTCCAAAGAATATATATGCGTTCAAAGGTAAACGCACATTCGCTCCTCCATAGTTTGGAAGTATATAAACTTCCATTCCTAACTGAAGCTCGTAAATGTCATTTCTGAAACTCAAGTTTCGCTGATACCTACCACCACTTTCGCTCAATGAAGGGTCTGCTGAATTATCTGCTCCCTGAAGCCTTCCCCAGTTTAGTCCTCCCCTCAATGCCATATAGGAATTGAACTTATAACCCATATTGAACCCAAAACCTGGTCTGGTGAAACTGATATCTGTACTGCCTGCTTTACTTACTGGAGCCAAGTCTCCGTAGTAGTTGAGTGCATTTATGTTAAAACCGGCATACTCATAAGGACGAAATCGACCACCCACGGCTCCACCGTGATATTTCGAAATTGACTTATTCTTTCTTTTCCGTTTCCCATATTTGCTCCGTCGCTGGGCGTCAGAGTCAACTGTTGAGAATAGAAATATAGCTAAAGCTGAAAATAGGATGAAGTTTCTGAGTTTCATATTCCTGACCAATATCCCCAAAAATAGGTAATTGGTAGAATTATGTTAGACAAACGTCCTAATTTCTACGATCAAGACCCCAAGTGAGCTTGTTTCTGAGGGTATCGAGGAAAGAACTCCCTCTTACTTTTATCAGTCTGGCTGAAAAATCTGCCTTTCGAATAATGAGTGCCTTCGGGCTTTCTATAGCCTCCGATCTTGAATCGAGGGATACCAGGAATGATTGGTTTCGGGAAGAGTCTATAACGAATTTTAGCTCACTATCATCTGACACAATCAGGGGCCTCACGTTAAGATTATGAGGGCTTACAGGTGTGATAATAAAGTTTCTCGTTTGGGGCATAATTACCGGGCCACCGCAGCTGAGAGAATACCCTGTAGATCCTGTTGGGGTGGAAACCATAAGCCCATCCGCCCAGTAAGTATTCAGGTACTCTCCGTTGAGGTATGCCTTGACCACAATCATGGAAGACGTGTCTTTTCTTAGAATGGCAAACTCATTGAGCGCATAATGATTTGTGCTGAATGTTTCAATATCCGACTCTAACGATATAAGTGTGCGATCCTGAAATTCGAAATCTCCCGCAAAATAAGATGCTAGCGCTGGTTCTATGTTTTCCTTGGCTATGTTGGCCAGGAAGCCCAGTCTACCGAGGTTTATTCCCATTATGGGCAACTGAGTGTCTCCAACATAAGTCAGGGTATTGAGCAGCGTGCCGTCACCGCCAAGGCTAAATATCGCCTCGAAGGAGGAAAGATCCTCTGATTTGTCGAAGGTAGGGAAGCTGCCAAAACAGGGCAGGTTCAAGCCGGCCAGCCGATCGGAAATATGGATTTCGCGACCAGCATCAGTGAGCTGAACTACCATTTTTTCGACCATCACCTGTACATCGGCATGAATAGACATGCCATGCAGCGCAATTTTCCCCATATTTTAAATTTTGAGATATTTCATGAAGATATCCAGGCGCTCCTGCTCATCAAAAGATGACTCAGAAGTGCTGAAAGAAGACTCCACCGTAAATCCGTGATTACCAAATGATGCTACGATTCTGTTTACATCTTCAATGTTGATCTTGATAGTGAGCAGGAGTTTTGAAGGGTCCTCTGGAAACTCGCTAATGTATGATGTCAATATCTTGGCATCATTGGACTCAACCAATCTACTGATTTCTGAAAGTGAATAATCAACGGCATTCAGTTTCAGTGTGAGAATAGCTCCGGGATTTGCCACGGAAGAAGACTTTGCAAAAGCTTCAACGATATCTTCCATAGAAATGACACCCATATACTGATTGAGGTCGTCCATAACCGCAACAAGCTTGGTATTCTCAGAGCTGGCTACCTTCAATACATCGTAATAGTGACTAAAGGCGTTCACCTTTGCATCCTGGGCCACCAAAGGGTAACTCCCGACATCCCCAAATCTGAAATTCGAATCAAAGAGCATGTCTTCGGTAATGACGCCAAGAAATTTACCCTCCTCACTAACCGGAAGCTGAGATAAGCGCAACTCATCCATCCATAACTGAGCCTGACCGATATCATCGGTAGGTTTTAGGGGTGGGATCATATAGTTTATCAGCTCTTTGGCAATCATTTTATTGATGTTAAGATTCCTTGACTTAGAAAGCGTTCTCTCTGCCAATCAGTTCAAAGCTTGAATCTCTTTGATTAGATAAATCTACAAAAAGGTATATAGGGATTTCGATTTGTCACCAATATTTTCAAGCGAATCGATCATATCCTCAATAAATGGCAGCACTTTAGACACCACATCGAAGACTTTTGGACCGATCATTTCTATAAACGGATATAATACAGAACCTCCTGAAAACTCTTCAGGAATGTGCAGGCCTATAGAGCCGAAAACCCAAATCACCACGCTCAAAATAAACGCTACTTTAAAAGCCGAGGCAATGGCCCCCAAAATGTTGTCGAAGAACCCCAGAAAGGTAATATCGATGGCCTTCTTAAGAATTTTGCCCAGCAAATTCATAAGCAACACTACCAAAATAAATAGCACGATGAATACTGCGATAGTCAGAAACTGGAAGTATTGCGAATCCTGAAAGAAGTTATTTGAAACGGGAATGGTGAGTTCAATAGCTGCAAAAAGGCCAGCGAAAAAACCTATAAAAGAAAAAACCTCTACGACAAGTCCCTTCATGTAGCCTTTGATAAGGCCAAAAATGAAGATCACCACAAAAAATATATCGAGATAGTTCAATGTCTAGCTTAGTAGTTTTTTGGCCAATGTCGAAATCATTTTACCGTCCGCTTTTCCAGCAAGTTTTTTGGTAGCAGCACCCATCACTTTGCCGATATCCTGTGGCCCTGCAGCCCCAACCTGCTCTATCACTTGCTTCACTTCTGCTTCCACTTCCTCCTCTGTCATCTGCTTAGGCAAAAACTCTTCAATTACGGTCAGCTCAGCTTTTTCTACAGCAGCAAGGTCTTCTCTGCCCTGCTCCACATAGATGTCGTGAGAATCTTTTCGCTGTTTGGCAGCTTTCATCAGAAGCTTCATTTCGGCATCTTCTGAAACGCCATCTACCGCCCCTTTTTCTGTCTCAGCCAGCAATATCATCGACTTGATGGCACGAAGTGCGGTGAGTCGCTGCTTATCTTTTGCAAGCATTGCCTTCTTAATCTCCCCTTCTATTTTAGTTTTTAAACTCATAATCTATTTTTTCTAAACAAATTTGCCCTGGAAAATGTGTTAATTGAATGACCAAACTTAGCGTAAACATTAACAAAATTGCAACTCTGCGTAATGCCCGTGGTGGTAATAATCCCGATGTGGTAAAAACGGCAGAGGATTGTGAAAAATTTGGAGCAGAAGGCATCACCGTTCACCCCAGACCCGACGAAAGACATATCACCTATCAGGATGTACTGGACCTGAAAGAGGTCGTAACCACGGAGTTCAACATAGAGGGGTATCCTGATGCTCGCTTTATGGAAATAATAGAACGGGTGCAACCCGAGCAAGCGACGCTGGTACCAGATGGTCCCGATGTGTTGACCTCATGTGCCGGATGGGATACTGTGACAAACAAAGCAAAACTTACAGACATCATAGCCGAACTCAAGTCTCATGGCGCCCGAGTATCGGTGTTTGTAGACCCGGACGTGAAAATGGTAGAAGGAGCAAAAGAGGTGGGCGCTGACAGAATAGAGCTATACACTGAGCCCTACGCTGTGCAATACCATCAAGACAAAGAGAAGGCAGCCGCCGACTATGTACTGGCAGCAAAAAGAGCTACCGACATAGGGCTTGGACTAAATGCTGGCCATGATCTGGACCTCCACAACCTTGCTTACCTGAAAGCACAAATTCCTAACCTGGATGAGGTGTCCATAGGGCACGCGCTCATATGTGATGCGCTCTATTACGGGCTGGAAAACGTGATTGAGATGTACAAAAGAAAATTACAATGAAATTAAACTTCAGAACACTTGGCGAAGGACAGCCGCTGATCATTCTACACGGTCTATTTGGGTCTGCTGATAACTGGCAAACACTCGGGAAAGAATTTGCCAAAAACTTTAAGGTATATCTTGTCGATCTGAGGAACCATGGAAACTCACCACATAGTGACGAATTCAACTACGACTTGCTTTCGGAAGATCTGAAAGAACTGATAGATGATGAGGGCCTGCAAAAAGTACTTCTGCTGGGCCATTCAATGGGAGGGAAAACAGCTATGACTTTTGCAACAAGCTTTCCCGAGATGGTCGACAAACTCATTGTTGTTGATATTGGGCCAAAAAAATATCCTCCCCACCATGAGAATGTTTACAATGGCTTTCACTCCGTTGATATGGAAAGTCTGGCATCCCGAAAAGATGCCGACGATCAACTGTCTAAAACCATTGGCGATTTCGGGATACGACAATTCATTTTGAAAAACCTTTCCAGAAATAGTGATGGAAGTTTTGAGTGGAAAATCAACCTGGATTCATTGACCAAAAATGCACACGAAGTAGGGCGTCCTCTTGACGCTTCGGATCGATTTGAAGGTGCTACATTATTTATAGGTGGTGCCAAATCAGGTTACATCAAGACCGAAGATCATGATCTGATCAAAAGTCATTTCCCAATGGCTCAGATAGAAATGATTGAAGGTGCAGGCCACTGGGTGCATGCCGAAAAACCAAGGGAACTTTATCAAACTGTGATAGACTTCTTGTCCTAAACCTAACGGAGCATGCCGCAAACGACACTATATCTTATCCCCACTTACCTATCAGAAAACAATGATGCTGGTTTTTTAGCACCTATGGTTTGTGATGTGATCAAAAACACAACATATTTTTTGGTGGAGAATGTGCGAACAGCACGCCGGTTTATCAGCAGTCTCAAACTGGAGATAGACATCTCTGGTTTACACTTTGAGATACTGGATAAAAAAACCAGTTATCAAAGCATTTCACAAATGCTCAAAAACTGCTCAGAAGCAAACATTGGGCTGATATCAGAAGCAGGCCTGCCGGGCCTGGCCGATCCGGGACACCTGGCCATCAGCTATGCCCACAAAAATAGCATCAGGGTGGTGCCCTTACCGGGAGCCTCTTCTATACAGACTGCTTTGATCGCATCGGGCTTCAACGGACAGCAGTTTACTTTTCATGGCTACCTACCTATTCAAAAAAATGATCGCGTGAAGGCTATCCAAAATCTGGAGCAGCAAACCCAGAAAACCGGGTTCACACAAATATTCATGGAAACACCCTTTCGCAACATGAGCTTGCTTGATGATTTATTGCAAACACTTCGGCCAAATACGCTTTTACATATTGCCAGTGATATCTTCGGGGACAGAGAATTGGTGAAAACCAAAACCATTTCCGAATGGAAAAAACAAAAGATAGACCTGCATAAAATACCAACTGTATTTTGCATTGGCCAAATGTCTTAAAATGTGCTGTCTAGTTTTGCGAATCTTCTAAATTTGCTGACTCAAATCAAATTCCAACTATGTCATATTTATTCACATCAGAATCTGTATCAGAGGGGCACCCGGACAAAATAGCGGATCAGATTTCTGACGCTTTGGTTGACCATTTTATTGCGTTTGACCCACAATCCAAGGTAGCCTGCGAGACACTCGTGACCACAGGACAGGTGGTGTTGGCCGGAGAAGTGAAATCAAAGACATATCTGGATGTGCAGCAAATAGCCAGAGACGTGATCAAAAGGATCGGGTACAACCGGTCAGAGTTTATGTTTGAGGCCAACTCGTGTGGTATTCTATCTTCCATTCATGAGCAGTCTCCTGATATTAATCAGGGCGTAGATAAGCAAGACCCTAAGCTTCAGGGAGCTGGTGATCAGGGAATGATGTTTGGCTATGCCACGGCAGAGACCAAAAACTACATGCCGCTGGCTCTGGACCTATCACACAAAATACTGATAGAGCTCGCTGCTCTGAGAAGAGAAAGCAAAGACATCACCTACCTGAGACCTGATGCTAAAGCTCAGGTGACAATCGAATATTCTGATGACAATCAGCCGGTGAGGATCGATAGCATAGTGGTATCCACACAGCACGATGATTTTGACGAGGAGCAAAAAATGCTCGCCAAAATCAAAAGTGACATTGTGAGCATACTGATCCCTCGTGTGAAAACTCAACTCAAACCTGAGCTTCAGAAGCTTTTCAATGACGACATCAATTACCACATCAACCCAACGGGGAAATTTGTGATTGGTGGACCTCATGGTGATGCCGGACTTACGGGCAGGAAAATTATCGTCGATACCTACGGCGGAAAAGGGGCTCATGGCGGTGGCGCATTTTCTGGCAAAGACCCCTCTAAAGTGGACAGGTCTGCCGCTTATGCCACAAGACATATCGCCAAAAACCTGGTGGCTGCCGGACTCTGTGATGAAGTGCTGGTACAGGTGTCTTATGCCATTGGAGTAGTGGAGCCTATGGGGCTTTATGTAAACACCTACAATACCGCCAAAGTAGATATGACTGATGGTGAAATTGCCCGGAAGGTGATGGAGATCTTCGACATGACTCCATACGGAATAGAAACGCGCCTGAAGCTGCGAACACCAATGTATCAGGATGCGGCAGCTTATGGGCATATGGGCAGAACCCCTGAGGTAAAAACTGTGAGCTTCACCGATGGTTCCGGGGAGACCATTTCTATGGAAATAGAAACCTTCACATGGGAAAAACTTGACTTTGTAGAAAAAGTAAAGGCTGCCTTTAACATCTAAAAGCAGCCTCTATCAAGCGTGTGTCAATAATTTAATCCGCAGAGCCTTTGAGATTAAGCGCCCAATTGATGAGGGACTCTTTTTCTTCTTCCGAAAGGCGTCCTTCGGCATGGGTGAAGGTGTATATCTTCATCGGCATTTCACCTTCTTCCACTTCTTCAGCTATTTCTTCCAGTTTGTGATTTTTGCGCTTGAGCGAGTAAGGAATCCACTCCGAAAAATTGAGTTCATCCCGACCTTCCTCTACATCGCGAATTACCAGCCAAGATATAGGCGCAATGTTGGCGTACCAGGGATAAACCGTCTCATTTGAGTGGCAATCGTAGCAGGCATTGCGCAAGATTTTGCTCACCGCCGGATCAACCAAAACCTCCTTATGTATGTCATTGGGGTTATCCAAAGACGTTGCGGGCTTCTCGCCAGGAAAAATCTGGATAAAGAGAAAGATGCCGACCAGCACCACTATGGCGTATAGTAAAATTTTCATTTGAATCTAATTTCTTATGGATGTCAATTTTGAATACACAATTTAGTAGATCAGCGAATAAATCCGGGATGAACCGTTAAAGATTCTCTTTGCATTTATTCTGATCGAACATCATCCTACCGTAGGTAGCCATACAATTCATGTTTAAGTCATGGTTGGGATCAGCTCAAAAAAGAGATCAAAACCCCAGCCGCCACTGCCGAGCCAATCACACCGGAGATGTTACTGGCCATAGCATACTGTAACAGGTGATTGTTAGGATCGTGTTTCAGTGCTATCTCATTCGCCACTCGTGAGGCCATGGGCACTGCACTGAGACCTGTTGCTCCTATCAGCGGATTGATTTTCTTTTTGGCCAACAAATTATAAACCTTCACGGCGTAAACACCACCAGCTATGGAGATCGCAAATGCCACAAACCCTCCGGCAATGATCAATAGCGTTTCCATTTTCAGAAATGCATGTGCCGTCATGGTGGCACCTACTGCCAGTCCTAAAAATATGGTAGCAATATTCAGAATGGAATCTGAAGCCGCTTTGTGCAGGCGGCCGGTAGATGCACCTATCTCCTTGACCAAATTTCCGAACATGAGCAACCCGATCAGTGGCACTGAGGATGGCACCAGCAAAGCCACCAAAGATCCTACGCCTATCGGGAAAAGGATTTTTAGCGTTTGCATATTCTTAATTGGTGTTTTGGAAGGAAACAGCTTATCCTGCTGCTTCATATTGATCAGTAGCTCTTTTTTGTTGGTGGTGAGGCGAACTACCAGCGGAATGATAACCGGCACAAGCGCCATGTAAGAATAGGCTGCTATAGCTATAGGGCCCAGCAGATGTGGAGCCAGCTTGATAGTGGTGTAAATAGCCGTGGGGCCATCAGCCCCTCCAATTATCCCCAGACTGGCGGCTTCTTTCAGGTCAAAACCTATCAATACAGCTGAGATCAAAACTGTAAAGATGCCGATTTGAGCAGCCGCTCCAAAGAACGCCAATCTCAAATTTCTGAGCATAGGACCAAAGTCTGTCAATGCTCCCACACCCATAAAAATGATGGGCGGAAGAAACCCTGTTTTGATCAGGGAGTAATACACAAAGTTCATGATACCATGTTCTTTGGCTATTTGATACAAGGTCAGGTTCTCATCAATTTTTTCCACTCCCATGCCCCCTCCCGGGAAATTGGCGATGAGCATACCGAATGCTATGGGCACCAGCAGCAGCGGCTCATATTGCTTTTTTATCCCCAGGTAAAGGAGAAAAAATGCGATGAGAATCATCAGCAAAATTTGGGGCTCATCTACGATGTTTTGGATGGCCGTCATCCTATAAAGTTTCCCGAGTAGATCCACTTAGTTTCCCAGTTTGATTAAGACGTCATCATCATATACTTCCTCTCCTTCTTTGGCTACAATTTCCACAACCGTACCGTCATACTCCGACTTGATGGCATTGGAAACTTTCATGGCCTCTATGTAGCAGACCACATCTCCTTTGGCTACTTTATCACCAACTTTAAGAGGCTTTTCGCCAGCATCCTTTGTAAAAAACACCTTTCCCTCGAGGGGCGCAGTTATTTCGTTGGCTGCACTGGAGGCAGCTGCTGTAGCAGCCGTCTCGGGAGCTGAAGAGGCTTCTGCCGGAGCATCTCCGTAAGATACTGTCACCTTAAACTTCTCTCCGTTCACGTCAACATTGAGCTGAGTAGGCTGCCCATGTGGAGTTGCAAGACCCGCAGCGGCTTCCGTTTTTGGAGCTTTTCTTTCTGCCAGATCAGCCTCAAAATCTTTCTTGGCCTTGCCCGACATAAACGCTTCATACTGCTGTGGGTGCATGGCATATTCAAAGAGCTCTTCGTCATCCTCGCCAGTATCCCAGCCTTTCTCCTGCATCTCTTTGCGCTTCTCTACCAGACAATCTTCGTATAGGTTCTGAGGGTTTCCTTCGAAAAATTCTCGACCCTGCTCTTTGGCCAGACTTTTCAGTTCCCCGGCAATCTCTCCCGGCACATTCCCGGATTTGCCAAGGAGCATATCCCAGGTATTGTCATCCAGCAAAGACCATCGTTCCTTTCCTTTTTCCATCTGCATCACATTGACAAGTGCCGCATTTTTGACATACTGACTATATGGAGTCACGAGTGGAGGATAGCCCATTTTTGGCCAGATCGTTTCTACTTCGTCAAATAATTTGATCAGCAATTCGTCCTGCGTAATTGTTGGCTGACTCTTCTTTTCTTTCCATTTGTTGAGGCTGGTAAGATTATGCTCTAAATCCGCCATGAGGCTGCCCATCATACCTCCTGGTAATCCCGGCCCAATGAGCAATGAGTTCATCAGCCTGTTTTTAGGGTTGATGTAGTAGCCGAGAAAATCATCTACAAATTCCTGAGTCAATGATCTGGTTTGCATGTATGCCTTCATGTTGATATCCGGTACGGAAAAGCCCGCATCGCGCAGCATGGCATGCACAGTGAGTAAGTCTGCATGACCAGTACCCCAGGAAAGTGGCTCCATGCCTACATCTACATAATCGGCACCAGCTCGTGCCGCCTCCAGCGAGGAAACTATGGAAAACCCAGGGCCGGAATGACCGTGATACTGCACCACAATGTCTTTTTTGGTGGCCTTGATGCCTTCTACAATCTTACCGATAGAGACCGGACGGCCAATGCCCGCCATGTCTTTGATGGCAATCTCTTCTGCTCCCATATCTATGAGCTTGCCCGCCATGTCAACATAATAATCGACCGTGTGGAGCTCGGAGTGGGTAATACACAAACAAGTTTGAGATACCATTCCGCCCGCCTTGGCATATTCTATTGACAGTTCCAGGTTTTGAATATCGTTGAGCCCGTCAAAAGAGCGGGATATATCCGTTCCTTGCAGCTTCTTCAGTCGAAACATCAGCTTTCTCAAATCCTTTGGGACTGGGTACATCCTAAGCCCGTTCAGTCCTCTTTCCAGCATTTGAGTTTGTATGCCAGCGTCATTGAATGGCTGAGTCCACTCCCGAACAGAGCGATTCGGGTTTTCCCCATAAAGAAGGTTGATTTGCTCAAAACCTCCTCCATTTGTTTCTACTCTGCGGAAACATCCGATATCTATGATTGGC
>JBDVMP010000068.1:0-36449 GCA_039970095.1 Cyclobacteriaceae bacterium
GCTCACACCTTCAATAGCTCATAAGACTAAACAACCATTGGCCAAACTTTGGAAATAAACATGGAAAATAACAACTTACTAATAGTCAATTTTAGTCAACCTATTTCAGGACAAGACATTCTGTAAATTCCATAAGGACTAGACCGTGAACCTGCTGCCAAGAAACTGAGGTGCTTTCTACTTTCTTCCATATGTGGGTCCCGATAGCTATCGGGATTATCTTTCATGGCGCAGTGTCAGTCTGATACTAAGAATGCACCCCCTAGGCCGAGCGCCCTTGGTCAGGCACGACAGGTTCACTACCTTCTCGGAATTTACAAAGGCTAGAGGCACGTGCCATATCTGGCGTTAGAGAGCACTGCTTCCAGATCAACATTTCCTACTATTCTTCGTAACTTTGATATATGGAGTGGCGAGAACATGTAATATCCGACAACAAAGTGCTTTTAGGTAAGCCAACAGTCAAGGGAACGAGAGTTTCTGTTGAACACATTATAGGCTTGCTTGCTCAGGGATGGACTGAAGAGCAGATTCTTGAGAACTATCCTCGCTTAACAAATGAATCTTTACAAGCCGTATTCTCTTACATACAGGACTGTATGAAGGACGGACTTCTTTATTCCAACGCCTAACCTTAATACACGTTGAAGTTTCTTGCGAACGAGAATGTTCCCATTGCAAGTGTCAATTACCTGAAATCTAAAGGATTTGATATCACTTCAATAGGTGTTGATGATCCTGGCATATCAGATGAACATGTTATGAACGTGGCGATTGAGCAAGACCGAACCATCATAACTTATGATAGCGATTACGGTGAACTCATCTTTAAACACGGATTTAAACCGAACTCTGGTGTCATTTTTATAAGACAACAACCAACTGAGCCCCTTGAAACGGCGAAGATTATTGACCGACTAACTTCCAACTCAAACTTAGCTTTCGAACGAACTTTGACAGTAGTTGACTCAAACACATTGAGACAGAAGAAATACTAAGGCTCTCTAACAGTTGCTAACAGGAATGCGTCTGAGTACCTCTTTGCCGGATGCGGCAGATTTCACTACTTTAGTACTGTCCACTAAGTGAGCGCGCACGCCTCATACATGGTCGTTATTCTGCAACAACCAACCACTAACCAATGATAAACCTCCTTAGAAAAACGCGACAAAAACTCCTTTCTGAAAATAACTTTAGCAAATACATTCTGTATGCTATCGGCGAAATAATTCTTGTAGTTATTGGGATTTTAATCGCACTTCAGATCGATAATTGGAACACAGACAAACAGGAGGAAAAAACATTAAATGGCTATCTAAACACCATTACAAAGAACATTAAAGCGGATCAGGTTAACCTCAAAAGAATTACCGCTTTTCGAGACAGCTCAATCGTTGGTTCTAAATTCTTTATGAAAATGGTTGCTCAAGAGTCCATTGACCCAGATTTTGCCTCAAAATATTTTTCAAAATACCTGAGGTACTCCCCAATTTTAAAAGAAACATTTAAATCTGACTTAAGCGGATTTGAATCCTTGAAAAGCTCAGGCTACCTATCAAAAATTCAAAATAAACCGATTGAGCAAAAGCTTTTCAATTATTACAGTCTCGTTGCAAAAATAGAATACGAAGAAACCGAACTGAATAAACTCATGGAGACCATGCTTTATGACTGTTACAAAAACAATGTTATACAAGAACTTAACAGCCTTAGGGGTAAATTGGTGAACAACTCCAATCTCAAACCAGAAGAGTTTGAAAAGCTCGAAGAGAACTTAAGGTTTCCGAGTTTCGTAGCAACAAATTCAAGAAACAGAGGGGCTGGTTATTTTATCAATTTATATGGCGAACTATTAAATATTGGGAACGATATTTTGACTGAGATGGAAAAGTAAAGCATACATCAAAGTGTGGCTCATTGCCGCTAAGTTTCAAAATAGAGTGCCTATTAGAAGCACAATAGGTTCAATCCAAAAACTCTCAAAAATTCAAGATTAGCGTTTAGTAATTTATGGGTTAACCCGACAGATACAGGTATTAGGCTGTAGTTTGCATAGGCAGACGATCACCTCGCAACTTTTACCACAATGCATTAAAGAATAAACACATTTAACTCAATGATCATGTTAAGCCTACCCACTGTTCAATTATCAATTTCCCAAATTACAAGTCTGCTGATTTTGGGTTTGTGCATCCTAACGATCGGATGCTCGCCTAAAAGCACACACCAACATCATACTTTCAAGGTTTACCAAACATCGCAAGCTGGCGACAACCTAAGACTTGTTTCTCCTGGCGGTAGAGAAAGTTCCGTGGAAGAAAACAAGAGCATTACACTACAACTTCTCTCCGGTGAAGAATTTCAAAAGTATCATGGGTTTGGAGCTTCATTTACCGAATCGTCAGCATGGAACCTTGCCACCATCCCCACAGACCTGCGCAAAGAGGTGCTAACCAAATTATTCAGCCCCAGTGCAGGAGCAGGGTTTTCACTGACCCGCACGCACATCAACAGCAGCGACTACTCAAACAACCACTACACGTATGTGGAAGAGGGCGATGAGGATCTTTCCTCCTTCAGCATCTATGAAGATATGAAAGGGTTTGCCGGTGATGAAAACGATCAGGTACGTGGCGTGGAATTGGTAGAGCCCGGCTATGATATAGTCCCCATGATTTTAGAGGCATCCAACATTCCCGGCGCTGATTTCAAAATCATTGCTTCCCCGTGGAGTCCACCGTCCTGGATGAAGTCTGGCGAAACCGCCGAAATGACCAATGGCTCCTTGCAACCCAAATATTACGGGTTATGGGCACAATACATGTCCAGGTATGTAAGCGCTTATAAAGAGCAGGGCATAGACCTGTGGGGCATCACTCCGCAAAATGAGCCCCTGCATGCTCATGATGCACGCTGGGATAGCAACGGGCTAACCCCAGAGCAAGGGCGCGACTTTTTGCGAGACCACCTGGGGCCTCAACTCGTTGCAGATGGGCACTTGATTCTGGGCGATTTGGAGGCAGGTTTGCGTGTGCTGATTTATGATCATAACAAGTCAACTATGAACGACTATGTAGCGCCGACATACGAAGACCCGGAAGCATCCAAATACGCATGGGGAACTGGTTTTCATTGGTATGCAAACTCCGAGCTCGATGAAAACAATTGGTATGCAGATGAATTGGATGAGTTGCGCTCGCGTTGGCCCGGCAAAGGGATGATCCACACCGAATCAAGTATAGATATAGATGCTGATGACCCCATTGGCCAATACTGGAGAGAAAGTACAGACTATGCCGGAACCTTTGTTCCCTTCGACACCTATGCCTACGACATCATCACAGATCTGAATCATGGAGTACAGGGCTATGTCGAGTGGTGCATGATTCTCAGCCACCAGGGTCAGCCAAACCCATACGACAATTTCAATAGCGCCCCTGTACTAATCAACCCCACTACGGACGAAGTGATTTACACGCCGCTTTATTATCTATTGAGCCATTTTAGTAAGTTCATCCGTCCCAATGCAATCAGAATAGGGCTGGAGAGTGAAGAAATGGAGGGTATCATCTCCACTGCTGCAAAAAACCCCGACGGCTCAATCGCAGTTATTGTTTTTAATAAAAACCCCGAGACCTATGAACTAAAAATCAAACTGAAAACCGACAGCCACACAACGCAAATAGCTCCAAGAGCGATGCAAACTATTTACATAAAACCGACGAACTGAATCCCAGCTGTGCATCGTATTTCTTCAAATAAGTAGCTATACTTAAAAGCGGATATTTACAAAATGACCCAGATATAACAATGATATCAAGCATAATAGCTTCAAAAATGCCCTTTATAATCATTATAATGATATTAGCTTCGGGGTGTGCGGATGAGTCCATAGACCCAAATCCCAGACTTCAGATTATGAGTTCAATGGACGCATTAAATGTCACTCTGAAAGGCAGTGCAGAAGCGCCCAAAGGAGAAATCAACAAAATGCTGATTGAATGGGGAGATGATCAAGTGGATCAATTAACAAACATCGATTTTTCAAATATCGAAATCACCCACCTTTACGACCTTCCCGGTTCTTATTCAATTACCAGCACGGCCATCAATAATGCAGGTGATAGTAGCTCAATGACCATAACAGTTGATATCAACTATAGAGAGACTTCATTGGAAAATATAAAATCTGGATTGATCAAAATGTCGGATAAGGAATATCTTATTTTGACGATTAACCTACACACTTATCAAGAATCTCAGCAGAATGAAAAACTGAACATGATTGTAGATGTCATTGGCCAATTAGAAGTTGATTTCATCGCTCTTCAAGAATGTGGTCAAAATAAATCATCGCCTATACTATCCGGAATAATACGTGAAGACAATATGGCTATGATCCTTGCCAATCGCGTAAAAGAAAAATATAATGCCGACTATAATTTTGTCTGGAACTGGGCACACCTTGGCTGGGATGTATGGGAAGAAGGAGTGGCTATTTTGTCAAAGCACCCCTTAGTAGATACTGATGAAAGATACATCTCCTCCAACACAAGTACACAAAGTATAACCTCACGAAAAGTGATCTATGGCTCTTACCAGTTGGAAACGGATAAGATTAATATCTTCTCTGCCCACACACACTGGCGCACGACTGAAACTGATGAAGAGCACAATAATCAAATTGGCAATATCAAATCAATGGTTGAAGAGAAAAAGGCCTTAGCCGTAGATGCGACCTCTTTTGTGTGCGGCGACTTCAACGTAAACCCAACAAGTGACTATCCATGGAGCGAGGGGTATCATACCATGATGGAAAACAATGATTATCAGGACACCTTTTTGGAGATATATCCAGACGCCAACAACCGACCAGCTAAAAGTATTTATAACACAGTCGGAGGCAGCTTTCCGGGTAGAATAGATTACATCTTTATGAATGAAAACTCACGCTACCAAGTTTCAGAATCCCAAATAATTTTCACCAGCAGTGTGGTAGGCAAAGTATCAGATCATTTTGGCGTCTTGACGAAAATTGTCGATTCAAATTAATCTACATATATTTCACACATACTTTAATTGTCAGTCTTAAACTAAAGGCCAGACCAAACACCAGTTCCGTGAAATTGTCAAAATCTATTCTCGTGATTTTCTGCTTTATTGGCGGCACAGTCATGTCCTGTATTTATGGTGAATGCGATCCTGTACCGGGTTATTTCAAAATAACCGGAATTAATTCAGTGAACATGAGGCTTACCAGCGATCAAGACCGGCCCCTGGACCCTATTCGTATAGATGGAATGGTTGATTGGGAAAATTACCTGATCCAATATGAATTCAGCACTGAGCTATTCGCAAAAACAGAGAACAGGTTTGGTGCGAAACTCATGGCCTACGGCTGTGTGGAGCCGGGCTCTCAGGGTGATAAAATCGGCCTGGACACCCTGTATCTGACAGCAGGATCTGACTACAACGCGGCGTTTAAGCAGGGCGACACTTTAAACTCAATTGTTCTTATTCAGAACTATACCCATACCTACTCGCTATCAGAATTTGATCCTATCAGCACTTACATAACCCAAAATAAAGAGGGCATTCGCAACGATCAATTTATCCTGAGACTGGCTCAGCCTCCCGTCTCCACAGGCAAATACGCTTTTGCGATCACCTATATTTTAAACAATGGAGACGTTTTCACCAACACAACGAGTCCAGTAAGCTTGAGTGTAGATTGATTACAACATAAAAAAGGCAGCCGTCAGGCTGCCTTTTCAGGTGCATCACAATATTGCGGATCTAAGCATCTGCTTTGGACAGGTTCAGTCCCTTCGTCAAAAGGACAAACCCCATCGCCAGCAACCACACAGTCTTCACATGAAAGACGGGCTTGTAAATCTCAAAATTGTCTGGTATGCCCAGTATGATGCCTACAGCCAGCAACCCCAATGCGGCGGTAAACCCACTTAACCAAACAGGGAAAAGCTTCCACTTAAGAAAACCCGCTCCAAGGATTACCAGACCCACGCCTGAGAAGATTCTACCGAAGCGTATAAAGCACGTCACATACTGATTGGTAAACAACATCCCATTCATAAATTCATCTATCTCCTCCGGGGACTTGCCCATGGTTTCTCCCACACCCCAGGCTCCAAAATTGTAATAAAATGCCGCCGCGATAGCCAGGGTGAATGACCCCACTATGGTCATGCCTGCACCCGGCACCATCAATACGCGAAAGGGACTTTTTCCGGTAATGGAAACCAACGAAAATAGTGCGATGGCCATGGTGACCCAGCCAAAAATATGAAAGCGGTACATCCATATCCAGTGCCACACATCCTCACCTATGGCTTCAAAATCTGAAGCCACTATGTACTCCCCTATGTGATGCGACGAAAGCGCCCATCCTCCCCACAGTAATATGGCTGCCACAATGAAAGACCAGCCGGTAAACTTAGTTTCGAAATCATTTTTCATATCTTCAGGTTTTGTTCTAATCAACCAATGTATTTCATCCTACAGTGATAGTTTGTAACATTTGTTACCCACGAGCACACAGCAGAGCCTTACTTTTAATGATCTAAAAATGATATTTTGAAAAGACGTGACTTTATAAGAAAAGCAACACTGAGTTCTTTTGCCGGACTCATAGGAGCTGATATTGTATTTGGCTCCAGCATGCCTGAAGGTTACACTCCACTGGCCTTGCAAGACCCTGACCCTTTTAAAATGTTCGACAAAAACAAGGGCATGAGCATACTCAATGATAAGCCCTGGAATATTGAGGCGCAGGCTCATCTGCTAGACGATCTTGTGACCCCAAACGCGAGCATGTTTATCAGAAATAATGGCGTAATTCCAAAAAATATAGATGCTGATAACTGGACGCTGACAATAGATGGAGAGTCCGTAGCTGGAGAAAAGACCTACACGCTAGCAGAACTAAAATCGAAATTTGAACATCACACATATCAGCTCACGTTGGAGTGCGGAGGCAATGGCAGGAGCGAATTTGACCCTCCGGCTAAGGGCAATCAGTGGACTGTCGGGGCGGTTCACTGTGCCAGGTGGACCGGCATCAGGCTGAGAGATGTCTTGGAAGATGCCGGCATCAAAGACGATGCAGTATATATCGGCTATCACTCGGCGGATACTCATCTCAGCGGCGACCCTACAAAAGAACCGATTTCGAGAGGATGCCCCATGTCCAAGGCGCTGCAGGATGAGACGATCCTGGCATTTCAGATGAACGGCAAGGACATCCCCCTGGCTCATGGCTACCCACTGCGGTTGGTGGCTGGCGGCTGGCCTGCTTCCGTTTCCGGAAAGTGGGTAAACAGGATCAGCATCAGAAATATCGTGCACGATGGCACCAAAATGACAGGAACAGCCTACAGAACACCATGCGAGCCTGTAGCTCCCGGCGACAAGGTGAAAGATGAAGACATGTGCATCATAGAATCCATGCCCGTCAAATCATTGATCACCTACCCTAAATCAGGGGCCATGATCAAGCAAGGTGCAACCCTCGACATCAGAGGCCATGCGTGGGCCGGAGAACTGGAGGTGACCGAAATGGAATACTCTATAGATTTTGGGTCAACATGGGAAAAATGTAAGCTGCAAAAACCTGTCAACCGCCTGGCCTGGCAGCACTTTTCGGCCAGCGTTTCATTTCCCAGGGCGGGATACTATGAAGTATGGGCCAAAGCAACAGACAGCCAGGGTGCAGCACAGCCTATGCTGGTGCCGGGCTGGAACCCGAAAGGATATTTGAACAACGCCTGTCACAGGATAGCGGTAAAAGTGAGTTAAATGTCTCAGGAAAAGGATCTTTCTAAACTACTCAAAAGAGTCTATACCCTGCTGCTAAGCGCAATAGGGCTTTCCGTAGCGGCCAGTGCTTTGATCGCCTTTTATTTCATTGACCCCACACTGTCATCCATCGTACCCCAGCCGGAAGCCACCATCACAGATCCGGCCGAAGACAAGAATAAAGATGAGATCGTAGATGGCATTCATGTGAGAACAGGTCTCATAGAAGCCGAAGGACTGATGGCCGTGGTGAGCAACTGCACAGTCTGCCATTCGTCGAAACTGGTGATTCAAAACCGGATGAACCGGGAGCGATGGAATGCCACCATAAAATGGATGCAAGAGACACAAAACCTTTGGGACCTGGGAGAAAACCATGAACTGATAGTCAGCTATCTGGTGACGAACTACCCTCCAAAAAAGAAAGGCAGACGCGAAAATCTGACGGATATAGAATGGTATGTTTTAGAGAATTAATCAATTAACGATATGAGTGAATACTTAGAAGCCTTCAGCAACGCCTTTATGGGCACGGTAGATTGGACGTGGAAATCAATCATTTTTCAGGTGCCATGGTACACCAACTACTTTTGGGGTTTGATCGTGATCTCGCTTGTAGCGTGGGGTTTAGAGATAGTGCTTCCATGGCGCAAAGATCAACCTATCATCAGACAGGACTTCTGGCTGGATGGGTTTTATATGTTTTTCAACTTCTTCATCTTTTCCATAGCCATCAGCGGTGTTTACAACATCCTGCAGCTGCTATTCTCAGAGGTGAACCTGACCATGAAAAGCCTGGCACTGGTGGACATGTCAGAGTGGAATCCTGCAGTGCAATTGGTCGTTTTCTTCATTGTATTGGACTTTGTGCAGTGGTTTACACACGTGCTGCTACACCGCTACGGTTTCTTATGGAAGTTTCACAAAGTACACCACAGCGTTAAGGTGATGGGATTTGCTGCCCACCTCAGATACCACTGGATGGAGAACATCCTCTACAAGCCACTCAAGACTTTTGGGGTGATGATCCTGGGCGGCTTTGAGCCAGAGCAAGCGTATATCGTGCACTTCATAGCGATCTCCATTGGCCACCTCAACCACTCCAACGTGAAGATCACCTGGGGGCCGCTCAAGTACATTTTCAACAACCCTGTGATGCACCTCTACCACCATGCCTATACCCTGCCCGAAGGCAGATATGGCGTCAACTATGGCATCAGCCTCTCACTGTGGGATTATATCTTCAAGACAAACTACATACCCGAGGACAGTGGCAATATCGAGATTGGTTTCGAGGGAGACGATAAGTTTCCCAAAGACTTTGTAGGCCAAAACCTATACGGATTCAAAAAGGGGCAGCACTAAGCCCCTTTTATATTGCATTTTGGTTTCATAGAATGAAACGGTTAATTTGGGTTTGCACGTTCGCAATGCAGCGGATTTGTGTGCTTATTTTTATTGTTAGAAATCATTTGCTGTGAGACATATTTTACTATTCGGATTCTTATTTTCTTTTCAGGTTATCCTAGCTGATAGTCCTCCAACGTATTTTCATAAATCAAATATTTTCATAGAGGACACTATTATGACGGGATATATCCAGTTTCATCCGGGTGTGATTTGGGGCGAAAAAGAAGCTACATTTGACTTTACTGAGCCTGGTCATGGAACTGAATTACTTGTTGCCTTACAACAAGCTGACAGGCCAATCAGGGTTTATGAAAATGTTCTTGCATTTGATGTTGAAACCACATATTACGGGTATATAACCTTGACCCATGTAAGCGACTGGGACGTACAAGAGATAAACCCTGAAACGGTTAGCAAAATTATTGTTGAAGAAGTTGTCGAAGTATTCTATCCAAGAATTGGTATCAATTTTATTCCTATCCCTTTCGGTTTTTGGAAGGAATTAACCCCGAAGAACGAATATGTAATAAAGCCTTGGAATTACTACGATTGCGGTGTTATTGTACTTGATGTCAAAGATAGACCTGAAGTAAAAACGCTGATAGATAGCATTAACAACTATCAAAAAAAAGATGGACCGCCATTCGATTCTATCCTTACTCCCGAATCAAAATTAAAGCGGGAGAAATGGTATGAATTAATATCACAACTTGAGCAGTTCGAGTACCTGATTTCTTTTTCGCCAAGTTGCAACGATTAACAGATTTCTAACAGTCGCTCATCCGCCATGTGTCAACGTGCTTTCCCCAGCCATGGTTCGTGTCACCACGAACCAGACCTGGATTCAACTTGTATACAAACCTGGGGTATCATAGTCAGCTACCAAGACCTTCAGAGATTCGCTCAACAAGAATAGGATAAATGGAGTCCGAAAAATCCGAACTACTGGCCGGTATTGCATGCTGACAGCTCAAAATCTGATCTAGTGATAGATAGCATACAAACTACGCTGGAACCTTTTGAATTCATTGAAGGATTCATCCTGTCTCGGTTCAACTACGAACTGGATCAACTGGAAATCTTGGAGCTATCGGCATCTGGTTCTCACTTGACGTTCCTATTTTCGAGTTACCAATTAGTTTCTATAAATAGTTATAGGAGAGGAAGCTAAAGGTTAGTTTCATTCTGTATACTTTCAAATTTGACATTCAGGGTTTCTTTGACCTGCTGCCGGTAGTTTCTACCAATAGGAATGTTATTGCCTTTAATAACAATAAACCCGGAGGAAAAGGACTCTAGATGAAGAAGGTTTACAATAAATGATCGGTGAACTCTCAAAAAATTATTTTCCGGTAGCTCCTTTTCAATAGAGCTTATACTGCCATAACTTTTCAAGACTTTATTCAATGTCTTGGTGAGTAAATAGTTTTTAAGGCTTTCGATGTACAGAATTTCCGAATATTTCACTTTATGATTTACAGCGCCTTCCCTAATCAAGAGAAAGGCATCTTTAGCAAGTTCATTTTGATTCACCAGGACTTCAATCTCTCTTTTCGATTGCCGCCGGATGGCTAAGAATTGATGTCCTATTGGAATAATGGCTGCTATGCCTACATCAATAACCGTGTTCATCAATTCGGTAACGTGGAAATACTGTGAACTATTGAACGGGAGATACACACCCTCCACAAAAAATATCATGACCGATCGCTGTATAAAAACAGCACAGAAGATCAGTAATAAAAAAAAGCTCAGTGAAAATGAAAAATACCGCTCTTTGTGAAGGAATATGGGGAATAACAACAGGAGCGTCCCATATACCACAATCATTCTGGATGGAAGACTCCACAACTGAACCATGAAATTTCTACCATAAGATTGATCATAAGATCCCCATACCACTGAAAAAAATAGGGTAAGCCCAACCCAATAAATCAGGTGATTTCTAAACTGTGTCGTATTAAGTTTCTCCATTATACCCTGGCGATCCAAAAGAGGGTTCAATATTCTGTATTTATATACAGAATACAAATTTCCATATACAAAAGACAGCATTTTGAATATCAACAACCCAATAAAGATTCTAATAGCACAGAAATCTTCATGCTGCAGTCTACATCAGAATAAGTGCCTTCTGTATTACTCTATTGATTAATACTGGTCCAGTGCTCATCATTGTGTCAATATACAACCAATAAACAAAGCAAAAATGAAAGTAGTATATACACTAATTCTTATCATCTATTCTTTTTCCATTTTTTGTCAGGACATAACCTTGAAACGAGTAGAACCTCCGCATTGGTGGGTTGGGATGGAAAATGATCAGCTTCAACTACTCGTACATGGAGACAATATCGCTGCGACAAAACCGAGCTTGCAGTATGAAGGAGTTACCTTAAAGGAAATTACAAGGCTCGAAAGCAACAATTACCTCTTCTTGAACTTAAGCATTTCCACAGATGTGAAAGCAGGAAGCTTCAATGTGGAATTTGCCAAACCAAACGGAGAAACACTTGTCTATAGCTATGAACTTAAAACCAAAGGTGTCCGAAAGCAACGCACGAATTCTACTGTGACAGGTGCAGATGTGATGTACCTCATTACTCCCGATCGTTTTGCTAATGCTGATCCTACCAATGACAGTACGGATGATACGATTGAGCAAGCAGACAGGAAGAACCCCGATGGAAGGCATGGCGGAGACTTAAAGGGGGTTGTGGATCACCTGGATTACATTGAAGGTCTGGGTGTGACAACTTTGTGGTTAAACCCTTTCCTGGAAAATGACCAACCCAAGTATTCCTATCACGGTTATGGTATATCTGATTTCTACAAGACAGATGCAAGATTTGGTACGAATCAGGACTTTTTGGATCTTGTTGATCAATGTCATAGTCGCAATTTAAAAATCATTATGGACCAGGTATTCAACCACTGCGGATCCGGGCATTGGTGGATGAATGACCTTCCTGCAGCAGACTGGCTCAACCAATGGCCGACGTACACCCAATCAAGTTTTACGAATATCAGCGTCTCTGACCCCTATGGCACTCAGAGCGACTTTGACCTTCATTCGAAGGGGTGGTTTGATACGAATCTCCCAGACCTTAATCAAGAGAATAAGTATCTGGAAAAGTATTTGATTCAGAACTCAATTTGGTGGATAGAATATGCCAACCTGGATGGAATAAGAATGGATACCTACCCTTATCCGGACAAAAATGTGATGGCGAGATGGGCCAGGACGGTTCAGAAAGAATACCCGAATTTTTACATTGTTGCCGAAACTTCAGAAATATCTGTTGCATCGACCTCCTATTGGAATAAAGGTGGCGCAAACAAAGATGGGTTTATCTCCCATGTAAGGAGCGTTAGTGATTACCCATTGTTCTATGCCATGCTTAGGTCTTTTGGTGAAGAAAATAGTACCTATAGAATATATGAAACGCTAGCCTATGATTACTTATATGGCACCCCATTTAACAACAAAATATTCAACGGAAATCACGATGTTCCCCGCCTTTTCAATGCGTTGAACAAAGACAAGGATAAAGTCAAATTGTCTTTCGCGTTTATATTGACTACCAGAGGAATCCCCCAATTCTATTATGGTGATGAGCTGTTGTTCGAAGGGTCAAAGCCCGATGGCATTTTGCGCAAGGACTTCCCTGGAGGGTGGGCTGGAGATAAATCAGATCTCTTTGGTTCAAAAGACCGAACACCTGACGAAAATGAAGTGTACCAGTACGTGAAAAAGATTCTACAATGGAGAAAGGAGGCGGTTGAAATCCATGAAGGGAAACTGAAACACTATAAGCCTCAGCATGAAGTTTATGTCTATTTCAGAACATTGGACAACAAAACTACCATGGTAATCCTCAACAATAGCGATCGCGCATATGCAGATTTTGATTTGGGACATTACTACGAATTACTCAAGGGGTATACTACTGGAACCGATATCATAAGTGGAAAGAAGTACGGATCTTTAAATTCCATTTCGTTGGAGTCCAATACAGCGTACATCATTGCATTGGGAAATAATTAGGAAATAGTAGATAAGAAGTTAAAAAGTAATAGGCAACTTTTCGAAATGTCTATTACTTTTTTATCTCCTTCAATTGATTAAAATCTATACCTAATTATTCTTCCGTCAGTTATAGAAAGTGGCCTTATGGAAACCAAATTCGTAACAGATACCCTCGGTTTTCCCTTCTTTCTCGTTTTCTATCAATGCCATGATGGTTTGGCTATCGTTAAATGTTGCTCAGCAGGTGACCTTGTATTTCATTTTGACAGTTCATAACTTTTTTGACTTCTCACTAAAACATCGGACAGGGCAAGTTGGAGAAAGTCGGTTTTTAAATCATAACGTTAAAAAAGAGGAGTGAACGATGAAAAAATGAGCGTCTGATCATACCCAGGATTAATTACACTGGATCGTCTAAATCACCTCCTCGACCTCAAGCATCTGCCGGATATGTTTGTGCTTTTCCCAGAATTTATCTTTGATCACTTTTACAGTTGGCTTAAAGTCCGGATGTGATGATAGGTTCAGCAAGATGGGATCACTATCCAGAAACATAACAACCCAGTACTGGTAGCCGTCCTCGCGCGAAAAAGCCTTCAAATGCTTCACTCCGCTATCTATATCGCCTATGGTCGCATAATAAGCCGCATATATCAGGTTGTGGTAAATAGACTCGTCTGTTTCGGCATAAGCCAGATAGCTGTCAAGGTATGTTTGCGCCTCGCTTTCAAGGTTGAGCTTGTTTAGCACATAGGCGATTTTGATATCTTCTCCCTCGTAAACCTTCAGGTTCCATACGTTTTTCAGATAAATGAATTTTTGGTAATAGTACCAGGCCTGCTCATAATCTTCTGTTGTGTAGCAAACCTTTGCTACCTCCTGTAGTACATCCAGTCTTGTAGTATCCTTTTCATAGATAGTTATCAAATCCTTTTTGGCACGAGCCAAATCAAAATTTTGAGCCAATAGGATGTAAACGTGCAGATACTCCGAGTAAATATTGGCAGGGTTAAACTCCAATGACCTCTTCACATAGGCTTCTGATTCATTGATAAACCCCGTTTGTGCCAGGGCATTACTGAGATGTAAGTAGGCGTAGCTGGCATTCACCGAATCCTTCTGAGCCGCCACCAGTCGTATGCCCTGTAGGGCGTGAGGCAGATACTTCTCAGTGTCAGGCAGGTAGGTGGTATAAATGTTGGAAAGAAAATTATGTATCCATCCCAGATTTGGATAGTAGTCCAGCACCTCTTCAAAGCTGATCACGGCACTGTCATATTGCTGCAACTGCATGTGACACACGCCTTGGGCTATCAGGCTTTCGCCCAGATCGGCATTCAGAAACATCGCTTTATCTGTATAATTTTTTACCTCCTCAGTATGGATCTTATTTGTCTGATACAGATCCAGGTAATAATAACTTATTGCCACGTACGCGTAAGCATGGGCAAATTGCCCATCTTCTCTTATTGCATTTTTGAATTCTACTATTCCGGCTTCCAGGCCCTCGCCGGTTTCGTCATTTAGCAACGCCAGACCCTTGAGGTAATAGTCATAAGCCACCAAATTTTTGGTCGGCACTTCAGCCAATCGTTCGTTTTCTTCCGGCGTGATGACAGCATCAATCTCTGCTGCAATGTTGCGGGCCACCTCTATTTGCAGCTGAAAAATGTCGTTGAGCTCCCGACGGTACCTCCGCGACCAAAGCTGCCGGTCAGTGGGCCCCTCTATCAGCTGAACGGTAAGCAAAATCTGATTGCCCAACTTTTGCCCACTTCCCTGCACAAAATAGCTCACATCCAGTTCGTCTGACAACTCAGGCATACTTTTCGAAACACCTCTGTATTGCTCTACCGTCGTTCGGCTGGTCACTCTGATATCTTCCACTTTTTGGAAATTGTCGAGGATCGCATCCATGAGCCCATTCATCAGGTACACGTTGGTGCTGTCAGCACTATCGTTTTTGAATGGCAAAACTGCCAGCGACCTGGGCAGCTCCATTGTCTCATTAGCGGAATATTTAATGATCAGAAAAAAAATGGTGCCCAAAATCAATGCCCCAGCCACCAAAAAGCTGGTAGTGCGGTACTTTCCGATGTTTGTAGAACCGGCTTCAGTCACAGTCGTATCTTGCTGTTTCGCATGCTCGCCGGGAGGGTATCCATATAGCTCCCTGAAGCACTTAGTGAAATACGACGTGCTGCTGAAACCCACTCGGTAAGCAATTTCAGATACAGTCAGCGATCGCTTTTCGAGCAAATCCTTGGCGCGATGCAACCGAACCTGTCGGATCAAAACACTCACTGATAAGCCTGTCTCGCTTTTTACCTTGCGGAGCAAGTTTGACCTGCTCATGTTCATACTCTCCGCTAGTTCGCTGACGCCAAAATTTTCATCGCCAATATGCTCATCTATCAAGGAAATGACACCACTAATGAAGGGGCCAGGTGACGAAAGAAAGTCTAACATGATCCGAAGGTTAGGTTAAGCCGAAACCAAGCCCAAAAATCAGCCCTCGGGTTATGCTGAATTGAGCGTTTGCATCATAATTTATACAAAATCCGCATAATTCATGTACTCGACGCATAGTTAGCAAACAAGTCTGCATAGTTGATTGGTCACACCTTCATGCACTCACCACCTTTGTATCATCAAAAATTATTGTAAACCAAACACTCATTACAAATGAAAAACTTAGGAATTACATCAAGAAACCTATGGATCATCATAGCTCTGGCAGTTGGCTCCATACTGATAGCTTCATGCGGTGCAAAAACAGAAAAAAGCGCCAATCAGGAAGTACAGAACGCTCCGTCAGTCAATATCCACGAGGCAGCATTCTTTGGTAATGTAAAGGCCATCAAACAGCACATTGAATACAAAAGCGATTTGAATGAAAAAGATCCCTACGGTTCAACTCCGCTCCACATTGCCATCACTTTCGGACGAACCGAAACCGCTCTTGCACTGATTGAAGGCGGGGCAGATCTGAGCTCTATCAGCTCTGATGGTTCCACTCCTTTGCACGCGGCAGCATTCTACTGCAGAACTGAAGTTGTTGATGCTCTTTTGAAGCAAAATGTTGACATGACCGTGCGAAACTCTTTTGGTGTAACAGCTCTCGAATCTGTTCAGGTCTCTTTTGCGGACATCAAACCAGCGTATGACCAGATAGGCAAGAGTCTTGGTCCGTTGGGATTAAAACTGGACTATGATCATCTGGAAAAAACACGCCCGATGATTGCAGCATTGATCTCAGCAAAAAGCAATCAGTAGCGTCATGAAGACTAGCGAAAGAAGATACGATATAGATTGGTTGCGGGTCATAGCCATTGGCCTGCTGCTGATCTATCATGTGGCGATCGGCTTCCAGCCATGGGGAGTATTCATTGGGTTTATCCAAAGTAGCTCTCCATTAGAATCAATATGGGTGCCCATGTCCATGCTCAATGTTTGGCGCATTCCGTTGTTGTTTTTTGTCTCCGGTATGGGCGTTTACTTCGCCATACAGAATCGCAACTGGAAAGGGCTACTACTCGAGCGGTCCAAGAGAATTTTGGTGCCTTTCTTGTTTGGCGTAGTAGCCATAGTGCCCTTGCACATCTTGCTTTGGCAGTATTTTTACCAACAGGATCTTACTTACGCTCCGCACCCCGGACATCTTTGGTTTTTGGCCAACATATGCGTGTATGTGGTGATTTTCACTCCGCTTTTTTTCTGTCTGAAAAAGATTCAGGACAGGGTAATGCCAGTTCTGCAAATGATCTTCAAAACGCCCCTTGGCCTTTTGTTGCTCATGGTTCCTTTTGTAATTGAGGTGGAGTTAGTGTCGCCAGAAAACTTTGAACTTTATGCTCAAACCATGCATGGATTCTGGATTGGAATGATTGCTTTCATAACGGGCTTTTGCTGCGTTTATTCAGGTGAGTCTTTCTGGAAACTAACGACCACCTGGAGGTGGCCTTTGCTCATGTTGGCCGCAATTTTATATGGCAGTAGAATCGTCTTTTTTGAGTTGAAATCCCCCGACTATCTCATGGCGGTAGAGTCTTGTGTGTGGGTATTTACGGTTTTTGGCTTTGCCCGAAAACATTTGAACAGAAACAGCAAAACCCTCCAATATCTGAGCCAGGCCGCATATCCGGTTTATATCGTGCATATGATCTTTATTTATCTGGGTTCGGTTCTGCTCTTTGAGTCTGCTCTACCTGTTAGCATACAGCTTATTGCGCTGACACTATTTACGTTTGCAGGTTCCATAGGTATTTACGAATTGTTGATCAGGAGAATTCACCTTTTGCGTCCACTTTTTGGATTGAAGAATAATCGTGTTCTTCAATCCAGTTTTCCCAATTCACTGGCGCTGAAGGAAACAAAGGCCCCTTAGATCAGGAAAAAGCACAATCTAACAAAGCAAACAACGCTATTGCATGACTCAGGGAAAACGGGTAGGTTTAGGGAAGAATGGGTAACAGGCACCTGCATAGTCGTTTGCCAACGGATAACCATTTGATCAATACTTAGCTTAAGCAAAAAAAAATATAAGTGTGTAACGTGCACTGTGTGCATTACAATATTTTTTCAGCTCATGACTGCCAGATTTACCATATTCCTCTTTATCGCAACTTTTAGCGCAACGGAACTTTTAGCTTGTCAGTGTGCTAACGGTTTAGCACTTAACTTCCTTAATAAGGTTGACAGATTTGATGCAGTTGTTATGGGAACATACAACTCGGATAACGGTGAATTTGGTATTTCTTTAACTATTGAAAAAGTTTATAAAGGCAACATTGACCAGGAAGAAATCAAACTCCTGGCTGGAGGAACTGACTGCATGCACTTTATGTCTTTTGAAAACGGAACACAACTCATTCTTGGACTTGTCAACTCACCATATTCTGGAGAACCTGATGCTTACATGGCCTTTGGCTGCTCAACTTCGGTAATAACAATTGACGGAGATAAGGCAACTGTAGCTGAACATTTACACATGCGAAAGCAACCTAAAATTGGAATTTTCGAGAGAAGCATGAACATTAAAAAACTTGAGAAAAGAATTAACTCAAAAATTTAAAACAGAAACGAAGAAAACGAGCTGTAACAAGCACTAGCGCGAATATGCCTCCCGATAGCTATCGGGAGTGCTTTCTGCCAGTTTCAGTGCAACTCGACCTTGACATCTGCCACTTGAGAAAGAGCAGAGCTTTCTACCTTTTCCCGCTCATGGAAGTTTTTATCTGCATGACGCAGTGCGTATCTGATACTTTGAATGCACCCCCTTGCCGGGCGCGGACAGGTTATCGCAATTAAAAAAGCTCGGAGGCCACAGCACCAAATCTGATCATTGGGAGTAATAGGAAACAGCGTTTGTTCGGATCACAATCAACTTTCGACAACTCTGATTTATCCATTTAGCCGCATTCAATTTTTGTATATTAAGCGTTTAAAATCATAAGATGCAAGCAGAAAAAATCATTGGAGCAGTATTCTCCGCGATAGCAATTATTACTCTTGGTATTTTTATTGCCAGAACTGAATTTAGCTTTCAACTCCAAGCTTGGTTCGAACACTTCGCCATAAACGTACCCGAACCAAAAGCCATTGCCGACTGGTATGTGGAGCATGTAGGATTGACAATCGTGCGACAGCAGGCTGAAGATCCATTCATGACTTTCCTGGCAGATGAATCAGGGCGCGTGCTTTGTGAGCTGAACCACCGATCAGAGCAAGCTATGATGAACTTTGGCTCGCAACATGCGTTGACCTTTCACTTTGCTATGGAATCTACGAATGCAGAAGCTGACAAGGCAAGACTTATAGAAGCAGGAGCAACTCTGTTTTAAGAGCAGCACTTGGATGACGGTCACCTGGTAATGTTGCGCGACCCATGGGGTATTTGCCTTCAGCTTTGTCAAAGAGCGGTGAGGATGAATAAGGTAGAGTTGAGCTTATGAACCTTGATAAACAAGTTCGTAAATAACTTTAATCTTAAAGTTATTTGTCAACAAGCCATCATTCCCTTGTCCGCTCTCGATTAGGAAATACTTTTTGGTTCGATCTTTTTCCCAATGTCCCTGTACTTTCATTGGATTTAGAGTAGCACCGAAGACGAGCTCATCCTCAGGGTTAAACTCATAAGTATTAATTTCATTATCGTACAAAATAAAAAACCAATCTTGATTGGTTAGGTTCACACCAATTAGTCCCAGATTACTGCCAACCGGAAGCTGATCAACTGTTATGCTTCTGCGAAAACGGAAATAATAAATGAACTCCTCTGGCTCAACTTCTCCTGCCACAAAATCCAAATTCTTTGGCAGGGAATCCATACGTGTTTCCATTATATACACCGAGTGTAAAAGCCTACTACTTACAGCTAGTTTTTTGGACTCGGTTATCCACTCACCTCGATTATTTTTAGAAGATAAAGAAACCTCATACTCACCTGGCTTTTCATACTTGTGAAATGGTTCTCGGACATAGGAAGAATCGCCATCACCGAAAGACCAAACAAATTGGGTAGCATTTTCACTATTATTCATGAACATTATATTCTCCTGAATGTCCCAACCGTCATTATTTATCCACCCAATTTCATCACGTAGTTCAAACTCTAATACAGGGGGAGCGGGCTCCTCTTGATCACAGCCACTGATCAAAAAAACAATCATCAAAAAGTAAAACTTCCTCATTTCAATATGACTTTTTGAAAATATTCTCCTTCTTCAGAGATTAATCGAATCACATAGACACCAGCGCTAACACTTGAAAGATCATAGCTAGCATTGGTATTCAATTCCTCATTTATCACGCCGCGACCTTGTAGATCATAAACTTGCAAAGTGACACTTTCAACTTCTTTCAATTTCACCTCTAAATTCCGTTCAGTCAAAACCACTTCAATTGGTTTCTGAATATTGGAACCTTCATTCGACAATAGTCCGTCTTTGTATACTATCTGAAGCTCATCAGAGCCTATATTACTCATATCAAAAGCATTAACAGTACAGTTCTCAGGCACATGAATAGAAATAACCTGATTCACGGGCTGTACATCGAAGCTAAACCTTTGATAATCTGAGCTTGCCCAAAAACTTACAATCTCTCCGCCAGATACCTTAAGATCTGTTGTATTGAAGCAATAGTCTGGAAATATGAGGCAGGTAAATGGATCAATATCAAAATGGAAAACAGGATCATCAAAAAAGACGCTCACCTCAAAAGGATCTGTAGAATTAATAGTTTCCTGGCTTGTGCTTATGGTAACTTCAGGAGGGGTGGTATCCACATAATACGATAAACTAATTTGCTGATTTCCCATTCCGTATTCATCAATGAGAGCATCATCCATTAATTTTACATATACTTCAGCCTCTTCCGTAGTTTTGATTGAAAGCGTGTAAACTCCATCTTCCTGTTTGCTTTTCACAATGCTCCCGCCTTGAACAATTATTCTTGATTCATCAGATTCCACAAACGGTCTGGACAAATTAAATTGTAAGTCAAAATTAGATTCAGTGAGAAATGCATCAAGGGTATCCAACATTGATGTAATGAGAGGCACTTTTTGGTAAGTAACAGTCAATTCCTCAGATCCAAGGGTTGGGTTACCAAATTTATCAAATGCAAGAGAGTCAAGTATTTGGACTGATATTGTCCCAAAATCGTTATTGGGATTAATCATAAAACTTAGCGCCTGAGTGCTATCTGTAACCCTTAGTCCACCTGCGAACTTGCTATTAGGAGCTTTCACTTTACTTCTGTTGGTGCTAAAAATATATGATTCAGTATTGATCTCAAAAGGTATATTGTCAACTAAATTTGACTCATCATGAGAAGAAGCTAAACTCAAGGGTATATACTCCAATTCAAAATTGAACTGAATTTGTTCCCCGTCAGATGAATAGCTGTTACCGGCTAAATCCTTTATTTCTTTAGCCAAAAACATTTTATGAATACCATTTTTTGCAGGTCGTATGTTTACTTGATAGGCTAAGTCCTTTTTAACCACCTCAACCTGAGTGACAGCAGGTTCAATCCTAAAAAAGGAGGAATCTATTTCTTGAATGGGTTCATCAAATCTCAATTCCATTTTCACTGGGGCGGAATGTTGAGTATTGTTTGGGTAAAAAATTTCTCCATTAGGAGGTGTTGTGTCATATGTTACTGAAATATCATTCTTAGCCGTAAATGCATTTCCATAGTAATCATGAAAAGCATCTGAAGGTATACTGAAGGAAATAGTTCCTTCTTTTTGGGGAAGAGCCTTAATAAGGAGATCTTCAGTATAAATTCTCAGCCCCCTGGGGGACATGACATAAACTTTACCTAAACCTGCGGAAATGTAACCAGCTCGACTTTGGAAATCCAGTTCATGACTTGACAAAAGCTCTAAATCATTAGAAATTCTATAAAACCCCCATTCATGATAAACCCAAAGGTCAACTCCATCGGAATCAATATCCAAAATTTTCGAATCACCTCTGATATTAACAAATTCACCCAATTTACTCCCATCCTTGGAGAGTTTTACAATCCTCTCATCATTGGCGATATAAATATTATGCTCCCAATCAAAATCAAAATTAGACCCGCCCTCTTCCAGTTTTATTTCTCCTTGATATTCAAATTCTGCTGAATATAACTTCAATGTATTTCCTCCTTCGAGGAGGTATAGGTTCTTGTCTTGATCAAATTCAATGTCATAATATTCACTTGATGGTAAGTTTAAATAGTTTTCTGAAGATCGATAGGTAAGTCTGATCTGGGATGGGTTCTCAAACAAAATACAAGTGTAACGTCCGCTAAAAAAAGAAAATCCTACGTAGGTTTCTCCGTACATTTCTATACAACCACCTCCTCCAGCTTCATTATCATAATAATAGTTTTGGGTACAAGCGCTGGAATAATCGAAATTACTAAGAATTCTCAAGTGGAAATTATCTGTATCTAAACGACAATTGCAAGTTGACTCATTCGTGAAACACTTTTTTAGATAATCAAATATCGTATCTAACCGAAATTCGTATTCCACCTCTCCATAATCAACTTCCTCACTTGTTACAATTTTGGCTGGGTCAAAATCCGCAACAGGCTCTGTGAAGTGTAATCTAAGTTTTATGGAGTCATTGGTTGACAACCTATTAGTCTCTAAATAGACAGACTGCCCAAAACTGCAAATGCTGTGAAAAAGTAGAAGTGCAAAGACTATTTGTTTTCGCATAGTGGTTTCAAAAATAGAGAATAGTTCTTCCCTATTGTAGTTTGATCATAAACATTTCAGCTATTACCGTCTAAAACCCACTCGGCGGTAGCTCCGGATATGGGATCAGTGCCTCTATTAGCATCATCACGCCGCTTTTGCTCAGCAGCGTCAGGGTGATCAGAATGGCGCTTACGATCAGCGCCACGCCCACATTGTTGTTTCGGATTTCTTCAAACTCGTCTATTGGCGTAATCTTAGAATAGAGAAATGTGCTGATCAGCCCGATCAGAACTGCTGCTATGAAAGCGATGGCGATGTAGATGGCACCAGTACCCATATATTTCACCACAAGCATCAAAGTCTCTTCACCCTGATCCAACAGGCGGAACGACGAAATCAGCGGCTGGATCACACCGCTCACCATCAGCCCCACCGAGAGAATGATGGCCGACGTGAAAATGCTATAAGCCAGGTTAAACTCCTCTATTTTATAATATTTTGACCCAACAAACTGGATCACCTTATAGGTAAGTGCCAGAATGAAGATGCCTATGGTGATGGCCGAAACGATCTCGATCAGGCCGAGCAGAGCGATGTTATAGTTCATTGACTAGAGCGATTTTCCAATAATTCAAATTGTTGTAGTCGGGTGGCAGCATGCCCGCCGACCAGCCGGTGGCGGTTGTCTCCCAAAAGTAATATTTGTCTCTTCTGTGCGTAAGAAACTTGCCCGACGATGGTATGTTCAGCGCCAGCATGGCATGCGCATATTCGTTGCTTATCACAATCATGGGTTTGTAGCCCAGGTACTCAAACATCGCAAATAGCAACACCGCGCGCGTGTCACAGTCGCCATGCAGGGTATGCAGAAATTCATACGGAGACAAAATCCCAAACCTGATGTTGCCCACACAAGGATGCGTAGAGGTCTCCCTCGCGGTGCACTCTTTGCCTACAACAAAGCTGTATGGGATGTCCTGAACAAACGATACCACCAACTCCGCAAAATCACTCCCATTCAAGCCGGCCTGTGCAGAAACCTGCCGCAGTGAGTCAGACACATATGCAATGTAAGTGCTGTTTTGATCTATCAGCTGCCGATACAGCGAACCCCAAAAATCGTGGTAGGCACTACCTCGACCAGAAATTTTACCTCTTTCATTAGCCAGCATTCTACTCACGTGATCTTCAGATTCATAACTGGCACAATATGATTTACGGGAGTTTGGCGTGACCCAGCAGCGTTCGTGCAGCCTGTCTCGTCCGTCGAGATAGGTAGTCTGATCCTGAGAGGATTTTCCTCCGGCGGCCAGTTTTAGCAGATTCACCAAAAAACCGAGAAGCGCATAGACGAGTACCGCATATCCCACAAATCTGAAAAACTTTTTCACACCGAAATTTATCAACTAGAGTTGAATTAAACAATATGCCCCATTCTGTATACGCTTGAGAACGAGTTAAGCGTATTCAGATTCGAGGGGGTTAATGTCCGTCAGAGTTTATAAAGAAATCGTTATTCGCTGACCGTCTTTTGAGAAATCAAAAGACGCCTTTTCAAAATCCGGTGGCCCCATCATACCCATGCAGTTGCAGCTAAACCCGTAGGGCTCCTTCGGTATACCGATGAAGTTGTTATCAAGCTCTGCGTTCCCATCCAAATCCTGGTAAATCGCCACCGCATATCGCCCGAAAGGCAGCTCCAGCTCAACAACCTGCTGCGCCCCCTTTCCAACGGCGACCTTATATGACAGGACAAAATCATCCTCCAAAAACTCCTGATGCGGCCCATATACCGCCACCATGATATTGCCCTGGGTCTGCTCAATTTCCGTTACCTCAACGTACAATATTCCCTGTGCCACAGCAGCACCTAGCACAAGCACAGCCAACATACACATCACAGCTTTTTTCATCATTGCATACTTATTCTTTGTCTAAAACTAAACCGTTTCAATAGGAGAGAAAAGACCTCCTCTTCCTTTTATGATATCCGCGCTCTCCGCTCTGGCCAGCGCCCTACCCACGATCCCGTCTAGTCGGCCAGGGCATTTTGCCCGAGCACTAAATGTCTTCCACTTGTCACTTTCACACAATGCCACCCACAGCACACAACACTTCTTCTTTCATTAAGTTTATATCATCAAAACAGAAACTATGCGACATACTATAGCCATCATTCTTCTTGGTTTTATGTTTACCCAGTGTGCCAGCGGCCAAAAAGACAAAAGCGCTGAGGCTACTGCCAGGCCAACCAAAGCAGAGCTGCAAAACCTGGAAACAGCCTACTTTGCCAGTGGGTGCTTCTGGTGTGTGGAGGCCATTTACGAAAGTGTAACAGGCGTGCAGGAAGCCGTATCCGGATACTCAGGAGGCAAGGAGAAAAACCCCTCGTACAGACAAGTAGCCGGAGGACAGACTGGCCATGCCGAGGCAGTCAAGGTTTATTACGATCCCGAAGTGGTGAGTTTCAAAACCCTCGTAAAAGTGTACTACGGCTCACAAAACCCAACCACAGTAAACGGACAAGCCCCCGATTTTGGCTTGCAGTATCGTTCCATCATTTTCTATCAAAACGAGCAAGAGAAAATGATAGCCGAAGGTTATCGCGACTCGCTAGACGCATCAGGTACTTATTCAGACCCGGTGGCTACTGAAATCTTATCGTTTGAGAAGTTTTGGGAAGCGGAAGAATACCACCAGGACTATGAGAAGCGCAACCCTTACCAGCCTTATGTTCGAAGCGTGTCTGTACCTCGACTCAAGCGATTTCAGGCCAAATTTCCTGAGCTGATCAAAGAAGAATAGGAGGGCTAGATGCCTTCATTTGGGTTCTACTCAAGAATGCATTAATTTCATCAGCGAACCCAAAACACTTTCCGCTTTCCTGAAAGTGAGCTGATGATGAAAATAAATAGCCTCAAATACACCCTTGCCTATCTGGTGCCCGTTGTGGTGGCGGTTTCTATTCATTCTGAGGGTGTATTCTCTTATTTCGCCCTGGTATTCCTGTTTGGCTGTGTGCCGCTGGTGGAGTTGTTTACCAAAGGTTCTACTCAAAACCTGGGCGAAGTAGAAGAGGAATTGGTGAAACAAGACAAAGCTTATGACCTCTTGATTTACGGGCTCGTCCCAATTCAATATGCCTTGCTGGTGTACTTCCTGATGCAGGTATCCGATACAGGTTTACCTGACTATGTTCGAATTGGCATGGTCATCGCATTTGGTTTGTCATGCGGGATTTTGGGGATTAATGCCGCACACGAGCTGGGACATAGAACCACATGGTATGAGCAACTGATGAGCAAAATGCTCCTGCTCACCAGCCTGTATATGCACTTCTTCATTGAGCATAACCGTGGGCATCACAAAAATGTCTCCACGGACCATGATCCGGCTTCTAGTCGTTATGGAGAAATGGTTTATGCGTTTTATGTCCGCTCGATTTTTGGTAGTTGGGTTTCTGCCTGGCATCTGGAAGCGGAAAAACTGAAACGTAGAAAGCAATTTTTTTTTAGCCTCCACAATGAGATGTTGCTATTCCAGCTTATCCAGCTGGCCCTGGTGGTAGGCATTGGCTATGTGTTCGGAATAGTGACCATGCTCAGCTTCATGGCCAGTGCGCTGATAGGCATTTTGTTGTTGGAAACAGTTAACTATATCGAGCATTACGGATTGCGAAGGCAAAAGAAAGGAGACGTTTACGAAAGAACTTCTCCCGTGCATTCGTGGAACTCAAACCACCCGCTGGGCAGACTTATGTTATTTGAACTTTCGCGACACTCCGATCATCATTACATCACCAGCAGAAAATATCAGTCCTTGCGACACTTCGAAGAGAGTCCGCAAATGCCTACCGGTTATCCGGGCATGATGCTGCTTTCACTATTGCCTCCACTGTGGTTTCGTGTGATGCACCGCCGCATCCAAATGTATAAGGAAACACTGCCCCAAGGCCGGGAGCTGGCCTGATCAAATCAATTGTGATTTTGTAGATTAGTAGCAGTTATCAATCAAACCCATGCGGCAACTTTTTTATATTTTTCTCTTTGTATCTACTGTGGTAGGCATCTTCCGGACGGTAAAATATTTCGTTGATGATGACTACCTAAAAGAAACCACGGTTCAGACCGAGGAAGCATTCTTAAACACCACTTCAACTTTTTCTACCATCTTTCAATACTCCCTTTACGGTCTGGCAGGTGTGGGTGGTCTTGCTATTCTGATGGCGCTGATTTTTACCAGATGGCGACCTATCAGGGTTTTTATTTCCTACAATTTTGAAAATGAGGACTTTGCCAAAGAAATACGTGAAGCCATTGACGGATTCCCCATAAAAGCCTATTACCTGCCCTACACCAACATGGAGCACAATGAAGTGATCCAGAAAATCAGCAAAATGATGAAAAAGTCGGATGCCGTGGTGACCATCCCGGGCAATAGGAGCGAGTCCAACTTCACCGATGCGGAAATCATGACAGCCTCAACGCTGGGCAAACCAATCGTCATACTCATGCTGGACGAGGAGCAGCGCTTGCCCAACACGGCTTATACGGGATATCCCCACCTGCGCTATTCCATGGATCTGGTCAACAAAATAAACAACCCGCTCAGGTATTTTTTGACTGTGACTTTCAGGCATTTCAAGTCTATTTGGGTGATAATGCGTAGGGGCTTTTTGATGCTGCGAAATGTGCTGATTGCGTGTGCGGTGATTGCCTTTCTCCTGTCAATACTGATGAGCGTGTTGAAGGTTTTCAACCCACTGCTACCCATCATGATTATGCCCTATGTGTTGGGCATCATATTGGCCATAGCTCTCATTGGAGTATTCGTTTTTCTTATCCAAATGATCATTCAGCAATACCAGCTCGCTCGCATAGCCAGACAAAACCAAATTAGCGGAGATCTGACTTACGATCAACTTCACGCCATCTTCAAAAACGATGAGGTTGGAGGAAATTTGGTCTTGAACAGTCTGGTAAAAGGATATCTGCAGCGAAGGGATAATTGATAAAACCATATAAGTAATTAACCATGTACGACCTGCCTTACCACAAAGAAAATAACAATGAGGTCATAAAAGATTTCATCTCAAAACACCCATTTGCATTGTTGTCTGGTGTGGATGATGCAAACAGGCCTGTCGCAACGCAAGTCCCATTGTTTTTTGAAAAAAGAGGTGCCAAAACCTACCTCAGTGGGCACATCATGAGAAGCACCGATCATCATAAGGCTTTCATGCAAAACAAGCAGGTACTTGCTGTCTTTACAGGTAATCACACCTACGTGAGCGGCACATGGTACACCAATCCTCACACTCCTTCAACGTGGAACTATATGAGTGTTCATGCGAGAGGCATTATCCATTTTTTGGACGGTGCTGCACTCCGAAACATGCTTAGGAAGATCTCCTTGCACTTTGAAAACAACAACCCCGATTCCCCAACGGCCTATGATAACCTTGACCCTGAAAGGATGGAGAGAATTATGAAGGCGATAGTGGCATTCGAGATTGAGGTGACCGCACTTGACAATGTTTTCAAACTCAGTCAGGATAGAGACGAGCAGAGCTATCATAACATTATTAACAACCTACGAGAACGAGGGGATGCGGATAGTAAAGCAATCGCAGACGAAATGGAGAAACGAACTGAATTGCTACTTACTAAAAAACACGGAAGAAACAAGAAGCCATAACCATGGAAACAACAAAAATCACAGTAAAGGCAACCGTAGCGGCGGATAAAAACAAAGTCTGGGCATACTACACTCGGCCTGAGCACATCACTTTGTGGAATTTTGCAGATTCATCTTGGTGCTGCCCATCAGCATCAAACGACCTAAGAGTAGGCGGAAAATACGCCGCGCGTATGGAAGCAAAAGACGGAAGTTTTGGGTTTGACTTCACTGCCACGTACGACGAAGTAGAGGAGTTCAAAAAACTAACTTACACCATCGAAGATGGCCGTAAGGTTTGGGTGACTGTAGAAGAGGCAGACGGCAAAACCACTGTTACCACAATATTTGAGGCGGAATCTCAAAATCCTGTGGAAATGCAGCAAGCTGGATGGCAAGCCATTCTGAACAACTTTAAGAAATACACGGAAGCGAATTGATCAGACACAGCCCTGTAAAGGGCTTTGTTGTTTTATGCACGAGGGGTTGCTTACTGCTCCCCCCTTTTGTACTTCTTTAGCTCTGCCGAGGGTGCTATCACCGATGGGTTGGTCCACATATCTGGGTCATAGACGGCTTCTTTCTTGAACCGTGTAACCAACGGCTGGCGAAATTTTTCAAATTCCTCCTCAGCCAATTCTTCCCGACCCAAGACCAGGACCTCCAGGTAAACGTCAATGTCAAAATTCATATCTACGGTCATCTTCACCTCGTTTAGCTCCTTATCTATGAAAAATCGTTTTCGCTTTTTCATGATCGAGAAATCACGATCCACAGAGGCCGTTTCCCTTTGGTTGGCGTAGATGTATTTCACAAAATATCCACCATCTCCTTTCTCATAATTGACACGGGCGCCACGGTATTTTGTGGAATGACCTATACCCAATATGTTAAAATTTTCGGTGGTTTTGCCTTTGGCAAAGACATAGTCGAGCTGGAGAATGGCATAACTATCGGTGGTCACAAACATGCGCCCTTCGAACAAGCCACCACGCTTCGGTGTGAAGCTGATCTCATGCACCAGCTCATCATTATAGACGGTGACCTCATGTAGCTTAAAATTGTATTTGCCCGTTTTATTCAAAAACTCCAGATTCTCACTTTCTATATCGGCCCACCTGTTTTGAACCCTATCCACGCTGGCGGCCAGATGATCCGTATCGATCACGTAGTTGACGGTATCAAGCTTTTGTGCCAACCGCACAGAATCAACTTCTCCATCTTCTTCTTCATCACCGCCATCATCAATTTTACCTCCCAAGATGCCTGTACGGAATTTGTAGTAGATGTCCTTGTCCTGCTGGCTTGCCTCTACTTCTTCGAAGAATTCACCAAATTTAGATTCCATCTCTTTCTGAAAATCATCCATGGAGCTCTCCTGCAGGGATATCGCTTCAATCGGGTCCACCTTGTTATCGCCATCGTAAGTATAAAAATCAATCAACGCATCGTGATACTCCACAAAAGCCTCGGGCATATTCTTGAAAAGCCCGTTGAGTTCTTCCTTATCCAAGCCTTCAAAGTCTGACTCTTTCAAGCGGATCTTGTTCGACTTTGGCCACAATGCGTTTTCATATTTGTGATAAAACACGCGCTGCTTTTGATTAGGCTGAGGGTGATTGGCTTCATAGTTTTCAACTACTTTTTTAATGATATCTTCTACATTCAATTCCTTAGAATATACCGCCACAGCATTGAGACTGAGCGTGGCTGGCTTCATGTATATAGCATCTGTCTGCATCAGGTCGGTCACGCTGATTTTTTGCGATTCGTACCCCACATAGCTGAAAACGATAAAATCTCCATCCTCAACGGCACCAAGGTCAAGCACAAACTGCCCATCGACATTGGCCACCGTGCCATTGTAGGTGCCCTCAATTACTATATTGGTAAAGGGTAGGGGCTCTTTGGTGTCGGCATCATATACTGTACCGCTCAATGATTCACCCACGGCGAAGGTCCATGAACAAATCAGCAGGAAAAGCGAACTCAGAAGGTATTTCATGCTTTGGTTGATGTTTTTCAGTTATTGAAATTAAATATTAATCGCTGTTCAGTTTTTTAAGTTGCCTAATCGGGTAATGATTCACACCGAAAGCCCAACTCTTTTATGAAGCGAATCACATCGCCCTCTTGCAAGTCGTGAGACGCTTTCACACGCAGCACATTGTCGCAATCTTCGGTATCGACAGACCAGGTGGTGATCACGGGGTACTTTCGAACCTCGCGCCTGATCACCGCCACTCTGTCTTCTGACTCTATGTCTGTTTTGAATACAAAAAACTCCATAATCAAATCGATTGGTCAGACACTCAGATGCACAAATGCTTCATATACGAGGAAAGCAGGCCACACGAGCGCTTTCAGGAATCCCAACACACCCATCCAAAATCCGCTAGCCACAGAGATGTAATACACAGCTGCGCCAATCAAGCCCATGATGTAGATGCAGCTTGGTGATGAAGAGTTGCTTCCGCAATTTTTAAATTCTTGTTTCATGATTTCTAAAGTTTTTGTTAGTCGATAAATTCTATTACATGTGCACTTACAGTCACCGTACGTTTGATAAAAAATGGTGGCACACCTCCAAAATGCTCTTCCTGGATCACGTTGGCAATGGCCTGCGAGCCTTCAAGGTTGGCGGTGTTGATCATGTCGGTGTAGGCATTTTCATATAGGCGTTTCTTTTTGAGTCCACCTACGAACATAACGTAGCTGGCCTCCGATGTGCCTTTGACCTTGCCTACCACATTAAAGTTGTTGCTGGCCAGCGTCACCTGCGTGGCATTTTGGTTGTGGTTATATACATAAGCACCACTCACTCCACATGAGCTCAGAGCAGCAACTAGTGCTGCGATCGCGAAAATTGAAATTACTTTTTTCATAATATTATTTGTGTTTTTGGTTTTGAAATTGAATTAGAAATAAACCCTGTACATCAAGTTGGGGAAGAAGCCAAACTGCCTTAGGTAGCCAATTGAGTTTGGCTCACCTTCGTCATAGTATTCGCCCAGTTTTCCTTTGGTATTTGTGAGGTTGTCCAGATTGAGAAACAGCTCATGAGTTGCCTTAGGCTTGTCCCATTTGTAGTTTATCGCCAGCACAACAGAATGCACATCTTCTATGCTATGCTCATAAGCTTTTGAGTAATCCCAATATTGGTTGTTATCTGCATCCACAGCCAGGCTTCCACTTTCATCCCGTAAAAGCGGAATGACCTTTCGCCCTCCACCGAAAAATATCTTGGCATTAAATCCGAGAGTCTGATTGTTGTTTTGACCCAGGTGCAGTACCTCCTTGCCAAAAATGACGTTGGCAAGGTAGTTTCCATTGTACTGCGTGTTGCGCTCCACACCTTCCAGAGCCTTGTACTTTGATTGGTACAGGGAGCCATTCACCATGAAGTAATAATTGTTGAGAAATGGACGCTCTATCGTCACTTCCACTCCATAGTTTTTGCCTGTTCCTTTGTTTACCAGATCTATGTATCGAAACTCCAGGCCCTCGTTGATTGTAGCATAGTAGCTGGTATCATTGTTCTCAACAGGTAGGTCATACAAATCCTGATAATAGAACTCCACCGTGGCTGTCACGTTTTTAGCCACCTGTTGCTTGAACCCTAGCACATAATGATTTGCTTTGAGTAAATCCAGGTTTCGATTGGGTTCTATCAGGTTGCCATCCACATCCACTTTTGCAAAGTAGTTGTGCACGCTCTCCATGGTGCTGTGTTTGCCATACCCGGCATGGATCGAGCTCTTATCACTCATTTGCCAATTCACCGCTACACGTGGCTCCAGCGTGCTTTTTCTGTTATAAAGCACATTCATGTTATGTACGCCAGACACCACCGTCAAATCCTCCGTCAACCTATACTTCCAGCTGACAAAATTGCGAAGTGTGCTGATATTTTCGTCGAAATCAACAAGCGTCTGCCTGTCAGCAGGTGTTTCCTCAAATCGGCTTTGCTCATAGTCATAGCCAAACAGAGCTAACTTGGACCCCACCTGAATCTTGCTCTTTGGCCCAAACTTATGATGATACGTTGTGGCTGCACGATAGGTGGTTTTCATCAAACGACCGTTGAAATTCAAGTCGTTGCTAAGAGTGGAGTCCCTCAAGTACTGACCATTTTCGTCATAGATTTTTTGCCGACGCAACTCGAAAACCTGATCTTCAATGCCGTCCACCGAATAGGCGATCGTCGAGTTAATAAAACTGTTTTTATTTATGGTAAGGGTATGGTTCAGGCCTACATTTAGCAGGAATGATTTTTTGTCAAAATCCTCCCTGACTTCATCTGCCATAGCGCGATCTCCGGGGGTGTTCCACAGCGCTGGAGTCACGTCTTTAAACAGCACACTACTGTAGCCTCCCAACCCAAATAGTGAGAAGTAGCCAGCCCTCTTAGTTGGAAAGGTGGCCTTAAAGGCTGCATCCTGAAATTTAGGCACCCCGTTTACTTCGTCGGGCAGCAGACCCAAATCCTGAATCATACTGGCAGTAGAAAACCTGTAATTGACAAGGTATGACCCGTCGTACCCTTTTTTGAACGGCCCCTCCATGGTAAGATCCGTGCCCAAAAGACCAAAGCCAAAAACAGACTCAGCTTGTTCATTGTTGCCCGCACGCAGCTTCACGTCATATACACCCGAAAGCACATCGCCGTACTCCGGAGAAAAAGCACCCGTATAAAAGTCAGATGTGGACAGTAGGTTGTTGTTCAATGCGCTGATGGAACCACCAACTGAGCTCTGATCACCAAAGTGATTTGGGTTGGTGATTTCGATACCTTCCAATCTCCATTGCACATATTTTGGGGAGTTTCCCCGAACAATCACATCATTGCTACCGTCTTGAGTGGCTGCCACGCCTGCATAGTTAGAAACGATCCTGGAAGGGTCATTGAAACTCCCGGCTATTCTTGTGATTACCTCTGGGGAAATAGACCTGGAGCTTACCATAGCCATTTCGTTCATTGCCTCTCCATTGGCGACTCCAGCTGTAATCACGATCTCCTCCATTTTGGTGGCAGACTCCTGTAATTCAAGATCTAATACAACTTCCTTACCTGATGTTACCACAATTGAGGAAATGGTTTTTGGCTCATAGCCGATATAAGATATGAGCAGTGAAATTCTGCCAATCGGAATATTTTCTAAACGAAAATCACCGTCAACATCGGTTATGGTTCCTTTGACAGGATCAAAACCCGTCACGATCACTGTGGCACCTATCAACGGTGTGTGACTATCAACATCCTTGATACTTCCACGGACAGTTTGAGTTAAATTTTGACAAATAACTGATATAGAAAATAGCAATGCTATCCCCATTAAAAATGCGCTTTTCATTTTTTAAGAAATTAAGGTGTTACTTTTCTGTTAGCCTGATCAGTTGATCAGGGCGTGTTCTAAAATCAAATGGCTCTAACTACTATCTCATGTTATGTGTTAGTCCGGATTGGTTCTGACTTCCACCCGTGCATAGCCGGATGTGCTGACAGGCATATTCAGAATGGAATTATCGGAGCTGATAAAAAACACACTATCTGAAATCCTGACGTTCATTGAATCCTGTGTGAAGTCGATCACCTCCACCACAGCATTGCCTTTGGCCTCAATAAACTGAAGCCTGGGCACGGTCACTCTGGCTATACGGGTTTCTGTTGTAGAGTCACCCATAAAATGTACCGTCCCGTTTATGTTTTCCAGCTGGGCATTCAAGGTATCCGGATTGATGACCTCCAGCTTATGATCTCTCCCCTGAGAGATTTTCACATCCCAATTGGATGAGATTTTGAGTTTGTCAAAAAAATCTGTCGGTATGGCTATATATCTGTGAGTTGCGCCGTAGTTATCCACTACGGTTTGTAGGTCGTCTTTCACAATGAATACACTGGTGATCAAGAAGGCGATCAAAACGCCGGCTACCGTGATCAATATTTTTTTGCTTGCTTGCATCGCTTTACAATTTTGCTGATCCTAAGATCATTTTTTTTCCTTTTCCTTTAGGTACTTCTCATAATGTGATTCCACATCTTTGAGCGAGAGATTGAGCAATCCCATTTCCTTGAAAACCTTCGGTAATTCATTGCTCACAAAGTCTTCTTTGCGCAGCGCCTTGGTCTTTTCCAACCCATCTTCAGACACGAAATACCCGATTCCGCGCTTGTTGAAAATGATCTCCTGCTCCTGCAGATATGTGAAAGTCCTCATCACTGTGTTGGGGTTTACCTCTATGCTCACGGCCATCTCCCTTACGGAGGGAATTCGGTCTCCCGGCTGCCAGGTGCCGAGCAAAATATTCTCACAAAAAAGATCGGCTATCTGTAAGTAAATAGCCTGACTATCATTGAACTCCATCTTACACCTCCTGCCCTTTTAGTCCCAGATAAGTCGTCAGCCAGCACAGTGGCGCCAGCGCCCACCAAAATGCTCCTTGTATTATATCCCATATCACATGGGCCTCTGATGCCTCTACCAGTTCGCACTCTCCAGTATTGACGTTGCAATAGTGATCAGACAAAAACTGCTCCTTCAAGCCGAAATAGATGACGGCCACACAAGCTGCAGCAAAAAGTATAAGAACAAATAGTGTTTTAGGAAAAACATACCCTTTGAAATGAGCGGCACCCACAAGAAATATTCCCTGAGTCACCACGTAATACAACATGGTGGTGAGCGCAAAACTGCCCAACGGATTGAAATCCAGAAATTGCACCTTGCTATAGATCATATGGCCAATCGGGTTGGCCACCAAGCTGTAAACTGTGTACACCAAAGTATAGAACAGAATCCACCCGATTGTGGTCAAAATCCACATGCAAAGAAATCTTTCCAGTGCCGATACCGGCAGCATAAGGAAGTTGTATCGCTTCAGCTTTCTGCTCGATTCGCTAAAGGCCAGGCTGGTGATTACAAACCCGCCTACCAGTAGTGTAAAAGCATAGCTCTCCTCCGGGTCATACACGACCGTATGTTTCTCAACAGCCAGGCTGAGCAACATCCCCACAAAAAACAACATCCCGAAAACGATCACCGAAAGCATGGCAATGGCACGTTTGCTACGAACCAGTTCCAGCCTCATCAGCATCCAAAATCTTGATATGTCAAAATGCTTGTTCATCAGTTATCAGTTTTTGAAAGCTTCATACATTTTCTCCTTACCATTGACTACTGCATTGAACAACAGCTCCATGTTCATATTGGTCTCTACACCCGTTTGGTTCTTTTTCACTACTGTGAAACCACCAAATGTGGGCTCAGCATAAATGAAATTCCCATCTTGAGGCAAGTGGCTCATGCGCTCGAAAGTCAGTTTTTGTGAAACCTGCTCAAAGTCCCGGAAAAAAATAACCTCCCTTTCGTCCAAAATAATAATGGGGTCGATCAGGTTTTCCATGTCGCGTGCCTGATGGGTAGAGATGACAAACGTTCTATCCTCGTGTATGGCATTGGCCACCACCTGTCGAAACTTGCTCTTCGCAGGAATGTCCAGGCCGTTTGTTGGCTCATCCAGGATGAGCAAACTGCTATCTGTAGCCAAGCCAAACGATAGCAAGAATTTCTTCTTCTGCCCCATAGAGAGCGACTGCAACTTGCTGTCTGGCGCTACCTCCAACTCCCTGATATAATGATCAAACAACTCCTTGCTGAAGCGTGGATAGAACGGACTGTATAGCTTCAGGTACTGCTCCATGGTTACGGCTGGCAGCTCAAACTCTTCTGCAACCAAAAACACCTCGCTCAGAAATTGCGGTGTTCTATCTCCGGGATTGAAGCCAGCCACATCGATACGACCCCTTTGCGGAAATAGCAAGCCAGCTATGAGTTTGAGCAAGGTGGACTTTCCAGCACCATTCTTACCCAATAAACCATAGATATTGCCTGCGGGCATATTCAGCTCCAGCCCATCAAACAATTGCTTGTTTTTATATCCAAAACTCAGGTCATCGATCTTTAACATTCTTTACTGATCTAGTGTATTACTCAACTAGTACACCTCAAAATTAGAATAAAGTTTCAGAAAAACTAAAATTTATTTTGAAAACGGCCTAAAACGCTAAAAATCGATGTTTTTATTTATATTGAATGAGTCAATAAAACCAAAATCTATATGGGAACAACAGCCGGCTCATACACTCTGGTACAGCTCGGAGAACACAAATTTCTTTTTACACCAGAAGGATATGAAGGGGCAACCCCTTTTACAGCAATGCGTGTATTTCGGTTTTTCAACGCTGAGCTAAGCTTTCATATTTTGCATATCAATGAAGATCATACGATGGTTTTTGGTGATGAAAAACCATTT